>URAM01000017.1 GCA_900545815.1 uncultured Eubacteriales bacterium | reverse complement strand
AGCAATTCGGTTCCCACGCTTAAAATCTCAGCGGTCATGTCACGGTCTCCTTTCCAACTTTGGGGATGGTTCCGGTTATTTCTGCGGCCGGACAAACTGCCCAGGCCGGTGTTTGCGCACCCTTTATTATAAGTGGTTTGGCGGGGATTGTCCATGGAAGATCGGTGCAGCGGGCGGAAAATTTCGGAGGGGGATTTCTTGAACCGGAGGGGGTTCTATGGTATAATTTGAGGTAAATCATCTTGCGGCCTGACAGAAACATGGGGCGAGTAAGGGCGTCGCAATCAGGCACGCAGCGTTTGGGGGGAGAAAGAGACGATGGTTTCCAAAAAGATCAAGATCACCTGTGAATACGGCCTGCATATGCTCCCGTCTGTTATGATCAGCGACCGGCTGAGTAAGTTTTACGAGTGCAAAATTTGGATCCACTATCAAGATAAGGACATCAACGCAAAAAACGTAGTGGATCTGATGGCCAACTACCTGAAGAAGGATTCGGAAGTGACCCTGTGCTGTGACGGCAAGGGGGAGGAAGAAGCGCTGAAAATGTTCGTGGATTTTATCGAGACGGAACTGAATGAGCTGCCTCATAAATGATCTGTGGCAAGACGTACACGCCGCCGGAAAAGGTGGATCGTTATTTATTCCGCCATCTGAGATAGCGGAACGCTGTGAGACAAAAATAAACACGAAACGCCAAGCAAAAAACGCAGCGTTTCGTGTTTTTTGTTTCCAATTTAGCGTTTCCGCACTTCGGCCAGGTAGGCTGCCACCTCTGCGGCAGTCTCCAGAGTCAGGACGTGTTCTGCCACTTCCTGAGCCTCCTGAATGCTCCAACGGCTGATCTCCCGTCGGGTGTTCAGGATGGCGGAGGGGCTAACGGAGAACCGTTCCAAACCAAAGCCCAGAAGCACTGGGTTGAGCATCGCATCCGATGCCATCTCCCCGCACAGCCCCACCGGGATGCCAGCCCGAGCGCCAGCCTGAATGACAGCCTGAATCGCACGGAGCACCGCCGGGTCGCAAGGCTGGTACAAATACGCCACGTTGGGATTGCCCCGATCGGCGGCCATCAGGTACTGGATCAGGTCGTTGGTACCGATGCTGAAAAAGTCGCAGTACTTGGCCAGCACATCTGCCATGAGCATGGCAGATGGTGTCTCGATCATGGTGCCAATCTTGGGCAGGGGCAGGCCGGTCTTTTGGCTGATGTCCTCCGCCAGCGCCCGCACCTGCTTGATCTCAGCGACGGTGGTGACCATGGGGATCATGATCCACAGCTGTCCTCCGCTGTCTGCCCCTGCCCGCATAAGGGCGGTGAGCTGGGTGCGGAAGGCATCCTGGTTGCCCAAGCAATAGCGGACGGCTCGATAGCCCAGGAACGGGTTCTCCTCCTGCTCCAGGTGCAGGTAAGGGATGTCCTTGTCTCCGCCTACGTCCAGGGTGCGAATGATGACCGGTTTGCCCTTGAGCACGTCACATACCCGCTGGTACGCCTGGTACTGAGTCTCCTCATCCGGTGCTTCGGTGCGATTCATGTAAAGGAATTCGGTTCGGAACAAGCCAACCCCTTCCCCGTCCTCCTCGGCCACTTGCACCGCCTCTGCGGGGGTGCCGATGTTGCCCAGCACCTGTAAGGTCTTGCCGTCCTTGGTCTGTGTAGGCAGCCCTCGGAACTGCTCCAGCAGCCGCTTTTCCGCCGCAGCGCCGTTCTGGCGAGCTCGATACTGCGCCAACAGCTCCGCCGTTGGCGCCGCCTGCACCACGCCCATGGTGCCATCCACGATCACCTTTGTCCCATCCTGGATGCGCTCCAAGGCGTCCGGCACGCTGAGAACAGCGGGGATGCCCAAGGCACGGGAGAGAATGGCGGAGTGGGAAGTCATGCCGCCCCGCTGGGTGACGATGCCCGCTACGCTGTCATGATCCATCTCCGCAGTCATAGACGGGGTCAGGTCATCCACCACCAGGATACTGTCCTTGGGCAGGTGCTTCAGATCCAGCTGCTCCACCCCCAGCAAGATCTCCAGCAGTTTTTGCCGGATGTCCTCCACATCAGTGGCACGCTGCTGGATCAGCTCCACCTCGGAGCTTAGAAACAGCGCCTTGAACATCTCCAGCACCGCCTCTGCTGCCCCCTCCGCACACAGTCCCTCATCAATGCGATTGTCCATCTCCTCCTGAAGGAACGGGTCTTGGATCATGTCGATGTGGCCAGTGAGGATCTCCGCATCTCGTGCATCCAGTCGTTTGCCGAAGGTGTCCGCCACCTTTTGGGTGTCCTGGACGAACTGTGCGATAGCCGCATGGAGCCGCTGTTTTTCCAGCTTCTTATCCGCCGCCGGCTTGGATTCGTAAGTCAAGCTCTGGGGGCGCAGAAGAACGGCGGTGCCGATGCCGATGCCGCCCGATGCGGGGATTCCCTGTATCATCGTACCCACTTCCTTCCCGTTCACGCTTCGCCAAAGCCGGAGGCGATCATTGCGCAGGCGCTGTCCAGCTGGGCTTCCTCATCTGGGCCTTCACACTGGATATTCAGCTCAGTACCCTTCTGGAAGCCGGAGGCAATGAGGTGCATGATGCTTTTGCCGTTGACACTTTTGTTGGCAGAGGAGACGGTCACTTCACTTTGGAAGGCCGCCATGGCCTTGGCGAAGTCTCCTGCCGCTCTCATATGAAAACCGTCCCGATTGACGATCGTAATCTGTCTGGATACCATTTAACTGCTCCCTCTTTCTCTGCAAAGTTACGCTTCCGCTGCTTCCAGCTCCGCCAGAAATGCCTCTGGCGTAGCCGCCTGCACCAGCCGTTCCCGGCGCTCCTCCTCCACGAGAAGGGTCATCAGGCTGGACAGGATCTGCAAATGCAGGTCGCCGTCGTCTGGGGCAGCGATCATGAACAGCAGGCGGGTGGGCTGCCCGTCCAGGGCGCGGCAGTCAATGCCGTCTGGGACGGTGATGGCGGCAAGACCCGCCTGTTTGACGGCGTCGCTCTTGGCGTGGGGCACGGCCATGCCCATGCCGATGGCAGTGACGCACTCCCCTTCCCGTTTCCAGACATCCCGCTCGTATGCCTCCTTGTCCGACAGGTGCCCCACCTGATCGTGCAGCTCTGCCAGCAGGTCGATGGCCGCCTCCTTGGTCTGCACATCCGCTCGGACGATGATGGCCTCCGGCGGAAGAAGCGCTCTGATTTTCATGTCTGTTACCCCTTTCCCTCATTCGCCGCCTGCCGGAAATCGGTCGGCGGCGTTTCTTTCACGTCTACCATCATAGCATGAAAGCCAGGGATTGACAACGCTTTTCGCACATCCTCCGAAAACGCAAAAAGCGTCCCGCCACCCTCGGTGACGGGACGTTCCCAGGCATCAGGTGCCCTCTTTATGCTCGCCGGTGACCATGAAGATGACCCACTCGGCAATATTCTCGGCGTGGTCGCCAATGCGCTCAAAGTACTTGGCGATCATCAGCAAGTCCAGGGCGTACTCCCCTTCCGCCGGATTGGCGGCAATCTTTTGGATCAGCTGCCGCTTCACCTGAGCGAAATATTCGTCTACGATGTCGTCCTCCTTGAGCACCTGCTCTGCCACCTTGATGTCATGCTTGACATAAGCGTGAATGCTCTCGGTGACCATGCGGATGGTGGCCTTGGCCATCTCACGGAGCTGGCCGTCCTTGTGAATGAGGGCTTCTTCCTTGACCGGTTCGTCCAGGAACTGGACGATCTCGGCGATGTCCTCCGCCTGGTCGCCAATGCGTTCCATATCGGTGATCATCTTCAAGGCGGAGGAGATCTTTCGCAGGTCGGTGGCCACCGGCTGCTGCTGGAGGAGCAGCCGCAGGCAAAGGGACTCGATGTTGCGCTCCTTCTGATCGATCTCCGAATCCAGGGGCGCCACCTGCTTGGCAAGCTCTTTGTCCCCTTCGGTCAAAGCTCGGGAGGCCATCTCAATGCCCTCCTCGCACAGGGCGCCCATCTCGATGAGCTGCTGATTGAGCAGTGCCAACTGTTCATCAAACCGACTTCTCATAGTTAACCAAACCTCCCGGTGATGTAATCTTCGGTGCGCTGATCCTCCGGCGTGGAGAACAGCTTTTCGGTGTTGTCGTACTCCACCAGCTCACCCAGCAGGAAGAAGGCGGTGTTGTCCGAGATACGGACGGCCTGTTGCATATTGTGGGTGACGATGACGATGGTGTACTTCTCCTTCAGCTCCATGGCCAGCTCCTCGATTTTGGAGGTGGAGATGGGGTCCAGGGCGCTGGTGGGTTCGTCCATGAGCAGGACGTTGGGTTCCACCGCCAGGGCACGGGCGATGCACAGTCGCTGCTGCTGACCGCCGGAGAGCCCCAGGGCGTTCTTTTTCAGACGATCCTTGACCTCGTCCCAAATGGCCGCATCCCGCAGGGAGCGTTCCACGATTTCGTCCAGCTGTGCCTTACCTTTGATGCCATGAGTACGGGGGCCGTAGGCGATGTTGTCATAGATGCTCATGGGGAAGGGGTTGGGCTTTTGGAAGACCATGCCGATCTCTCGGCGGAGCTGGCTCACGTCCACGTCTGCCCCGAAGATATCCTTGCCCTGGTAGCGGACGTCGCCAGTGATCTTCACGTCGGGGATCAGGTCGTTCATCCGGTTCAGAGTTTTGAGGAAGGTGGATTTGCCGCAGCCGGAGGGGCCGATGAGGGCGGTGATGCTCTGGTCGGGGATGTTGATGTTGATATCCTTCAATGCCTTGTGGCTTCCGTACCACAGACACAGATCTTTTACGGTGATAATCTCGCTCATAGTTCTTTCTTCCTCCTGAAATGTCTCTCTACCAAGGTGGCTGCCAAGTTGATGACCAGGGTCAGCACCATCAGGATGGCGGCGATGGCGAAAGCCACGCCGAACTCACCCTGTTCCTTGGCGTACACATACAGTGCCACGGTGAGGGTTGCACCTGCGCTGTTCAGTCCTTCCCAGAAGCCGTTCAGGGCGTGGGCAAAGCCAGCGGTGAACAGCAGAGCGGCGGACTCGCCCAGGATACGGCCCACGGCCAGGATGCAGCCGGTGATGACACCGTCCACACAGCCAGGCAGCACCACCGTGCGGATGACCCGCCACTTGCCTGCGCCCAGGCCGAAGGCGCCTTCCCGATAGCTCTGGGGAACGGTCTTGAGGCTCTCCTGGGTGGTGCGCATAATGGTAGGCAGGTTCATCATGACCAGGGTCAGGGCACCGGCCAACAGAGAGGTCTGCATATCTAGGAACTGGCAGAAGAACAGCATACCCACCAGGCCATAGATGATGGAGGGAATGCCGGAGAGGGTCTCGGCGGCATACTCGATGATGGCGACCACCTTTTTGCCGGAGGCGTACTCGGTCAGGTAGATGGCAGCGCCCACGCCCACGGGCAGGACGATGACCAAGGTGGCGATGACGATGTAGATGGTGTTCAGGATGTCCGGCAGGATGCCGATCTTGGCGGACAGGTAGCTGGGAGAGGTGGAGAGCAGCTCCCAAGAGATGTTGGGGATGCCCTTGGCCAGCACATAGACGATGAGAAAGAGCACCAACGCACCAGTCAGGATGGCGGCAATGGCCATGAGTGTGCGCATGAGGGCGATGTACGCCTTGCGCTTGGGGGAAATGTGTTTGGTTTTCATGGCTCAACCCTCCTTATCCCGCTTCAAGAAGAAGTTCAGTGTGGCGTTGATGAGCATGATGAACAGAAAGAGCACCAGGGCGATGGAGAACAGCGCCTGCCGCTGGAGTCCGGCGGAGTAGGACATCTCGCTGGCCACGGCAGTGGTCAGGAACCGGACGCTGGTGAAGATGCCCGGCATATTGGGCACGTTGCCGGAGACCATCATGACTGCCATGGCTTCGCCAATGGCACGGCCTACGCCCAGCACCACTGCCGCGGCGATGCCGCTCTTGGCAGCGGGGACGGAGACTCTAAAATACGTCTCAATGGGAGTGGCGCCCAGAGCCAAGGATGCATCTTCATACTCCTGGGGAACCGCCTCCAGGGCGGTGACAGACACCTTGATGATAGAGGGCAGGATCATAATGGCCAGCACGATGATAGCGGCCAGCAGACTTGCCCCATCGGGGATGTGGAAGATCAGCCGGATGCCAGGCACCAGGATGAGCATACCCACCAGGCCGTAGACCACGGAGGGGATGCCGGCCAGGAGGCTGACGGCGGCTTCCAAGACGGCTTTCACCTTAGGGGGCGCAATCTTGGCCAGATACACGGCGGTGAGGAAGCCGATGGGCACGCCGATGACGATGGCGCCGGCGGTGCCGTAGACGCTGGTCAGGATGAAGGGCAGGATGCCGTAGGAGGGCTCTGCTGCGGTGGACGCCCAGGTAGTGCCAAAGAGGAAGGGCACCAAGCCGATCTCCCGAATGGCCGGAATGCCGGAGATGACCAGGTATATGGTAATCATGAGAACACAGGCCACGGCGATGAGACCTAAGATCAAGAAGATGCCATGGACGATGTTCTCAAAGAGTTGTTTCTTATTTTTCATAACGATTCCCTCGTCCTAAATACACACAATACACACATTCTATTTCGCCGGCTGTCCGGCGTCTCAAGGGGTTTGCCCCTGGCAAACCCTTGGTCACAGGCGGAATTCACTTCCGCCCAGCAAGTGAAATTTTATGGGGTTCCTAAAAAGGCAGCTGGGTTGCCAGCCGCCTCAGACTGTCAAAAAAAACAGTTTGTTTTTGTTGACTGATACAGGAGCCTCGCAGAGTTCCGCCCTCTTGAGGACGGAAAGAAATCGAATCGGAAAAAACTGGCGGCGTGTACGTCAGTTTTTTCTCATCTCAGACGGGTAAGTGCCGCAGCGTTCAGAAAACTTGCCAGTGGCAAGTTTTTAGCGTAGGCCCCGCCTGTTCTACAGGTGGGGAACCTACCGACGCAGTGAGTGCATGCACCAGGCTGCAAGAGTCGAAAAAATGCTTGCATTTTTGAGAGAGGGTGTCGACTTTATCGACACCCTCAGGCGGCTGGATTGCCAGCCGCCTTTTGGATTTGCTCGCTGTAGGCGAAATGCCTGGCAGGATTGTTTTATGTTGCAGTTGCTGGGTTCTGATCACTTGACGGGCACTGCACCAGCGTCAGAGATGATCTGGGAGGCGTCAGCGGAGGTGACATAGTCGAAGAACTTCTGCGCAGTGTCGGACAGAGCCTTGCCTTCCTTGGTGACCAGGACGAAGGGGCGCTGTACCACATAGCTGCCGTCCTTGACCGTCTCCTCGGTGGGCTTTACTTTGCCTACGGACAGAGCCTTGACGTTGTCCTTCACGGCTGCCAGAGAAGCATAGCCGATGGCGTTGGGGTTCTGGCTGACGGTGGTGATGACGTCACCGGTGGAGGTCAGTTCCTGACCATACTTGCACTTGTCTTCGGTCTTGGTGATGGATTCAAAACCATCGCGGGTGCCGCTGCCAGCTTCACGGCCGATCAGGACGATCTCTGCATCGTCGCCGCCGACTTCCTTCCAGTTCTTGATCTCACCGGTGTAGATCTTGCCGATGGTCTCAATGTCCAGGTCTTCCACCTTGTTCTGGGGGTTGACGATGATGGCGATGCCGTCCAGTGCCAGAGTAGTTTCCTTCAGGCCGGACTTCTTTTCCTCGTCCTTCAGGCTTCTGCTGGACAGGCCGATGTCACAGCGACCTTCGGAGACGGCAGTGATGCCGGAGCCGGAGCCGGTGGGGTTGTAGGTGAAGGTGACACCCTTGTTGTTCTGCATGAAGGATTCGCCCAGGGCGCCGATGACCTTTTCCATAGAGGTGGAGCCGTCGGTGGAGACGGTGCCTGCTGCCGCATCGGCAGAGGTCTGGGCGGAGGTGGCGGGGGCAGCGCTGGTGTCCTTGGCAGCATCCTTGCTGTTGCTTGCGCCGCAGCCAGCGATCATGGACAGAGCCATAAGGGCGGCAAATACCAAGCTAAGTCTTTTCTTCATTTTGTAGAATCTCCTTTTCAAAGTAGCTTTTGTTTTCCTTGTGTTGTTTTCCTTCAACATCGCCTATGATACGGATGGAATGTAAAATGGAAAAGCGGCATTGTGTAAAAAGCGTGTAAAATCACAGAGGGGCAAAATCCCCTGTCAAACCGACATCTTTCCTCTTTTCGTCACTTTTTTCCTGGTACAAAACGCCGAAATCCCGCTTCCTGCCCCCATTTCATTGACAAAATCCTGTCGGTAGCGTATGATATTTTACATGAACAGAGACGTTCCTACAGGAGAAGTGCGCCCTTTTTTCCCTGCGGACGTCTTCTCTTTTTCCAACCAAACTGCGTGAAAGAGGCATGATATGAGAAATTATTCCGCTGAAGAAGTGATGCAGTACGTCAGTGAGATGGAAGTGAAGTTCATCCGCCTGGCCTTCTGCGATATTTTTGGACGACAGAAGAACATTGCCATCCTGCCCAGTGAACTGCCCAAGGCGTTCTCCACCGGCATCGCCTTCGATGCCTCCGCCATCGCCGGCTTCGGCGGTGCGGTGCGCTCCGACCTGTTCCTCCATCCGGATCCCACCACCCTGGTGGCACTCCCCTGGCGGCCGGAGATCGGCAGCGTGGTGCGGATGTTCTGCCAGGTGACTTACCCTGACGGCACCCCTCTCCCCTCGGACAGCCGAGCGATCCTGAAAAAAGCGGTGGCAGAGGCGGAGGCCAAGGGCTACTCCTTCGCCTTCGGCTCCGAAATGGAGTTCTACCTGTTCCAGACCGATGAGCACGGCAACCCCACCAAGGAACCCTACGACCGTGCCGGTTACATGGACATCGCTCCGGCGGACAAGGGCGAGAACGTCCGGCGGGAGGTCTGCCTGATGCTGGAGCAGATGGGCATTCAGCCGGAAAGCTCCCACCATGAGGAGGGTCACGGGCAGAATGAGGTGGATTTCCGCTACTCTGATCCGGTGACCGCCGCAGACAACGCCGTTACCTTCTGCGCCGTTGTCCGCACCGTGGCTGACCGGAACGGACTGTGCGCCGACTTCTCCCCCAAGCCCCTGCCTGACCAGCCGGGCAGCGGGATGCACATCAACTTCTCGGTCAAATCCAAGGACGGACGGGACGTGATCCCCTACGTCATCGCCGGTATTATGCAAAAAATTCCGGACATCACCTTATTCTTAAACCCCTGCCACAACTCCTACGACCGGCTGGGGGGCAACAAGGCGCCCGGCTACATCTCCTGGTCGTCGGAGAACCGCTCCCAGCTCATCCGCATTCCGGCAGCAGAAGGAGAATATCGTCGGGCGGAGCTGCGCTCGCCGGACTCCACCGCCAACCCCTACCTGGCCTTCGCCGCCCTCATCTACGCCGGTCTCCACGGCATCGAATGGGAGCTGCCCCTGCCGGAACCGGCAGACGTGAACCTGCAAACGGCATCCCATGAGGTGCTGGAGCAGTATCAGAAGCTGCCCACCACCTTGGCCTCCGCCCAATGCATGATGGCCTACAGCCAGTTTGTGCAGGAGCATTTCCCCAAGGAGCTCATCTCCGCCTATTGCAGTCAAGTGTAAAGCTTATGGATCACATCTTATAAAAAGGAGGGAGCCCTCTTGGTTTTTCGTGAACGTACCTACAGCGTTCTCTTAGTATCCGCTTCCGGCAGCTTCCTCACTTCCCTGCAACCCATGCTCCCTATGACGGAATACTGGCCGGTGACCACCGTCACCAGCATCAGCAGCGCCAGACGAGCGCTGGTAGAGAAGCCCTATGACCTCATCATCATCAACACTCCCCTGCGGGACGAATTCGGCACCCGTTTTGCCATTGATGTCAGCGCCAAAAGCAGCGCCATCGTACTCCTGTTCGTGAAAAATGACCGCTATCCGGAAGTGTACGGTAAGGTCATGGAGCACGGTGTCCTGGCGGTCTCCAAACCCACCTCCACCCAGATGGTGGCTCAGTCCCTGCGGGTCATGTGCACCATGCGGGAACGGCTGCGGATGATGGAGGCGAAGCAGGCCACGGTGGAGGACAAGATTTCCGAAATCCGTCTGTTCAACCGTGCCAAGTGGCTGCTCATCCAGCAGGAGGGCATCTCTGAGGCCGATGCCCAGCATCGGCTGGAAAAGCAGGCCATGGACAACCGAGTTTCCAAAAAGCAAGTGGCCGAGGAGATCATCAAAATCTATGCGTGAGCGTCTGGAATGGACGATTCAGGAGGAGATATTTATGAAAGAACTTCACGAAGAGTGCGGCGTCTTTGGCGTCTATGCCCCAAAGACCACTGCGGTGGCCAGCACCACCTACTACGGTCTCTACTCCCTCCAGCACCGAGGGCAGGAGAGCTGCGGCATCGTGGTCTGTGACGACGGACTCTTTTACTCCCACAAGGATCTGGGACTCATCAGCGATGTGCTCACCAAGGACGTCATGAACCACTTCCCCGATGGCACCATGGCGGTGGGTCATGTGCGCTACGGCACTACCGGCGCCAACAACCGAAACAACTGCCAGCCCATCCAGGTCAACCACCAAAAGGGCAAGCTGGCGCTGGCCCACAACGGCAACCTGAGCAACGCCTTCCAGCTGCGCAGCGAGTTGGAGCTGAACGGCGCCATCTTCCACTCCACCAGCGACACGGAGATCATCGCCTACATCGTCACCCAGGAACGTCTGAAAACCCCCTCCATTGAGGATGCGCTGTGTCAGGCCATGTACCGGCTGGAGGGCGCCTTCTCCCTGGTGCTCATGTCCGCCACCAAGCTGCTGGCGGCTCGTGACCCCCACGGGTTCCGTCCCCTGTGCTACGGCCAGACGGCGGATGGCGCTTATGTGGTAGCATCGGAGAGCTGCGCCCTCACCGCTGCTGGAGCGCATATGATCCGAGACTTAAAGCCCGGTGAGATTTTGGTGTTTGATGAACGGGGCGTCCACTCCAACCAATGCCACTGCGGCACCGCTCCCCATACCCCCTGCATCTTTGAATACATCTATTTCGCCCGTCCCGACTCGGTCATCGACCAAGTCTCCGTCCACGCCGCCCGACTCCGTGCCGGCGCCATTTTGGCCAAGGAACATCCGGTGGATGCCGATGTGGTGGTGGGGGTGCCCGACTCCGGATTGGACGCAGCGCTGGGTTACGCCCAAGAATCCGGTATCCCCTACGGCATGGGCTTTATCAAGAACAAGTACATTGGCCGCACCTTCATCTCCCCCGGCCAAGACCAGCGCATTGACCAGGTGCGCATCAAGCTCAACCCCATTCCGGAGACGGTGCAGGGCAAGCGGGTGGTGCTCATCGACGACTCCATCGTGCGTGGTACCACCAGCGGACAGATCATCCGCCTGCTGCGGGACGCAGGCGCCAAGGAAGTGCATATGCGAGTTTCTGCGCCTCCCTTCCTGAACCCCTGCTACTACGGCACCGACATCGACTCCCGTGACCATCTTATCGCCTGTCACCGAACCATTCCGGAAATCGCTGACATCATCGGTGCGGACAGCCTGGGCTACCTGCCCACTGGGGATCTGTGCCGCCTGATCGGCGACAGCCATTTCTGCTCCGCCTGCTTTGATGGCAACTACCCCACCACCGTGCCAGAGAGCACCCAGAAGGACCGCTTCGAGCGTCCCCTTTCCGCCCGAAACAAGGGGCAAAACTAATCCCAAACAGCCTTCACCCGCCCGCCTGTGCAGCACTGCCAGAGGGCGGGTGTTTTTTGGTTTGGCGGCATTTTGAAGGAGGGGTTCGCAAAAAGAAAAAACTTTCGTAAATTTTCTTTCCGAAACCGCCCTGTATGCAAGGCGGACACATTGAATATTGCAGGCGGCTATACTATAATAAATGGAATGAACACAGACTGACCACCCCCTGTTCGGGTGGCAGTTTTCGCCTTGATTCTAATTTGAAAGAGCAAAGGAGCGTTTCGCAAATGATCTACACAACCGAAGTGAGTAATATGTGTCCCGTCGCCAAAGGGGCTTATCACGGCCCCGCCCCCATCCCTGAAGAAGGCAAGTGGGTGCAGGCCATGCAGCTGACCGACATCTCCGGTCTTACCCATGGCATCGGCTGGTGCGCTCCCCAGCAGGGCGCCTGCAAGCTGACTCTGAACGTGAAGGACGGTGTCATTGAGGAAGCCCTGGTGGAGACCATCGGCTGCTCCGGCATGACCCATTCCGCCGCCATGGCGTCCGAGATCCTCATCGGCAAGACCATTCTGGAGGCGCTGAACACCGACCTGGTGTGCGACGCCATCAACACCGCCATGCGGGAGCTGTTTTTGCAGATCGTCTACGGCCGCACCCAGACTGCATTCTCCGAAGGTGGTCTGCCCATCGGCGCTTCCATGGAGGATCTGGGCAAGGGTCTGCGCAGCCAGGTGGGCACCATGTTCGCCACTAAGGAGAAGGGGCCCCGTTATCTGGAGCTGGCTGAGGGCTATGTGACCCGTCTGGCGCTGAACGAGGATCGGGAGATCATCGGTTATGAATTCATCCACCTCGGCAAGATGATGGACATGATCAAGAACGGCACCGCTCCCGCAGAGGCCATGGAGAAGGCCACCGGCACCTATGGCCAGTTCGCAGAAGCTGCCCAGTACATCGACCCGAGAAAGGAATAAGGTGAGCGACTATGGCACTGTTTGAAAGCTACGAAAGACGTATCGACAAAATCAACGGCGTTCTGGCCGAATACGGCATCGGTTCCATCGAGGAATGCCGCACCATCTGCAACGATCTGGGCTTTGACCCCTATGAGATCGTCAAGGGCATCCAGCCCATCTGCTTTGAGAACGCCTGCTGGGCCTACACCATGGGCGCTGCCATCGCCGTGAAGAAGGGCGTCAAGACCGCCGCAGACGCCGCCGCCGCCATCGGCATCGGCCTCCAGGCCTTCTGCATCCCCGGTTCCGTAGCAGACGACCGGAAGGTTGGTCTGGGGCACGGCAACCTGGGCGCTATGCTGCTTCGGGACGAGACCAAGTGCTTTGCCTTCCTGGCCGGTCACGAGTCCTTCGCCGCCGCAGAAGGCGCCATCGGCATCGCCCGCAACGCCAACAAGGCTCGTCAGGAGCCTCTGCGGGTCATCCTGAACGGCCTGGGCAAGGACGCTGCGCAGATCATCTCCCGCATCAACGGCTTCACCTATGTACAGACCAAGTTCGACTACCACACCGGTGCGCTCCATGTGGTCAAGGAGACTCCCTACTCCAAGGGAGAACGAGCTGCCGTCAAGTGCTACGGCGCAGATGACGTGCGGGAAGGCGTGGCCATCATGCACCACGAGGGCGTGGACGTGTCCATCACCGGCAACTCCACCAACCCCACCCGCTTCCAGCATCCGGTGGCTGGCACCTACAAAAAAGAATGCATCGAACAGGGCAAGAAGTACTTCTCCGTGGCCTCCGGCGGCGGCACCGGCCGCACCCTGCATCCGGATAACATGGCCGCCGGCCCCGCTTCCTACGGCATGACCGACACCATGGGCCGTATGCACTCCGACGCCCAGTTCGCAGGCTCCTCCTCCGTCCCCGCTCATGTAGAGATGATGGGCTTTCTGGGTATGGGCAATAATCCTATGGTCGGAGCTACCGTGGCGGTGGCAGTTGCCGTGGCCGAGGGTCTCAGCAAGTAAATTCTCACTCAAAAAGTACAAAAGCGTCACGCTGATTCGTTCGGCGTGACGCTTTTTACCGTTCTTGGGAGCGGCCTCCCTCCGCCGCCTTTTGGCGACAGCTTCCTCGTGAGCGAAGAAGCCTTGGGCTGGTTGAAATCGGCAGCTTTTGCCCCCGTCTTATGTTTTGGCTGCGAAAAAACGCAGGTCGAATTTGACCTGCGTTTTTGTCGTTGTATGGGTTGGAGCTTTCAGCGTTCTTCTCGGAAGTAGGCGTTGCCCAGGGATGCAGGAGGCTGATTTTCCCGACGCTGGCGGATGCTCAGAACAACCAGGACGATGAGGGTCACTACATAGGGCAAAATCTTGTAGATCTCCGTGGGGATGGGGAACACCGTCACCCGCATATACATGATCATCAGTCCGCCGAACAGGATGGAGCCCCAGATGGCACGCAGGGGACGCCACAGGGCGAAGATGACCAGCGCCACCGCCAGCCAGCCCTTGCCGTCCATGGCGTCAGCCGCCCAGTTGCCGCTGCCGGAGACCATGGTGAAGTACAGGCCGCCCAGGCCGCAGATGCCGCCGCCGATGCAGGTGAACAGGTACTTGTATCGGATGACGTTGATGCCGGCGGCGTCCGCCGTGGCAGGGTCTTCGCCCACAGAGCGCAAGTTCAGTCCCACTCTGCTCCGATTGAGCATCCAAGCCATGGCAATGGCGATGATAATGCTCAGGTAGATCATGAAGTTGTAGGAGAAGAACAGCTTGCCGATGATGGGGATGTTGGAGAGGAAATCGGGAAAGAGCTTGGCGGTGAACAGGTGATCCAGGTCGGCGCTGATGACCAGGCGGCCGCCTGCCTTGACGCGATAGTATTCGCCGAAAAACTTGCCAAAACCCACGCCGAAGATGGTCAGCGCCAGGCCAGTGACGTTCTGGTTGGCACGGAGGGTGATGGTGAGGAAGGAGAAGATGAGGCTGCCGAAAGCGGCCGCCAGGAAGCCGGCCAGGATAGCCAAGATGAGGCCGATGATGGGGCTGGCGCCCTCCCCTGCCGCCTGCTCATAGAGGTAGGGGGCGATGAGGCCAGCTGCGCCGCCCATGTAGATCAGACCCTCTACGCCCAGGTTCAGGTTGCCGGATTTTTCCGTCAGGATCTCGCCCAGGGTACCGTACATGAGGGTGGTGCCCATAAGGACGGAAGCAACGATAAAGTTGACGATGGCGTTCCAAATTTCCATGTGTTACTTCCCCTCCTTCTTGACTTGGCTTCTGCCGCGGAAGATCAGCCGGTAACGAATGAAAAACTCACTGCCCAGCATACAGAACAGGATGATACCAGTGAGCATATCGGACATGGATTCCGGTATGGCGTTGTTGGTGACGGTGTTGATGGTGCTGGCGCCCTTCTCCAGGATGGCCAGGAAGAAGGAGATGAGCACCATACCGAAGGCGTTGAGCTGTGCCAGCCACGCCACCGTGATGCCGGTGAAGCCCACGCCGCCGGCAACGGAGTCGGACAGGGTGTACTTGATGCCGGAGACCAGGATAAAGCCTACGATACCGGCGATGGCGCCGGAAACGGCCATGGTGCGGACGATGACCTTGGCCACGTCGATGCCGGCATAACGGGCGGTGGGTTCACTCTCGCCCACCACGGCGATCTCAAAGCCGTGCTTGGTATATTTCAGGTAACAGAACATGAAGAACACTAACAGGATAATGAGGAATACACCGATGGTGATATTCCACACGTTGGGCATTCTGGCGCCGCTCTTGAACAGGCCGATGAGCTGGGTGCCCCGGGGGCGCTTTTCCCAGGGGCCGCCCTGGAGGTATTTGACGATGCCGATGGCGATGTAGTTCATCATCAGGGTGAACAGCGTTTCGTTGGTGCCCCACTTGGCACGGAACACGGCGGGAATGAGACCCCACAGGGCGCCGCCGATGGCGCCAGCCACGCACATGACCAGGATGAGCAACCAGGAGGGCCAGGTCTCTGCAAAGTTCAGGGCGAAGAAGGTGGCAAAGATGCCACCCATGGTGATCTGACCTTCTACGCCGATGTTCCAGAACTTCATCTTAAAGGCGGGCGCAATGGCCAAGGATGCGCCCAACAGGGGGATGGCAATCTTGATGGTCTGCTGGATGGCCAGCTTGCCGCCCAAACTGCCGTTGATCATGGAACCATAGACGGAGAAGGGACTGTAGCCCAAAGTCATGAAGATGAATGCGCCTAAAATCAGCGCCACGATGATGGAAAGGATGCGGATGATCCACTTCTTTCGGGTGCTCATCCCCTGCCGCTGTGCCAGACGCACCAGGGGCTCTTTCTTTTCCTGTGTTTTCTTTCCGCTTGCCATCAGATACCTTCCCCCTCTCCTTTTTTGGTCATCAGCAGACCTACTTCCTCTTTGGTGGTGGTTCTGCCGTCTACGATACCGGAAATCTCACCGCCGCACAGCACCAAAATGCGGTCGCACAGCTCCAGCAGCACGTCCAAGTCCTCGCCCACATAGATAACGGCGACGCCCTTGGCCTTCTGCTCGTTGAGCAGGCGATAGATGGTGTGGGAGGTGTTGATGTCCAGGCCACGAACGGCGTAAGCGGTGAGCAGCACTCTGGGGTCAGCGCAAATTTCGCGCCCCACCAGCACCTTCTGGACGTTGCCGCCGGACATCTGCCGGACAGGCATCATAATGTCCGTGGTGACCACTTCCAGATCTTCCTTGATGCGCTCCGCCAGCTCCGCCGGAGCCTTCCGGTCGGAGAAGCCGAACTTGCCCTTTTTGAAGGAGCGGAGCATCATGTTGCCGGTCATGCCCATGTTGGCCACCAGACCCATGCCCAGGCGGTCCTCCGGGACGAAGGACAGGTGGACGCCCATCTCTTGGATCTTCATCGGGCTTTTGCCAATCAGTTCTTCGGGGGTGCCGTCCGCTTCATAGTAGAGAACGCTGCCCTGGGTGACAGGCTGGAGGCCGGCAATGGCTTCCATCAGCTCCTTCTGGCCGCAGCCGGAGATGCCGGCGATACCCAAGATCTCGCCGCCGTAGGCGGTAAAGGACACGTCCTTGAGCTTGGTCACGTCATTGCGATCCACCACGGACAGATTGGTGACCTCCAGGAGCTTTTTGGTGTTCTTGGGCTCCGGACGCTCGATGTTCAGTTTGGTGGCCTGCCCCACCATCATGTCGGTCAGGGACTGAGGGGTTGCTTCGCTGGTGGGGACGGTGCCGATGTACTCGCCCTTGCGCAGGACGGTGACTCGGTCGGAGATGGCCAGTACCTCCTGGAGCTTGTGGGTGATGATGATGATAGCTTTATCGTCATTGCGCATGGCGCGGAGGACATCAAAGAGTCGGTCGGTCTCCTGGGGGGTGAGGACGGCGGTGGGCTCGTCCAGGATCAGGATATCAGCGCCCCGGTAGAGCACCTTGATGATCTCTACGGTCTGTTTTTCCGACACGGACATTTCATAGATCTTCTTGTTGGGGTCGATGTGGAAGCCGTACTTGTCACCGATGGCCTTGACCTTGGCGGCCACCTTCTTGATGTCGTACCGCCCCGGCTCCTTCAGACCCAGCGCCACGTTCTCCGCTGCGGTGAGCACGTCCACCAATTTGAAGTGCTGGTGGATCATGCCGATGCCCAGGTCAAAGGCGTCCTTGGGGGAGCGGATCATGACCTCCTGGCCGTTGACGTAGATGGTTCCGCCGTCGGGGAAGTAGATGCCGGAGATCATGTTCATGAGGGTGGTCTTGCCGCTGCCGTTCTCGCCCAGCAGGGAGAGGATCTCGCCGCGGTACACGTCCATGCTCACATGGGAATTTGCTACGGTCTCGCCGAACACCTTGGTGATGTCCTCTAGCCGGATCGCAATGTCTCGTTCCATACTTTTTATTTACCTTCTCTCTCTATTCGCCGGTGATAGCTCACTTTTTGGTATCTTTTATTGCTGAAACCTGCCGCCAATGGATTCGGCAGTACGTTTCAGCAATCCGCAGATAAACCAGTTCAGGCGGAGCCGGATAGACCGGCTCCGCCCATGGTATTCTCTTTGTCAGAGCGTCTGACTGAGGCCGAATTAGTTGGTGCTCAGAACAGTGATGATGTCATCCAGCACATATGCGAAGGTAGGTGCGGACTGGGTGCTGTTTTCAGCAAAGCCTTCGGTCAGATCGATGGTGTCGTTCTTATCGAAGGGGTTGGTGCCCTTGTAATCGCCCTTGTAAATGTCCTTAGCAGTCAGCTTGCCATCCTTGAAGTCCTTGATTGCAGCGTCCATTGCTTCCTGAGTGCCCTTAGCGGCGATCTTCTCGTTCAGCTCGGTCATAGCAACCCAGCCTTCATCGAAGCCAGCCCACTGGTCAACAGGCAGTTCGGTGCCGTCCATAACAGCCTTGACTGCGCCCACTTCATAGGGAGCATAGTCCTGGCGGCTGGAGATCAGGCTGCTGTCGGGAGCGATGTCAACCATGCTCTGGTTGTAGCCCACATGGAACACGGTGGTGCCCTTCTTGGTTGCGTCTTCGCAAGCTTCAGCAGGGCCTTCAGTATCGGAGTGCTGGGAGATGATGACGCAGCCGTCCTCGATCATAGCGGTAGCCATGCTCTTTTCGGTGTCATAGTCGCCCCAGGAGTTGGTGTAGTTGACTTCCATCTTTGCTTCGGGAACGATGGAGCGGACGCCCATCAGGAATGCAGTATAACCGGAAATGACTTCGGCATAGGGATAAGCGGCAACGTAGCCGATCTTTGCCTTGTCAGCGGTGATGGTGCCAGCGTCGATCAGTTCCTTCATCTTCATGCCAGCAACGATACCGGCAACGTAACGACCCTGATAGATGGCGCCCATGTAGGTATGATAGTTGGCAGTATCCTTGTCAGCGTTTGCGCAGGTTGCCTGGCAGAACTGGATGTCGGGATACTGAGCGGCCAGCTCCTTTGCCTTTTCGCCATAACCAAAGCTGGTGGTGAAGATGACCTTGCAGCCAGCTTCGCACAGCTCGACCAGGGGATCTTCCACAGCGTCTTCCGCCACGTTGTACTTTGCGATGGTTTCCACCTTGTCGCCATAGGCTTCCTTGATGGCCTTTTCCGCAGCGATGAAGTTGGCGGTGTATGCTTCGCTGTCATCGCCGATGTAGACGAAGCCGACCTTCATAGCGCCGTCTGCAGCGGGTTCTGCTGCGGTGCTGGCAGCAGGCGTAGAAGTAGCGCTTCCGGCGTTGTCCACGGACTTACCGCAGGAAGCCAGGCCGATGACCATAGCACAAGCCAGGATCATGGCAAGCAGTTTCTTGTGCATTTTTCTTTTCCTCCAATATTTGTAATTTGCATCCACAGTGTAACATCTTGTTCACGCTGTGTTAACAACATTATAATAATACCCTATTTTGCGAGTCGCTTCAACCATTTTTTGCTGTAACATTTGTCTCTTTTCTCTTGCTTTTTCTCTTTGTTTTTGGGCATTTTGTCTTGTCCGATCGCTCCCCGCCACACAGATACATAAACACGCATCTTCCAAAGAAGATGCGTGTTTGATTCCGGTTTCAGTTGGCGTCCTGGGTCAGGAAATAGGCCATAGCGGCGTGGTATCCATAAAATCCCAGCCCGCAGATCTGCCCCACGCAGGCTGCCGCCGTCACGGAGTGGTGGCGGAACTCCTCCCGCTGGTGGATATTGGAGATATGCACCTCGATACAGGGCACGTCCACCGCCTTGAGGGCGTCTAGGAGGGCAATGCTGTAGTGGGTGAAGGCTCCGGGGTTCATAACCATGGCGTCATACTTGCCGGGTGCGCCGTGGATGGCATCAATGAGCGCACCCTCGTAATTGGACTGGACAAAGTCCACCGTGCTGCCGTGGGCTTCGGCAAAGGCGGTGAGCTGGCGGCACAGGCCATCGTAGGTCTGCTCCCCGTAGATGCCCGGTTCCCGCTGTCCCAACAGGTTCAGGTTGGGGCCGTTGAGTACCAAAAATTTCATGGGTATCCTCTCTTTCCAAGGTCAGTGCAGGTTGGAGACGAAGTTGCCCAGCACCCGAAAGTGGTCGGCAGACTGGGTCAGCTCTCGGAACACCCCCTCCATGCCAGGGGCGGTGATGTCGCCGGAGAATTCCAGGAAGAACATATACTCCCAGCTCCGTCCCTGGATGGGACGGGACTCCAGGCGCACCATGTTCAGGCCGTGGACGGCGAAGATAGTCAAGATCTCGTGCAGGGAACCACTCTGGTGGGGCACGCAGAAGCAGGTGCTGACCTTATCTCGGTCAGGACGCAGCTCCAAACGGGTGGAGATGACCACGAAGCGGGTGGTGTTGTTGGCGTTGCTGTTGATGGCCTCCGCCAGGATCTCCAGTCCGTAGATGTCGGCGGAACGCTTGCTGCAAATGGCTGCCTTGGTGCGGTCGCCGCTCTTGGCCACCATGTTGGCGCTGCCCGCCGTGTCCGCCTGGGGCACTCGGTTCCAGTCCGAATGCTTGTTCAAATACTGCTCGCACTGGAACAGCCCCTGCTCGTGAGAGTACACCGTCTGGATGTCCTCCAGCTTCACCCCAGGCAGCGCCATCAGGCAGTGCTGGATGGCCACGGTGGTCTCGCCCACCACAAAGCAGTCGTGCTGGGTCATCAGGTCGTAAATTTGCCGGATGGCACCGGTGGAGCTGTTCTCGATGGGCACCACGCCGTAATCGGCACGACCCTCTTTCAAGGCTAAGAACACGTCCTCGAACTGTTCCAGCCCCACTGCGTGGATGTCCTCGCCAAAAAAATCCACGGCGGCCATCTCACTGTACGCACCTGGTTCCCCCTGGTAGACCACACGGGGGTGCTCGATGGGATCGCCCGCCCGGGCGATGTCACCCAAGATCTTGGTCAGGTACGGGTTCTCCTGCCCCTCCAGCACCAGGCTCCGCTGCTGGCGGCGGCTGATGGCCATGATGTTCTCATACAGCTGCACCACGTCCGCTTGCAAGTCTGGGTTGGAGATGAGGTTGACCTTTTTCGCCAGCACCTCCCGTTCCCGCGCTGTGTCCAGGACAGGGATGCCGTTGGCCTGTTTGTATTCGCCTACTTCATGGGTCACCGCCATGCGGCGCTCGAACAGACGCACCAGCTCTTGGTCGATCTGGTCGATGCTCTGGCGCAGTTCCTCCAATTTGCTCATATTCTTCTCCCCCATGTTCAGATTCCCAACAGTTCACAAATCGCCAACGCTGCCGCCGCCTCAATGACCGGCACCGCCCGATGGACGATACAGGGATCGTGACGGCCTTGGATGGTCAGCTTAGCGTCCTCCATGGTGGAGAAGTTGATGGTGTTCTGTTCCTGTCCAATGGACGGCGTAGGCCGGATGGCCACCTGGAACAGGACGGGCATCCCGTTGCTGATGCCGCCGTTGACGCCGCCGCTGTGGTTGGTGCGGGTCTTGACCTGGCCGCCGTCCATGTAGAAGGGGTCGTTGGCCGCACTGCCCCGCATGGAGGCGAAGGCAAAGCCGGCACCAAAGGAAATCCCCTTGACAGCGGGTACGGCGAACAGGTGCTGCGCCAGCACCCCCTCCACATTGCAGCCCAAATCTGGGGAACCTACCCCCACAGGCAGTCCCAGGACAGCGCACTGGATGGCGCCGCCGATGGAGTCCAGCTCCTCCCGCGCCTGCAAAATCTCCGCCTGCATGGCCGCTCCTGCCTGGTCGTCAACAGTGGGGAAGGCTTTTTCAGACAGGGTTTGGAACAGGGTCGGGGTCAGCTGTGTATCCGCAAAGGACTTATCCTTTACTGTGCCAATCTGGCTGATATGGGCGCCCACAGTGATGCCCCGCTGCGCCAACAGCTGCTTTGCCACGGCGCCGGCGAACACCAGCGGGGCGGTCAGGCGGCCGGAGAAGTGTCCGCCGCCACGGTAGTCATTGCAGCCCTGGTAGCGGACGAAGCCGGTGTAGTCCCCGTGGCTAGGGCGGGCTAAGAAGCGGGTCTTGGCATAATCCTTGGAGTGATGGTCGCTGTTGTGGATGATGGCACAGAGAGGAGTGCCAGTTGTTTTCCCATCAAAGACACCAGATAAAATTTCTGGAACATCCGCCTCCTTTCGGGCGGTGGACAGCGGACTTTTCCCCGGCGCTCGCCGTGCCATTTCCTTGGAAATGGCCTCCCTATCCAAAACCAGCCCAGGGGGCACCTGCTCCAGCACCACGCCGATGGCAGGGCCGTGGGACTCGCCGAAAATACTATATCTCATGGTCACTCACTCCGTTCTGGCGATGGTGCCGCCCAGCTGTTCGTAGTCCTCCCAGAAGTTGGGGTAGGACTTGGCCACGCTCTCCGCGCCGGTCACTTCCACCACACCATCGGCGCAGGTGGCCGCAACGGCCAGCATCATGGCGATGCGGTGGTCTCCGTGGCTGTCACAGGTGCCGCCGTGAAGGCGGCTCACGCCGTGGATGATGAGGGCGTCGGGAGTCTGCTTCACCTGGGCGCCCAGCTTGTTCAGCTCTGCGGTGACCGCTTCCAGGCGGTCGCTCTCCTTCAGGCGCAGGCGGGCGGCGTCCACAATGTGGGTGGTCTCCCCTGCCCGCAGGGCTGCCCGCACCGCTAAGGCCGGCACCAAGTCCGGGCACTGGCGGACGCTGAGGATCACGGTGCCGGTGCCGTCCAGCTGGCGGGCGTAGTCACAGATGATCCGATCGCCCTGAGCAGAGGATGTGCTCAGGCCGGTGACGGTCAGCGGGTTGCCCATGCTGGCGGCAACGAGGTAATTGGATGCCTGGGAGTAATCCCCTTCTACGGTCACATCCGCCGGATGCCCCACCTGGCTGCCCGGCACCTTCCAGCCGGTCTCAGTGGGGTGGGCGACGATGCCGAATTGCGCCAGCGCCTCCAAGGTCAGCTCCACATACCCCTTGGACTCCAGAGGGGTGGTCAGAACCAGTTCCGAATCCCCTTCCAACAGCGGCAGCGCATAGAGCAGTCCGGTGATGAACTGGGAGGATACGTCCCCCGGCAGTTCAAACCGTCCCGGCTTCAGGGTGCCGGAGAGGGTGATCTGCCCTGGCTGTCGTGTGAAAGTGATGTTCTGACGGGTGAAGATGTCCTCATAGGGCTTGTAAGGCCGTTCCATCAGCCGTCCCCGCCCTCGGAACACGCCGCCGCTGGCCACGGCCAGCGCTACCGGCATGAGGAAGCGGATGGTGGAGCCGGACTCGCCGCAATCCAGCACTGGGAGGATGCCGGTGCTGGGTCTGCTGCGGCCGATACCGGTCACTACCGCACCGCCCTGGGACTCGATAGCGCCCAGCTGGGTCATGCACTCCAAAGTGGCGCAGATATCCTGGGAGTGGGCTAGGTTGTGGATGTGGCTGGTGCCGTTGGCCAGGGCGGCGCCGATGATGAGTCGGTGAGCCTGGCTCTTGGAGGGGGGCACCTGGATGGTTCCGCTGAGTTTTCTCGGCGTGATGGTAACCTTCATAGGGACTCCTTTTCGATCTCGTCAATCAACTGGAACAGTTGTGCTTTTTCCATGGGGACGGCCTGCGCCTGCCCCAGCTCGGTGAGCAGGATGACGCTGATCCTACTGCCGCTGCCCTTCTTATCCAGGCCGATGGCGCTCTGATAATCCTCCATGGTACAGGGGATGCGGTCGGGCAGGCCGAAGTTCCGCACCACAGTCTTGAGCAGCAGGGGCAGCTCCCCAGGGGTCATCCCCAGCCGGACACCCAGCTCAGCCGCCCGACACATACCGGCAGCCACAGCTTGGCCATGGGTATAAGTCTCGTAGTTGCCGGCCTTTTCGTAAGCGTGCCCCAGGGTATGGCCGAAGTTCAGGAGCATCCGCAAGCCGGTGTCCCGCTCGTCCTTGACCACGATGGCAGCCTTGATGGCGCAGCAGGTGTGGAGGACTTCTTCGATCTGCGCCATCACCGCAGCCCGATCGGCACAGTGGTAGAGCAGGTGGAAGAACGCCCGATCTGCAATACAGCCGTACTTGATCACCTCTGCCATGCCATCGGCAAAGGCTTCCTCTGGCAGGCTGTCCAGCACGTCCGGATCTATGATGACCCGCTTGGGCTGCCAGAAGGCGCCGGCCAGGTTCTTGCCCGCCTTCAGGTCGACGGCCACCTTGCCGCCTACTGAGGAGTCCACCTGTGCCAAAAGGGTGGTGGGGATCTGGATGAAATCCACTCCCCGCAGCACCGTGGCAGCTGCAAAGCCCGCCAAGTCGCCCACCATGCCGCCCCCCAGGGCGGCTACCGCATCGCTGCGGGTCAGGCCGAAGCCCAACAGCTCCTCCCAGAGCCAGGTGAGCACCTCCGGACTTTTGGAGCGTTCCCCTGCCGGCACCAGGAAGATCTTGGCCGTAAAGCCCGCCTGGGTCAGGGACGCCTGCACCAGGGAACCATATTGGATGGCCACATTGCCGTCCGTGACCACAGCCACCCGACAGCCTGGTTTCAGCACTTCCTTACACTGCTGCCCTACCTGCTGGAGCAGACCCCGTTCAATGACAATGTCATACGCCCGTTCCGGTAAAGCTACCGTCAACTGTTCCATTCCGTTGTCTCCTTCTCTCGTCCGATGCTTATTTTACGATCTGCTTGCCCAGCATAGCGGTCATTTTCTGCGCCTTTTCCATCAGCTCATCGAACTGAATGGGCGTCAACGACTGCTGGCCGTCACAGAGCGCCTTGGCCGGATTGTTATGGACTTCGATGATGAGACCGTCGGCACCGGCGGCGATGGCAGCCAGAGCCAGAGGTTCCACCAGCCAGCTGTAGCCACCGGCGTGGGAGGGGTCTACCACGATGGGCAAGTGGCTCATACGCTTGATGGCGGGGATAGCGGAGACATCCAAGGTGTTGCGGGTGTAGTTTTCAAAAGTGCGGATGCCTCGTTCACAGAGGATGACGTTCTGGTTGCCCTCGCTCATGATATACTCGGCGGACATGATCCACTCCTCATAGGTGCTGGACAGGCCGCGCTTGAGCAGGACGGGTTTGGACATCTTGCCCACTTCCTTCAGCAGGTCAAAGTTCTGCATATTTCGGGCGCCGATCTGCACCAGATCCACTTTCTCCTCGAACAGCTCGCAGTATTTGGGGCTCATCAGCTCAGTGACGATGGGCAGACCAGTCTCGGCTTTGGCCTCCAGCAGCAGCTTCAGACCTTGGACGCCCATACCTTGGAAGGAGTAGGGAGAAGTGCGGGGTTTGAATGCACCGCCTCGGAGCATAGCCGCGCCGGAGCTTTGGACGGCTTTGGCCACCTCTACGATCTGCGCTTCGCTCTCCACGGAGCAGGGGCCAGCCATGACGGCGAAGTTGCCGCCGCCCACCTTGACGCCGTTGACGTCCACGATGGTATCTTCCGGATGGAACTTACGGTTGGCCTTTTTATACGGCTCGGACACCCGCATGACTCGTTCCACATACTCGTTGAGCAGGATCTTGTCGATGTCGATGTGGGCGGTATCGCCCACCAGACCCAGGATACTACAGCCGACACCGTTGGTGATGCCGACCTTCAGGTTTTCCGCTTCAAATTTTGCTGCCAGCTTCCGAATCTCGTTCTGACTGGTACCCGGTTTCATAATGACGACCATAAGTGCTCCTCCTTTTTGTCAAAAAACAAAGCCCATTGCCTTGACGGTCAATGAGCTTTGCGATCATCCCTTATGATACTCCCCCTGTTTTTGATGCCGAGGGTGTTGCTCTCATCTCACTGACTGTCCTGTTTTCCCCACGCAAAATAGCCGGAGACCATAAAGCGGTTCCAGCTGCCAATAAAGGAGTAGGATTCAGTTGTGCGGATCACTTTAATCATATCGCACCTCAATGAGTGAAAGTATAAAAGTATTATAGCAAAGTGAACGGAAATTACAACCCCCTGCCAAAAAAAAAGCGCATTTTGGTTTTTTCGTGTAAAATGCCCGCTCCTTTCCATCCGAAACTGGCCTATTTCTACAAAAACCTCGGATACCAAAGCGGTATCCGAGGTCAGTCGGCTTATCTGAAATATTCTGCGCCGGACTCGAACAGCGGCATGAGCTTCTCACCAGGGATGTTCTTAGCAACGCCCGGATTCCACCGTTCGGTATGTCCCATCTTGCCGAAGATGCGGCCATCCGGACTGAAGATGCCCTCGATGGCATAGATGGAACCATTGGGGTTGGCAGCGATGTCCATACTGGGCACGCCGTTGGCGTCCACATACTGGGTGGCGATCTGCCCGTTTTGGATCATCTCGTCCAGGATGGCCTGCGGCGCTACGAAGCGGCCCTCGCCGTGGGAGATGGGAACGGTGTAGATGTCGCCCACCTGGGCTTTCAGCATCCAGGGAGAGAGGACGGAAGCCACACGGATGTCACAGTAACGGCTCTGGTGGCGGCCAATGAGGTTGAAGGTCAGGGTGGGACAGCTGTCGTCCATGTCCCGAATCTCGCCATAGGGCACCAGACCCAGCTTGATGAGCGCCTGGAAGCCGTTGCAGATGCCCAGCATCAGGCCATCCCGCTGTTTGAGCATCTCGTGGACGGCGTCTTTGATTCTGTGGTTGCGGAAGAAGGAGGCGATGAACTTGCCCGAGCCTTCCGGCTCGTCGCCGCCGGAGAAGCCACCGGGGAGGACGATCATCTGCGCCTGGCTGATGGCAGCTTCCAGCGCCTGGGCAGACTGGTTGAGCAGGTCGGTGGTCAGGTTGCGGATGACCAAAATCTCTGGGTCAATGCCCGCACGGATGCAGGCGTTGGCGGTGTCGTACTCGCAGTTGGTGCCAGGGAACACGGGGATGACCGCCTTGGGATGCGCCACCCGATTCTTGACCACAGTGAGCAGGCGGCGGTCATAGTCCAGGTTGGGGATCTCTGCCGGCTTTTCGCTGGCGTGGGTGGGATAGACCCCTTCCAAGGTGGCTTCCCACTTCTCGGCCAGGTCGGCCACGGACAGGGTAACGCCTGCCACGGTGAGCTTGCCGTCATCGGTGGTGGTACCGATCTTGAGCGCCGCATCGGTGTCCTCGGTCAGCTCGGCCACGATGCAGCCGCACAGGTCACCAAAGAGCAGGGCGCCGGACAGGTCAGGCGTACCGGCAAAGCCCACGCCGTTGCCGAAGGACATCTTCATGACAGCCTCTGCCACACCGCCTGCGGTGACCGCCCAAGCGGCAGCCACTTTGCCGGCCTTGACTAGCTGGTGGAACTGTGTCCAGGTGGCCTTGAGGGCTTCATAGTCCCCGTCCGGTGCCTGGAACAGATAGACCGGGTGGCCTGCGGCCTTGAATTCAGGGGAGATGACATCGCCGGTCTGTCCCGGAGCGATGGCGAAGGAGACCAGGGTGGGCGGCACGTCCAGATCCAGGAAGGAGCCAGACATGGAGTCCTTGCCGCCGATGGCGGCTACGCCCAGGCCGATCTGTGCCTGGTACGCGCCCAGCAGGGCGGCGAAGGGCTTGCCCCAACGGGCGGGTTCGTCTCGGAGCCGTTCAAAATACTCCTGGAGGGAGAGATAAACCTTGGAGGCATCGCCGCCGGCGGCCACCACCTTAGCAACTGACTCGATGACCGAGCTGCGTGCGCCGGTGAAGGGGTTGCGTTCCATGCGGTAGGGGTCGAAGCCCGCTGCCATGATGGAGCAGGTGTCGGTCTTGCGGCCAGGGCCGACCGGAATCAAACCGACCATAGCCTGTGCTGGGGTGAGCTGTTTCTTGCCGCCGTAGGGGAACAG
The DNA here is from genome assembly GCA_900545815.1 of uncultured Eubacteriales bacterium. Classification (GTDB taxonomy): domain Bacteria; phylum Bacillota; class Clostridia; order Oscillospirales; family Oscillospiraceae; genus Onthomonas. The sequence continues at coordinate 15,629 of URAM01000017.1, read as the reverse complement.
GATGGAGCCTGCGCCGATGGAGGCGTCGAACCGTTCGCCCAGTCCGCGCTGGGAGGCCAGGTTGGGATTTTTCACGATGGCGTCAAAGCGGCCTGCCACGTCGGAGGTGTCCCCCACCTCTGCCTTGCCGGGCAGCTGGGGCACATAGACGTCGGTGCGCTTGACGGTGCCGTTGGTGTTCAGGAAGGCGCGGGACAGGTCAGCGATAACCTTGCCGTTCCAAGTCATGACCATACGGGGGGACTCGGTGACCACGGCCACCTGGTAGGCTTCCAGGTTCTCGGCGGTGGCGGCGGCGATGAAGGCCTCTGCGTCCTCCGGTGCTACCACCACGGACATTCTCTCCTGAGATTCGGAGATGGCCAATTCGGTGCCGTCCAGCCCCTCGTACTTCTTGCGCACGGCGTTCAGGTCAATGGAGATGCCGTCGGCCAGCTCGCCGATGGAGACGGAGACGCCGCCTGCGCCGAAGTCGTTGCAGCGCTTGATCATGCGGGTCACGTCGCCGTTGCGGAACAGCCGCTGGATCTTGCGTTCTTCGGGGGCGTTGCCCTTCTGCACCTCGGCGGCCATGGTGACCAGGGAGGACAGGTTGTGGCTCTTGGAGGAGCCGGTGGCGCCGCCGATGCCGTCACGGCCGGTGCGGCCGCCCAGCAGGATGACAATGTCGCCAGGTGCCGGTTCTTCCCGCACCACAGCGGCGGAGGGCACCGCACCTACGACCGCACCCAGCTCCATGTGCTTGGCCACATAGCCGGGGTGATAATACTCCTGCACCACGCCGGTGGCCAGGCCGATCTGGTTGCCGTAAGAGGAATAGCCTGCGGCGGCAGTGGTGGCCAGTTTGCGCTGGGGCAGACGACCCTTGATGGTCTCGCTCATGGGAGTTCTGGGGTCGCCGCAGCCGGTGATACGCATGGCCTGGTAGACGTAGGCACGACCGGCCAGGGGGTCACGGATGGCACCGCCTACGCAGGTGGCAGCGCCGCCGAAGGGTTCGATCTCGGTGGGGTGGTTGTGAGTCTCGTTCTTGAACTGGAGCAACCAATCCTCCTCCTGACCGTCCACGGCCACGGGGATGTGGATGGAGCAGGCGTTGATCTCCTCGGACTCGTCGATGTTCTTCACGCCGCCCCGCTTTTTGATGACCTTTGTGCCGCTGGTGCCGATGTCCATGAGGGTCTTGGGACGCTGGTCGGCCTTCTCCTGGCCGTAGACCTCCACCCGTTCTGCCAGGTACTGGTCATAGGCTGCCTGCACCTGGGGGTCCTCCACCTGGACGCCCTCGATGTGGGTGCCGAAGGTGGTGTGGCGGCAGTGGTCAGACCAGTAGGTGTCCACCACACGCAGCTCGGTGATGGTGGGATCCCGATGCTCGGTGTCTCGGAAATAGCCCTGGAGGAAGGTCAGGTCGTCCAGATCCATAGCCAGGCCGTAGGTGGAGAGCATTTCCTTCAGCTCGTCCCGATTCTTGCTGATGAAGCCGTCCAAAGTAGCCACTTCGGTGGGGATGTGGTACTCCTGCACCAGGGTTTTGGGCTTTTCTGCCGTGGCTTCCCGTGCTTCCACCGGGTTGATGAGGTAACGGCTGATCTTCTCGCAGTCCTCATCGGACAGGTCGCCCAGGAGGACGTAGACGGTGGCGGCCTTCACCAGAGGCCGGTCGCAGCCAGCCAGCAGCTGGATGCACTGGGCGCAGGAGTCCGCCCGCTGGTCAAACTGGCCGGGGAGGGCTTCCACGATGAGCAGGGCGTGGGGGCCTTGGATGGGGGGCATGGTCTCATCATAAAAATCATCCACCATGGGCTCAGAAAATACGGTGGTCTTGGCCATCTCGTACACTTCTTTGTCCACCTGGTCTACGTCGTAACGGCAGATGATGCGCACGCCCTCCAGGTTGGCGATGCCCAGCTGTTCCTTCAGCTCACGCCACACCTTCTCGGCTTCCACATCGAATCCGGTGCGCTTTTCTGCGTAACAGCGATATACTTGTTCCATAACAACGGTTCCTCCTTCTCTCTCGACCGGTTGTTTGACAAATGTTGGAGCAGTCACGGGGTCTGGTTCCGTTTCAGATCCCATTCTGCGATATGATAAAACAGATTTTGCTGGGTGGGAGCAATGGATGCGTTGGCGCTCCAATGGGTGAGCACCGAGTGGTTCTTAAAGCACAAAGGGATGGTCGCAGCGGCGTCTGCCACGGCTTTATACAGATTCTTAGCTGCGGCGGCACGGCTGGCTTTGTCGGCGGTCTGGAACTTGGTCAGCAGCTTTTCCAAGTCTTTGTCCTGATAGCCGCCGTAATTCAGATTGCCGTTGGAGCCGATGACGGCGGTCAAGTCGAAGTTGGATTTCAGCTTCACCTCGCCCAGGTACAGGTCAAAGGAGCGCTCATCCAAAGCATCGGCAAACTCGTCCCAAGCCAGCGCCTCCACCTGCACCTTGATGCCGATGGCCTCCAGCTCCTTCTTCATCTCCTCGGCAAAGGCAGTCTTAAAGGCGGACTCTTTGTTGACGATGAGCTTCAAGGTCTGGTTGTAGTAGTGCCCATCCGCCAGCTTTTTCTTGGCCGTCTCCTCTGACCAGGCATAAGTCTCCGCCAGTTTCTCATCGTAGAGCTTGGACTTAGGAGATACGGGCAGTACGGTGGGTTCTGCGTGGCCGGAGAGCATTTTTGTGGCCAACGTATCCCGATCAAAGACATAGTACAGCGCCTGTCGGAAGGACTGGTTCTGGCAGGGGCCAGAGTGGGTGTTGCAGCCCACATAGAGCATACTGGTGGTGGGGTAATCCACCACGTTGTAGTCGCCGGTGTAGCTCAGAGCGTTGGTGCCGGTCAAGTCGGTGTTCACCATGCTGATGCTGCCGCTGCCGAAGCCGAAGATCATCATGTCGCTGTCATCGGCGGCGTACAGGGTGATGGTATCGGCGGGCAGCGTGCCCTCCTGCCACCAATTTGTATTGCGGGTCATGGACACTGCCTTGCCCTTCTTGGTGTTGAGGACGTAGGGGCCAGTTCCGATGGGGTTGCTGCCGCCGGAGCGGCTGATGATGGGGATGTCCAGCAGCGAGTCAAAGGCGGCGTCCGCCGCATTGATCTCGATGACCACAGTGGTGCTGCCGGAAGCGGTGATACTGGTCACATCAGACAGCCGTTCCCGATAGATGCTCCCCTTCCCCTTGGCCTGCTCCAGGGAATACACCACATCCTCCGCCGACAGGGATGTGCCATCGGAGAAGGTCACATCGTCCCGGAGCTGGATGGTACAGGTGGTCTTACCTGCGATCTTGCTGCGGGGCTGTTCCTTCTTTTTTTCTTCCTTGGATGCGTCCTTTTGATCGGTTTCATCCCCTTCTGTGCCTGTTTCACTGGCATCCCCCTCCGTGTCCTTCTCCTCCTCAGAGCCGGAGGCAGAGGTGACCTGGATGGTACAGCTCTTGGCCAGGCATGGCTCGGTGGCGAAGGTCTGGTCGATGGCGAACAGAGGTTCGTAGATGAGTCCCATCAGGTTCTGGTTGGTGGTATTGCTACAGGTATAGGGATGCAGTCCTTCCCCCTTGTAGTAACCCAGGGAAAAGGACTGCGCCGCAGAAGCTCCCCCACTGCTCTGGTCGGACGCAGCCGGTGCGGCATCGGATGCCGAGCCTTGGCTGCTGTCCCCCTGTCCGCCGCAGGCGGTCAGTGAGAGGAGTAACGATAATGCGATTGTCAGAGCTGAAATGCGTCGAATGTTCATAAAAACCTCACAGGGACGGCGACCCGTCCCGTATCACGGTACAAACACGGTGTTTTTCATGGAAAAACACCGTCCGCACACTTCCCGTTCTCATTCCGTCAGCTGGATGACCGCTGACATGACCCCACGGGCCTCACCAACGTGCCGATGGCTCCAGAACAAGTCCTGGCGGCAGGCGGTACAGAGGTCGGAGATCTCAATTTGGTTGGCAGGCACCCCTGCCAGCTGACCCCACAGGCCGTTGATGCCCTTCAGGTCTACCAAAAACTTCTCCCTCGACAGCCGGTCGATAAATGGGTCAGCCTGCTTGCCCAGAACCGCCCACATGGCGTGGGGCACGTCCTCGTGGGTCTCAAAGCAGCAGCGGGAGATACCGGGGCCGATGGCCATGCGGATGTCTTTGGGCTGACAGCCGAAGGTTTGCGTCATCACCTGGACGGTCTTGCCCACAATGCCGGCAGCAGTCCCCCGCCATCCGGCGTGACAGGCAGCCACGACTCGTTGTACCGAATCGTGGAACAAAATGGGGATGCAGTCGGCGGAGAAGATGGCCAGAGGGACGCCGGGACAGTTGGTGACCAAGCCATCAGCACTGTCATAGTCCCGCTCTCGGTACAAGCCCTTGCCGCAGTCCCCTTCGGTGACTACCCGTACATCGTCCCGATGCACCTGCTGGGAGAAAACCGTCTTGGTGCTGTCAAAGCCCACCGCTTCCCCGTAGCGCCGGAAATTCTCTCGAACGTGTTCGATCTGGTCACCTCGGCTGGTGCCCAGGTTCAGGGAGGTCAGATACCCTCGGCTGACGCCGCCCAAGCGGCTGGAAAAGCCGTGGACTGCGCCGCCGTTGGCATTGAGACGAGGGGCGGAGAACCACACCAGGCCGTTCTCCTCCCGATTCGTCTGAAAATGCTGGTCATTCATTTAGTTTTCTTCTTCGTCCGGCGTATAGGTGGTGGCGCCGTTCTTGCCATGGCAGTTTTTGAACTTCAGGCCGGAACCGCAGGGGCAAGGCTCGTTGCGGCCGATCTTCTTGCCCTTGACGATGGGCATACGCTTGGGCTTTTCCGCCTCGTTCTCAGCCACACGATCCACCTTGCCGGTGGTCTGCTGAGCGGCTGCCATGGCCGGATCTTCTCTGGACTCCCGAAGTGCCTGTGCCACAGGGCGGCGCTCCAGCCGGTTGCGGCGTACCTGAGCGATATACACCCGACGAACGGTCTCATCCTGGATGGCCAGGGTCATCTGGTCGAACATATCGAAGCTCTGGCGCTTATAAGCTACGACAGGGTCTTCCTGGCCATAGGCACGCAGGCGGATGCCCTGCTTCAGGTCGTCCATGGCATCGATGTGTTCCATCCAATATTCGTCCACCACGCGCAGCAGCATGACACGTTCCAGTTCCCGCATCAGCGGCTCGCCCAGGATGGCTTCCTTCTTGTTGTAGATGTCGATGGCACGTTCCTTGACCAGAGCGATCAGATCATCAATGGACTTGCTGGCCAGCTCCTCATCCGTGAAGATCAGTTCCTCCGAGGTCAAAAATACGTTGCGGAACTCAGACACAGCGTCCTGGAATTCGGCGTTGGTCAAGTGCTGACGCTCGCCGGCGGCGCCGTGGAGGGCACGTTCGATGACGCTGTCCACCATGCCCAGGATGACTTCCTTCATGTTCTGGCCGGACAGCACCTTGCGGCGTTCGCCGTAGATGACTTCACGCTGGGTGTTCATGACGTCGTCGTAGTCCAGAACGTCCTTACGAGCCTGGAAGTTACGGGATTCCACCTTCTTCTGGGCGTTTTCAATGGCGCTGGAGAGCATCTTGGCGTCAATGGGGGTGTCCTCATCGATCTTCATGGTGTCCATGAGCTTGGCGATGCGGTCGCTGCCGAACAGACGCAGGATGTCGTCCTCCAGGGACAGGAAGAAGCGGCTGGCGCCGGGGTCGCCCTGACGGCCGGAACGGCCACGGAGCTGGTTGTCGATACGGCGGGCTTCATGGCGCTCGGTGCCCAGGATGAACAGACCGCCGGCCTGGCGAACCTTTTCCGCCTCGATCTTGATTTCTTCCTTATAACGAGCCTCGTTCTCGGCGAACTGACGGCGCGCCTCCAGGACGTCGGGGTTGTTGCTCTCGGCGTAGCCGGTGGCTTCGGAGATGACTTCCCCGTTGAACCCGGCGCGGCGCAGGTCGGCCTTGGCCATGTACTCGGCGTTACCGCCCAGGACGATGTCGGTACCACGGCCTGCCATGTTGGTAGCGACGGTGACGGCGCCCAGCTTACCGGCCTGTGCGATGATCTCCGCTTCCTTCTCGTGGTTCTTGGCGTTGAGCACGTTGTGGGGAATGCCCTTATCCCGAAGCATACGGGAGATGCGCTCGGACTTTTCGATGGAGACGGTACCCACCAGGACGGGCTGACCCTTCTCGTGGCACTCCTCAATCTGTTTGACGATGGCGCGATACTTGCCGGCCTCGGTCTTGTAGACCACGTCGGGGTAATCCACACGGACGACGGGCTTGTTGGTGGGGATCTCCACGATGTCCAGGTCGTAGATGGAGCTGAATTCGTCCTCTTCGGTCATAGCGGTACCGGTCATGCCGGAGAGCTTGTCATAGAGGCGGAAGAAGTTCTGGAAAGTGATGGTAGCCAGAGTCTTGGATTCGTTGGCCACCTTCAGGCTCTCCTTGGCTTCGATGGCCTGATGCAGACCCTCGTTATAGCGACGGCCGAACATGAGACGGCCGGTGAACTCGTCCACGATGACCACCTGGTTATCCTTGACCACGTAGTCGATGTCCTTCTTCATGACGCCGCGGGCGCGGATGGCCTGGTTGATGTGGTGGTTGATGGTGGTGTTCTCTTCGTCGGCCAGGTTGTCCAGGTGGAAGAATTTTTCTGCCTTGGCGATGCCGCGGGCGGTCAGAGTAGCGGTCTTGCGCTTTTCTTCCACGATGTAGTCGTAGTTCTGCTCCACGTCCTCGTCAAATTCCTTGTCGTCGGTCTCGGCGACCACGTAGCAGTCCAGATCCTTGGCGAACTGGTCGGCCATCTGATACAGCTTGGTGGACTCTTCGCCGCGGCCGGAGATGATGAGGGGGGTACGGGCTTCGTCGATGAGGATGGAGTCCACTTCGTCCACGATGGCGAAGGTCAGGTTGCGCTGGACGGTGTCCCGGTCATAGACGGCCATGTTGTCACGGAGGTAGTCGAAGCCCATCTCGTTGTTGGTGCCGTAGGTGATGTCGGCGTCGTAAGCGGCCTTGCGCTCTGCCTTGGTCAGGCCGTGGACGATCAGACCAACGGACAGACCCAGGAACCGGTAGACCTTGCCCATCCACTCGGAGTCACGCTTGGCCAGGTAGTCGTTGACGGTGACGATGTGGATGCCTTCGCCGGTGAGGGCGTTGAGGTAGGCGGGCAGGGTGGCCACCAGGGTCTTGCCTTCGCCGGTCTTCATTTCGGCGATACGGCCCTGATGGAGGATGATGCCGCCGATGAGCTGGACGCGATAGGGACGGAGGCCCAGGACACGATCTGCCGCTTCCCGACAGGTGGCGAAGGCTTCGGGGAGGATGTCGTCCAGGGTGGCGCCGGCGGCCAGGCGTGCCTTGAACTCGTCGGTCTTGGCACGGAGCTGTTCATCAGTGAGGGCTTTGTATTCGTCGGACAGTGCCTCAATTTTATCTACAATGGGGGTAATCTTTTTGACTTCCCGCTTGGAGTTGGTTCCGAGAAGTTTTCTCATCATTCCCATGCTTTATCGATTCCTTTCTTAAATCCGTTGCGGATGTACTCATTCAGATTGAATTATAACACAAATGGTAGCGAATGTGAAACACAAAATTGAGAAAGATTCCCTGTATTTTTGCCGCATCCCCCACTTTTTCTTGTTCAATGGAGCGAAAAGGCAGAGCCGAAAGGCTCTGCCTTCTGTTTTGGGCGGTTGTTTTATTTTTTGATGGTGACGGTTTTAGTTTTGCTCCACTTAGAATAGTAATCCAGCTTCGTTTTCTTTTCCTTTTTGTATGTCCGAATCCGAACATAATATTTCTTGCCTTTTTTCAAGCCCTTAATGGTTTTCTTAACCGTTTTCGCTTTTTTCGCTACCTTCTTTTTAGCATTTTTAAAGTTGCTGTCCAGTGCATACTGAATCTCATATCCATCTACATAATCAATTTTACTCCATATGATATTCAGCTTTTTGCCTTTTGCATTCGTAACACCAACAAGCGTGGGCTCCTTCGGGATAATCCTGAAACTGATCGTTATCTTTCCGTGATAGTTTCCTACTCCAGTTACGATTACCTTCGCTCTGCCGATCTCTACATTATTCTCATACGCGACTTTATAATGTGTTCCTTCTTTTAGCCGCAAAGAATTTCTGCTCACAGTCACGGATGGCTTCTTCCCTTTTCCTGTGTATACACATTTTTTATAAGACAACTCAATCGGGCATTTCCGTAACACATATCCCAACCACTTTTTATATTTAGTGTATTCATCGGGATACGTCTTCTTCAAGCTTTCAATCCAGCCGTTATTAACATCCCAATACCCGTTATCCGCACCTACATAAATACTGTCGATCTGCCTTCTTAATTCCTTTGTGTTTCCTGAGTTAAATGCATAGAGTAGATTTGATATCACCGCATCATCAACTGTTTCCACAAAATTATCTGCATACTTGCAATCAACTTTTCTGCAAACATATGCCAAGCGAACAACTCGATTTAGCATCTTTGCATTCCGGACATTCTTATTAGCATTATAAGATTTCTTAATGTCACCATAAACGCTCCGCAACAAGTCTTCTGTATTAACCAATATCCCCATCTTGCAATACTGCTCAGAGATTTTATCTGTACTGAGAAGTCCATTACAAAAACCTTTCGACGTTTCATATGCCTTCCACAGTACCGCAATATAAGGATTCATCTTTTGTGCCGATTTCTTTAGCATACTCCAGCATTTATCTACGCCAAACTTTACAGCGCTTTTCCCTGCTTCATCTGCCAATTTATCCAGCATCGCATAGTAAAATTCAGTTTCCGTGCTATCCATGATGGATACACAGTCTTTCAGCGCTGCTTTTAAATCCGCATCCGTTGCTTTCTGATACATATCTGACATGATTTGCTTACTATAAGAATTCATGCTCAACAACGTCTCACAAGTCGCAACGTAGTCACACCAGTCTGCAAGCTGTTTGGCATACTTTATCACATCGCCAGCTAAGTCAATCTTGCCGCTGATTTTTTTCAAGATTGAATCCTGGTCTTCCAGCCATTCATTTGCTATGAGGAACAAAGATTGCTTCTGTTCTTTTGTCATCTTTGACAAATCATATGTCTTTGTCAAATCAAGATTGAACTTCAGCTTCATTGCTTTTTTCACATAGCTAAATAATTTTCCAGACAGCTGTACCGCTTTATCTGAACCCTGAAGAATCGTATGCGAATTTTTGCTTTCCGCCTGGAAAATACTAAAAATAATCGCACTATACATATTCTTCTTTTCAAACATCAAATCAATAGCACTGGAAGGCTTATCTATCGTGTCCAATGCACCAGTTACCGCTTTCCATGCAGCTACAACATTTGCCAGGCCTTTTTCGCGACCAGCATCATAGAGAATTTTGCATGGGGAGCCATCGGCAGAAAAGTTTGTATTCTCCGTGACTGAACTATGCTCTTCCAGATAATAATCCGCTCTATATATTGCAGCGTTGAATTCTTTGCTGGTTTGCTGCGGGGTCCATGTTTTCCATTCAAATGCGGAATCCCCGTCATCTTCAACTTCCTGCAACGCTTTTTTTACACTCTGCCAGTTAGACACATATTCTTTCGGATAATAAATCGTTATCCAGGCAAAATCAAATGCTTCTGAAAGTCCCTTCGGCGGATTCCCTTCAAAATAAATTTCACCATCTATACCAACAAACACATACTCATCAACTGTTTCTACACTATATGGAATCACAATTTTTCTCAATTTGCAGCCATCAATAAGGGATGCGCCACCTGAACCACAGTCAAATGCACCCCCACTTATATGTTCTACAGTACTAGGAATAGTATAGCTTTTCATGCCATTACAAACAGGGTATGCTACCAATATAGTCTTATCCCTATTGAACAAAACACCTTGCTGCGCAGTAAAATACTTATTCTCTGAATCAACCTGAAACTTTTTCACACCTGTACTGGAAAATGCCCTTCCCCCTATAGATTTAACATTTTTAGGAATCGTAATAGTATTTACAAACTGATAGCTAGCAAAGGCATATGCTCCAATGGAGGTTAATGACTTTGGCAAAGAGATACTTCTAGAAATCCCATCTTTTCTGGTCATCCCCTCCTCTCCTATGCACTCAAATGCCATATTCCCTATTCTTGTAATTCCCTCTTTTACAACAATATGTCGTGTCTGCTCTACTATCTGATTATTGTCTGCCCAGGGAGGATCTTTGTCCCAGCTATAGTTATACATTGCTCCCTTCCCGCTGATAGTCAGAGTTTTTGTTTTGGAATTATAGCTCCACTTTGCATTTTTCCCGCACTTCCCCGACGTAGCCGCCATAGTACTTGGCGAAACATCCTCCACCGGCTCCTCGTCCGGCTCTTCGGTCTCGGCCGCCTGCGGTTCTTCCACTTCCGCAGCCTCGCTGCTGTCCTCCGGCGCTGCAACCTCAGTCACTTCCGCCTCGCTCCCCAGCTCCGTAGCCAACACGCTGGCTGGCAGAACACTCAGGCACATGGCCAGCGCCAGCATGAGCGCGATCCATCGTTTTCCTTGTTTCATGCGTTCCTCCTACTCTCTCTTTTGTAGCTTACACCTTCTTCCAAAATCGTATCACAAATGTATGACAATTTCAACCTTTTTTTACCCTTTTCCCCCGAACCATTTGCTTCTTGCCCCCATCTAATGTAAAATAAAAGACAATCGCAACAAACAGACATCGGAGGGCACGACTATGCCAGAACTGAAAAAGAACAGCATCCACACCATCACCATCGACCGCTACGCCAGCGACGGTCAGGGCATCGGCCGGCTGGACGGCATGGCGGTGTTCGTCCGGGGGGCACTGCGGGGAGAGACCTGTCAGGTCTCGCTGATGAAGGTGGGCAAGTCCTGCGCCTGGGCACGGGTGGTGAAGATCCTCGAATCCTCCCCCGCTCGCATCCCCTCCGACTGTCCCCACTTCCCCGTCTGCGGCGGCTGTACCCTGCGGCACATGACCTACGAGGAGGAGCTATTCCTGAAGCGTCAGCGCATCGACGACGCCCTCCAGCGTATCGGTGGGCTGGACCTGTCCGTCAGCCAGATGTACGGGGCCAAGGACACCCAACGCTACCGGAACAAGGCGGCGTTCCCGGTGAGTCAGGATCACAAGACCGGGGTGAAGGTGGGCTTCTATCGTGGCCGCAGCCATGAAGTCATCGACGTGGGCAGCTGTCTGCTCCAATCGGACATTGCGGACAAGGCCGGTCGTGTGGTGCGCAAGTGGATGCACAAATACGCCGTCCCCGCCTACGATGAGCGCACCGGTGAGGGGCTCATTCGTCATGTGTTTGTCCGCACCAATCGAAAGCGCCAGTCCCTCATCTGCGTGGTGGCCAATGCCAAGGCGCTGCCCTTTGAGAAGGAGCTGGCAGAGGCGTTGACTGCGGCCTGTCCCAAGGCAGTGGGGGTGGTCTTGAACGTGAACACCCGCAAGACCAACGTGATCTTGGGGCGGGACTATCGGGTGCTGTGGGGGCGTGACACCCTGGAGGATCGTCTGTGCAGCCTGACCTTTCAGCTATCCATCCCCTCCTTCTTCCAGGTCAACCGAGACCAGGCGGAGGTGCTGTACAACTGCGCGTTGGAGTTTGCCGGACTGACGGGCGAAGAGACTGTTGTGGACTTGTACTGCGGCACCGGCACCATCAGTCTGGTGATGGCTCAGCGGGCGAAACAGGTCATCGGTGCGGAGATCGTTCCGCCTGCCATCGAAGACGCCTGGGAAAACGCCAGAAAGAACGGCGTGAGCAACGTGGAATTCATCTGCGCCGATGCCAGCAAAGCCGCCGCCGACCTGGAGCAGCGGGGCATCCGCCCGGACGTGGTGTGCGTGGATCCGCCCCGAAAGGGGCTGGCGCCCGACGTTATTGACTCCATCTGCGCCATGGCGCCCAACCGCGTGGTTTACGTCTCCTGCGACCCAGCCACCCTGGCACGGGACTTGAAGCGGTTCACCCAGCTGGGGTACCGGGCTGAGCAGGCAGTTGGGGTGGACTTGTTCTGCCGGACGAGTCATGTTGAGACGGTGGTCCTCTTGTCACGGGAAACAAATCCACTGACGGTTGAGGTCAGAATGGAAGTGGAAACCGGCGAGGTCAAGGAGCATCCGACCTATAAGCGTATTCAGGAGTATGTGCAGGAGAAGTACGGCTTCAAAGTCCATACGGCATATATTGCCGAGGTCAAGCGTATGGTCGGACTGGATATGCACAAAGCGCCGAACGCAGTGGATCAGAGAAAACATGAGTATCATCCCTGCCCGCCTGAGAAGGTCGAGGCGATCAAGGATGCGCTGCGGCATTTTGGCTTAATTGCTGAGTGAATTGACTATGAGGCAGTAAAAACGCCGTGCTTAAATCGAGCATAGTGAAAACAGCAAATTTCTTTCTTCTTGCGCAAAAAAGTATATTAGAACGCAAAGCGCGATAGAGTGTACACGGTACGCTTCTGTGCGTAGGATTTTGCGGAACAGTACATTTCCGCACCAAACAGCAAAATGCGAAAGAGCTATCTGCAAACAGCACATTGCTTCACCCGCTGAAAATCGCTGTAATCAGAAGAAGCCCAGCACCACGCCATTAAAGTGGTACTGGGTTTCTTTTTTGTCATGTTTCGGGGCTTTTTTTGAGTATAAAACCGCCTGTGTGCCGTTTGCTTTTCTTTGCCATATTGACACGCTGCCCTCTGTTCGTCGTGGCAACTGTGCGTTTTCGGGATAGAAAATGGACACTTATCTTTGTATAGGGAGAAAGCCAGAGAGGAAAAAGAGGGTGAGCGCAGGCTGTGGGAACGGTGCGTAAACCGCTTGCGGTTTTCCACGGTTTCCATAGCCGCAGCGAGGGAGAAAAGGGAGAGGTGGCTTTCTCGCTCAGGCGGCTTGCCGCTGCTCTTTGGCTCTCCCTTTTCTCCCTGAAAATCAGGGATTATTCTGCATCATTGCTCGGCGTAACAGGACGAAAGTCCTCCTGAACGCCCTCATTGAGGTCAAAGCACATGGTTTTTGCATCGGCAACCCAGAACCCGCGCACCCTGTAACGCTTGCCGGGAATCCAGTCCTCGCCGGTGACAGCGCGAAGCGGGTCAAGCAGATTCTTGTTGGAGATCGTAACAACACCTTTCTGTTCGCCTCTCGGCTTGGAGAACTTGAATCCCTTCGGTTCGTTGCTCTTGCAGGAACGGATCGCAAATACCCTCGCTTTCGCATCCAGCAGACACAAAATAAAGGCAGGATAGCCCAAGTCCTCAAGCACCTTCTTGGTGAAAGTCACGCCATTCTGATTCAGGAACATATCCGGGTAGGCGTTGATGTTGGAGTCGATGGTTTCAAAGTTCAAAGCGGAAAAATCGAAGTTCATAGTAAAAATCCTTTCATTTTATGGTGTTTTGCGTCTCATCCACGATTTTCATAAACTCCTGACGTTCCATAAAAGACCAGCGGGAATCCATAATCAGATAGCCCTTGAAAAGACCATCCTTTACGCGGTATGCGACGAAGTGATTGCTCAAACGGCGCAATGTTGCTCGTTTTGCTGTGCTGTGCCGCTCTGACAGCAGCTTTTGTACCTTGATCCAATCCTCTTTTTTGATAATCGCTGTGTGGTGATTTTCCTTGAAATACATATTCAAATCTGTATTTTTGACGGATTTATGGGTGCGAAAATCCTTGGTATAGGTTTTCTGCATCAAAGCATCACCGCAGTATTTCTCATTTCGGAGGATGCTGCGGACAGTACCGGCAGACCAGAGATCGTTCCCCATTGGAGATTTGATACCCTGTTCTGTCAGTGCGGCGGCGATTTCTGCCGGGGTTGCGCCCTCCAAGCAGCTTTCATAGATGTACTCAACAATTCTTGCCTCGGTCGGCTCAATGACAAGCCGCCCGAAATGATCACGATAGAAGCCAAGCGTGTTCTGAACGGAGAACTTGTAGATGCCCTCCGCCATGCGCCAGCGGATACCAGCCTTAATTGCCTCGCTCTTTTGCTGGGACTCCATTTCAGCCAGAGCTGCCAGCAATGAGATCAGCAGATTATTCCGCCCATCGCCGGTATAGGTGATTCCTTCTGTCTCAAACTCAACGGAAACGGGCGGGTTCAGCGCAGAAAGCGTTCGCAGATTCTCCAGAATATCCACGATATTTCTACCAAAACGGCTGATGCTTTTTGTGAGAATCAGGTCAATCTTCCCGTCAACTGCGTCGGCAATCATTTTCTGAAAGCCAAGGCGCTTTTCAACGGTAGTCGCGCTGATACCCTCGTCTTGATAAATCTCAACCAGCTCCCATTGCGGATTTGCTTCAATCCTTTTGGTGAAATGGTGAATCTGCATATCAAAGCTGCCGACCTGCTGTTCCTCCTGTGTGCTGACGCGGCAGTACGCCGCAACACGGAGTTTGGGCGGCTCCTCTGCAAGTTCCCGCCGTTTCTGCGGTGGAATAATAATAACGCCATTTCCACGCTGATTATAAGAAATCTCGTCCTGCATCTGGCGGCGCTTCTGCTCCCTGCGTTCAGCTCGGCTGCTGGTTTGCCGTTCTGCCTCTATCGCTTTGGGGTCAAGCGGCTTTGCCATATCCTGCCTCCTGCATCAGAATCCGTCTGCGTTTTCTGCTTTGCATCGGCACACCACCTCCTTTGCACGGTTTCCAATTTCATTACTACCACGCTCCTTTTTGAAAATTATGACAATCCGCAGACGCAAGGTGAGCGGAACAGTCACCCAAAGAAAAAGGCAGCAGAATTGCTCCTGCTGCCTGAATCTGTATAAACTTGTGCAATCACAGCGGTCAAACATGGGGGTAGAAAATATCGACCCCTGCGAATAAGAGGCTTTTATAGTTCCTTGATCGTGTCGATAAACTGGCTCATGCTCACCGCACCCGGCAAGAGGTTTTCCTCATTCTCAAATACCATGTAATAGCGGAAATCCTTGCCTGCTGCTGTACGCCACGCCTGACCGAGTGCGATTTTCTCCCGGCTGTCATCGTTTTTCAGGTGGTCGCCCTTGGTTTCCGCGCAGATGAGCTTGCCGCTTTGGGTCATAATCAGAATATCGGGGTAGTGCTTGATAAAGCCGTTAATTGCAAAGTCTTGCCGTGCAATATTCCTGTGCCACCAGCGGACATTCGGCAGGGCGGTCAACTCCACAATCAACTTCTGTTCCAGTTTGTTCATGTCACCGTCCTCTGCTGCATACAGAGAACGGGCATATATGTCGGTATAGGTGGCAGGATGGATAGAGGGGCGCAGACGGAAATAGGGCTTGCAGACGATGCGCTCCGTTTCCAGCCACCTTTCAAAGTTTTCTCGATAATGGGCTTCCAGCAGCGTTTCAATTTTGGAGCGGATCTTTGCCGCATAGCCCAGCGGGGCTTTCTCCATAGCGGCAAGTTGCGCCTTATCCATATCGTCCACAATGCGGTTTATGTAGGCTTTCAGTTCGGCAGCGTCCACCATGTTCAGCTTGTTAAGCTGATTGAACATCATATCCTTGCATTGACGCACCCGGCTTTCCGGCGGCAGATTGTTGAACCACTCTTTGAAGTACCGCTGTTCGGCGCTCTCCATCTTGAACACCTTCGGCAAACCGCCGTCCTGCTCCCGCACGT
>URAM01000016.1 GCA_900545815.1 uncultured Eubacteriales bacterium | reverse complement strand
GTTATTTTGGTACGTTTTGCATGGGATGAAATAGTTGTGGGGAGATGTCGCGGGAGGCGCTCTTGAAAATGATGTGATAGACAGCAAAAGCCTGGGGTATCCACCCCGGGCGCTTTATTCTAACGTTTATTTAACGTTTATCGTGGTGAAAACGCGGCGAATCGTGCGCATGCGCACAAAACGATAAAACACCGAAAACTGTTGCGGCGCAACGCATTCCTCCGCTCTGCGAACGCACACAAAACATAATGCGTAGTTTTCGTAATCAGCAGGTCGCCGGTTCAAATCCGGCCAGTAGCTCCACAAAAAACGCCTGATTCTGGTTGGAATCGGGCGTTTTTCACATTGGGGTGGGTCACGTTTCTTGGGCGAACGCAGAGCAAAAGAAAGCTGTCAAGATGGTGTAAATCTGCTTATTACGAAAGGGAATAACAATATGGGTTTAGAAGAACGATGCGAAGCACTACTCGGCAAGCAAGTGCGTATTACCTTCCGAGACGGAAGCCCACCGATGCGCGGCGTGTGCGTTGGCTACACCCGCGCGGCCGACAACGAACCAGAGATTGCCGAGATTGACATAGATACAGGCGCAGCGGGCGCTTACTATGGCTTGATGGAAAATGAAATCGAAGCCATAGAAGAACTGTCAGAGTAAGGCAACGAAGACAAGGAGGCGATGAGCTTTGAAAGGCAGAAAGCTGGAGCATCTGCAAGAGCTGGAGGAAGCGATGCATCTGCATCTTGATATTGTATTCTATTTAGACGGAACGATGTACAATATTTCGTGGAGAAACCATCGACCGTTTATCTGCACTTGTCCGGACGGCGATGCTGAATTCTATGAGAATGCGGAAGCGCTCATGCGAGGCACGGCGTTGGACAAACGGTGGAGGGAGATGGACATAGAGTCCATGTGACAGCACCGCACCAAGAAAAAGACCGCTCGCACCGAGCGGCCTTTTTCCTCTCAACGTGCCGATTACGTCTCAAACAGGACGATCTCATTGCCCTCCGGATCACGGCGTATGAACTTCCGCAAAACCAGCCTGTGCTGCGTCTGCCACTTGAATAGCGGCTCCAAACACAGGATGTACTCCATCTGGTCGCGCCAGAAAACCAGACGAGCTCTTCCGATCAGGCCGCTCTTTAAATAATAGATCTTGCCAAAAGCCGTATCAGGCAGGAGCGGTTGGATGCCTGTCGCAGTTCCATATAGGGCTTCCCACGCTTTCGCCGTACCGCCTGTGGCTAAAAAGTCCAGCCACGCCTGATACTCCTCACTTTCGGAGAACGGAGCAGGACACTGTGCTTTCGTCTGGTAGTGCAGCATCAGCGGATAACGGGACACCTGTCCAAACGGTGTGTAGGGGAACCAGGTATAATGGGTTCCGTTGCGGGATGTGCTGTAGACGAACTGGGACAGATCCAGCGACAGCGCCGGTACCACATGAGCCAGCTCACAGGCGCGGGAGATGACACGGTTGAGGTACGCCACTTCCGCTTGGAGCGCTTGGATATCGTAGCTTCGAACCACTTCTCTGGTGTGGTCCGTGCGGTTCGGGATTACCCGATAGGCTCGTTTTTGCCGTGGGATCAGGAGGGGTGGCGGCGGGTTCCGCACCAGGTAAGGTCTGCTTTCCCGCATCTGGGGTTTTGGCTGCTGGGCTGCTGCGTGTTTGATAGAGGCAGGAGGGGATTGATCCGACCCGCCGACAGACTTTTTTAAAATACCCATGCTGCACCTCCATCAGATTGATCGCGCATCGACAACAGAACGAGGGGCAGGGATGTGCCACCATCGCTGTCGACACAATGCACTTATTTATGTTACAGGAAGAACGCAAAAATTTCAATACTTAAAAGGAAGCCGTTGGAAGTTTTCTGTCCAGATAGCAGTCATATCAGCTCGTCAAACGCCACCCACACGAGCGGCATCTTCCGCCGCCCGCCGCAAATCTTGAACAGCGTCCCCGCTGCCTTGGGGTTGAATGGCGTTTCGATATTCCGCACCTCAGATCAAAACAAATAGCCCCAAAAACATTGCCCCGCTGACCAGGTTCATCGTACCCACAATGCGCAAGGGGGACAGCAGTAAAAATAGGGGCAGCGTGCTGCACAGACAGGTTCAGCGGGGCAAGCTGGTGGTACCGCTGGCCACGGCCACGAGCAGGGACAGCACAAAGACCAGCAAACCCAAATATCAGAGGAATATGGCGGCAGAGGTGCCTTTGAAAAAAACACGACGACCTCTCGTGCCTCCTCTATCCGATCCAGCCGCAGGTAAAACCACTCTAACGCCCCGCAGAACACATGATGTGCCACGCCAGGCAGGAAGAACAGCACACACCCTGCCAGCATCAGCCCAGCCCACAGCTTGGAAAACTGCCCATCCATTGGCACAGCGCCAGATATCCCGAAAACGCCGCCGTCAGAGCGAACACCCCAGCCATTGTCGCACCCATAGCTGCTTCAACGGCGTCCCGCCCAGGACGGCAGAGAGGCGGTCGTTGTCCTGCAAACAGCGGAAATCAAAGCGTCCGCCGGCCAGGTAGGTCAAGTTCCGGTCGCAGCGCCAGAGCACCAAATGTCCGGCACAGGCCAGCAAGCAGAAAAGATGTGTGATCGTCATCTGGCTCTCTCCTTTTGGCAGATATATTGGTTAGCAACACCTAACAAAGGCGGTTTGAAACAGCTGTCCGAGGACAACTGGATTGGATTTGAACGAAAGTATTATAGTGGCAGCGGTGGAAGCTGTCAACTGGGAGGAGCGGAGTGATTGACAGGGGAGGAAAGACATTCTATGATATATATCATAGAATGCATATTGTGGAATAGAACGGGAGAGGAGAAGAAATGGAGCAAAATGTGGAATTTATCAACCTGACCCCAGAAAATCTGGCAGACGAACACCTGTGCTGCATCATCCGCACCCGAAAAAAGCACCCCGGCGTGGAGGCAAAACGTCAGTGGCTGGCGGAGCGGCTGAAAGAGGGACATGTGTTCCGGAAGCTGAACCAGAAGTGCTGCGTCATGATCGAGTACGCCCCTTTGGAGACGGCGTGGGTGCCGGTGGAGGGGGAGAACTACCTCTATATCTATTGTCTGTGGGTGGATGGCAAGTGCAAAAAGCACGGGTACGGCAGAGCGTTGCTGGAATACTGCCTGGCGGACGCCAAAGCCCAGGGCAAGTCCGGCGTGTGTCTGCTGGGGGCGAAGAAACAGAAGGCGTGGCTGACCAGCCAGGCGTTTGTACAGAAATTCGGCTTCCAGACCGTGGACGCCACAAAAGATGGCTACGAGCTGCTGTCCCTCTCCTTGGACGGCACCACGCCCCGCTTTACTCCCTCCGCCAAAGCCCAGGCCATTCCGAAACAGGAGCTGACCATCTACTATGATATGCAGTGTCCCTTTATCCTACAGCGGGTGGAGCTGGTGCGGGAGCACTGCCAAGAAAAAGGCTTTCCCGTGACCTTCCATCCCGTGGAGACGCTGGAACAGGCCAAAGCTCTGCCCTGTGTCTTCAACAACTGGGCGGTGTTCTATCAGGGGCAGTTCCAGACCGTGAACCTGCTGGACATCCCCACCTTAGAGCGCATCCTGAAACGGGGCAAACAATGAGCAGACGCTGGAGCTTCTTGCGGGAAGATCCAGCGTCTTTTCACGGCCGTTGCCAGCGAAAGCCCATGAAATCTGGGGAAATGAGCCCCAAAGAGAGAGGGGCATCAGGCACAAAACTGGTATACTGTGACCGGCACAGCGGCGCAATAAGGTACAGCACAGCCCCCAATCGGATGGTTGAGAGCTGTTTTCTTGACAGGGGAGGGGGAGAGATGATACACTGAAACATACGAAAATGATATGTTGATAGGACGGGGGAGAGAGGGAACCGGCAGGTTCCCTCTCGGCCTGTTCCTTTGGAGACAGAGGGAAAGGAAAAGGAAAGATGACGTTACAACAGTTGCATTATGCCATCACCATCGCAGAGAAAGGTTCCCTGAACAAGGCTGCGGAATTCCTCTATATCGCCCAGCCCTCCCTGACCAGCGCCATGCAGGAGCTGGAAAAGGAGCTGGGCATCACCATCTTCCACCGCAGCGGACGGGGGGTGACGCTGACCCAGGACGGGGCGGAGTTTTTGCTCTACGCTCGGCAGGTTTACAGCCAGTACGAGGAGCTGCTGGAGAAGTACGGGGACGGGAAAAACTTGAAAAAGAAGTTCGGTGTCTCCACCCAGCACTATTCCTTCGCCGTGAAAGCCTTTGTGGAACTGGTGAAGGGCTTTGATATGTCCCAGTACGAATTCGCCATTCGAGAGACCAAGACCCGTGATGTCATCGCCGATGTGGCCAACCTGCGCAGTGAGGTGGGGATTCTCTACCTCAGCGACTTTAACCGCTCCGCCATTCAGAAATTGCTGCGGGCAAACCGGCTGGAATTCCATCATTTGATCGACTGCCAAGCCTATGTTTACCTGTGGTCGGGGCATCCCCTGGCCAAAGAGAAATCCATCCGCTTCCAGCAGCTCAAGGACTATCCCTGCTTGTCCTTTGAGCAGGGGGAAGCTGCTTCCTTCTACTTCGCAGAGGAGATCTTGAGTACCAACGAATACACCCGCACCATCAAAGCCTGCGATCGTGCCACCATGCTGAACCTGATGGTGGGACTCAACGGCTACACCCTCTGTTCCGGCATCATCTGCGAGGAACTCAACGGCAGCGACTACCTGGCAGTACCCTTTGAGGCGGACTCGGTGGAGGAGAACAGCGTGATGGAGATTGGCTATATCACCAAAAAAAGTTCCATTTTGAGCGAGATCGGCGCACGTTATATCAAAGAAGTGGAGGAATATCTGCTGCAAGCCCAGCGGGCAGGGCAGACCTGAGGACAGCTGTTTTACCATCGTGTACAGATTGCTTAGTTATAGATTGAATCTATTGCCTACTATATTCATGTGATATTGGACAGCAGGCGAGATCTAGGTCTATAATAGCCCCACGAAGGAGGGAGAGACCCTATGATCGTATTGCAGCACGTCAGCAAAGTGTTTGCTGGTTCGGATAAAACAAAGCAAGTCCACGCAGTGGACAATGTAAACCTGACCATCCAGGATGGCGATATTTTCGGCATCATCGGGTTCTCTGGGGCTGGGAAATCCACCCTGGTGCGCTGTATCAACTTGTTGGAGCGCCCCACCTCCGGCAGCGTGGAGGTAGACGGGCAGGAGCTAACCCGAATGTCCGCCAAGGAACTACGTCAGGCGCGGAAAAAGATCGGCATGATCTTTCAGCACTTCAACCTCATGCCCTCCCGCACCATCTTCGGCAATGTGGCCTACCCCCTTCGGGGCAGCGGGCTGAGCAAGGAGGAGATTCGGGAAAAAGTCCACAGCCTGTTGGAGCTGGTGGGCATCGCCGACAAGGAGAACGCCTACCCCAGCCAGCTCTCCGGCGGTCAAAAACAGCGGGTGGCCATCGCACGAGCCTTGGCCAACGACCCCAAGATTTTGCTCTGTGATGAAGCCACCTCGGCCTTAGACCCTCAGACCACCAAAGCCATTCTGCGCCTGCTCCACCACCTGAACCAGACCTTGGGCATCACCATCGTGGTCATCACCCATGAGATGGCGGTGGTGAAGGAAATCTGCAACCGAGTTGCAGTCATGGATCACGGCAAGGTGGTGGAGGAGGGAACGGTGTTCTCCGTGTTCGCTACCCCCAAGGAGCCGATCACAAGGGACTTCATCAAGACCACCTCCAACCTGCAAAAGATCGAGGAGCTGATCGCAGACGATTCCCCAGTGGTGGCCTTGAAGCCGGGCGAGCGGATTGTCCGCTTGTCCTATGTGGAGCGGAACCCATCGGAGCCACTGATCTCGCTCATCACCCAAAAGTTTGGGATTACCTTAAATATCATCTTCGCCGATGTAGAGATCGTCCAGAATGCGCCCATCGGCGGAACGGTCGCCATCTTCAGCGGCGACAGCGGGCAGATTGACGCAGCGCTCACATATTTGAAAGAGAAAAATGTCGGTGTGGAGGTGATTCGGCAATGACGGAATTTTTGACAAGCATCATGCCCAATGTGATGGACAGACTGCCTGACTTTTACCAGGCTATCGGAGATACCCTCATCATGGTGGGCTGGTCGGGCGGCATCGCCTTTGTCTTGGGCTTGTTCCTGGGCATCGTCCTCACCGTCACCAAGCCCGGCGGCATCCTAGAGCAAAAAGTGGTCTATCAGGTGCTGGATAAGTTCGTGAACTTCTTCCGCTCCATCCCCTTTATCATCCTGCTCACCTGGGTCATCCCCCTCTCCCGTGCCATCATGGGCACCGCCATCAACGTCCCCGGCGCCATCGTCCCCCTCATCATGGGCACCGTGCCCTTCTTCTCCCGTCAGGTGGAGGGTGCGCTGGACGAGATCGACCATGGCCTCATCGAAGCCGTCCTGTCCATGGGTTCCAGCCCGCTGGAGATCATCTTCCGAGTGTACCTGCGGGAGAGCGTCTCCGCCATTGCGCGGGGTACCACCATCACCGCCATCAGCCTGGTGGGTCTGACCGCCATGGCCGGCGCGGTCGGTTCCGGCGGCCTGGGCAACTTCGCCATTCAGTATGGCCATGACCGGAACATGACCGATGTGACTTGGGTCACCGTCATCGTGGTCTTTATCATCGTCAGCATCATCCAGCTTGTCGGCAACCTGGTTGTCAAGAAGAACAAGCACTGAGAAGGGAGTACCAAATGGAAGTATTGAAACGGAAAATTATCATCGTTGGCGCTGGCCATGTGGGTTCCCACGCAGGCTACGCCCTGCTCTCCCAGGGACTGGTAGAGGAGATTGTCTACATCGACATCGACCAGAAGAAGGCGGAAGCCCAGGCGTTAGACCTGTACGACTCCACCCTCTACCTGCGCAAGGGCGCCATCGTTCGGGCAGGGGACTACTCCGATGCCAAGGACGCCCAGCTGCTCATCGTGGCCGCAGGCCCCCTGCCGGATATGAGCAAAGGACAGACCCGCATGGACACCCTGCGCCAGACCATTGAAGTCCTGAAGGATGTGACCGCCAAGATCAAGACCTCTGGCTTCTCCGGCATCATCCTGAGCATCTCCAATCCGGCGGACGTCATCGCTCACTACATCCAGCATGTGCTGGATTGGCCGCCCGAAAAAGTCTTCTCCACCAGCACCACCCTGGACTCCGCCCGCCTGAGACGGGCCATCGCCCAGGCCGTTGGGGTGGATCAGAAATCCGTGTACGCCTACGCACTGGGCGAGCACGGCGAGAGCCAGATGGTGCCCTGGTCCATCGTCACCATCGCAGGCAAGCCCTTGTCCCAACTCATGGAGGAGCGGCCGGACACTTATGGCAAGCTGGATCTGGATGCCCTGGCGGCGGAAGGCAAGAAGGGCGGCTGGATCATCTTGGGAGGCAAAGGCTCCACCGAGTTCGGCATCGGCGCATCCATCGCTGAGGTCATCCGAGCGGTGTTCGGGGACGAAAACCGCGTCCTGCCTGTCTCCGTCTACCTGGACGGCCAGTACGGCCAGCACGGCGTGTACGCCAGCGTTCCGGCGGTGCTCAACCGGAACGGTGTGGCGGACATCATCGAATTGAAGCTCACCGAGGAGGAACAGCAGGAGTTCGACGCCTCCTGTAAGACCATGCTGGAAAACTTTAACCTGGCATTGACCCTGTAATCAAAAAATAAGAGAAAAATCGGAGAAATATCCTATGAATATCAAGAAACTTATTGCAGTCACCCTGTCCGCCGCCACCTTCGCCCTGTCCCTGACTGCCTGCGGCGGCAAGAGCAGTGACTCCAGCGCAGGCAGCAGCAACGCCGCCGAATCCACCACCGTCAAGCTGGGCGTGGTGGGCAGCATCTACGAAGACCTGTGGAAACCGGCACAGGAGAGCCTGAAAGCAGAGGGCATCGACCTGGAGATCGTCCAGTTCTCCGACTACGCCACCCCTAACAACGCCCTGAACAGCGGCGACATTGACCTGAACGCCTTCCAGCATCAGATCTACCTGGATAACGAGGTGGAACAGCAGGGCTACAAGATCCAGTCCATCGGCTACACCTTTATCATCCCCCTGAACATCTATTCCCACAAGGTCAAGGCCATCTCTGACATCAAGGACGGCGATGTAGTGGCCATCCCCGACGACGTGACCAACGGCGGCCGTGCCATCAAGGTTCTGGCAGCGGCCGGCCTCATCACCCTGAAGGAGGATGCAGGCTTCAATCCCACCCTGGAGGACATCAAGACCTACAACACCAAGATCACCATCAAGGAGCTGAAGGCCAACACCATCCCCTCTGTCCTGGACGATGTGACCGCAGCGGTGGTCAACGGCAACTACGCCCTGGACTTCGGCCTGAAGACCGAGGAAGCCATCTACAAGGACAGCGTCCTGGACGAAGAAAAGTATTGGAACCTGATCGCTGCCCGCACCGAGGACTTGCAGGACAAGGACAAGGTGGCCGTGTACCAGAAGGTGATCAAGGCATTCCAGTCTGACGCCACGGAAAAAGTCTTTAACGACACCTTTGGCGGCTACTTCATCAAGGTCGGCTGGGATCAGGATCTGCTGGCAAGCAAATAATACACGCAAGCTGCTCCCCGCTGGATTGGTATGATTCAGCGGGGACGCCTGTTTTTGGAGGGCAAGATATGGAACGAACGGTATTGAGAGAGATCATCCCCGATGAGAGCCGCCTGGTCTTTGACCACATCCCGCCGGAGTTTTTGAGCGACACCCTGGGCAGACGGAAGGGAGAGGCATCCGCTCTGGTCTTTGCCAAGAGCACGGAGGAGGTCAGCAAACTTTTGCAGTACGCCCATGCCAACCGCATCCCCGTCACCCCCAGAGGGGCGGGCACCAACCTGGTTGGCTCCACCGTGCCGGTGGATGGAGGCATCATCTTGGATCTGTCCCAGATGAATCGCATCTTGGAGCTGGACACGGAGACTATGACGATCACCGTGGAACCGGGTCTGCTGTTACAGGATTTGCAGTCCTATGTGGAGGAACACAATTTGTTCTATCCACCCGACCCCGGTGAGAAAGCCTCCTCCATCGGCGGCAACATCAGCACCAACGCCGGTGGGATGCGAGCGGTGAAGTATGGGGTCACCCGAGATTACGTCCGAGGGCTGGAAGTGGTCACAGCGGACGGCACCGTGCTGACCGTAGGCGGCAAGAACGTCAAGGACGCCAGCGGCCTGTCCCTAAAACATCTATACATCGGCTCGGAAGGCACCCTGGCGGTCATCACCAAGTGCATCCTGAAGGTCATTCCCAAGCCAGAGACCAGCCTGAGTATCCTGGTGCCCTATCCCGACCTAACGACCGGCATCGGCAGCGTCCTGAATATTTTGCGGGCGGACGCCAACCCCACGGCAGTGGAATTTATGGAACGGAATGTGGTAAGAGTGGGCGAGGACTTTTCCGGCGTTCGGTATCCCTGTCCGGAGGCGGGTTCTTATATCCTGCTCACCTTTGACGGCAGGGAAGGGGAAGTGGCCGCCAATGCAGAACGCATCCAAGCCCTGGCTCTCTCCAGCGGCGCCTTGGATTACATCTTCCTCACCGACCCTCAGCAGGCGGCGGATATTTGGAAGGTGCGCGGCGCTCTGGTCAAAGCGGTGGAAGCGGTGTCCGAGCAGGAGCCAGTGGACATCGTGGTGCCCATCAACCGGACGGCGGAGTTTATCGGCTACATCAACCAGTTGGAGCAGTCCAGCGGGATGCGCATGGTCAGCTTCGGCCACGCCGGAGATGGAAACGTCCACCTGTGCGTGGTGCGTGGCCATCGGGACGAGGCCACCTGGCAGAAAGAGCTCCATGCAAACATGGACAAGGCGTACCACAAAGCCTATGAACTGGGCGGCATCGCCTCCGGCGAGCACGGCATTGGCATCAGCAAGCGCCGCTACTTTTTGCGGGAGACCCACTGGGAGAACCTGCGTGCTATGAATCAGATCAAGGACGCCCTGGACCCGCTCCATATTTTGAACGACAAAAAATCCTATCTGGTAGGAGGACAAGATGAAACAGCTATCTGAACGTACCAAGACCTTTACCGATTCCGTCATCCGCCGGATGACCCGAGTCTCGCTCCAATACAACGCCATCAACCTGTCCCAGGGCTTTCCCGACTTCGAGCCGCCTAAGGCCATCTTAGACCGGCTGGCAGAAGTAGCCCACGAGGACTTCCATCAGTACGCCATCACCTGGGGCGCACAGAACTTCCGCGAAGCCCTGGCGGCCAAGCAGTCTAAGCTCATGGGGCGCACCATCGACCCCAACGGAGAGATCGTGGTCACCTGCGGCAGCACCGAGGCCATGATGGCGGCCATGATGACCGTGGCCAATCCTGGCGATAAGGTCATCGTGTTCTCCCCCTTCTACGAAAACTATGGGGCGGACACCATCCTCTCCGGTGCGGAGCCCATCTATGTGCCTCTGCACCCGCCAGAGTTCCATTTTAACGTGGACGAGCTGGAAGCAGCCTTCCAGCAGAACCCCAAGGCGCTGATCTTGTGCAACCCCTCCAACCCCTGCGGCAAGGTGTTCACCTATGACGAGCTGAAGCTCATTGCCGACCTGGCGGAGCAATATGACACCTACGTTATAACCGATGAAGTGTACGAACACATTGTCTACGAGCCCAACCGCCACGTCTATTTCGCCTCCCTCCCTGGTATGTGGGAGCGCACCCTCTCTTGCAGCTCCCTCTCCAAGACCTACTCCATCACCGGCTGGCGCTTGGGTTACATCATTGCCCCGCCTCATATCATTGATGTGGCCAAAAAAGTGCACGACTTCCTGACCGTAGGCGCCGCCGCCCCACTCCAGGAGGCGGCGGTCACTGGCCTGCGGTTTGGGGACGACTATTACAAGTGGCTCCAGGATAAGTACACCGCCAAAAGAGATTTGTTCCTGGACGGCCTGGATGCCATCGGCATCTCCCACACCAACCCCCAGGGCGCCTACTACGTCCTGTTGGACATCTCTGAGTTCGGCTACGCCAGCGACCTGGAATTCTGCGAAGTGCTGGCACGGGAAGTGGGGGTGGGCGCCGTCCCTGGCTCCAGCTTTTTCCGGGAGCCGGTGAACCACCTCATCCGGCTGCATTTTGCAAAAAAAGATGAGACATTGAACGCTGCGCTGAACCGTTTGGAGGACATCCGGAAGAAGATTCCGGCCAGATGAACGGGGATTCCCTTGCAATCCTCGGCAGAAAAACGAAAAAAACGGTAAATCTCTCTGAAAATTGGACAATGTGACTGAAACAGGGCAGGGACTTTTAGCGAAAGTGACTATTGAGCCCCTCTCCTCCTTCCCATATAATTGGAGTATCGAATGATTTTAATGCGAACATCCACTGCCCGCCGCCCGTAGAGGACTGAGGGCGGTAGAATGCAGGAGGGAAGGAACCATGAAAAAAGGAAGCCTGTGGTACAGCGCAAACGAGGATCAGGTGAATGTAGTGCGCAGCTTCGGCTGGCACTGCCACGGCCTGCAGCCCGGTCAGCCCATCACCTACGAGATTCAGCCCGACATCGACCGACCCAGCACCTTCCGGTGGGCAAAGACCACCTTGGAGAAGGATGAGAACGGCTGGTACCTGGCGGGCACTGACCTGCGTGGGGAAGAACTGAACGGCACGATCATTGATATTGACGAACTGTAAGCTTTCGCCAAAATGCAAGCATTTTGGCGAAGATTGCAGCCTGGTGTATGCACTCGCTGCGCTCGCAAACTTACCAGTCTGAGCAGAGAAAAAACTGACGTACACGCCGCCAGTTTTTTCAGATTGCACTTTTTTCCGGCATCAAAGATGCCGGAACTCTGTGAGACTTTGCGTTGCGAGGCCATAGAACTGCCGTTTTCCGACAGGATGAGCCGCGTCCCATGCTGGACGCGGCTTTTTCCGAGGGGCGATGTCCCGTATTTTCAGAGAGAAAGGAGCGGATCCAATGTCCGGTCAGAACGACCTCACCCAAGGCAATATCACCAGTATGCTCCTGCGCTACGCAGGCCCCTTTGTGGTCTCCAATGTACTGCAAGCGACCTATAACATTGCTGATATGATCATTGCCGGTCACTATGGCGGCTCCTCTTATGCCCAGTCTGCCATTGGCAACAGCTCCACCGTCATCAACCTGCTCACCCAAGTTATCATCGGTATCACCATTGGCGGCGGCGTACTCATCGGCCAATACTATGGCGCAAAACAGAAAAAGGACTGCCAGGAGACCACCGGCTCGCTGCTTACCTTGGGAATACTCATAGGGGTGGGAGTCTCCGTCCTCCTCTTTCTGATGGCCAATCAGATCATGATCTGGATGGATGCGCCTGCGCTGGAACAGTCCCAGCAGTACTTGCGCATCTGTGCCGTGGGGATGTTCTTTGTCACCGTCTATAACGCTGCCTGTGCCGCTCTGCGAGCGGTGGGGGACTCCAAACGTCCCTTCCTCTGCGTAGCGGTCAGCGTGATCTTGAATATCATCTTGGACTTGGTGTTCATGGCCGGTCTTAACATGGGCGTGGCCGGTGCCGCTTGGGCTACTGTCATCGCCCAGATCGTCAGCGCCCTCCTGTCTGTCTACTATCTATGGCGGGAGAAGGAGCTGTTCGGCTTGTGCGTCCAGGCACTGAAGATGCAGAGGGACAAGGTGAAGGGCGTATTCAAGGTGGGGCTGCCCTGTGCTGTCCAGATGAGCGTGGTCAGCATCGCTTGGATCGTGGTCACGACTCTGGTCAATTCCTATGATGTCAACGTCTCCGCCGCCAGCAGCGTCACCATGAAGATCTCCCAGCTGGCACAGCTGTTCAGCGCCGCCATGTACAGTGCCGTCAGCGGCATTGTGGCTCAGTGCGCCGGCGCCAAGGATTATGACCGGATTCGCAAGGTGGTTCATCGTGCTATCGCCATCACCTTGAGTGTCACTGTGGTGCTGGTGGTCATCGTAGAGCTGACCGCTCCCGGCCTGGTGGCCATCTTCACCCCTGATCCGGAGACGCAATATTATGCCGCCGTCAATGTCCGCATTGACATCCTGGGGCAGCTGTTCTTTGCGGTCTTTATGATTTACCATGGCCTGGCTGTGGGGGTGGGCAACACCTGGTTTGTCTTTTTCAGCAGCTTCTGCAACTGTATCCTGGCACGGCTCATCCTGGCCGTCACGTTTAACCATTTCTTTGGCCTCATGGGACTGTATTGGGCCTGCATGATTGCCCCCTTTGTCTCCGTTCCTCTGGGGTTCTGGTACGAAAAATCCAACCGTTGGATGCGTTCTATCGCAAAGGACTGAGGGAAAATCGTGGGAAGTTATGCAAAATCACCAAAGGAAACCCCTTGATTTTGCGGGCGAGAGCTGTTATCATGGGAGTTAAATCCGAATAATTAGGGTTGATTCGTATAATTATTCAAAAGGAGCTACTGAAAATGAAAAAAGTATCTGCACTGATTCTGGCACTGACTATGTGCACTGCCATGCTGACCGCTTGCGGCGGCGGCAGCAGCACCACCACCTCCTCCACCGGCAGCGCTGCACCCGCACCCACCACTTCCGCTGCTACCTCTGAAGCAGGCGCTGACGAAGGCTACAAGCTGACTACCGAAGGCACCCTGACCATGGCCACCAACGCACAGTTCCCCCCCTATGAATACTATGATGGGGATGACGTGATTGGCATTGACGCTGACATCGCCAAGGCCATCGCCGACAAGATGGGTCTGGAGCTGAAGATCGAGGATATGGAATTCGACTCCATCATCACCGCTGTCTCCACTGGCAAGGCTGACCTGGGTCTGGCTGGCATGACCGTTGATCCCGACCGTCAGAAGAACGTTGACTTTTCCGACCCCTATGCAACTGGTGTTCAGGTCATCATCGTCAAGGAAGACTCCACCATCGCAAAGCCCGACGACCTGAAGGGCAAGAAGATCGGTGTCCAGCTGGCCACTACTGGTGACCAGTATGCAACCGATGACTATGGCAAGGATTCCGTTGTCCAGTACAACAAGGGCAGCGACGCTGTCATGGCTCTGACCCAGGGTCAGGTGGACGCTGTCATCATCGACAACGAACCCGCTAAGTCCTATGTGGCAGCCAACAAGGGTCTGAAGATTTTGGACACTGAATATGTCACCGAAAATTATGCAGCTTGCATCGCCAAGGACAACACTGGCCTGACCAAGGCAGTCAACAAGGCGCTGGCTGAACTGAAGGCTGACGGCACCCTGCAGAAGATCGTTGATAAGTATATCAAGGCTTAATCAGGACGTTTGACCGGATATCAACCCCAATCAAACAGATTTGCAGGAGCGGACTCAAAGGGAGTCCGCTCCTGTTTTTTGTCTGGACGGGGCGGTTAAGGTTTGATTAAAAAACGGCAAAGCTTTTTGCAAAAAGGTTTTATTTATCTGGTGGATGTGTTAAAATAGGGCAAGCTAGTGAAGCGTAATATCGTGATTTTTGGAGCGTGTAACAACTATGAAACTGATTACTTTTGCGGTGCCCTGCTATAATTCCGCAGCCTATATGCGCCACTGTGCGGACACTCTGCTGACCGGCGGCGATCAGGTGGAGATCATCCTGGTGGATGACGGCTCCGCGGACGAAACGGGCGCCATCGCAGATGAATATGCCCAGCGCTACCCCAATATCGTCCGCGCCATCCATCAGCCTAACGGCGGCCACGGCGAAGGGGTCAACCAGGGGCTGCGCAACGCCCAGGGGATGTACTACAAGGTGGTGGACTCCGACGACTGGCTGAACGAAGATGCCTTGCAGCGGGTGCTGACCAAGCTGCGGGAACTGTCCCAGGGGGAGGAGCCGCTGGATATGATGGTCTGCAACTACGTCTATGAGCACGTGGCCGAAGGCATCAGCAAGGTGGTACGCTACACCGATGTGTTCCCGGAAGGGAAGGTGTTCACCTGGGCGGACTTAGGGCACTGGAAGCCGTCGGAATATCTGCTCATGCACTCGGTCATCTACCGCACCCAGATGCTGCGGGACTGCGGCCTGGAGCTGCCCAAGCATACCTTCTATGTGGACAACATCTTCGTCTACCAGCCCCTGCCCCAGGTGAAGTCCATCTATTACATGAACGAAGACCTGTACCGCTACTTTATCGGCCGAGACGACCAGAGTGTTAACGAGCAGGTCATGATCAAGCGGGTGGATCAACAGCTCCGAGTGACTCGGATTATGCTGGACTTCTACTCCTATGACACCTTGCGCAGCTTTGAGCCGAAACTGGGCACCTATATGCTGCGCTACCTGTCTATGATGATGATGATTAGCTCCATCTTCCTCATCATGTCCGAGGAACCGGAGAATCTGGAGAAGAAGGACAAGCTGTGGAAGGACTTGAAGGCCAAGGATCCGGCCATGTACAAGAAGCTCCACTACCGTGCCCTCTCCATCGCCGGCACTTTCCCCGGAAAAGGCGGACGGAAGCTGAGCGTTGGCCTGTATCACATCGCACAGAAGATCTACAAATTCAACTGAAGTCAGGAAAATGCAAAAACCGCCAGCATCGTGCTGGCGGTTTTCAGATTGTCAAAAAAGCAGATTGCTTTGTTGACTGATGCAGGAGCCTCGCAGAGTTCCGTCCTCCTGAGGACGGAAAAAATCAAATCTGAAAAAACTGGCGGCGTGTACGTCAGTTTTTTCTCTTCTCAGACTGGTAAGTGTGCGAACGCAGTGAGTGCATGCACCAGGCTGCTATCTTCGAAAAAATGCTTGCATTTTTGAGAGAGGGTGTCGATTTTATCGACACCCTCAAAACCGCCAGCATCGTGCTGGCGGTTTTGTCATGGGTGGAGTTTCAGTGGTTGAGTTTGTTCTGGCACCGGGTGAAGAACTTCTCGTTGTCGATGATGGCACGCTGGTGGTCACAGGTGCCGATGACGCCGGTCTCGTCATAGGCGGTGATGGAGAAGGACACCTTCCGGCCGTTAATGGCGGTGACGGTGCTCTCCGCCCACACCTTCATCCCCACGGGGGTGGCGGCGTCGTGGGTCAGGTTCAGGGCGATGCCCACACTGCCCTGACCGTCCTCCAGATAGGGCTGGATGGAGGTCCAGGCGGCCTCCTCCATCAGCGCCGCCATGAAGGGGGTGGCGAAAACGTCCAGGGCGCCGGAACCGGCGGTCTTGGCGGTCTTTTCCGAGGTGACGATGGTCTCTGCCCGTCCTTTGCAGCCTAGTTCCATGGTCATAGTCGATCTGCTCCTTTCTATCAGGACTGAGGGTTGTTGGTGTTGTCTGCGGCTGTGTCCGCGCCGGTGAGCTGGGCGAACAGGGAGCCGTGAAGGGTCTCGGTTTCAGCGGGCAGGCCGGTGAGGAAGGGGGACTGCTTGCGGATGGTCTCGTCCGGATAGGCCAGCGGATTGTCGTGCCAGCTCTGGTTCATCTTCTTCAGCGCTTCTCCAGAGGTGGTGGAGTATTTGCTGTACACGGCGTTCTTGGCCAGGTTGTTGGCGGAGCACATATAGTTGATGAACTTCTGCGCTTCCTCCGGCCACTCCGTCCCAGCGGGGACACAATAGGAGTAGCACACCCGCCAGCTGCCCTCGTCAGGCAGGGCGAAGGCAAGGTTTGCATTGTTGCTCATCATGTCAATGGCGGCACCGGAGTCAGCCACAGCCAGGGCGGCGGATTGGTTGGTCATCATGGTGTAGGCCACTCGGCTGGTGTATCCGGCAGCCAGATCCTTCTGTTCATCCAGCAGCTTGTAGGCGTCCTCCAGCTCCTTTTTGTCCGTGGTGTTCACGTCCTTGCCCTGGCGCTTCAGCGCCACAGCGGCACATTCCCGCGCGGTAGCGGGCATGACGATCTTGCCCTTGTAAGTCTCATCCCACAAAATGTCCCAGCTGCTCACTTGGGTATCCACCAGCTTGGTGTCCCAGACGATGCCGGCGATGCCCCACAGGGCGGGGATACCGTACAGAGCGCCATCTCCGTTGAGCTTGCGATATTTCTTGGCGATGTTGTCATAGTTGGACACCTTCTGGGTGTCCAGCTCCATCAGGCAATCCTCCTCCTTCAGCTGGGAGAGGATGTCCTGGTCGGTGAGGATCACGTCATAATCGCAGACGGCGCCATCAGATTCCGAGCTTTCCGCCCGCGCCTGGGTGTCCTCCTCCTTCCACGCCCGAACTTCGGACAGGACGTCCACCGAGGATTCTTCCGGCAGCACCACTTCTTCGTCCGCACTGGAATCGGTCTTGGTGCTGTTGGCATCATCGGTCTTGGCCTTGGTCTCTGCCGGAGAGCGGGTGCCGATGATGTAGTTGACCTCGATGCCCGTCTCCTCCGTGAAGGCGTCGATGAGATCCTGACGGATGAAATTGCCTTCGGCGTAGACCGTCAGGGCGGTGTCCTTGCCGCAGCCGGTCAGGGACAAGGCCAGCAGCATGGAGAGGATCAGTAACAGTGCAATGGGTTTTCGCTTCATAAAGAACTCCTTTCAGTTCCAGGTGTAATCTGCCGCCTGCGCCAGGGGATAATCAGGAAAATATTCCGCCGCGAAATCCACGGCGCTGACCTGAAAGCGCTGTCCGTTGAGGTATTCCAGCTCCCCAGCAGGGGTGGTGAACCGGAACTCCAACGACCAGGACCAGAGGGCCTGGCGGCGCATCCCGTAGCGGCGATTGAGCTTCTCGCTGCCGTATTTGCCATCGCCCAGGAGGGGATGACCGGCGGCAGCCAGTTGGGCACGGATTTGGTGGGTGCGGCCGGTGATCAGGTCGCATTCCAGCAGGGACAGACCCCGTCCGCTGGTCAGCGTCCGATATTTGGTCACCGCCGTCCGGGCGCCGGGCACGGGACGGGACTTGACAAAGACCTGCTTCTTGGCCTCGTCCTTCCACAGATACCCCTTCAGCGTGCCATCCGGCGGCTGGATCTGCCCCACAATGGCACACAGATACAACTTGACCAGCTCCCGATCCCGAATCTTCTGGTTCATCACCCGCAGCGCCTCGGCGGTCTTGGCGGCGATGACGATGCCGCCGGTGTTCCGGTCGATGCGGTTGCACAGCGCCGGTGCGAAGGCGTGCTCCCGAAAGGGGTTCCACTCCTTCTTCTGGTACAGGTACGCCTGGATGTGGTTGATAAGGGTGTTCACGCGCTCCGTCTCATCCCCATGTACCACCATGCCGGGGGCTTTGTTGACCAGCAGGATATGTTCGTCCTCATATAAAATGTCCAGCTTGGGCTTGAACAATTTTAAGAAGGCATTTTCCGGCGTAGGGATTTCAAAAAACTCGTCGTTGATGTATAATTGCAGCAGGTCGCCCACCTGCAAACGGGTGTCCCGCTTCGCCCCCTTGCCGTTGAGCTTCACCCGCTTGAGACGGATGTACTTCTGCGCCAGCGGAGCAGGGAGGAGGGGGAGGTTTTTGGATAGCCAGCGGTCTAAGCGCTGGTTGGCGTCGTTTTTTCCGACCGTAAATTCTTTCATGGATGGGATGACTCCTTGGATTCAGGGGAGATGTCGCTCTCCATTATAACAATAAATGAGGAATATGACAATCCTCCGTAAAAAGTCATTGACAGATACAATATATTGGGGTAAAATACAACTTGTGTCGTTATGCGAGGTGTGCTATGCGTCTAGATCTAAAAGAGATTATCCATGTACCCGGTGCGAAAGAATCCTTTTCCTGTGAACTGGATCTCTCCAGCCTGGACTTTTATGGTGCCCATCCCATCTGTGAGCCGGTGACGGTGGTGGGAGAGGTTCGTAACCGTGCGGGAATGTTGGAATTGGAGGCCACTCTCTCCAGTAACCTTCACCTGCACTGTGACAGCTGCGGGAAGCCTTATGAGCGGGTGATGTCCGTACCTGTCCGGCGTCTGCTGGCGACCGAGCTGGAGAACGAGGAGGATGATGAGATCATCCTGCTGTCCGGGTCGGAATTGGATGTTGATGAAGTGATGACGGATGAGTTCATCTTCGCAATGGATACCAAACATCTGTGCAGTGAAGACTGTAAAGGCCGCTGTCCCCTTTGCGGTGCGGATCTCAATGAAGGTCCATGCCAGTGTAAGCCTGCGGCGGATCCCCGTTTCGCAGTGCTGGCGCAGCTGTTAGATTCGACAGAACAAGAGTGAATTGCCTGAAAAGGTGGAATAAGGAGGTGTCTTCATGGCAGTCCCTAAGGGTAAAGTATCGAAAGCAAGACGGAATAAGCGGCGTGCAAACTGGAAGCTGGTGGCTCCCAACCTGGTCAAGTGTTCCTGCGGTGCATACCGTATGCCTCACCGTATCTGCCCTGCATGTGGTATGTACAACGGTCGTTCCTATGCGAGCGTTGAGGCCAATGCTGAGGTAGAATAATTTCGCCTTCCGAAATAGGTTGCAAAGATAAAAGTCTGCTTTTTTGAAGCAGGCTTTTATCTTTCTTCCATGGAGTTTGCAGTTCGGACAGGACTCGATTGCTGCTCAATGGTTGCCCTATCCGAACTGAGCAGTATTTTTTCTGACGTATGTGCCGCCAGAAAAAATGGATTTGAATTTCTTTCGTCACTGGAGGTGACGAAACTCTGGGAGACTTTTTGGTGAAACTTGCCTGTGGAAAAAGGAGAGAGCCTATGATTTCTGAACTGGTGGCAAGACAGCGGGCGTACTACGCCACGGGTGCGACTCGGAGTTACGGCTTCCGCAAGGAAGCCCTGGCCAAGCTGGCCGGCGGTTTGGAGACCCATCAAGAAGCGCTCTATCAGGCGTTGCAAGCGGATTTGAACAAAACCCCTTGCGAGAGCCACTTGAGCGAGGTGGGCATGGTGCGCAGTGAGCTGCGCTATCACCAAAAGCACCTGCGCAAGTGGACGAAGCCCAAGCGGATGCCCTCCGCTATCGGTCAGCTGCCGGGACGGTGTAACACCGTCCCAGAACCCTACGGCGTGACCCTCATCATGGCGCCCTGGAACTATCCGGTGAACCTATGCCTGACCCCGCTCATCGGCGCCATTTCCGCCGGCAACACTGCCATCGTAAAGCCCTCCGCCGATGCTCCCGCCACCAGCCGTGCCATTGCCGACCTGATCGCCGACTGCTTCCCACCGGAGTACATCGCCGTGGCAGAAGGAGGCAGGGAAGTGGACGAGGCGCTGCTGGCGGAGCGGTTTGACTACATCTTCTTCACCGGTAGCGTGCCGGTGGGCAAGGTGGTCATGGAGGCCGCCGCCAAGCATTTGACGCCAGTGACCCTAGAACTGGGGGGCAAAAGCCCCGTCATCGTGGACGAGAGCGCCAACATCCCCCTGGCGGCCAAGCGCATCGCCTTTGGCAAGGTGTTGAACGCCGGTCAGACCTGCGTGGAGCCGGACTACCTGTTTATCCACAGGGCTGTGCAAAACCACTTCCTGTCGTGCTATCAGCAGGCGCTGGACGTCTTTTTCCCACAAGGCGACCTGAGCCAGATGGCCACCATCGTCAACCGGCGCCACTACGAACGATTGAAAGGGCTGATGACCCAGGGGCGCATCCTTCTAGGCGGCCAGTGCGACGATGACCGGCGTTTCATCGCCCCCACCGTCATCGATCAGCTGACCTTTGACGCACCTATCATGCAGGAGGAGATTTTCGGGCCCATCCTGCCTCTGTTTCCCTACGATGATCTGGAGGAGTGCATCCAGTACATCACTGCCCACGAGAGACCCTTGGCGCTGTACCTGTTCACCCAGCACAAGGCAGTCGTGGAGCAGGTTTTGAACCGCTGCTCCTTCGGCGGCGGCTGCATCAATGACACCATCCTCCACCTGGCCAGCCAGCACCAGCCTTTCGGCGGGGTAGGGTACTCTGGCATGGGCAGCTACCACGGCAAGCAGACCTTTGACACCTTCACCCACCAGCGCAGCGTGTTCCGGCAGAGCACGAAGGTGGACGTGCCCCTGCGGTATCCGCCCTATGGGGAGAAAAAGCTGGCGCTGCTGAAACGGGTGCTCAAGTGAAAAGAAAAAAACTGCGTATGGGGTCAGTCATACGCAGTTTTTTCCAGAAGTTTTGTGCAGCAGTTGTGCACGACTTGTGCGCCAAGCCAAATGTGAGCTGTTTATGAATGGGTGAAAAGTTAGAAAAAAGCCTGTGATTGAAGCCAATCACAGGCTTTTTGGCAGCGGAAGAAGGATTCGAACCCTCACATACAGAGTCAGAGTCTGCTGTGCTACCCTTACACAATTCCGCTATTTGGCTGTGTCCCTCGCGGAACACTTTTACTATTATACTCATTTTCATCCGGTTGTCAACAATTATTTTCGATTTTTTTAGGATTTTTTTCTTTGACTGATTTTTGCGGGAATTTCAAAAAAGCGCTTGACAAAAACCGCGTCTCATCCTATAATAAATAACGCTAATTTGCGGATGTGCTGGAATAGGTAGACAGGCACGTTTGAGGGGCGTGTGTCAACCGACGTGTGAGTTCAAGTCTCATCATCCGCACCAGATCCCATGGATGTCTCATCCATGGGATTCTCTTTTATCCAGAAAAAACTGGGAACAGCAAGCCATTCCCAGTTTTCCAATGTCAATCTTGCAAAAAGTCCACATGCCCGCTGTGGATGTCATAGATGGCGGCGGCGAACTCCACCTTGCCTGCCTGGTGCAGCTCCTTCAAAATGGGGCTGCGCCCCAACGTGGCCAGGGCGTGGAGGGTGTTCTTGCGCACGGCCTGGTGGGGGTCAGACTCACCAGCGATGGCGTCCCGAATTTCTGCCAGGATGGCGGCCAAGCCGCCCTTTTCCTGTGCCGGCGTCAGCGCTGTCCCTACTGCGCCGCAGCCGGTGTGCCCCATGACCACCACCAAGGGTGTCTCCAGGTGCTCCACAGCGTATTCTACGCTGCCCAGGGCAAAGTCACTGATGAGGTTGCCTGCGTTGCGGATGATGAACAGCTCCCCGATGCCGGCGTGGAAGATGTGCTCCGGCGGCACACGGGAGTCGCTGCAGCAGACAATGACCGCCAGGGGCGACTGACCGTTTTTGGCTGTGCCCTCCCGCAGCTCCTGGCTCAGCACCGCCGGATTGGCGGGGGTGGTCTTGTAGCCGCTGTTGCCCTCCATGAGCCGGTCTAAGTGCCGCAGGGCGGCCTGGTCGAAGATGGTCTTTTCTCCGGACACTGCCTGTGCGCCGAAGGCGAGGATGGATTCCAGTTCCTGTTTCATAGAGAACCTCCTTGCTTGGGTTTGAAAATACCACTATTATAAACAGTTTCTCTCTGCTTGGAAAGAGGAGCGAGGGAAAAAGTGGGGGAGCGAGGGAGAATTTGTGCAGGTTGACCGAGAGAGACTTGACAAGGCGGGCGGAAAAAAATAGAATAACGAAGTAGAAGAATAGGAGGAAACTACCGTGAAATTAGATTATCAATGGTTTGAAGATATGGAAGCACGCATCCCCAAGGGCGAGGTTCGCACTCGGTTTGCTCCCTCTCCCACCGGCTATATGCATGTGGGCAACCTGCGCACCGCCCTCTACACCTACCTGATCGCCCGACACAATCAGGGCAAGTTCATCCTGCGCATCGAGGACACCGACCAGAAGCGGAAGGTGGAGGACGCTGTCGCCGTCATCCAGCGCACCATGGAGAGCTGCCACCTGGACTACGACGAAGGCCCCGACGTGGGCGGCCCTGTTGGCCCCTATGTCCAGACCGAGCGGATGTCTTATTATCAGAAGTACGCCGAGCTGCTGGTGGAAAAGGGCTTGGCCTATCGCTGCTTCTGCTCTGAGGAGCGCCTGGAACAGCTCCGAGACGCCGCTTCCGCCGAGGGTAAGGTGGCCAAGTACGACGGCCATTGCAGCCGCCTGAGCCAGGAGGAGATTGATGCGAAGCTGGCAGCAGGGGAACCCTACGTCATCCGTCAGAAAATCCCCGCCGGTCACACCACCTTCCACGACGCCGTCTATGGCGATGTGACCGTGGACAACGCCGACCTGGACGATCAGGTTTTGATCAAGTCCGATGGACTGCCCACCTATAACTTCGCCAACGTCATTGACGACCACCTCATGGGCATCACTCATGTGGTCAGAGGCAGCGAATACCTGTCCTCCTCCCCCAAGTACAACCTGCTCTACGAGGCTTTCGGCTGGGAGATCCCCACCTACGTCCACTGCGCCTCCGTCATGATTACCGATCCGGAGACCAAGACTGTCCGCAAGATGTCCAAGCGTCACGGCGATCCCTCTTATGAAGACCTGCTCAAGATGGGCTACCTGTCCGATGCCATTTTGAACTATGTGACCCTGCTGGGGTGGAGCCCCAAGGGTGACATCGCCGAACAGGAGTTCTTCACCATGGAAGAACTGATCCAGGTGTTCGACATCGAGGGCATCTCCAAATCTCCTTCCGCCTTCGACATGGAAAAGCTGAAGTATTTCAACAGCCACTATATCCGCTCCATGACTCCGGAGGAATTTTCCAAGGCAGCCGAGCCTTACATCCGCCAGACCGTCCAGAACCCCCATGTGGACGTGGCGGAGATCGCCGACCTGCTCCACCAGCGCACCGAGACCATGAACGAGATTCCAGAAAAGGTGGACTTCTTCGACAAGCTGCCCGACTACGACATTGCCCTCTACACTCATAAAAAGTCCAAGACCAACGCCGAGATTTCCCTGGAAATGCTCCAGACCATCCTGCCCCGCTTCGAGGCGCTGGAACCCTGGGAACCGGAGGGCATCAAGGCGGTCATGACCGATCTGGCCGCAGAGCTGGAAGTGAAGAACGCCAAGATCATGTGGCCCGTCCGCATTGCCATCGCCGGCAAGGCTGTCACACCTGGCGGTGCAGTGGAGATTGCCCACATCCTGGGAAAGGAAGAATCCATCGCTCGGATGAAGCAGGGCATCGAAAAGCTCAGCGTGTAATCAGATGAAAAATCCTCCGGCCAAGCCGAGAAAGCAGGTGTGCTGATGACTGAATATTATATCCCCACCGGCTCCGGTGATGCCGAGTATGTGGAAAAACGCTCCCGATTCCTGGGCAAAGTCCGCCATGTGGAGAGCGAGGAGGAAGCCCGTGCCTTCATCGAGGCCGTGAAAAAGCAGTACCACGACGCCCGCCACAACTGCTGGTGTTACCTGCTGAAAAACGGCGTCCTCCGCTACAGCGATGATGGTGAGCCTCAAGGCACCGCCGGACAGCCCATGCTGGAGGTGTTCAATCGGGAAGGGGTTACCGACGTGGTCTGCGTGGTCACCCGCTACTTCGGCGGTGTCCTCCTGGGCGCAGGCCCCCTTCTGCGGGCCTACCAGACCACCGCCAAGGAGACCCTCAACGCCGCAGGCGTCTCCGTGGTGCGCCGTTGGGTGGAGCTGACCATCCCCTGCGGCTACAACCTGCTGGGCAAGCTGACCCAGGAAATCCCCCTGTGGGACGGCATCGTAGCAGATACCGAATACGGCGCCGATGTGACCATCAAAGCCCTCCTGCCGGAAGGGAAGGAGGGAGAGTTCGCCAAGCGAGTGCTGGACTTGACCTCCGGCACCGTGCAGGCCACGGTCACAGGCTGTGCCTGTCCGATGATTGCAAAAGACCAGAATTGCACTGCAATTCTGGTCTTTTTTATGCGTTATGTACGTTCCACGATTGCCTTGACCTGCGCAAGGTCAGCTGCAAAATAGATTCCCTCTTGCCGATCCTGTGAGGACAGTCCCTTTTCGATCATGTGCCGCAGCAGCGCTTTCAGGCTGTCATAGTAACCGTTGAGGTTGTAGAGGATACAAGGGGCGTCCAGCTGCTTGAGGGATACATCGGACATGACCTCTGCGATCTCCTCCAGCGTTCCCGTACCGCCCGGAAAAGCGATGAAAGCCTCACCCAGCTCGAGCATCTTGCGCTTGCGGGCAGGGATGTCTTCGGTCACGATCAGCTCGGTCAGCCCATCATATTGGAATCCTGCATCCATAAAGCACTGGGGCTCCACCCCGATGGCCTTCCCGCCAGCGGCCAGAACACTGGTGGCCAGGTCGCCCATCAAGCCGGTCTTTGAGCCGCCGTAGACCAGTGTGTTCCCGCTTGTCCCGATCCAAGTGCCCAGCGCTTGGACAGCCTTGCGCAAAGCGGGATCATTGCCTTCGCTGGCGCCGAGATAAACTGTGATATTCATGTAGATGCTCCTTTCCTCTTGAGACGCTTCGTTGTTTCTTTGAGCGATAGGAAAAAGGGCAGTTAGACTTTTAAAGCCTAACTGCCGGTCGGTACTCACCTGAATCTATTTTATAGAATCACAGCGAGTTTGTCAATCTTCTGTTTCGTCGGCCAGCAGGTATGGTTACTGACAAGCGGCCTTGAGCAAGCTGGCCGCCACGCCGCCAGCCACTGAGGAGCCCCAGCCGCCGTTCTCCACGACCACCACGAAGGCATAGGGATAGGCGCTGTCCTCAACAAAGCCTACGAACCAGGCGTGGGGCTTGCTGGTACCCACTTCCGCCGTACCGGACTTGGCGCACACGTTCAGCCCGCCGAAGTCCAGGTTCTTGCTGTAGTTGCTGGTCACATTATTGTGCATCAACGTGCGGATTTTATCACAGGTATCCGCTTTCCACCCAATTTTGCTGGTTTCCGTGGTCACATGCGCCACCGGAAGCCCCTTGGAGCTGGTGACCGACTTCAGCAGCCGCGGTGTGGCTGCACTGCCTCCCTGGGCGATGCAGCCCATCAGGGTCAGCTCGGCACAGGGATTCACCAGATCCTTGTACTGCCCTACGCCAGACCAGCCTACATCGTTGTCCGATGTGCCGGCAGTAAAGCTGCCAGCGGCGGTATTGAGGCCGTTGACGTTCACTTTGGAGGTCAGGCCAGCCTCTTTGGCGTACTTTTCCAGGGTCTTGCCGCCCACTTGGGTGGCAAGGGTGGCGAAGGCACCGTTGCAGGAGTTAGCCAGAGCGGTGGCAAAGTCCTGGGTGCCGTGGACGCTGGGGCAGGTGATCTTCTCGCCGTTTAAGGTCAGAGAGCCAGTGCAGGTATAGGAGAAGCTGTCCTCGTTGTGCAGCGTCTCCAAAGCGGCGGCAGCAGTGACCAGCTTGAAGGTAGAGCCGGGGGTGTAGGTGCCGGACAGGAATCGGT
Source organism: uncultured Eubacteriales bacterium (assembly GCA_900545815.1). GTDB lineage: Bacteria > Bacillota > Clostridia > Oscillospirales > Oscillospiraceae > Onthomonas. The sequence goes on along the minus strand of URAM01000016.1, from coordinate 16,988 downwards.
TCAGATAAGCGCCGTCATAGTTGCTGTCGCCGGCAGCCACCTTGGCCGCCTCGGCGTCATCGGCCGGGTCGAAGGAGGGGGTGGAGAGCATACAGAGGATCTCGCCAGTTTCGTAATTGTATAGGGCTGCCACCCCTTTCCGGCCTGCCATGGCCTGGTAGGCGGCGTTGTTCAGGTTGGCATCCAGGGTCAGTTTGATGGTGTTGCCCGTGCCGGAGGTGCCTGTGATGAGACTGAACCCTACCAACTGGTCGGCGAACAGGTTTTTCGCTCCCGTGTTGATGTTCCCCTGCTTGTCGCCGATGGCGTGGAGGGTGGAGATACGGGTGGTTTTGTCATCGCTGTATTGACCCTCGGCGCAGTCAAAAAGCGTTGTGCCATTCCGATCTTGAATGGAGCCGGAGGCAATGCGGCCGTTGGTGTATACATGTTGATTGCCGTAGAAGGACGCCCACTGGGCGCCGTCCTTCACATAGAAGGCGCACAGCACCACCGTTCCGGCGGCCAGAGCCAGGATGAACAGGAGCACAAAGAGAGTGCGCCGTTGGAGCTTTTTCATTCGTCATCATCCTCCCATTTAAAGTAGCGCTGCCAGTCGTCTGCATCGGTGTACAGTGGGCCATCCTGAGGGATGATGGGGTCAGCTGTGTCCGCAGGCGGCACGGACTCCTGAGGCGGCTCCGGCGGCAGCTCCTCCCCACGGCGGCGGCGCACCCGTTTGGGCAGCTTCACCGCCAACGCCGAGTTCTGCCTGGTGTCCGATGCCTTGATATAGGCCAGCAGCGCCCAGCAGGAGATCATACTGCTGCCGCCGCAGGACACGAAGGGGAAGGTGACGCCGGTCAACGGCAGCAGGTCGGTGGAGCCAAAGACGTTGAGCATGACCTGCACCACAAAGATCATGGCGGTAGAGCAGGCGGCGATGACGTAAAAGGAGCTGCGGGCGGTAGCCGCTTCCTTCACGGCGAAAAGAGCCAGGAGCAGGATGGCGATGACACAGCAGACCGCCAGGATCAGCCCCATTTCCTCTGCGATGACGCCGAACACCAGGTCGGTGTTGGCCGCCCCCACATTCTTCAACCACCCATTGCCCACGCCCCGGCCGAACAGACCGCCGCTGGCCAAGGCGGACATGGTGCGGGTCTGCTGAAAGCCGTAGTTGGCCGGATCTGTCCACACATGGCGGTAGATGAGGAAGCGGGCGGCGATATAGGTCTTGAATTTCAGGATGATATACCCGCCAAAGAAGGCGGCAGCGGTCATGAGCAGCACGGAAGCCAGGTCGCCGGAGCGCAGGAAAGCGATGGCCAAAAAGGCCACGAAGAAGATCAGCGCCGTGCCGAAATCGCTCATAAGCCCCAGACAGCCCACGCAGAAGGCGGAGAAAATCAGGGTGAAGATCAGGTTGCGCTTGGCGAACATTCGATCTAGGGTGGCGGCGCCCACCAAAATAAACGCAATTTTGACCAGCTCCGATGGCTGGAATTGGATGGGGCCGATGGAGACCCAGTTCTTTGCACCGAACAGGCGCACGCCAAAGAGGACGTTGAAAGCCAGCAGCGCCATGGAAAAGGCGGCGGCCGGCCAGCGGAACCACTTGGCCAGCTCCAGGTTGCGCAGCATCAGACTCATAGAGAAGAACACTACCAGCCCCAGCACTACACACACCGTCTGCTTCACCAACGATTTTGGAATTCCGTTGGCGGTGATGGTGAGACAGAGGGTGGTGAGGAAAAAGGCGATGGTCTCAATCTCAAACCCCCGCCGCTTCAAGATGCGGTACAGCAGATATAAAAACCACATGGAACCTGCCAGTACCCCAAAACAGGGGAGGATGGGCGGTGCGTCCGCCTTGCCCTGATAGGACAGCAGCAGCTTGAAGCAGAGGGTGGCCTGGAACAGGGTCAGCAGGAACAGAGTCACGCCAGGGGAGATGAACCGTCCCGGCTTGGTGCGCCGCTGGGCTTGGGCGTGGAGCTCCTCCTCGTTGGCTGGCAGAAAAGCCAGCACCAGTCCGCCCATGTCGAACAGATCCCCGTCCTGCACCGGCTCCGGTTCCGTGATGGGAGCCCCGTTGAGCAGAACGCCGTTTTTGGCGTTGAGGGGGTGGAGCTGCCACTGACCGGCGTTGTCCCGAATCAGGGCGGCGTGACTGCGGGAGACAGTGGGGAAGTTGAGCACCACATCACACCGGCTGGAGCGGCCGATGAGGTTTTCCCAGTGGGGGAGGGGATAGGCGGTCTGGTCTGCTGTAACCAGATAGCCCCATACCTCCTCCTCGATCTTTCCCCGCAGCAGACTGCGTCCGCAGCGGATCAAGATGAACAGCGCCAGCAGGGGCGTCAGCAGCTGCAACAGACCGGAGATGGGCTGCACCAGTTGAGCTGCCATGTCCGGATTGGACATGGTCTGGGTCAGGCTGTCCCATAGGTCGGTGAAAAATTGTTGGATGGCAGAAAGCACGATTCCGATGCACCTCCTGATAGGATTTCGTAAATCTAAATGTAGTATGTGTGGGTTGTGGGAAATCTGTGCCCATGGTATCACGAAAGCGGACACATTGCAATGAAAGAAGGATGAAAAAGTCAAAAAACGACAGACAGGGCACCCTGTCTGCCGAAAAAGAATCACCATATTGTGCGATAAAATAAAGTCTCACAGAGTTCCGTCATCTTAGATGACGGAATAAATTGAAATTCGAAAAAACTGGCGGCGTGTACGTCAGTTTTTTCGCTTCTCAGACGGGTAAGTGTGCGAACGAAGTGAGTGCATGCACCCGGCTGCCTTCTTCGCAAAAATGCTTGCATTTTTGCGAACTGTTTTAGTATTGTGTCATGAAGTCATCGTACAAATCCATCACTAAACTCGTCTCGCCCATCATCTTGATGTCCCCGTCGTGGAGCCAGATGACCCGCTCACAGGTGCTGCGAATGGTAGCGGAGTTGTGGGAGACGATGACCACGGTGCGCGCTTTTTCCGAGATCAGTTCCTGCATCTTGGCAAAACTCTTTTTCTTGAAGTGGGCGTCACCTACGCTGAGCACCTCGTCCACCAAAATGATGTCCGTTTTCAAGATGGCCGTGATGGCAAAGCCCAGCTTGGACTGCATCCCGCTGGAGTAGGTGCGGACAGGCTTTTCAATGAACTTGCCCAGCTCAGAGAAGTCGATGATCTCCTGGATTTGGGCATCAATCTCCTGCTTGCTGAACCCCAGCAGCAGGCCGGACAGGTAGATGTTCTCCCGCCCAGACAGCTGGGTCTGAAAGCCCACGCCCAGCGCCAGCAGAGAGACGGTGTGGCCGTGGAGATCCACTACGCCCCGATCCGGCTCAAAGATGCCAGCCAATACACGCAGCAGGGTGGACTTGCCGGAGCCGTTGCGGCCTACCAGCCCTACGATCTCCCCTTGGTCGATGGTGAAAGAGACCCCGTGGAGGGCTTCAAAATGCTCTACCCGCTTGCTCTTTTTGCCACGCTCCTGTTCCTTCCGCCGCGCCACTGGCACGATGCTGCGATAGCTCAAATGGACATCCGTGGCGGTGATGGCGGGGAGACTGCCGGTTTCGGACAGGGAATCGGTTTTATGTTTTAGTACATTCATAATCGCAATGCTCTTTTCGTGTCCCAAAGTGGAAGGTTAAAAAACAACCATACTATATCATGTTGTCGCTGAAAAAGCAATCCAAAACAACGTCAATCGCAGAAAGTGCCGGAAAACAGGGCGGTTTATGGACATTGCGGGACAGCTATGCTATAATGAACAAAATTATGACCGTCCGAGACGGGAAAGGAATGTGGCAGCCATGAAGGGTACGCTCATCGTCATCGAGGGAACCGATGGTTCCGGAAAATCTACCCAATTCCAGCAGCTGCGCCAGCGGCTGGAACGAGAGGGTATCTCTTTCCGCAACGTGGTATTCCCCCGCTACCAGGAGGAATCCTCCGCCCTCATCCGACTCTATCTAAGCGGTGCGTTCGGTACCAAGCCAGGGGACGTGAATCCCTACGCTGCCTCCTCTTTTTTCGCCGTAGACCGCTACGCCTCCTACCGGCAGGATTGGGGGGATTGGTACGAGCAGGGGGGATTGGTGCTCTGCGACCGGTACACCACCTCCAACGCCGTCCACCAGGCGTCTAAGCTGTCTGCGGAGGAGCGGGACACCTTCTTCCGGTGGCTGTATGAGTTTGAGTTCGGCAAGCTGGGTCTGCCCAATCCTGACCTGGTGCTCTATTTGGATATGCCCACCGGCGCATCCGTCTCCCTCCTGCGCCATCGGGAGGCTGCCACCCACACCCAAGCGGACATCCACGAGCGGGACAACGCCTACCTGGCCGCCTGTCGGGAGACTGCCTCCCATGCGGCGGATGTGCTGGGCTGGCAGCGCATTCCCTGCACAGAAAACGGGCAGGTGCGGACGGTGAAGGCCATCCACCAGGATGTTTGGAATGCGGTAAAGCGCTGTCTGACGGAGACAAAACCTGTTTAAAATCATAAGGAGTTAACGAATATGGTAACGATTTTATTGGCAAACGGATTTGAAGTGGCGGAAGCCCTGGTCACCCTGGATCTGCTCCATCGGGCGGGCGTAGAAGCCTGCCTGACCGGCCTGCACAGCGGGGAAGTGACCTCCGCCAACGGTGTCTGCGTGAAGATGGATCGGGTGCTGCCGGAGATCGGCGAGGAAGCCTTTTTGGCTGACCTGGAGATGCTCATTCTGGCCGGCGGCATGGACAACACCATCGAGCTGACCTGCTCCGCCCAGGCCAAGCGGGTCATCGCCGGAGCGGCAGACAAGGGCTGCAAAGTGGCCGCCATCTGCGCTGCACCGGTCGTTTTGGCGGGGATGGGGCTGCTCAACGGCCGCAAGGCGGTCTGCTACCCGGGCATGGAAGGCTCCATGGGCACCGCTGATGTCCAAGTGGGCAGCAAGGTGGTGGTGGACGGCAGCTTCATCACCGGTCAGGGGCCTGGAGCCGCTTTCGACTTTGCTCTGAAGCTGGTGGAGGTGCTCAAGGGTCAGGCGGTCATGGAGCAGGTCAAAGAGGAGATCCACTATCAGTAAAGCATCGGTTCACCGGAGCGCCGTCTGTATCAGGCGGCGTTTTCACCATCGCATAGAACCGCATGAGGAGAAAACACATGGCTGACGAAAAACATAGCAGGGACGAACAGGCGAAGCTGTTCAAGAGCCAGGAGAGCGACTGGCTGGACAATGACAATCAGTTTGAAGATCACGAAGCGGATACCACTGGGAAGAAGATCGACATGGACGCCATGATCGACGAGATCCTGAACCACATCGACCCCAACGACTGGGAGGAGTGGAAGGAAGAAACGGTGAAAAGAGCGCCGCCTCAGCCTGAGACTCCTTCTGCTGGCACTGCGCCGGAGCAGCCGCACCCCAACGACCCTGCACCCGCCTCCAAGAGGGAAAAAAAGCAGCGCCGCAGCCTGCCCACCAACATCGCCGAGGGTGTCATCTATGTGGGCGGCATCCTGCTCATCTCCTTCATCTTGGCTACCATCGGCTGGCGCTGGGCAGGGGATGTGCTGGCGCTGAACAAGGAACCGGTCACCGCCTCTGTGACCATCACGGAAGGGGAGTCCTTGGGGGATGTGACGGCAGAATTGAAGGAGAAGGGGCTGGTAAAGTACGGCTACCTGTTCCAGCTCTTTGCCAGCTTCACCCACAAGGCGGAGAAGATCACCGCTGGTTCCTACGAGCTGAGCACGGTCATGGATTACAGCGCCCTGCTCAACAACATCAGCTCCACCTCTGCCTATCGGGAGACGGTCACCGTCACCATCCCAGAGGGCTACACGGTGGAGGAGATCTTCAAACTCATGGAGAACAAGGGCGTGTGCAGCTACGATGACCTGATGAAGGCTGCCCAGGAGGAAACCTTTGATTTCGCTTTCCTCAAGGAGGTAAAGACCACCAAGGAGAAGCGGTTGGAAGGCTATCTGTTCCCAGATACCTATGAGTTCTACAAGGGCGCAGACGCCAAGAATGTCATCAACACCATGCTGAAAAACTTCGATGAGCGGTTTGACAGCAAGATGGAGGCGGAGATGCAGCTGCTGGGTTACAGCAAGAACGACATCATCATCATGGCCTCCATCATCGAGAAGGAGACGGACGGCGGCGACCAGCGGAATATCGCTTCGGTTTTGCAGAATCGTCTGAAGAACACCTGGGCAACGCCCAAGGGATACTTGCAGGTGGACTCCACCATTCAGTACCTGCTGAAGGAGCGAAAAAAGAAGCTGACCGACAAAGATCTGGAGATCGACAGCCCCTACAACACCTACAAGAATCCCGGTCTGCCCATCGGCCCCATCTGCAACCCCGGCCTGACCGCCATCGAGGCAGCGTTGGAGCCCAACAAGACCAATTACTATTACTTTATGCTGGGGAAGGATGGCACCACGCATTTCTTTGACACCGAAGCCGCCTTCCTGGCCTTTAAGGCAGAACAGCAGGATTAAAGAGAGACGAGAATGAAAACAATGGAGAAACGAAAGATCGAACTGCTGGCGCCGGCCGGCGATATGGAGCGGCTGAAAATGGCCGTGGCCTACGGGGCGGATGCGGTGTACCTGGCAGGCACCACCTTCGGGATGCGTGCTTTTGCCGGAAACTTTGACCAGGACGAGCTGTACCAGGCCGTCCGCTACTGCAAAGCCCACGGGGTGGACGCCCATGTGACCATCAACACCATGCCGCGGTGCAGCGAGGTGAAGGAACTGCCCGCTTGGCTGGAGGTGCTGGAGGATGCCGGCGTCACCGCCGTCATTGTGGCCGACTTGGGTGCTTTCCGGCTGGCGCAGAAGTACGCCCCCCATGTGCAGAAGCACATCTCCACCCAGGCCAGCATCTGCAACTACGAGACTGCCAACGCCTGGTATGACCTGGGCGCCAGCCGAGTCATTTTGGCGCGGGAAGTCCCTTTGGAGGACATCCGAGAGATTCGCCAAAAGACCCCGCCGGAGCTGGAGATCGAAGCCTTTGTCCACGGCGCTATGTGCGTGTCCTATTCCGGCCGGTGCCTGCTGTCCAACTACATGACCGGTCGGGATTCCAGCCGAGGCGCCTGCGCCCAGCCCTGCCGGTATCAGTATTATTTGATGGAGGAGAAGCGCCCAGGGGAGTATTTCCCAGTCTTTGAGGACAACAAGGGCACCTATATCATGAATAGTCGGGATATGTGCATGATCGACCATGTGGCGGAACTGATGGACGCTGGCCTGAACTCCCTGAAGATCGAAGGCCGTGCCAAGAGCGCCTACTACGCCGCCATCGTCACCGGCGCCTATCGCCACGCCATCGACGCTGCCGCCCAGGGGATCCCTTTGGATCCGGTCTGGCGGGAGGAGGTGGAAAAGGTGAGCCACCGGCACTATTCCACCGGCTTCTACTACGGCTACCCCGGCCAGTTCTACGAGGACTCCCGCTATATCCGAGATTGGCAGGTGGCCGCCATCGTCCAGGACTGCACGGCGGACGGCCTTGCCACCCTGTCCCTGCGCAACAAGTTCAAGGCAGGGGATGAAGTGGAGCTGGTAGGCCCCGGCTGCAAGCCAATGGCTTTTGCCGCACCTATGATGACGGACGAGGAAGGCAACTCTTTGGAGGAGCCGAAAAAGCCCCAGATGCTGTTCCAGATGCAGCTGCCCCATGCCGTCCCCCCCCTGTCCATTCTTCGGCGCGAAGTGGGGTTGACGCCGTAACGGGGACGTGTTACAATAAACTCGTTACATCGCTGAGACGAAACGAGCTGTGACAAAGGCGTCCAAAGCGAACGGGGGAGGGTGCAAGCCCCGTGACGGCCAGTCGCAGCAGCCATTTCCGAGCGGCCTGGGAGGACCAGGACGACCCATCCCCGTTACCGGATGACCGAGATGTTCGCACTGCACACGCACTGGGGACAAATCAGGGTGGTACCGCGAGTTTGCCCTCGCCCCTGAATGCCAGGGGCGGGGGCTTTTTGTTTGTCCGTCCAGCCGCTGCGCATAGGCACAGAACGGTTGTTTCAAACCGTTTGGGATACCATTTTTTGTTTGGAGGAAGAAAGAAATGAAACCGTTTGGTGTAAACGAATTAAGAGAGATGTTCCTGGAATTCTTCGAATCCAAGGATCACCTGCGTCTGCCCAGCTTTTCGCTGATCCCTAAGAATGACGCATCCCTGCTGCTTATCAACTCCGGTATGGCGCCTATGAAGCCCTGGTTCACTGGCGACCAGACCCCGCCCCGGAAACGGGTCTGCACCTGTCAGAAGTGCATCCGCACCGGCGACATTGAAAACATCGGCAAGACCGCTCGGCACGGCACCTATTTCGAAATGCTGGGCAACTTCTCCTTCGGTGACTACTTCAAGAAGGAAGCCATCGCTTGGAGCTGGGAGTTCCTGACCTCTCCCGACTGGGTGGGACTGGATCCCGACCGCCTCTATCCCTCTATCTACCTGGACGATGACGAAGCCTTTGAGATCTGGAATAAGGACATCCACATTCCCGAAGACCGCATCTTCCGGTTCGGCAAAGAGGACAACTTCTGGGAACACGGCGCTGGCCCCTGCGGCCCTTGTTCCGAGATCTACTATGATCGTGGGGAAGAATACGGCTGCGGCAAACCCGATTGCACGGTAGGCTGTGACTGTGACCGCTATATGGAAGTGTGGAACAACGTGTTCTCCCAGTTCAACAACGATGGCCATGACAACTACACCGAGCTGAAGCAGAAGAACATCGACACCGGTATGGGGCTGGAACGTCTGGCCGTGGTCTGTCAGCAGGTGGACTCCCTGTTCGATGTGGACACGGTCATGAACATCACCAACAAAGTCTCCGAGATCACCGGCGCCCACTACGAGGAGAGCCAAAAGACCGATGTTTCCCTGCGTATCATCACCGACCACATCCGCTCCGCTACCATGATGATCGCCGATGGCGTCCTGCCCGGCAACAGCGGCCGCGGCTATGTGCTGCGCCGCCTGCTCCGCCGTGCCGCACGGCATGGCCGTCTCTTGGGCGTGGCTCGTCCCTTCCTGTATGAGGTCTGTGACACCGTCATCCACGAAAATCAGGGCGCTTATCCCGACCTGGTGGAGAAGCGGGACAACATCACCCGTATCATCAAGATGGAGGAGGAGAGCTTCGGCCGCACTATCGACGGCGGTCTGAAGATCTTTGGGGAAATGTTGGAAGCACACAAGGCCAAGGGCGAGAACGTGTTCTCCGGCGCTGACGCCTTCAAGCTCTATGACACCTACGGCTTCCCCATCGACCTGACCATTGAAATGTGTGAGGACGAGGGTATGACCGTAGATCAGGATGGCTTCGCCGCTGAGATGGAAGCCCAGAAGGTTCGTGCCCGTGAGGCACGGAAGGCGCTGGGCGACCTGGGTTGGGAGCGCATCGACTTGGGCGACGTGGACAAGGAACCCACCGTGTTCACCGGCTATGACCAGCTCACCGACACCGGCAAGATCTTGGCCATCGTGGAAGGTGACGAACCCAGCGGCACCATCGTGGAAGGCCAGAAGGGCATTATCGTCCTGGACAAGACCCCCTTCTACGCCGAAATGGGCGGCCAGGTCGGCGACCAAGGCACCATCACCGCTGGCGACGCCGTGTTCACTGTCACCGACACCCAAAAGACCAAGGCAGGCAAATATCTGCACTACGGCGAAGTGACCAAGGGGGAATTTGACCGCGACCAGGAAGTGACTGCTTCCGTGGACATCACCCGCCGCAAGGCCATCCAGCGTGCCCACTCCGCCACCCACCTGCTTCAGAGAGCACTCCAGGACGTTTTGGGCAACCACATCCAGCAGGCCGGCTCCCTGGTCGATTCGGATCACCTCCGCTTTGACTTTACTCACTTCTCCGCCATCACCAGCGAAGAACTGATCGCCATCGAAAAGCAGGTCAATGAGGCCATCCTGGAAGGCTACTGCGTGGAATGTAAGGAAATGTCCATGGACGAGGCCAAGAAGCTGGGCGCTATGGCGTTGTTCTCCGAAAAGTACGGGGATGTAGTCCGTGTGGTCAACATGGGCGGCTACTCCGTGGAACTGTGCGGCGGCACCCACCTGGACAACACCGCCAAGGTGGGCAGTTTCCACATCACCAGCGAAGGCTCCATCGCCTCCGGCGTCCGCCGGATCGAGGCCATCACTGGCCTGCGTAACATGGAAGCACAGCTGAAGATGCAGAAGGATCTGTTGGACGCTGCCGCTCTGCTGAAGGTCAAGCCTGAGGAGCTGGCACAGCGCATCGACGCGCACATGGGTGAAATGCGAGAAATGCGCAAGGCCATCGAGCAGTACAAGGATAAGGAAGCCCTGGGTGAAGCCCGCAGCTTCCTGGCTTCCGCCAAGGACGTGGGTGGCCTGAAGGTCATCACCGCCAACCTGGGTGCCGTCCAGGTGCCCGAGCTGCGCAAGATGGGCGACTTCCTGCGGGATAAACAGCCCAACGTGGTGGCCGTCCTGACCGCCATCAACGGTGAGAAGATCTCCTTCCTGGCCGTCTGCGGCAAGGAAGCGGTCAAGGCTGGCGTCAAGGCTGGCGATGTCATCAAGTCCGTCACCAAGGTCTGCGGCGGCTCCGGCGGCGGCAAGCCTGACTCCGCCATGGGCGGCGGCAAGGATGTGCTGAAGGTAGATGACGCCCTGGCCACCGTGGACGATTTCGTAGCAAGCAAGCTGGGCTGAGTCCAGTACCCCCCCTCTCGCCTTTTCGGTGAGAGGGGGATAGATACCATCACAATGAAGGAGGAAACCGAATGGACTGTCTGTTTTGTTCCATCGCAAAGGGGGAAATCCCCTCCAAAAAGGTCTATGAGGACGAAAAGCTGTACGCCTTCTACGACATTGCACCCCAGGCTCCCACCCACTTCCTGGTCATCCCCAAGGAGCATATCGAGTCTTGCGGCGCCGTGACGCCGGAAAATTCCGCCATCGTGGCGAAATGTTTTGAAGCCATCGCAAAGATCACCAAGGAGATGGGCATTGAGTCCTTCCGTGTGGTCTCCAACTGCGGCAAGCAGGCGCAGCAGTCTGTGCCCCACCTGCACTTCCATGTCCTGGCTGGACGGGATATGACTTGGCCTCCCGGCTGACTTCTTTTTCCGAGAGAACTACCCCAAAAAAGATCACGGAGCGTTCTGCAATAGACGCTCCGTGATCTTTTTTTGCGCAGCAAGCTAACTGCTCAATCATACAGATGCTTGCTGAAATATCGGTCGCCACGGTCGGTGTCCTCAAACAGCAAGGGGCGTTTGTCAATCCTGTTTTTGAAAAAACAAGAAAAACGTGGGGAGCTTTGAAGCTCCCCACGTTGGATGGATCAATGATTCGTCTTGACGGGTTCCTTTAGTCTGCGAACAGCGGGGTAGAGAGGTAGCGGTCACCGGTGTCCGGCAGCAGGGCGACAATGGTCTTGCCCTTGTTCTCCGGCCGCTTGGCCAGCTGGATCGCAGCCCACACAGCGGCGCCGGAGGAAATGCCCACCAGCACGCCTTCCTTCTTGCCAATGAGCTTGCCGGTGGCGAAGGCATCCTCGTTTTCCACGGTGATGATCTCGTCATAAACCTTGGTGTCCAGCACATCGGGCACAAAACCGGCGCCAATGCCCTGGATTTTGTGGCTGCCTGCCACACCCTTGCTCAACACAGGGGAGGAGGCGGGCTCTACTGCAACCACCTTCACATGGGGGTTCTGGCTCTTTAGATATTCGCCAACGCCAGTGACCGTGCCGCCGGTGCCAACGCCTGCTACGAAGATATCCACCTTGCCTTCGGTATCCTCCCAGATCTCAGGGCCAGTGGTGGCTTTGTGGACAGCGGGGTTAGCGGGATTGACAAACTGGCCGGGGATGAAGCTGTTGGGAATCTCCTTTGCCAGCTCGTCCGCCTTGGCGATGGCCCCCTTCATGCCCTTCGCCCCCTCGGTGAGCACCAGCTCGGCACCGTAAGCCTTCATCAGCTGACGGCGCTCCACGCTCATGGTCTCCGGCATGACGATGATGATGCGATAGCCACGGGCGGCAGCTACGGAAGCCAAGCCGATACCAGTGTTGCCGGAGGTGGGCTCGATGATGACAGAACCAGGTTTCAGCAGACCCTTCTGCTCTGCGTCGTCGATCATGGCCTTGGCGATCCGATCCTTTACACTGCCGGCGGGGTTGAAGTATTCCAGCTTGCCCAGTACCTTGGCTTCCAGACCTTCGGCCTGCTCAATGTGTACCAGTTCCAACAGCGGGGTCTTACCGATCAACTGGTCAGCGGATGTATAAATTTTACTCATGATTCTATTCCTCCTAAACGGCTCTTGTTATGATGATTGGTTGTTCTGACGCTCATGCGCTGGCTCAATGGCAGCGACAACATCGAAAGCCCAAGTTGTAGTCCATTCAAAACCGACCTTTCCTATAGGTTTACATGGATTATAAGGCAGCGCGCAGCGTTTGTCAAGAGCTATCTTGAAATTTTGATTGCGTTGCCTGTCTGCCGGCTATATAATGGGAATGTTCTTCAAGGAAGATTAAAGAGCGTTTCGGGATACAAGCGCCGCAGAGCCAATTCAGTTTTGCGGAGCTTTTTAAGTGAGATTCCAAATCTATGATTTGGCTTAATCGAACTTACACAGAGTGACAAAAGCGACTAGGGTCCAGGGGCAAAGCCCCTGGTCGGCATCCGCAGACCGCAGCGTTAAAAAACTTGCCACTGGCAAGTTTTTAGCGTAGGCCATGCCTGTTTTACAGGCATGGTGCGTTGGTTCTTGCTGATTTGCGAGGGTTCTCCCTCTGATATGCGCTTCGGAAGGATGAAAAGCACAGCACATCATATCGCTCTTTCAGACTTCCCCTTTTGGGAGAGACTGCCCCCCTCAGTCAGCTACGCTGACAGCTTCCCCCATAAAATGGGTGGAGCCTTTAGTCGGGCGGCGTTACGAATCATTGCAATCAGGAAGGTGAGCGTGCCTTCCCATCCCGCCGTGGTCTCCCACGGTTTTTCGTTATACTTCTTCTCACCCGTATGGGTGAAAAATGAAAAAATCGTGACGCCAAACGGTAACATCTTCTTTGAGGTGTTACCATGGTATTCCATAGAATCAAAGATTTACGAGAAGATAACGACTATACACAACAGCAGATAGCAGACTACCTGCACTTGAATCGAAATGTCTATTGGCGTTACGAAACAGGACAGCGCGAAATCCCCGTTTGGGCGGCAATCAAATTGGCAAAATTCTATCATGTGACAATGGACTACCTGTTGGGCATTTCAGATTCGAAAGAGTGAGACGGATGGCTCTAAACGGAGCCAAAATGAATATTGCATGACACCAAACGGTAACATTACACCTGAGGTGTTACCATGGTATTCAGAAGAATCAGAGACTTACGAGAAGATTCGGATAAAACACAGATTGAAATTGCAGATTACCTGAATATGCAGCGGAGCGTCTATCGGCGTTACGAAACCGGTGAGCGCGAGATCCCCGTCTGGGCAGTCATCAAGCTGGCGCAGCTTTACCACGTCACCACCGACTACCTGTTGGGGCTGAGCGACAAGAAAGAATGAGGCCGCTGCTCTGGGCGCTCCTGCCCTTCACCCTCTCCACCTACGGACTCACCGGAACCCTACCGTTCCTGCTGGCCACCTTGGCCGTCCCAGCGGCGGCCTTGTCCCTGGTCTTTCATGGACGCACCAGAAGGAAACTGCTCCTGGTGGCGATCAGCTGGGGCATTGGGTTCCTGTGGTGCATGGGCTATCAACAGCTGGTCTGCGCACCTGCCCAACGCTTTCTCGGTGAGGGCAAGGCGTTTGCCGCAACCGTCACCGCCTACCCCAAAGAGACAGACTACGGTCATTCCATCCAGGTGGAAGTCCACCCCAAAGATGACCGTGCCTTTCGGGCTCTCCTGTATCTGGCCGAGGGCGGAGGTAATCTGGAACCAGGCGACCAGCTCACCGGAACTGGAAACTTTGTGGATGCCAGCGTCCGACGGGAGCATACTACCCACATCTACACCGCCCAGGGCATCTTCGTCCTAGGCAAGAAGGTGGTGCTGACCCAGGTGCGCCACACTGACCGAGACAGCCCACGCTGGTGGCTCACCCGTGCGTCCCACTGGCTGGTGGAACAGCTCGATTGCTTATACAGCGGAGAAGCGGCCGGCATCCTGCAAGCACTGACTGCCGGCGACCAGTCCGGCCTTTCCGATCGGTTCCGCAGCGACCTCTCCCGCACCGGCCTGAGCCACATCACCGCCGTGTCCGGAATGCACTTGGTGTTCTTTGTGGAGTTTTTGCTGCTCCTGCCCGGCGGCAGGCGGTGGAAAAGCGTTTTGGCGCTGCCGCTGTTGGTGTTCTTTGCCCTGTTCACCGGCGCGTCCCCGTCTGTGGTGCGTGCGGCGGTGATGGAGGGGATGTTGCTCCTGGGCAACCTCCTGCTTCGGGAGTACGACTCCTGGACAGCGCTGACCGTGGCGCTCTTTGTGCTGCTGGCACAGAACCCTTTCGCCATCGGCAGCATCGGCTTGCAGCTATCCTTTGCATCGGTGGTGGGCATCCGGTTGTTTATGCCCAAGCGAAAAGAACGGGAGGAAGTGCCGCCCAAGTGGAAACAGTGGCTGTGGCGACTGTGGCAGAGCGTTGCGCTCACCCTGTCTGCTATGGTGTTCACCTTGCCCTTGAGTGTGTACTATTTTGACAACATTTCCCTCATCGCACCCCTGGCCAACCTGGCCGTCCTCTGGTGCATCCCATTGCTCATGGGCGGCGGATTCCTGACCGGATTGCTGGCGGGCGTGGCACTGCCGCTGGCGAAGCTGCTGACGCTGCCAGTATCCCTGCTGGCAAACAGCCTCACGGCGGCCATCCACTGGTTCTCCCTCCGGCCCTTTGCGGCGCTGGACGGGACGTCTCCGTGGATGCGGCTGTGGCTGCTCTTTACTTACCTGCTCCTGCTGCTGTACTACCTGGGAAAACCCAAAGGTTGGAAGGGGGCGGGGCTGTTTGGCGTTTCCGTTGCCGCACTGGTGACCTTGGTGGTGGGCTACCGCCAGACGATGAGCAGCTGTGCCATGACTACCCAAGTGCTGGACGTGGGACAGGGACAGTGCGTGCTGTTTGTGTCCCAGGATCACGCCGCCGTGGTGGACTGCGGAGGCAGCGGCATGAACAGTGCCGGAGACAAACTGGGCAACCAGCTGGAGCTGCTGGGGATTCGGGAGCTGGACGCCCTCATCCTGACCCACTATGACAGCGACCACATCAATGGACTGGAAGCCCTGCTGGAGCGCACCCGTGTGACCCAGGTCATCGCGCCCACGCCAGAGGCGGACAGCCAGGACGCAGAAACAGTCAAAACCCTCTGCGCCCGATACGACATACCATGGAACCAACTGAAACGAGACGAAACCCTGTCTGTGGGCGCAGGCAGGTTAGAAATTTACGCACCCTTGACCGAGGGGAAATCCAACGAGTCCGGCTTAGCTGTGGTCAGCACTGTCCACGACTTTGATGTGCTGGTCACCGGCGACATGGACAAGGCCACCGAAAAGAAGCTGCTGAAAGCGAAGCCGCTGCCGGACGTGGAAGTGCTGGTGGCCGGTCACCATGGCTCCTCCTACTCCACTGGTAAGGAGCTGCTGGACGCCACCACGCCGGAAGCGGCGGTCATTTCGGTGGGGGAGGAGAACAGCTACGGGCACCCCGGTCAGGCCACATTGGACCGGCTGAAAGAACGGAACATAGCCGTCTACCGGACGGATTTGGAGGGAACGATCACCATTCAGGAGGATTGAGCGGACAATGGCGCAGAAAAAACGGCAGGACGCCGGATTGGCAAAATTGAAAAAGGAGTTGTCCGAAAATAACTTGGGCAATTTATACCTGTTTTACGGAGAGGAGGATTATTTACGGGACTATTACATCCAGCAGGTGCAGAAAAAGCTGCTCACGGAAGGGATGGAGACCTTTAATCTCCACCAGTTCCAGGGGAAAGAGCTGGACATCCAGACCCTGGCGGACTGCGTGGACACCCTGCCCATGATGAGCCAGCGGACGGTGATCTTGGTCTACGACTACGACCTGTTCGAGAATGAGAGCCGGCGGGACAGACTGGAACAGATGTTCCAAGACCTGCCTGAGTATGTCTGCCTCATCTTCGTCTACGACCTGCTCCCCTACAAGTCCGGCGGCAACACCAAGCTGGGCAAACTGCTGAAAAAAGTGGCCACCGTGGTGGAGTTCCAACCCCAGCAGCAGAGCGATTTAAACGCCTGGATTCGGCGGCATTGCAAAGCCCTGGGCAAGGAGATCGACAACTCCACAGCGGAGTACCTGACCTTCGTCTGCGGCGGCCTGATGACCAACCTGGGCGGGGAAATTCAAAAGGTGGGCAGCTACGCGGCGGGCTCCAAGATCACCCGAGCGGACATAGACGCAGTAGCGACTCCGGTGCTGGACGCCAAGGTGTACGAGCTGTCCAAAGCGGTGGCAGCACGGAACTTCGACCAGGCGGCTCTGGTGCTGGGCGAGCTGTACCAGATGAACGAGGAGCCGATCATGATTTTGGCCGTCCTGGCGGGGCAGCTCCGGCAGATGTGGTCGGCACGGCTGGCGCTGGAGAGCGGAAAAGGGCAGGGCTATGTAGCCGACCTGTGGAAGCTGCGCAGCAGCTGGCAGGCGGGAAACCTGATGCGTTCCGCCCGGCAGTTCGACCTAAAATGGTGCCGCAATGCCGTGGCACTGGCGGCGGAGACTGACCTGGCCATGAAATCCACCGGCATTGATCGGGAGGAGCTGCTGACCGACCTGCTGCTCAAGCTGGCGGCAGGATGAGGAGGCGAAAGGGATGCTGAAGATCAAAGAGGCCATCGTGGTGGAGGGGCGGTACGACAAGAACACCCTGTCCCAGGTGGTGGACGCCCTCATCATTCCGGTGGATGGCTTTCAGATTTTTAAGAAG
>URAM01000015.1 GCA_900545815.1 uncultured Eubacteriales bacterium | reverse complement strand
GGTACTTGGTGATAGCAGCAGTCAGGGTGGTCTTGCCGTGGTCGACGTGACCGATGGTGCCGATATTTACATGGGGTTTGCTACGGTCAAACTTTTGCTTTGCCATAATAATTTCCTCCTAAAATGTAGAAATCAAACAGTTCGTTTAAAATGATAATAAAAGTTCTCTATTCGCCATTGTATCCTATTGAACCAGGAATTGCAATAGCAATTTCAGTTCTTTGCGAAAAATCAGTGATTTCCGCCGCGGCTGGCAATAATCTTTTCAGCCAGAGACTTGGGAATCTCCTCATAGTGGCTGGGCTCCATAGTATACTGGCCACGACCCTGGGTGCGGGAGCGCAAATCGGTGGCGTAGCCAAACATGGCGCTGAGCGGAACAAACGCGTCAATCTGGGTGGCGCCGTTGCGGGGTTCCATACCCTGAACCTGTCCGCGGCGGCTGTTCAAGTCGCCAATGACATCGCCCATGTAGTCGTCAGGGACAATGACGGAGACTTTCATGATGGGCTCCTGCAGGACAGGATCTGCCTTGCGCATGGCTTCCTTGAAAGCCATAGAGCCTGCGATCTTGAAGGCCATCTCCGACGAGTCCACCTCGTGGTAGGAACCATCGAACAAATCGACTTTCACATCAACAACGGGATAGCCTGCCAGCACACCTGCCTGCATTGCACCCTGGATACCAGCGTCCACGGCGGGGATATATTCCTTGGGAATAGAGCCGCCCACGATGGAGTTGGTGAACTCGTAGCCCTTGCCGGACTCGTTGGGTTCAATGGTGATCTTGACATGGCCGTACTGACCCTTACCGCCGGACTGGCGGGCGTACTTGGTATCCTGGGTGACCTTTTTCCGGATGGTTTCCTTATAAGCGACCTGAGGTGCGCCCACGTTGGCCTCCACCTTGAACTCACGGAGCAGACGGTCAACGATGATCTGCAGATGCAGTTCGCCCATACCGGCGATGATGGTCTGACCGGTTTCTTCATCCGTATAGGTCTTGAAGGTGGGGTCTTCCTCTGCCAGCTTGATCAGGGCAACGGACATCTTCTCCTGACCGGCTTTGGTCTTGGGCTCGATGGCCACTCGGATGACCGGTTCTGGGAATTCCATGGATTCCAGGATGATGGGGGCGTGCTCGGCACACAGGGTGTCGCCGGTGGTGGTATTCTTCAGGCCGACGGCGGCAACGATATCGCCGGAGTAGACCTGCTCAATATCCTCTCGGTGGTTGGCGTGCATCTGAAGGATGCGGCCCAGACGTTCCTTCTTGCCCTTGGTGCTGTTGAGCACAGAAGATCCAGTCTTTACCGTACCGGAATAGACCCGGAAGAAGGAGAGGCGGCCCACATAGGGGTCGGTCATGATCTTGAAGGCCAGAGCGGAGAAGGGAGCCTTATCGTCAGAAGGACGTTCTTCTTCTTCCTCCGTCTTGGGGTTGATGCCGCGGATGGCGGGGACATCAGTAGGTGCGGGCATATAGTCCACGATGGCATCCAGCAGCTTCTGCACGCCCTTGTTGCGATAGGACGTACCGCAGACCACGGGAACCATCTGGTTGTGGATGGTGCCGCGGCGGATGGCTGCGCGGATCTGGTCGGCGGGGACGTCCTCCCCTTCCAACACCATCATCATGATGTCATCATCAATGTCGGCAACACAGTCCAGCAGCTTTTCTCGGTATTCCTGTGCCATCTCCAGCATATCGGCCGGAATTTCTTCCACCCGCATATCTTTGCCCATATCATCGTAATAGATGTCAGCGTTCATCTCCACCAGGTCGATGATGCCTCGGAAGGTATCTTCGGCGCCAATGGGCAGCTGGATGGGCACAGCGTTGGCCTTCAGGCGGTCATGAACCATGTCCAACACGCGGAAGAAATCTGCGCCCATGATGTCCATCTTATTGACGTAGATCATACGGGGAACCTTGTAATGGTCAGCCTGGCGCCAGACGGTCTCAGACTGGGGTTCCACACCGCCCTTGGCGCACAGGACGGTCACGCTGCCGTCCAGCACACGCAGGGAGCGCTCCACTTCCACGGTAAAGTCCACGTGGCCCGGAGTGTCGATAATGTTAATGCGGTGATCCCGCCAGAAACAGGTGGTGGCAGCACTGGTGATGGTGATGCCTCGCTCCTGCTCCTGAACCATCCAGTCCATGGTGGCAGTGCCCTCATGGGTCTCGCCAAGTTTGTGATTTACACCGGTGTAGTACAGGATGCGTTCAGTCGTGGTAGTCTTACCGGCATCGATATGTGCCATAATACCGATGTTTCTCGTTTTCTCAAGTGAGGTTTTTCTTGGCATGAATGTTTGCTCCTTAAAATTGCAAATAAAACGGGGTTATGATCACCAACGGAAGTGGGCGAAAGCCTTGTTGGCTTCTGCCATCTTGTGGGTGTCTTCACGCTTTTTCACAGCGTTACCTGCGTTGTTGTAAGCGTCCATGATCTCGCCGGCCAGGCGTTCCTTCATGGTGCGTTCGCTGCGCGCTCTGGAATAGTTGGTCAGCCAGCGCAGACCCAGGGTCTGACGACGGACGGGACGAACTTCCATCGGCACCTGGTAGTTGGCGCCGCCGACACGGCGGGTCTTACATTCCAGGGTAGGCATGATGTTTTCCAATGCGTCACGGAACACTTCCAGGGCATCCTTTTCGGTCTTTTCCTGGATGATGTCAAAAGCGCCGTAAACGACCTTCTGAGCTACGCCCTTCTTGCCGTCCAGCATGATGCTGTTGACCAGCTTGGTCACCAGAACGGAATTATAGATGGGGTCGGGGAGAATTTCACGCTTGGGTACGTTTCCTCTTCTAGGCACTTTACTTCCCTCCTTCACAGTATGATTTCATAGGTACTCGAGAGCGGTTCCCGTGCGGGGAGAGCCGCTTCCGTGTGAGACAAGTGCCTGCTTGTCCAGTGCCCGCCAGAGGTCTACCCATATTTCGCAGGTGTGGGATACACACCCCGATCAATATATGATAAACGACTCCTGGCAAGGCTTGCGCCTTGCGCTCAGAGCGCAAAAGTGCTTTTAAAATAGTGAGTTTTGCTTGGGTCTCAAACCAAAAACAGATTACTTCTTGGTCTTGGGACGCTTTGCACCGTACTTGGAACGAGCCTGCATACGACCGGTGACACCCTGGGTATCCAGAGAACCACGGATGATGTGATAACGCACACCAGGCAGATCCTTGACACGGCCGCCACGGATCATGACGACGGAGTGTTCCTGCAGGTTGTGGCCTTCACCGGGGATGTAAGCGGTGACTTCGTAACCATTGCTCAGGCGCACACGGGCGATCTTACGCAGTGCGGAGTTGGGCTTTTTGGGGGTTGCGGTACGAACAGCGGTGCAGACACCTCTCTTCTGGGGAGAAGGCTGATTGGTCTCTCTGTCCTTCAGAGTGTTCTTGCCCTTCTGCAGTGCGGGGGAATTGGACTTGTAGATGGAAGTCTCTCTGCCCTTACGAACCAGCTGATTAAAAGTAGGCATATTAGATTTCCTCCTTTCTTCTAAAGATACAATAAATTTATTTTAACCGCTATGAGGAAAAACATTCCTCATGCCGTCAAAAACTTTGTCAGACAGGCTTGGAACAACGTGGTCGATTTTCCTGGTTTTCTGCAATATTCCAAACCTACACAGTTTTTTATTATAACACGGGACCCCTACCCCGTCAAGGAAAACTTTTCACTGTTTTGGCCTGACTGGGGCAGGGGTTTTTCGTAATTATGTCATAGTTTCCGTCCGGTTTTCCTCAGTACTTGGGAGAGGAGAAACCGTGGATATACCAGCCGGCAGCAATGCGGCCGTTGCTCTTGGTGCGGAGGGTGTAGGTCTTGTGGCGGCACTCATCGCTGCTGTTGCCTTCGGTGGTGACGATGGTGATCTTGCCGCCCTTCACCTTACAGCTCTTGACGTAGCCGATGTGCTGGGAGGAGGCGCCGGGGTAGGTGGTGTAGAAGATCATATCGCCGGCTTTGGGCAGGTATTTGCCCTTGCCACCCTTGGTCTTTGACCAGGCGTAATAGCGCTTCTGCTTCTGGTAGAAACTGCGATAGTCCATGACCCGACAGTACTTGGGCACGACCTTAGTGGAGGTGGCGTTCTCCCGGGCGCACCAGTTAACGAACATGGCGCACCAAGCGCCCTGGATGCCATAGACATAGCCGTATTCGGTGTAGTTGCCGCTGCCCCGTTTGTTGGTGCCGTTCATCTGGCTGAGCTTGTTGCCCTCATGGTAGCCCACCTGGGTCTCAGCGATGGCCATAACATTCTGACGGGTGGTGCCGTCCAGGCGCAGCTTCATCAGGCGCTTATAGAATTTACTCTTTTTATAGTATTTGGATACTTTCAGCTTGGCGGCCGTCTTGTAGATCTCGATCTCCACCTTGTGGGTGGCCTTGGTGTAGCTGCCATCCTCCTTGGCGGTGATGGTGATGACTACGGTGCCCAGCCCCCGCATGGTGAGCTTGCCTTTCTTGTCCACGGTGGCTACGCTGGTGTCGCTGGACTTGTAGGTGAGTGCGGTGGCAGCTTTGGCCTGGAGCTGGTAGGTGCCCTTGGACTTGTACTTCAGATCCAAGGCTTCCTTCACGCCGGTGATGGTCTGCTTGGCCTTGGTGACGGTGACGGTGACCTGCTTTTCCGCTGCCTGGAACTGGTCGGTCTCTGCCGCAGTGATGGTGATGGTGGCGGTGCCGGCCACGCCCAGGGTCAGTGCGCCGGTGTTCTCGTCCACAGCGGCCACGTCAGGAGCATCGGAGGCGTAGGTGAGGGCGCCATCGCCGGTGGTGGCGGCGGTGAGGGCAGCGTCCTGGGTGTCAGCGGAGAAGGTGTACGCATCTTCCACGCCAGTGATCTCCTGGACAGCCTTTTCCGTCGGCTGGGCGGGGTCTGAACTGGACTGCGCTTGCGCAGGGGTATTTTCTGCTGCCTCCTGCGCATATATCATAGCAGGTTCTTCCGTGGACTCCACCGCAACGGCGGTGATGGGTTCGGCCAGGGAGAGGCACATGGCCAAGGCCAGTACCAGAGAGAGGGATCGTTTGTTCATAGGTCACTCGCTTTCTTTCGGTCTTATCGGATGATTAGGTGCTTGGGGGCGTGGGTGAGGATGCGGTTTCCCGTTTCCGTTAAGAAGATCACATCCTCGGTGCGCACGCCAAATTTTCCGGGCAGGTACACCCCCGGCTCTGCGGAGAGGACGGCGCCTGCCGGTAACGGCTTGGTGTTGGCACGGTTGGCGTTGGGGCTTTCGTGGATCTCGATGCCCAGGCTGTGGCCAAAGCCGTGACCGAAGTAGTCGCCATAGCCGTACTTCTTGAGCACGTCCCAGGCAGCGTTGTGGACGTCACAGCCAGGGACGCCGGCTTTTGCGGCGGCAATGCCCGCCAGCTGGGCTTCCAGCACGGCGTCATAGACCCGACGCATCTCGTCACTGGGCTGTCCGATGGCCACGGTGCGGGTCATGTCGGAGCAATAGCCCTGATATATACAGCCAAAATCCATGGTCACGAACTCCCCCTTTTGGATGGGTTTGGCCGTGGGGATGGCGTGAGGCATACTGCCGTTGGCACCGGAGGCCACGATGGGCGGGAAGGAGTTGCCCTCCGCTCCGTGCTTCATCTGGAGGTAGGTCAGCTGGGCGGCCACTTCGGACTCGGTGACGCCGGCGTGAAGGAACTCACAGATTTCCGCAAAAACCTGGTCTGTGATGTCCTGGGCTTTCTGCATGACGGCCAGTTCTTCTTCCGTCTTAGCGCTGCGCAGCTCGGTGAGCAATTTGCCTGCCGGAACCAGCTCGGTATCTGCCGGAAAGGCGATTTTCATCTTCTGCCAGCGCTCCACGGTCAGATAGGCTTCCTCGATGCCCACCCGTTTCAGACCGTAGTGCTCCAGCACCAAGCTGGCCAGAGCCAGGTGATCCTGATGGGGGGTGACCATGGTCACATCTGCATTGGTGACGGTGTTCTGAGCTAATTCAATGTAGCGGGAGTCGGTGAAGTAGTGGCACCCCTGTCGGGTGACCAGCACCACGCCCTCCCCTTTCAGGCCCACAGCGTAATACTCCCCTGGCTGGCTGGTGATACACAGGGCGTCCAGCTGATAGGCATCCAGCTGGGCGGTGATGGCGTTGAGATGGTTCATGAACGGGACACCTCCTGGTAGATGGTTTTCATGGTCAAGGCATCCTCGCTCTGGGTGCCGGATGATTCACAAATAAAGGTAGGGCTCCACCCACGTCGGGCGATCTCCTCCGCCAGCGGCCGGAACTCCGGCCCCCAGCCCTCATCGGAGAAGCGCAAGTGCTTCTGCTCGCCGCCTTTGGGGGTGAAGGCGATCTTGGAGAAGTGGCTGTGGAACCGAGACGCCCGCTCCTCCCCCAGTGCGTCTGCCATTTCGTCCAGCATGGCTTTACAGGCGTCCGCTCCGTCCAGCGCCCCTAGGGAACGGGCGTACAAATGCCCAAAGTCCACGCAGGGCACCAACCGTTCATCCACCTGGCACAGCTCCAGCACCTCGGTCAGATCCCCCAGCTGGTTGATCTTCCCCATGGTCTCCGGACAGAGGGTCACATCCTCGAACCCCTGTTCCGCACAGGCGGCCAAGATTGCTTTCAGATTGGCTTTGGCAATGTCCAAGGCTTCCCGACGGGTGCGCTTCATCAGCGCGCCGGAGTGGAGGATGACCCGATCGGCTCCCATCCACTGAGCGGCACGGCAGGAGGCAGTGACATAGCCGATGGACTTTTTGACCGTCTCTGGGTCAGGATTGGCCAAACTGATAAAGTAAGGGGCGTGGAGGGACAGTCGGATGCCTGCCTGTGCGGCATTTTTTCCGATTTTCCGTGCGGTGGCCTCCCCCACCCGCACGCCCTTACCGCACTGGTACTCGTAGGCGTCCAGGCCGATGGCGTGGAGCCAGGCAGGTGCATCGGCACTGGCTTTGCTGACGGTTTCGGTAAAGGTATCGGAATTTCCGGCTACACCAAATAAGACACTCATACTCTCTCCCCTCTCATGCGGCAGAGCAGCCGAAAGGGCGCTTCGATGCCGTATCGTATCTTGCGGAATACGGTATTCAGGGCAATGGGACGGATGTAAACGGCAAGAATGCCGGCGTTGTGGGCGCCCCAGATGTCGGTAAAGATCTGGTCGCCGATCATGATCGTCTCCTCCGCCCCACAGCCGCACTGCTCCATGGCCTGGTGAAAGGCAGCAGCGTGGGGCTTACCGGCGTGGCTGATGTAGGGCACGTCCAGGTTGGCGCAGAACTGCTGGGCACGGTTGGGGCGGCGGCTGTTGGAAATCACAAAGAGGGTGATGCCCGCCTCGTGGAGTCCATCCCGCCAGGTGATGAGTGCTGGGTCTGGCTCCAACTGCCGGTAGCGGGTCAAGGTATTGTCCAAGTCCGCCAGAACCAGGCGGATGCCTTTGCTGCGGAGCCAGTCCGGCTGAAGCCGGTCAAAGCCCTCCTCGATGCGGTCGGGGATCAGTGCGCCCATAGGATTCCTCCCAAAATACTGCGAATTCGTTTCAATTCGGTAACAAACTGTAACATTTTCAATTCTATCATCTTCAGCAAGCAATTACAAGGAGGATTTTGCAAATGTCACACGCCCTGCCTCTTTTTCTCGCCTACGCTCCTGCCGCGCCAGCGCCAACTCTCCCCCGTCCTTTCACCCCCGTCCCCATGGCTTACCAGGCCGCACCGGACGGGCAGCTCCTGCGGGCGGGAGAAAATGCCCTGCCTGCTGGCAGCGTCCTGTTGGTGGGCGGCACTGCCCCCGCCGCTCCAACGGGGCGGGACTGGTTCTGCCGCCAGGTACTGGCCGAGTGCCGGAGACAGCAGGCGGCGGGCGTCCTGGCCAACTGGGCGGAAACGCCCGCTGGGCAAGCCCTCGCCCAGGAGCTGGCCGGTGCGTTGGAGAAACGCCACCTGTCCTTCACCGTTCCGGAAGCCTTTGCCCCATCGGCTCCCAGCGCACAGGCGCTGATCTCCTCCCAGCTCTCCGGCGGAACGCTGCGGGGGCGGATCCAAGCTGCGCTGGCGCAGTATGGCCGCCGCCTGGTGCTGGCGCTGGAGTGCAGTCCGTGTGCCTTTGTCCTCCCCTGTCCGGACGGACAGGGCACGGCGCTGACCCTGCCGGAGCTGCGGGAGCGGTTCGCCCGCCATCGGTGTCGGGCGTGGTTCTCGGAGGATTTTTATTGCCAGTATGCCACCTATCGGGAGGCGGAGCGGCTCCATTTGATCTTGTATGACAACGCCGCCAGCGTGCAGGCAAAGCTGGATTTGGCGGCGGAACTGGGGCTGGCAGGTGCTTTGGTGTGCTGGGAGGAAATTTCGGGGTTTCAGCCGCCGGTCTGGTGAAAAAACGCCCCTGTACGGTGGTGCAGGGGCGTTTTTGTGTCGTGGGCGAAATAAAACCCCTTGCGCCTGCGGCACAAGGGGTGATCTGCCCAAAAGCAGCAAAGCTCCTTTTGGGCGTCATGCACTCCGTTCTGCGCCTCGGTTGCCCGCAAAAGGCGGGCAATTCGACGCTCACTCCGCGAGAAGTGTTTTTCGCCACGTACACGCCGCGGCGAAAAACAGCTTTCCTCTTTTTTCACGCCATAGGCGTGAAACTCTGCGAGGCCTTCTTACGGAAATAAAACCCCTTGCGCCTGCGGCACAAGGGGTTTTGTTTACAACTTAGTAGAATCTTTTGCGATTCTTTCTGGCAGCTTCGGACTTCTTACGACGCTTCACACTGGGGCTTTCGTAATGCTCACGCTTACGGACCTCTGCCAGAACACCGGACTTGACGCAACTACGCTTAAAGCGTTTCAGAGCGCTATCCAGAGATTCATTTTCTCTTACACGGACTTCAGCCATCTATTTTCCCTCCCCTCGAATATGCCCAGGGAGTCTGTGACAAGGGCATAGGAAGCATTATAACTAGCTTCATTGTTATCTAGTTTACGCCTCTCAACGCTCGTTGTCAAGGGGGCATTACAGATTTTCGGCGATATGCCGGTAAAAAACAGCACCTTATTTGGCAGGCTTGAAGATCAGGTTGACCAGCTTGATCTTGCCGTCCTTGGCACGGACAACAATCTGCTTCACCAGCACCTTACCCTCTGCCTGTTTCTGGATGCGATTGTCAGCCATGGCGATGGCTACCACCTCGTCATCCTCTGCACCGGAGGGCACGATCACGTTGGCACGCACTTTGCCTGCCACCTGGACGGCGATCTGGACTTCTGCCGCCACAGTCTTGGTCTGGTCGTATTCCGGCCACGCCTGTTCGCAGGCCATGGCTTCAAAGCCCAAGTGCTCCCACATTTCCTCGGCAATGTGGGGTGCGAAGGGGCTGAGCATGACCAGCAGAGCCTTCATATCCCCCTTGGAGACGCCGTTGGCGTAGAAATCGTTGACCAGGGACATCATAGTGGCGATGGCGGTGTTGAATTTCATGGCCTCGATGTCATCGCTGACCTTCTTGATGGCCTTGTGAATGGAAGGCTCGTTGGCAGGGGTGTACTCCAGGCTGTCGGTGCAGTTCTCGTGGAGGTTCCAGATACGATCCAGGAAGCGCTTGCAGCCCTTCACGGCATCATCCGACCAGGTAGCGGTCTTTTCAAAGTCGCCGATGAACATGATATACAGGCGCATGGTGTCTGCGCCGTAGGCTTTGATGACGTCATCGGGATTGACCACGTTGCCCAGGGATTTGGACATCTTGACGGAGGGACGCAGAGCTTCGTTGCCGTACTTGGCGATGAGCGCATCCTTCTCCTCCTGGGTGGTCACGTTGCCCACATAGTGGGGGTTCTTGCCCAGGATCATGCCGTGGCTGGTGCGCTTATGGTAGGGTTCCGCATTGGGCACCACGCCGATGTCGTGGAGGAAGTTATTCCAGAACCGGCTGTAGAGCAGGTGCAGGGTGGTGTGTTCCATCCCGCCGTTGTACCAGTCCACCTGACCCCAATAGTCCAGCGCCTCCTTGGAAGCCAGGGCATCATCATTGTGGGGATCCATGTAGCGCAGGAAGTACCAGCTGGAACCAGCCCACTGGGGCATGGTGTCGGTCTCCCGCTGGGCAGGGCCGCCGCAGCAGGGGCAGGTGGTGTTGACCCAATCGGTCATGGCGGACAGGGGGGATTCTCCGTCGTCGGTGGTCTCATAGCTCTCCACTTCCGGCAGCAGCAGGGGCAGTTGGTCTTCGGGCAGAGCCACATAGCCGCACTTTTCGCACTTGACGATGGGGATGGGCTCGCCCCAATAACGCTGACGGGAGAAAACCCAGTCGCGGAGCTTGTAGTTGACCTTGGCGCAGCCGATGTGATTGGCTTCCAGCCATTCGATCATCTTGGCCTTGGCATCCTCCACGCTCAGGCCGGTCAGGAAGCCGGAGTTGACGCTGACGCCGGTTTCCACATCGGTGAATGCGCCCTTGGAGATGTCCACTTCCCCTTCGGGGCCGGCGACGACCTGCACCATGGGCAGACCGAAGGCCTTGGCGAACTCCCAGTCACGGGTGTCGTGGGCGGGAACGGCCATGATGGCGCCGGTGCCGTAGGAGGCCAGGACGTAGTCAGAGATGAAGATGGGGATCTCCTGGTTGTTCACCGGATTGATGGCTCGGACGCCCTTGAGCTCCACGCCGGTCTTTTCCTTGACCAGCTCGGTGCGCTCGAAGTCGGACTTGGTGGCAGCCACGCGGACGTATTCAGCCACTTCATCGTAGTTGGACAGCTTGTCCTTCCACTTCTCCACATAGGCGTGCTCGGGGGCGATGACCATGTAAGTGGCGCCGAACAGGGTGTCGCAGCGGGTGGTGTAGACGGTGAGGACGTCCCCTTCGGTGGTGTTGAAGTTCACGTCAGCGCCGGTGGAGCGGCCGATCCAGTTCTTCTGCTGTGCCACCACACGGGGCAGGAAGTCAACGGTATCCAGACCGTCGATGAGCTTCTGAGCGTAGGCGGTGATCTTCAGCATCCACTGGCTCTTTTCCTTCCGGACGACCTCCGCACCGCAGCGCTCGCAGACGCCGTTGACCACTTCTTCGTTGGCCAGGACGCACTTACAGCTGGTACACCAGTTGACGGGCATGGAGGTCTTGTAGGCCAGACCATGCTTGAACATCTGGAGGAAGATCCACTGGGTCCACTTGTAGTACTTGGGGTCGGTGGTATCGATGACCCGATCCCAGTCGAAGGAGTAGCCCAGCATATGCAGCTGGCGGGTGAAGTTCTCGATGTTGGTCTTGGTGACCACGGCTGGGTGCATATGGTTCTTGATGGCAAAGTTCTCAGTGGGCAGGCCAAAGGCATCATACCCGATGGGGAAAAGGACATTGTAGCCATCCATCCGCTTCTTTCGGGCGATAACGTCCATTGCGGTGTAGGGACGGGGATGACCGACGTGGAGACCTGCACCGGAGGGATAGGGGAACTCCACCAGGCCGTAGAACTTGGGCTTGCCCTTGACGAAGTTCTTGGTCTGATAGGTCTTTTCTTTCTGCCACTTCTCCTGCCATTTCTTCTCAATGGCACTAAAATCATACTTCACTTAAAATCCCGCCTTTATATTATTGTATGTAGATTCAAAAATACATTGAAATGTAAAATCGTCTCACAGAGTTCCGTCACTTTGTGACGGAATCCATTCCAATCCGTCTTTTCCGGCGGCGTGTACGTCGGGAAAGACGCTTCTCATGGGGGCAGGGTGACTTTTGCGCAAGCAATCGAACCCTGTCCCCCATGCAGACTCCACAGAAAAGGCCTGCCTTTTCTGTGGAATTACGTTTCTTCCAGGAAGGGCGTGATGTCCACCTGGTCGGCATCCAGCCACATCCGTTCCAGGTCATAGAATTCCCGCTGCTCCGGCAGGAACAGGTGGATGATGACCGTGCTGTAATCCAGCAGCACCCAGCCGCTGGTGCGTTCCCCCTCGATGTGGTGGGGCACTTCCCCCAGCTTCTCCGCCGCCTCCTCGCAGGCGTCGGACAGGGTGCGCAGCTGAGTGGTGGATGCAGCGGAGCACATGATAAAGTAGTCCGCCAGGGTGGTCACATCGGTGGTGTGCAGCACTTCAATGCCCATGGCACGCTTGGCGTCCAAGGCTTTGACGATGGCCGCAGTGAGTTCTAACGCTTCTGCCATAGTTTTGATACTCCTTATCTGTTACGGTTCGTCCGGCAACTTCACGCCCTGACTGCGGAGCCAGTCCCGTGCTTCGATGGTACGGTAGTGTACCTGCCTGCCCTGAGCCCGTGTGAATTTGATCGTGTTCTCCAACCCCAGCAGCACGCCGGCGTCCAAGTCCTGCATGGCCAATCCGTGGGCTTCCTCCGACCAGCTCCGGTGTGGTTCGGCATAATCTGCCATGTAGAGGATCTTTTCCAATAACGTCATGTCCGCCTTGCCGGTGGTGTGCCAGCAAATGGCCTGGCAAATATCCTGGGGCATCCCGAACATCCGCTCCGCCACTGCGGCTGCGGTCTTGGAGTGGAGCAAGGGGAGGGTTTTCTGCTCTACCCGGTCTAATAGGATACCATATTCCGCACATTTTGACAACTGTTTTGCCAGCGACCAATATTTTGTGCAGTCGTGGAGGATGGCCGCCTTTCGGGCGTCCATCACATCGGCGCCCCAGCGCTTGGCCAGCTCCGCCGCCTCCCACTCCGTCCCCTGGACGTGGGGCACCCGCTTGGAATAGATCATGGAATAGGACACGGCACGGAGATCGGGCAGGGACAGTTTTTTCATATCAGCGTAGGTGCCGTACAGCCCCTTGCGCAGGATGTAGCCGTAGATGGATGGATCCAGGTATTCCCGTCCACCCCCGTTGGCCAGCGCCTGACGCAGTTGGGTGGAGGACACCTCCACCAGACCGGGCAGGTCGATGACAGTCACATTCACATCTGCACCGTAGGATTCCTCCAAAAAGGCACTCTGCCGGTCGAACAGCTCGATGGTGTCATCGTGATTGCGTCCGAAGGTCAGGATGCCTGCGTGCCGGACGATGACCTCCGGCTCATGCCACTGGTGGAGAGTCAAGAACATATCCGTCCCCATCATCAGCCACAGTTCATCCGTGGGGTAAACCTGGCGCAGCTGCTCCAGGGTGTCCGAGGTGTAGCTCTTTCCTGTCCGGTGCATTTCGATATCCGACACCTCCACCACGTCCGGACAGTCCAGCCGGTCGCCCATGATACGGGTCATGGCTAGTCTATCCTGGTTGGAGACCGGATTTTCCGGCAGTTCCTTGTGGGGCGGGATGCGATCGGGGATGAGGAGGAGCTTGTCCAGATGCAGGGTCTCGATGGCCGCTTTGGCGGCGGCCATGTGCCCTAGGTGGGGCGGGTTGTAGGTGCCGCCGAAAATGCCGATCTTCATCTCTTTTTCTGCTTGGGCTGGACGAGAACAATTTTGTCCGTCTTGCCCTTCTTGTGGCTCTGGCGATAGAGGACGAACTTGTTGCCGATGACCTGCACCTGTTCGCTGCGGGTGCGCTTGGACAGCTCGTCGCAGGCCTCCCGTGCCGACAGCAGGCTGTTCTCCAGCACCTTGCCCTTGATGAGCTCTCTGGCCTCCAGGGCATCGTCCGCCTGCTTGACCAGGTTGTCGCCGATGCCGTCCTTGCCCACGGTCAGGATCACGTCCAGACCGTTTGCCATGGCGCGCAGCTGGGCGCGCTGTTTGCTTGTCAACTCCATAGGTTTTCTTTTACTCCTGTGTTTGGTTGGTTTTCTGCTCCAGATACGCCTTCAGCTGTCCGGCAAAGTCCCGCAGGGCGTTGCCCCGATGGGAGATGGCGTTCTTCTCCTCCGCCGTCAGCTGGGCGAAGGTCTTTTTCAGCTTGGGCACGAAGAAGATGGGGTCGAAGCCGAAGCCCCCGTCCCCCATGGACGCAAAGGCGACGGTGCCGCTGCAAATGCCCTCTGCGTCCAGCTGATCCCCGTTGGGGAAGCAGCAGGTGATGTGGCAGGCGAAGTGGCAGGTACGGGGGAACTGCCCCTGCATGGTGCGCAGGAGCATCTGGTTCTTCTCCGGCTGAGTCATGCCCGGCTCACCGTAGCGGGCGCTGTACACCCCGGGGCCACCCTGGAGGGCGTCCACGCAGAGACCGGAGTCGTCTGCGATGGCAGGCAGGCCGCTGGCTTCCATGACGGCTTGCGCCTTGATTTTGGCATTCTCGGCAAAGGTGGTGCCAGTTTCGTCCGGCTCCAAGTCCAGTCCCACGTCGGACTGCAAGACCACTTCCACGCCCAGCTCACCCAGGATTTCCCGTAACTCTGCGAGCTTTCCTTTATTATGACTGGCTAATACAAATCTCATAGCATTCTCCACAAAATCCGTCTCTGCATCTGGGTCATCCGCTCCACGCCTTTCTTGCACAGCTCCAGCAGCTCCTGCTGCTGTTCCATGGTGTAGGTGCGGCCTTCGGCGGTGGCCTGTACCTCGATGAGGTTGCCGTCCTCGTCCATGACGCAGTTCATATCCACGTCTGCCTGGGAGTCCTCGCTGTATTCCAAATCCAGCAAGGCTTCCCCGTCCACCAGACCGGCGGAAATGGCGGCCACATAGGTGGAAATGGGCATTTCAGGGATCTTCTCCTCCACCACCAAGCGATAACAGGCCAGTGCCATGGCCACAAAGCCGCCGGTGATCGCGGCGGTGCGAGTGCCGCCATCGGCTACCAGCACGTCACAGTCCACGATGATTTGACGGGGGCCCAGCTTTTTCAGGTCGATGGCGGCGCGGAGGCTGCGGCCGATGAGGCGCTGGATCTCGGCGCTGCGGCCGTCCTTTTTCAGCTTGGAAATTTCCCGCTTGTTGCGCTCCTGGGTGGCCCGGGGCAGCATGGCGTATTCCGCCGTCACCCAGCCCTCGCCCTCAGGCACATGGGGCGGCACCTTTTCTTCCACGGTGGCGGTGATATACAGGTAGGTGTTGCCTACCCGAATGGTGCAGCTGCCTTCGGCGTAGGGGTTACACAGCGGGAAGATCTCTACGTCCCGTATCTGGTCTGCTTTTCGTTCGGTTCTTGCCATAACACATTTCCTCCTGTTTAGATCAATGCTTCTGCAAAGGCCATGGGGTCAAAGGGCTTCAAGTCATCCACCCCTTCGCCCACGCCGGCGTATTTAACAGGCACCTGCAATTCCTGGGCGATGGCCACGGCGATGCCGCCCTTGGCGGTACCGTCCAGCTTGGTCAGGACAATGCCGGTGATACCGCAGGTGTCTCGAAACTGCTTGGCCTGCACCAGGCCGTTCTGGCCGGTGGTAGCGTCCAGCACCAGCAGGGTTTCTCTGGAGCTGTCCGGGCACTCTCGGTCGATGACCCGACTGATCTTGTTCAGCTCGTTCATCAAGTTGGCCTTGTTGTGGAGCCGTCCGGCGGTGTCCACCAGCACCACATCCGTCCCACGGGCTTTGGCGGCGGACAGGGAGTCGAACACCACAGCGGCTGGATCAGCGCCCTCCTTCTGGCGGACGATGTCCACTCCGGCACGCTCCGACCAGATGACCAGCTGTTCGGCAGCCGCGGCACGGAAGGTATCGGCGGCGGAGAACAGGACTTTTTTCCCCTCCCCTTTCAGCTTGGAACCGATCTTACCAATGGTGGTGGTCTTGCCCACGCCGTTGACGCCGATAAAGAGGACGACGGCAGGCTTGCCGTTCAGGTTCAGCGCCGGATCGCCCACCCGCATCATGTCCGCCAGGATCTCCTTCATGCACTCCCGTGCGCCTTCTACGTCTTTGATTTTTTCCGCTTTGGTGCGGGCACGGAGCTGATCGACCGCCTTGAGAGTGGTCTCCACCCCCATGTCAGCCAGGATCATGGATTCCTCCAGATTATCATAAAATTCATCATCCAGCTTAGAAAAGCCCTTAAAAATACCGATTTTTTTGATCTTATCAAACAGTCCCATTGGGTCACACTCCTTCTATCTCAACCTGCCACCCCATTTTAAGTGGCGTGCAGATGCAATTCCGTTTCTACTGCGTTCAAATCCACTGCCAGCACCTGGGACACCCCCCGCTCCTGCATGGTCACGCCATAGAGGACGTCTGCTTCCTCCATGGTGCCCCGCCGGTGGGTGATGACGATGAACTGGGTCTGGTCGCTGATATTCCTCAGGTAGCGGGCGAACCGTGCCACGTTGTTCTCATCCAGCGCCGCCTCGATCTCGTCCATGACCACGAAGGGAGTGGGACGCACCTTCAAGAGGGCAAAGTACAGGGCGATGGCCACGAAGGCCTTTTCCCCGCCGGAGAGCAGGGAGAGCACCTTGAGCGTCTTCCCCGGCGGCTGGACTCGTATCTCGATGCCGCAGTTCAAAATATCGCCCTCGTCCTCCAGCTCCAACGCCGCCTTGCCGCCGCCGAAGAGCTCCACGAAGGTCTCGGAAAAGGCGGTATTGATGCGGGCGAACTGCTTGCCGAAAATGGTCTCCATCTCCGCCGTGATGC
Organism: uncultured Eubacteriales bacterium; assembly: GCA_900545815.1. Taxonomy (GTDB): domain Bacteria; phylum Bacillota; class Clostridia; order Oscillospirales; family Oscillospiraceae; genus Onthomonas. Next base: position 27,988 of record URAM01000015.1, on the reverse strand, counting down.
CATCGATGATGCCGGTCAGGTCTGCCTTGGCAGAGAGCACATCCGCTCGCTGGCCGGTCAGGTAGTCGTACCGCTCACTGACCCGCTGGAACTCGGTGATGGCGCCCAGGTTCACGCTGCCCAGATCCCGCATCTCCCGTTTCAGCTGGGCGATGCGGCGGGTGGCTTTGGCGTGGGATTCCAGCTCTTGGCGCAGGGGCTGGGCGCTGTCCACAGTGAGTCCATAGCTGTCCCACAGCTTGTCCAAAATCTGTTTCTCCTCCATGGCCGCCGCCGCATTCTTCTGCTCCAGGGCGGAACAGGCACGCTCCAAATGGAGCAGCTCCTGGTTCTTCTCCCGTGCTGCCCGATCGGCCTGGCTCCGCTGGCCTTCCAGCGCCAGTCGCTCCGCCGTCAGGGTCTGCATCTGCTCCGCCTGCTGCGCCTGAACGGTACGCAGGTGGGTCAGCTGGGTGCGGGTGTCCGCCATCTGCGCAGTCACCTGCTTAGCCTGGGCGTGACACTGTGCCTGCCGGCTCTGCCAGCTGGCTCGGTCGCCGGAGAGCAATCGTTCCATGTCCTGGAGTTGGGTCAGCGCCCGACGGGTGGTCTCCTGCTCCGCCGTCAGGGCGGCGTCCTGGGTGGTCAGTTCTGCCAGGGTCTGGCGCAGGGTCTCTCGCTGGGTTTGCAGGCGGGTCAGGGTTTCGTTCTGGGCGGCCTGCTGGGCGTTCAAACACTCGGACTGGGTTTGGAGTTGGGCGATGGTGTCTTGCAGCGCTTCCAACTGTTCGTCCAGCTGGTCGCTGCGCTGGGTGAGCTGGGTGAGCTGCGCCTGAGCGGTGGTCTGCTGCTCGTTCAGACCGTCCAGGACAGCCTGTTGCCGTTCCCAGGCACTCTTGTGCTGGAACACCTCCGTCTCTACGGCACGCCGATTCTCCTGGGCGTCCTCCAACTCTATCTCACCCTGCCGTCTGGCACGGGCGGCGGTTTCTAGCTGGGTCTGGGCGTTCTTCTGCCGGGCAGCCAGAGTTTTGCGCTGCTGGCAGAGCCGTTCCAGCTCTACCGCACGGGACAGGATACCCGCCGCCCGACTGTGGCTGCCGCCGGTCATGCTGCCGCCAGGGTTGAGAACTTGGCCGTCCAGGGTGACGATCTTCACTTTATAATGATACCGTTTTGCCATGGCCAACGCCCGATCGAAGTCCTCGGCGATGACCACGGTGCCCAACAGGCGGGCAACGATGTTGGTATAGCGCGGGTCGTACTCCACCAAATCGCTGGCCACCCCCACGAAGCCGGGACACTGGGTGATGTCCCGTTCCCGCAGGCGGTTGGGCTGGATGGTGGTCAGGGGCAGGAAGGTGGCTCGGCCGCCGTCCCGCTGTTTCAGATATTGTATGGCACGTTTGCCGTCGCTCTCGTTTTCTACGACGATATACTGTTTCGTGCCGCCCAAAGCAATTTCAATCGCTACAGCATACTCGTCCGGCACCCGAAGCAGACCTGCTACCGGGCCATGGATGCCCTGCAAGTGCTTGCCCGATGCCCGCATGACCGTCTTGACCGCCTTAGAGTAGCCCTCATAGGCTCGCTCCATCTCCTCCAGCATAGCAATCCGGCTGTCCAGCCCCCGTGCCTCCACGGTGAGCTGCTGCGCCCGTTGGTTGGCCTGCTGTTCCTTGGCCCCGCGCTGCTCTAAGCGCAGGCGGTAACCTGCTACGGCGTTGTCCAGGTCGCTAAGCTGAGCTTGCGCCGTCTGCCACTGGGTCTGGTATTCGTCCAGGGTGGTCTGAGCGGTCTGGATGCGCTCCTCCGCTGTCAGGAGCTGGCTTTTCAGGGCGGTGTCCTGGTCTAGTAACCCCTGTGCCGCCGCAGTGAGGGCGCTGAGGGTCTCCTTGGCCTGGGCGGTCTGGGCGGCACATTGCTGAGCCTGGGTCTGGGTGGCGGCTAGGTCGTTCTGTTGGCGGGTCAGCTGCCCTTCTAACTGGGCGGACTGAGCTTCCTGGGTGGCTTTTTGTTCCGCCAGGTTGTTTCGCTGGGCGTCCAACTGGGTCAGGCGCTGCTGGTGCTGGGTGACCTGTGCGGCCACCGAATCCGCTCGCTCCTGCTGCTGGGCAAGCTCCTGCTCCAGCTGCTCCGCCTGCTGGGTGCTGCTCTGAAGCTGGCTAGTCAGGACGGCCAAATGGGACTCCTGGGTTTGGATGTCCTCCGTCAGCGCCGTCGCCTCTTGCCGCAGGGTGTCCAGAGCCAGCTCCCGCTGGCGCATCTGCTCCCCCAGCGCCTCCGCTTGGGCGTAGAGCTGTTCCTGAGCATCCGCCGCTGACTCACGCTGCTGGGTAGCGTGCTCGGTGTCGGACAGCAGCTTTCGCTTGGTGTTCCGCAGCCCTTCCAGCTGCTCCAGCCACAGGGACAGCTCCAAAATCCGCAGCTCGTCCCGACAGCGCAGGTAGGTCTGGGCGGTCTCCGCCTGGGCACGGAGGGGCTCCACTTGCAGCTCCAATTCGTCGATCTTGTCCCCAATGCGCAGGAGATTTTCCTCCGTCCGTTCCAGCTTCCGCTCCGCCTCCTCTTTCCGGTGACGGTAGCGGGAGATGCCCGCAGCTTCCTCAAAGACCCCTCGGCGCTCGGCGCTCTTGGTGGACAAGATCTCGTCAATCTTGCCCTGGCCGATGATGGAATACCCCTCCCGCCCCAAGCCGGTGTCCATGAACAGCTCATGAATGTCCCGAAGCCGGCAGGAACGGCGGTTGATATAGTATTCGCTGTCCCCGCTGCGGTAGTAGCGGCGGGTGACCATGATCTCCTGTTCCTCCAAGGGGAAGCGCCCTTGGGTGTTGTCCAGCACCAGAGAAACCTCGGCGTAACCCATGGGCTTGCGCTTCTGGGTGCCGCCGAAGATCACGTCCTCCATCTTACCGCCCCGCAGGTTCTTGGTGGACTGCTCCCCCATGACCCAGCGGATGGCATCGGCGATATTCGATTTTCCGCTCCCGTTGGGGCCGACTACGGCGGTGATGGCCTGGTCGAAGGTGAGACGGGTCTTTTGGGGGAAGGACTTGAATCCTTGCAGCTCCAAGGCTTTGAAATACAAGGGACACCTCGCGATTCTGTCATCTAAAATGGGAAATTGCTATATCATGACATTTTATTATACCAAATTTTCACCAAAATGCAAGCCTTTCGGTGAAGTTTGCAGACGGGTGCGCACACTCGCTACGCTGGTAGGTTCCTCCACCTGTAAACAGGCGGAGCCTACGCTGCGGCACTTACCCGTCTGAGCAACATTTTTTCCGACGTATATGCCGCCGAAAAAATAGATTCCACTTTATTCCGCCATCCTGCCGGAACTCTGCGAGGCGATTAAACTTTGAAATTCAATGACAAACGCAAAAAGGCACGGCATTTGCCGTACCTTTTCATTCCTTCCCTTATGCGGACTTTTCTTCCGGTGCAAAGCGCTCCTGCGCCATGGCGTCCATCTCGTCCACCAGCTGGCGGAACTCCGATTCTTTCCACAGATAGACATCGCTGTATAAGACCGGCTTGCCAAACAGTGCCTTGGCCGCCCGTTTCAGGCGCCCCCATAGAGTGTGGTAGTTGTGGTCAAAGTGAGAATCCTGCAAGCTGATGTCGTAATCCACGTCGCCGTCCTCCCACATGGTCTTCTCGATGACCAGCATACAGCAGCGGCAGGAACAGGGGCGGGTGATGATCTTCCTTTTCATTTCCATCGCATTTCCTCCCATCGAAACAAGTATGGACTGTGTTCTCTTTGGTGGGCAGTGTCTCGGTCGTCCTCCTCAGTCGCCTTGCGGCGCCAGCTCCCTCCACCTGTGGAAGGACCCTTGGGTGGGATGGTTTTGGGAAACAGCTGCCAACGTCTTGGGTGGGGTGTTTTTCGCCGGAAGTCCGGCGTCTCAAACGTTTTGCGCAGCAAAATCTTGTTGGCGCAGGGGCGATTCATTCGCTCCGAGCAAGCGCAATCGCCGAAGGGTGAGCGCCCAAAGGGCACGAACCCAGCAAAGCCGCCTTCTGGCGGCCGTGCCAAGTGGCACGTCAATTCGAAGCGTAGCGCAGAATTGCCATAGTCGGAATTCATTTCCGCCGTTAAATGATAAAATCGGAACAGAGGTGTGCCTAGCACACCGGAGGTCCAGCAAAAGAGCCACGACCCATGGGTCGTGGCTCTTTTGCTGGTGGACGATAACGGATTTGAACCGCTGACCCTCCGCACGTCAAGCGGATGCTCTAGCCAGCTGAGCTAATCGTCCAAACGCAAGATTTATTATACTGCGTCCTTCCCCCAAAGTCAAGGGTTATTTTTCATTTTTCTGCAATTTTATTTCTTTCCCGTCCAACGCCGCATACACCAGCGTATCCCCGTGGTACTCCAGCTTCAAGGAAAAGAAGGGCGCTTCCTCCGCCAGCAGCCGCAGGAACAGCTTGTCCCCCTCCCAGATGGGCAGGTCGGTGATTTTGTCGTGCTCCACCCACTCCAGGTCGCCCTCGTCGCAGACGATCATTTCGCCTTCAAAGCCGGTGGCGGTATACAAGTACATATACTCCGTGGGCCACTGGTCGGAGACGAAGGTGACGATGCCGCGGAAGCGGTAGTCGGTGAGGGTCAAGCCAGTCTCCTCCTTGACCTCCCGCAGCAAACATTCCTCCGGACTCTCCTTGTCCAAAAATTTGCCGCCGACCCCCACCCATTTGTCGTGGTTCAAGTCGTTCTCCTTTTTTACCCGATGGAGCATCAGGTACTGCCCCGCCCGCTCGATATAACAAAGGGTTGACTGTATCATCACCCGTTCCTCCTTTTCGTACAATGTGTCCATTGTACTACACTCTCCCCCTCCTCCGCAACCCCAGGAACCCCTCCCCCGACCTCTGTCATAGGATGGGCAGAACTGTATTGAGGAGGTTTTTCTATGGCTTTTTTGTATCTCTCCCCCTCCACCCAGGAGTATAACCCCTATGTGAACGGCGGGAACGAGGAATATTACATGAACCTGCTGGCGGACGAACTGGAGCCATATCTCCATGCCAGCGGCATCTCCTTCATCCGCAACACCCCAGACATGACCGCCGCCACCTCCATCGCCGCCTCCAACGCAGGGGACTACGACCTGCACCTCGCCCTCCACTCCAACGCCACCGCCGGCGATCAGGCGGGCACCACCACCGGCATCGACCTCTACTACAATCCGGAGTCAGCAGAGAGCCTCCGTGCCGCCCAGCTCATTCAACAGCAGCTCAAGACCGTCTACCCTGACCCGACCAAGGTGGCCATCGTACCCACCACTTCCCTGGGGGAGGTATACAAGGTGCGTGCCCCCGGCGTGCTGGCAGAGCTGGGGTATCACGACAACCCATCGGATGCGGATTGGATCCGGAACAGCCTGCCTGCCATCGCCCGAAGTCTGGCCAGGGCGGTGACAGAGTTTTTCGGCCTGCCCTTTTTGGAGCCGCAAGCCCCGCGGGTGGGTGTGGTGGACTTGAACTGGGGCGTTCTGAACCTGCGGGCAGCGCCCTCCACGTCCGCGCCCATCGTGGCGCAGTGCTATGACGGCGCTCAGCTGACGGTGTGGAACGAGTATCAGAACTGGTTCGTGGTGGCGTGGAACGGGCTGGGCGGATACGTCTGGCGGGATTATGTGGTCGTCCAGTGGACATGACAGATTTTGTGATAGGTTTCGTCTAGTTTAATTTTGCACTTTTCTAGTTCTATTTCGCCGTATTTTTTCTATCTCCCCGCATTTTCAAACTTAAATTCGTTCTAATTTTCATTCTGCAAAATATTTCGTCTGTTTTATCGTCTGAATATTGACTTTTCCTCCTTTTTCTTCTACAATGGTGCTACACCAACGGGAACCCTTTTGAAAAATTCCCGTCACATTGGAGGAATGGGGTATGCAATTCAACACCATCGGTTTCATCGGCTGCGGCAACATGGGCGGCGCACTGGCACAGGCTCTGCCCAAAGGCGAACACAACGTATTTCTCGCCAACCGCACCCAGTCCAAGGCGGACGCACTGGCTTTGAAAATCGGCGCAGCCGTCACCGACAACCAGACCATCGCCAAGACCTGCGACCTGATCTTTCTGGGCGGCAAACCTCAGATGATGCCAGGGGTTCTGGCGGAGCTGGCCGACACCTTCGCCGGGCGACCTACCCCATTCGTGCTGGTGACTATGGCGGCCGGCCTGTCCATGGCCACCATCCAACAGCTGGCCGGAGGAGCCTATCCCGTCATCCGCATCATGCCTAACACACCGGTATCCTTGGGTGCGGGCATGATCTTGTACTGCGCCGACGGGGTGGAACAGGCGGATTTGGACGCCTTCTGCACCCTCATGGCCGGCGCTGGCCGGCTGGACGTCCTGCCGGAGTCCCTCATCGATGCAGGCTGTGCCATCTCCGGCTGTGGGCCTGCCTATGTGTACTTATTCATCGAAGCGCTGGCAGACGGCGGCGTGGCCTGCGGACTGCCTCGTGACAAAGCCATGACCTATGCGGCACAGACCCTGATGGGGGCGGCAGAACTGGCCTTGGAGAGCGGCAGCCACCCTGGCGCACTGAAGGATGCGGTCTGCTCCCCTGGCGGCAGCACCATTCAAGGGGTGCGAGCCTTGGAGATGGGCGGATTCCGTTCCACCGCGATGGAAGCGGTGCTGGCCGCCTATGAGAAAACGAGAGAACTGGGGAAAAAGGAGGACTGAGTCATGCGTATCGTCTTGAAAATAGGCACTTCCACCCTGGCGCATCCCACGGGGCTGCTGAACATCCGCCATGTAGAGCACCTGTGCAAGGTGGTCAGCGACCTGAAGAACGCCGGGCATGAGATCATCTTGGTGTCCTCCGGCGCCATCGGCATGGGCGTGGGCAAATTGCAGCTGCCTGGCCGTCCCGCCGATATGCCCTCCAAGCAGGCAGCGGCGGCGGTGGGGCAGTGCGAGCTGATGTATACCTATGACAAATTGTTTGGCGAGTACAACCACACGGTGGCGCAGATTTTGCTGACCGCAGACGACATCTTAGACGCTCAGCGGCGGGAGAACTTCCAAAACACTCTGTACCGTCTGCTGGAGCTGGACGCCCTGCCCATCATCAACGAGAACGACACGGTGGCAACGAAAGAGATCGCCGTAGGCGACAACGACACCCTGGGCGCCATCGTGGCCAGCTGTGCCAAGGCCGACCTGCTGGTGCTGTTCTCCGACATCCACGGCCTGTACACCGCCGACCCGAAAGAAGACCCCAACGCCACCCTCATCCATCGGGTGGAGGCGCTGACGCCGGAGATTCGTGCGTTGGCGGGGACAAAAGGCTCTGAGCTGGCCACCGGCGGGATGGTGACTAAAATCCACGCCGCCGAGATCGCCACTGAGGCGGGGGTCGAGATGATCATTTGCCACGGCGCTTATCCGGAGAGCCTGTATGACATTGTGGCAGGCAAAGAGGTAGGCACCCGTTTTTGCGTCAGAAAGGAAGGAATCTGAATATGTTGAGCACCGATGCCATTTTAGTCCAGGCTCAGGAAGCCAAGAAAACGCTGGGCACCGCCAGCACCGAAGTGAAAAACCATGCCCTGCGCGCCATGGCAGATGCCCTGGTGGCAGGCTGTGAAGATATTTTGGCCGCCAACGCCGCCGACTGCGCCGATGCCGAAGGCACCATCTCCACCGTCATGATGGATCGCCTGCTGCTGACAAAGGAGCGCATCCAGGGTATGGCGGATGGAGTGCTGGCTCTGATCGACCTGCCCGATCCGGTGGGACAGGTGCGCCGCCGTGCCACCCCCAAGCCCGGCATGGTCATCGAACAGACCGCCGTGCCCATGGGCGTGGTGGCCATCATCTACGAGAGCCGTCCCAACGTGACCAGCGACGCCGCCGCCCTGTGTCTCAAGAGCGGCAACGTGTGCATCCTGCGCTCCGGCCGCAACGCCTGGCGCAGTGCCAACGCCATCGTCACCGCCCTCCGTGCCGGTCTCAAGACCGCCGGCCTGCCGGAGACCTGCGTGAACCTCATCCAGGACACCTCCCACGCCAGCGCCAACGAGCTGATGACCGCCGTGGGCTATGTGGATCTGCTCATCCCCCGTGGGGGCGCTGGACTGATCCGCTCCTGCACCGAGAACGCCACCGTCCCCTGTATCGAGACGGGCACGGGCATCTGCCACATCTATGTAGACGCCTCCGCCGACCAGGCGCAGGCGCTGGACATCATCCAGAACGCCAAGACCAGCCGTCCCAGCGTGTGCAACGCAGAGGAAGTCTGCCTGGTGCACAAGGACATCGCAGGCGAATTTCTGCCCAAGCTGAAGGCACGTCTGGTGGACGAACGAGCGGTCGCTGGGGAGACGCCGGTGGAGCTGCGGCTGGATGAACGAGCGGCGGCCATCATCCCGGGGACGCCTGCTGGCGAGAAGGACTTTGACACGGAATTTTTGGACTACATCTTGGCCGTGAAGGTGGTAGACAGCGCGGATGCCGCCATCGACCACATCGCCCATCACTCCACAGGCCACAGCGATGCCATCCTGACCACCGATGACACCGCCGCAAAACAGTTCACCGCCCTGGTGGACTCCGCCGCCGTGTACGTCAACGCCTCCACCCGGTTCACCGATGGGGGCGAGTTCGGCCTGGGCTGCGAGATGGGCATCTCCACCCAGAAGCTCCACGCACGGGGGCCCATGGGGTTGGAGGAATTGTGTACCACCAAGTATATCATCCACGGAAGCGGCAACATCCGATAGTCAGAAAAATGCAAGCATTTTTCTGAGTTTGCAGCCGGGTGCATGCACTCGCTGCGCCGGTAGGTTCCTCCACCTGTAAACAGGCGGAGCCTACGCTACCAATGTGCCCCCGGCACATTGGCTTGACGCTGCGGCACTTACCCGTCTGAGCAGTATTTTTTCCGACGTACACGCCGCCGGAAAAAATGAATTGCAATTTATTCCGCCATCTTAGATGGCGGAACTCTGTGAGACCGCGATACAATTAGCAAAAGGGCGACGTGTTTTCCACGTCGCCCTTCGCTTGTCAGATCACATAGTCATTGGCATACCGCTCCCGCTGCTGATCCAGGATGTCCTGGAGGGTGATGCTGTCCAGGTAGTCGTTGATGACCTTGTTCAGCCCCTTCCACAACGGCAGGGTGGGACAATCCACGCTGCGGGGGCAATCCACCGGATCCTGCTCCACGCAGGCCACCGGCGCCAAGCTCCCCTCGGTCAGGCGTAAGATCATCCCCACCGTGTAGTGGTCGGGGGACTGGGCCAGCTGGTAGCCGCCCTGGTAGCCGCGGTTGGTCTTGAGCACCTTGGCTCGGTTCAAGATGGGCACGATCTGCTCCAAATACTTCTTCGATATATTCTGCCGCTGGGCGATCTCTTTCAGAGCAACAAAGCCCTTCTCCCGCTGCTCTGCCAAATCCAGCAGCATCCGCAGGGCATAACGGCCTTTGGTAGAAATTTTCATGGTCTGGCCTCCTTCGGCGTTTTCATACCGCTATAATACCATATGTTTAGTAGGCTTTCAAGGCAGCAAAAACGCGCTGGGGCTTCCAGAGCGTTTTTTGCTTGCGATAAATAAAGCTCTCAGCAGAGTTCTGCCATCTCCGATGGCAGAAAAAAGCGCAAGTCGAAACTACTCGTCAAACTCCGCCTGCTTTGCCCGAGGCAGATTCCACCGGTAGTGGAATGCCAGCCCTCGGATAACGCAGATGACCGCCACTGCCAGGAGCATATCCCAAAACTCCGGCAGGTAGGGCAGCAGAACGATGTAACAGACGGCGCCAGCCAAGGCGGCAGTGAAATAGATCTGCTTGCGCAGCACCCGAGGCACCGTGCCCACCATGATGTCTCGGATGATGCCGCCTCCGGCGCCGGTGGTGACCCCCACGAAGGCCAACAGGAAGGGGTTATACCACTCCAGGGAGTTCATAGCGCCCTGGATGCCGTTGACCACAAAGATGGCCATGCCGATGGTATCGGTGACGAACATGGCCAGGTCGAACAGGCGATGGCGGCGGTAGAGACGCTTGCGGATGCGAGAAGCAAAGAAGATGGCGGCGGTGATGCTGGCCACCACGGTATAGCTAGGGTTGCGGAACATGACCGGCGGGGTGACGCCGATGATGACATCTCGCAGGACGCCGCCGCCTACGGCGGTGACGATGCCCAGGATGAGGACACCGAAAAAATCCAGCTGCTTCCGGATGCCCACCATGGCGCCGCTGATGGCAAAGGAGATGATGCCGATCATCTCCATCACGTCAAAGATATTCAGGACAACTCCCATACCCATTCCCCTTTTTCATGCTGCGTTTAATGCTGCCGCTGCGCCAGCAGCGCCGCCACTTCCCGACTGATCTCCGCTGGGGTCTTGCCGTCGGTGGAGACGGTCACATCCGCCGCCTGCTCATAGTAGGGCTGACGCTGTGCCATGAGGCTTGCGATGTACTCTACATTCATATGGTCCTTGAGCAGCGGACGGTTCTGATCGTGGCACACCCGCTGAAAAATGGTCTCCGGACGAGCGGTGAGGAGCACCACGGTGCCGTATTGCTTCATATTTTTTCTGTTCTCCTCCCCCATGGGAACCCCGCCGCCGCAGGAGATCACACGGGGTTCTCCCTCTCCCAGGGTGACCACTACGGTACGCTCCACCTGACGGAAGTAGCCCTCCCCGTCCTGGTCAAAAATCTCTGGGATCGAGCGCCCTTCCTGCTGAACGATATAATCATCCATCTCCACCGTATCCAGACCCAATAAATGGCCTAATTCCAACGTAATACTGCTCTTTCCGACGCCCATGAATCCGATTAAAAAAACGCTCTTTTTTACCCGATTTTCCATTACCGCTTTCCGCCCTTTCTCCCGTTGCTTTTTTTGCGGCTGAACGCCGCCGATTGCCATTGAGCTTACTATAGCGCCTGGTCTATTCCTCTGTCAACAACAATTCCCTTGACAGAGTATCCAAATCGTGCTATCCTAGAGATAAGTTAATTGTGAATGATAGAGGTGCGGCCGACATCAGTATCCAAGGACATCCGCAGGCAAGCGGTTTTGGGGAAAGGGGACGCCGCCGAAAGAACTGCCGCCTTGCCTGGCGCTGTCTCTTGGGACGTGGGAGAACATCCTTCGGACTGTCACAGATGTGGAGCGCTATCATACAAAGATGTTATGTACTCTGTTTGCATACTTTTGTTGCCATGTGTGTTCCATTTCTGAACATTCATGGTTTTTTGTTTGTGTTTTGCAAAAAGAAAGGAAGAGAGAAAATCATGCAAGTGTACGCAACCTTCTGGGCTTTGCTCCCCCCGATCATCGCCATCGTCCTGGCTCTGATCACCAAGGAAGTCTACAGCTCCCTGTTCATCGGTATCGTCGTCGGCGCCCTGTTCTATTCCGGGTTCTCCTTTGAAGGTACCCTCAACCACATCTTCTTCGAGGAAGTCGATGATGCCTCCTACGGTATGATCTCGGTGCTGTCTGACTCCTCCAACGTAGGCATCCTGATCTTCCTGGTCATCCTGGGCACCCTGGTCGCCCTGATGAACAACGCCGGCGGCTCCGCCGCCTTCGGCAGATGGGCTACCACTCACATCAAGACCCGTGTGGGCGCACAGCTGGCCACCATCGCGCTGGGCGTGCTCATCTTCGTGGATGACTACTTCAACTGCCTGACCGTTGGCTCCGTCATGCGTCCCGTCACCGACACCCACAACATCTCCCGTGCAAAGCTGGCTTATCTGATCGACGCCACCGCAGCACCCGTCTGCATCATCGCGCCCATCAGCTCCTGGGCAGCGGCCGTTGCCGGCTTCGCCTCCGAGAGCGACGCCAACGGCATCGCCCTGTTCATCTCCGCTATCCCCTATAACTTCTATGCCCTGCTGACCATCCTCATGATGATCACCCTGTCCGTCACCAAGACCGACTTCGGCCCCATGGCCATCCATGAACGCAACGCCCTGAAGGGCGACCTGTTCACCACCGAGAACCGTCCCTACGCCGACGCAGACGCTCACGAGGACACCTCCAAGGGCAAGGTTATCGACCTGGTCCTGCCGGTGGTCGTGCTGGTCGTGGCCTGTGTCATCGGCCTGATCTATACCGGCGGCTTCTTCAGCGGCGAATCCTTCGTCAGCGCCTTTGCAAACTGCTCCGCCTCCATGGGTCTGGTGCTGGGTTCCTCCGTGGCACTGGTCTTCGCCATCATCTTCTTCATCATCCGCCGTGTCCTGTCCTTCAAGGACTGCATGGCCTGCATCCCCGAAGGCTTCAAGGCCATGGTTCCCGCCATCCTCATCCTGACCTTCGCATGGACCCTGAAGTCCATGACCGACAGTCTGGGCGCTGCGGAATTCGTCGCCGGCGTCGTGAAGGCTTCCGCTGGCAGCTTCATGAACTTCCTGCCCGCTGTCATCTTCCTCATCGCCTGCCTGCTGTCCTTCGCCACCGGCACCTCCTGGGGCACCTTCGGCATCCTGATCCCCATCGTCCTGGCCGTCTTTGGCACCGACAGCGGCGCACTGTCCACCATCTCCATGTCCGCCTGCATGGCCGGCGCTGTCTGCGGCGACCACTGCTCCCCCATCTCCGACACCACCATCATGTCCTCTGCTGGCGCACAGTGTGACCACGTCAACCACGTGTCCACTCAGCTGCCCTACGCCATTTCCGTGGCCGGCATCTCCTTCATCACCTACTTGATCTGCGGCGTCCTCATCACCGTCGGCATGGCCAACCCCGTCTGGGTCGCTCTGCCTCTGGGCATCGTCCTGACCATCGTTTACATCATGCTGATGAAGCGAGCAACTTCTAAGAAGTACGCTTCCCAGGCTTGAGGTCGGAATACATCTTATATAAACTCCGCAATGATGCAGGGAGGAATGAGTACACCTCATTCCTCCCTGTTTTTAGCTTCACCAAAATGCAAGCATTTTGGTGAGAATGCAGCCTGGTGCATGCACTCGCTGCGCTCGGGAGGTTCGCCACCTGCAAAGCAGGTGGCGCCTACGCTACCAATGTGCCACTGGCACATTGCCTTAACGCTGCGGCACTTACCCGGCTGAGAAGAGAAAAAACTGACGTACACGCCGCCATTTTTTTCAGATTGCATTTTATTCCGTCATCTTCAATGACGGAACTCTGTGAGACTGATTTAATATCATATGGTTCCCCATTGCGAAACTGGCCAAATCGGGGTATACTGAATGTTAATTTCCACCGTTTTTTCTTGGCTGGAACCATCTGACCGGTTCCGCCATATGCTGCAAAGGAATGTTGCCTATGAACCACCCCTCCTGCGGGATCTTGCTCCACCTGACCTCCCTCCCCTCCTCCTATGGCATCGGCACCTTGGGACAGGCGGCCTATGACTTTGTGGACTTCCTCCGAGACGCCGGCCAGAGCTGCTGGCAGATACTCCCCATCGGCCCCACCGGATACGGGGACTCACCCTATCAGTCCTTCTCCACCTTTGCTGGGAATCCCTATCTCATTGACCTGGATTTTCTGATTCAGGACGGGCTTTTGACCCAAGCGGAAGTGGATGAAATCACCTGGGGTGCGCGTGCGGATCAGGTGGATTTTGCTTTGCTGTACCGGCAGCGGCTGCCTATTCTGCGGAAGGCGTATGAACGATTCCGAGTGGCTCCAGCGGCAGATTTCGGGGCGTTCTGTGACACCGAATCTGACTGGCTGGAGGACTACGCCCTGTTTATGGCGCTGAAGGGGCACTTTGGCGGTGGGGCTTGGACGGAGTGGCCGTCTGAATTCCAACGGCGGGAGCCGGAGGCGTTGGCGTGGGCTCGTGGGGCGCTGGCAGAGGAGATCGACTTCCACCAGTTCTTGCAGTACCAATTTTACCGCCAGTGGCACCGGTTCCGTGCATACACCCGCCAAAAGGGCGTTACACTGATGGGAGACATCCCCATTTACGTCCCCCTAGACTCCGCCGATTTCTGGTGCCGTCCGAAGCAGTTCCAAGTGGATCCTCATGGGCATCCCACCTGTGTGGCGGGCTGCCCGCCGGACGGGTTCAGCGCCGAGGGGCAGTACTGGGGCAATCCCATCTACGACTGGGATGCTATGGAGCAGGACGGGTTTGCCTGGTGGATGCGCCGCATCGCCGCCGCAGGGCGGCTCTTTGACGTGATCCGCATCGACCATTTTCGGGGCATCGAAAGCTACTGGTCCATCCCCGCGGACAGCGACACCGCCAAGAACGGCCGCTGGGTGAAGGGGCCAGGGAAAAAACTCGTTGATGCCATCCAGAGCCGCTTCCCCCATCTGGCCTTTGTGGCGGAGGATTTGGGTTTTTTGACGGAGGATGTGCTGGCGCTGGTGAAAGAGTCGGGGTTCCCTGGCATGAAGGTGCTGGAGTTCGCCTTCGATCCCAGCGAGGAGAGCGCCTATCTGCCCCACCGCTACCCCCGCAACTGCGTGTGCTACACCGGCACCCATGACAACGCCACCCTGCCCCAATGGTGTCAGGAGAGCGACCGGGCGGTAACCGACTACGCCCGAACCTACCTGCATCTGTCCCAGCAGGATGACCTGGCGCAGAACCTGTTGCGGCGGGGGCTGGCGTCCAAGGCGGACTTGTTCCTCGCCCAGATGCAGGACTATCTGGGGCTGGGCGGGGACGCTCGGATGAACGAGCCGGGGACACTGAAACCGAAAAACTGGCGGTGGCGGGTCACATCAGAACAGCTGACCCCCACCCTTGCCCATACCCTGCGGACGCTGGCGGAAGAAGCCGGACGTCTGCCCAACTATGAAACTCAGGAGCGAACCGTTTATGAATGAAATCGTCGATCGTATCATCTACACCACGGAAACCATTCTCAAATGCCGTCACGATGAGAGTCTGATGGAGACCAATGCCGCCCGCCTCCATGACTGTCTGGGGGAAGCGGTGATGCTGGCCATCACCGAGCAGTGGAGCGCCTGCCGCCGGCGGCGGGCACCGTTGCGCAAAGCCTATTATTTCTCCGCTGAGTACCTGATGGGGCGGCTCATCTACAGCAACCTCTATAACCTGGGCATCTTGGAGGAGATGCGCACTGCGTTCGCCCAGCGCGGCGTTGACCTGGCCATGCTGGAGGAGGTAGAGGACGCCGCATTGGGCAACGGTGGCCTGGGACGGCTGGCCGCTTGTTTTTTGGACAGCGCCGCCACCTTGAATCTCCCGCTGTCCGGCTATGGACTGCGCTACCGGTTTGGGCTGTTCAAGCAGCGCTTTGAGGACGACGCCCAGAAGGAGATGATCGACGACTGGACTCACTTCGGCGACCCCTGGAGCTATCGCCGAGACAAACACGCCGTGCGGGTCACCTTTGCTGACCAGACCGTGATTGCCGTCCCCTACGATATGCCCATCATCGGCTACGGCACCGACAACATCGGCACCCTGCGTCTGTGGCAGTGCGAAGCAGTCCATGAGCTGGACTTTGAGGCGTTCAATGCCCAGGACTACTACCAGGCGCTGGCGGAGAAGAACGCCGCCGAGAACATCACTCGGGTGCTCTACCCCAATGACACCACCTGGGAGGGCAAGCGGCTGCGCATCAAGCAGCAGTATGTGCTGTCCTCTGCGTCCCTCCAGGACATTTTGCGCAGCTATCAGGCCGCCCACGGGGACAACTGGGAGAACCTGGCCGCCTTCTGCGCCATCCAACTCAACGACACCCACCCTGCCCTGTCTATCCCAGAGCTGATGCGGCTGCTGATGGAGCGTGGGCTGAGCTTTGACACCGCCTTTGAGCTCACCCGTCAGGTGTTCTCCTACACCAACCACACGGTGATGGGCGAGGCGCTGGAAAAGTGGGACATGGAACTGCTGCGGTCGGTGGTGCCGGAGATCTGTTCCATTCTGGAGCGCATCGATGCCCGCTTGAAAGCAGAACACCCTGACCGGAACCTGTTCATTTTGAAAGACAACACCGCCCACATGGCCAACTTGTCTGTGTATGTATCCTCCTCGGTCAACGGCGTGGCGCAAATTCATTCGGAGCTGCTCAAGCGCGATCTGTTTCGGGATTGGTACGCCTGCTATCCGGAGCGGTTCCAGAACAAGACCAACGGCATCACCCCCCGCCGCTGGCTGGGGCTGAGCAATCCGGAGCTGACGGCGCTCATCCAGTCGGAGATCGGCGGCGGGTTCCTGACCGATTTAGACCGGCTGGCAGAGCTGAAAGATAAAATTGACGACGACCTGGTGACCCGATTCAATCGGGTGAAGCTAGTGAAAAAGCAGCAGCTGTGCGACTTGATCTGGAAGCGGGAGCACGTGGTGTTGGCTCCCCACTTCCTATTCGATGTGCAGGTAAAGCGGCTCCACGAGTACAAGCGGCAGCTGCTCAATGCCCTGTCCATCATGGCCATCTACTTCGAGCTGAAGGCGGGCAACCTGCCTGACTTCACCCCTACGGCATTCCTGTTCGGCGCCAAGGCTGCCCCCGGCTACGACCGTGCCAAGGCGATCATCCGTTATATCAACCGCATCGCCCATCTCATCAACAGCGACCCGACCATGCACGGGAAATTACAGGTACTGTTCGTTCAGAACTACAACTGCTCCTATGCGGAACAGATCATCCCCGCCGCTGACATTTCCGAGCAGATCTCCCCTGCCGGCACCGAAGCCTCCGGCACCGGCAACATGAAGCTGATGCTCAATGGGGCTGTGACCCTGGGCACCTTGGACGGCGCCAACGTGGAGATCGTCCAGCAGGCAGGGCTAGAGAACAACTATATCTTCGGCTCCACGGTGGAGGAGCTGGAGTCCATCCGAGACAGCTACCAGCCCAGAGAGCTGTACGACAGCAATCCCCTGCTGCGGCGGGTGGTGGACACGTTGGTGGACGGCACCATCGAGAGCGATGCTGGTCTGGCCGAGCTGCACACGGCGCTGCTGGACGGCGCCAGCTGGCACAAGGCGGATCACTACTTCCTGCTCAAGGACTTTACCAGCTACCTGGACGCCAAGCTCCGAGCCAATCGGGACTATCAGGATCGGCTGGGCTTTGGGCGGAAGTGTCTCAAGAATATCGCCGCCGCTGGAACCTTCTCCTCCGACCGGACGGTGCGACAGTACGCAGAGGACATCTGGCATATATAAAAAAGGCATAAGTGTGCAAGCAATGATGCATAACGACACCCGTTCCGTTTTGGAACGGGTGTTTTTTCCAAATGGGAAGATCGGGTTGTTCTTCCCAAAACTGCTTTTCCCTGGCGCACATTCCATTTTTCGTTGTTGTGCAACATACGGACGCTTACTGTCCCTAATTTTTCGTCTTATTTTTGTAAAACCTGCATAAAAACTTGTTTTCCATTGGGAAAACCTCCGTTTTTTCACCATTTGAATCTAATTCATTCATTATTTGTTCATATTTCTCCGTTTTGCACCATTTCCGTCTTTTTTTCACCCCTTGCATCTTTCTGCGAGCGTGCTAAACTAGAGTTCAGTACAGAACCCCTCACATTTTCGTTATAAGCTAGGGAGGAACCGCCGTGAACCATGCAGCAACCCGTGACACGTTACTACCCCGTCTGCTGCGTTCCTACGCCGCCTATTACGACGTAGAACCGATGGAGGCACAGGAGCCGTTGGTGGCGACCGCCTTCTTCCACGTCCACGGTACCAAGTACGTCCTGTCTAAAAAGGCGGAACTGTGGGCAACGGACAACAACGAGTATGTCTACTTCTTCTCCGTCCCTCACCTGACGGAGGAGGTCTTTGACCAGTGCATCCAACTGGCCTACGAACGGGGGATGGAGCACATCCATCCGGACAAGAATCACATGAGCAGCTACATTGTCGCCCTGTTCCTCTGCGACACCTATACCGAGGAAGCCATGAGACGACTGAAACGGTGCCGCATCCGAAAAAGTTTTCAATTTTCACTGAAAGGCTGGATGGAAGTCCACGCGGCCATGATTGGGGTTGGGATGGAACCCGTGGTGGCTGGGAATTCCGATGGCCGGAAAACAGTGGAGTTTTTGAAAAGCCTGCTTTTCCCTGAGAAAGTAAAAAAGCGTAAGTTCAAGTGGAAGTAAATTGAAAAGAGAAGGAGTGTGCTAAATTCTTATGAATGGTGCAATTATTCTGATCATCGGTTTGGCCATCCTGGTCTGCGGCTATATCTTCTATGGCGGCTGGCTGGCCAAGCAGTGGGGTGTGCAAGACACCACCAAGACCCCCTCTCACGAACTGGAAGACGGCGTGGATTACTGTCCTGCTAAGGCTCCCGTTCTGATGGGCCATCATTTTTCCTCCATCGCCGGCGCCGGCCCCATCAACGGCCCCATTCAGGCCGCTGTGTTCGGCTGGGTTCCCGTTCTGCTGTGGGTTCTCATCGGCGGCATCTTCTTCGGCGGCGTCCATGACTTTGGCGCTCTGTTCGCCTCTGTCCGCCACAAGGGTCAGTCCATTGGTGAGGTCATCTCCACCAACATCGGCTCCCGCGCCAAGAAGCTCTTTAACGTGTTCGCTTATCTGACTCTGGTTCTGGTCGTGGCAGCTTTTGCTTCTATCGTTGCCAACACCTTCTGCATCGTCAATCCCTCTGACACCATCACCGCAGAAGTGGCCGCCGCTCAGACCAACTCCCATGCGTCCGTGGCCATGATCTCCATCCTGTTCATCGTCCTGGCCGTCATCTTCGGTTTCCTGGTCTATCGCCGCAACGCCCCTCTGGGTATCGCCAGTGTCATCGGCGTCATCGCCATCGTCATCTGCCTGGCCATCGGCCTGAATTTCCATCCCCTGATGCTCACCTACACCACCTGGATGCTCATCTGTGGTGTGTACATCGCCATCGCTTCTGTCACTCCGGTCTGGATCCTGCTCCAGCCCCGTGACTATCTGTCCTCCTTCCTGCTCTACGGCATGATGATTATTGCAGTTCTGGGTGTCCTTGGCTCCGCTATCTTCAGCCCCCAGCACGGCAACATGGACATCCCCGCCTTCACCACCGGCTACAGCGAAGTCTATGGCCCCCTGTTCCCCGCTCTGTTCGTCACCATCGCCTGCGGCGCCATCTCCGGTTTCCACTCCCTGGTCTCCTCTGGCACCACCGCAAAGCAGCTGGACAACGAAAAGGACGCAAAGCCCATCGCTTATGGCGCTATGCTGATCGAATCCGCTCTGGCTATCGTCTCCCTGTGCGCAGTGGGCTACATCTGGAACCAGTACTCCGCTGGTGAGATCACCACTCCCACCACCGTCTTTGCCACTGGCATCGCTCAGATGGTGGGCACCATCCCCGGCCTTACCTCCGAAGGTGTCATCACCACTGTTTCCTCCCTGCTGGTTCTGGCCGTCTCCGCCTTCTGCCTGACCTCCGTGGATACCGCCACTCGTCTGGCTCGTTATATGTTCCAGGAATTCTGGCTGGCTCCTGGTGAGACCGAAGACAACGTGACCGGCTACAAGAAGGTTCTGACCAACAAGTACGTCTCCACCCTCATCACCGTTTTCCTGGGCATCTTCCTGGGTCTGAACGGCTATGAGAAGATCTGGGGGCTGTTCGGCGCCGCCAACCAGCTGCTGGCCGCTCTGGGTCTGCTGGCTGTGGCTGCATGGCTGGGCAATGTGGGCAAGAACAACAAGATGTTCCTGCTGCCCATGGCCTTCATGCTGGTGGTCACCATCACCTCCCTGGTCATCACCATCAAGTCTCAGTTCGGTCTCATCGCCGCTGGCGGTGCTGACTGGGGCGCATACGTCAAGGCCATCCTGGGTCTGCTGCTGGTCGTCCTGGCCATCATCCTGACCATCGAGGGCGTTAAGACCTTGGCCAAGCAGAAGAAGGATCAGCAGGCTGCCTAAGCTGCCTTATCCTTCGGACGCCATCATCATATCAAAAGAGACAGGCCGATACCAACTGGTATCGGCCTGTTTTTCCTTGGCGGAGCTCATCCTTTGGCACGGATCAGCAAACACACGATCCCCGCCAGAGCGAGAACCACCCCCACGATCTGAGCTATTTTCATCCGCACAAACCATCCGTGATAAAAACTGTGCGGTGCATCACTTGTGCCATGCAGCAGAATATAACAAAGACCGGAAAATAACAATGCCAACACGCCCAGCACAAGGATGGTCACCCCCAAGAACAACAGTCCTTTTTTCATGCTTGCCCCCCTTCCGTTGGATTTTGCAGCATCGCAGCACCCATGCGTCTTTTCCTGACAGACCAGCTCAATTCTGCATATAGATCTGTTCCCCTTTCACCGGTGCATAGGCGATCAGCTGTGTGCCGTCCAGATTCTCCTGGTGCATATCTACCCCGCTGATCTGATGATTGTCATAGGTCGTATAGTAGTAGATCCCCTTGTCTGCATTGCAGCAGGAAGTATACAAGGTAATCTCATATTTGTCCTCCCCCAACTTGCAGCAGCCCCGCTGCTGATCCACGCTGCCAAGGATATGGAAGAACTGGCTGACGCTTTCTCCCTCCGAATCTCCGGAAAGGGCGTTCATTTTGACAAAGGCCACCCGTACAAATCTGGACTGGGAGGACAGATCTCCCGGCAGCCCTATGGCACCCATCCCGCGGCTGTACTGATGCAGCGCCAAGTCTTTGGAGAACGTATTCGCTCCATTCTCCACCGCAAGGTGCCGATAGTTGTTCAGCTGGAACATCTGATAAGGGAAGGGCGGATTGTTAGTCAGAACCCCTACTGGGTTCTCATAGATGTTCAGCCCCTCTTTGACCGATTCCAGGGTAATGCACTCGTTTTTATCCGCAATCAGCCAGTGCAGCTGCGCCACCGGCAGGTTTTCTGTAAAGGGCGTGTCCGTCAGATTCATCTGCGCCAGCTCCTGCCGCGCCTCTTTTACGGTGGCGCAGGTGCCGAGGATGCGGGGGATCAGTTCAAATTGCGTGATATTCTCCTTTCCCTCCATCGGCGGATGATAGTGGGCATTTCCCACGAAATTCAGCCCTGCGATCCCAAGCCCCTTCTCGTTCACCGCGTCATAATACAAGGGGTAGTCCTCCATCACACAGGCCATGCCGATCATGGCATAGTGGCTTGTGATCTGACCGCCGCTGCGCAGGTGGAATCCATAGTTTCTCGGCGTGATGACCACCTGATCTCCATAAGAGATCTCATAGTCTAGGGTTCTGCCAAAATAGAAATCTTTCGTCTGATAGGTCGCCGCTGTACACATACGCTTTTCCTCCGTTCTGCATAGATGGTCTTTTGTCAGAGATGTTTTTGGCGCAACAGCCACAGCAGCTTGCGCTGCTGTGGCTGTTGTCGCACTTAGGGATTGGTGTGTCCGATGACTGCTCCGCACTGCACCGGCGTCTCCTGGTCAGCGGCAGTGCGTGCCAGAAGGGCTGGATCCGGCCGGACGGCGTCCTTCTGGAATAGGACGATGACGGTGGAGCCGCCGAACTCGAAGCGCCCCTTCTCCGCCCCCCGCTGGATGGGGCCTGCGCCATGAAGGTTGCAGATGCGCCCCACCAGCAGGGCGCCCACCTCCACCTGCACCACCTGGCCGAAGTGGTCGGTGTGCAGGACGGTGTACGCCCGACTGTTCTCACAGAACACAGGGCGGTTCAAAAGGGCGATGGGGCGGACGGTATGGAGCTTGCCGGAGAGAAAGACATCCTCCTCTTTGGTGCCGCTGTCCAGGTAGTGGTAGCGGTGGTAGTCGTCCACGGTCAGGCGGAAGATGAAGCAGTAGCCGCCCTGGAACTGATTTGCCAAGTTCTCATCACGCAGCAGCCTGTCCAGGGTGTAGATCTGACCCTTCACGGTGAACTGGGCGTCCGGTGTGATGGGAAAGACGGTGAGCTTGCCATCGCAGGGGCTGGGCAGGTCGTGCTCGCCCATGGCGAAGGGACGGTTTTCCGGCCTGATCTTTCGGGTGAAGAACTGGTTGAACGACTGGTACTGCACCGGTTCATAAAGGGACAGGTCGATGTGGTACTTCCGGACGTAGGAGCGGATGAGCACAGTAGACGCCCGTGTATCCAGAAAAGCCCCGGCGATTTTGGAGATCGCCGGGTGGGTCAGCCCCCGCAGGAGGAACCGTCCAGGGGCTGTTTCATATAAAAATGGTAATAGCTTGCCCTGCTTTTCTTCCATGGCAGTTACCTCTTTAGGATGACGTAACGGAACACCAAGATGGCCGCCATGATGCAGGCGCCAAAGACGATCATGAGGATGTTCCCCGCCAGGGTGGGTTTCTTGATGCGCAGCTGGCTGACGTAGCCAAAGCCCACTGCCAGGAACATGACCGAGAGGATGATGCCCGCCCAGGGCAGCAGCTTGCCATAGAGCATCAGGCCGTAGACGATGGGCAGGACGATGGCGATGGAGGTGACGGGCAGCCCCCGAAAGAAGCGCTGACCGCTCTCGTCCACGTTCTTCTGTGCCATCTCCATGACGTTGTAGTAGCCCAGCCGGATGAGGGCGGCCAGGACAAAGAGCGCCAAGATGGCGATGTGATACCACTTGTTCAGCCCGCAGGCGAAGCCGATGCAAGCGGGCAGGACACCGAAGCAGACCATGTCACAGAGGGAGTCGATCTGGATGCCGAAGGACTTCTCCTCATCGGTGGCGTTTTTTCGCGTCCGTGCCACCCGTCCGTCAAAGGCATCCAAGCAGCCGGAGACCATGAGGCAGACGATGGCCAAGGTAATGTGGCGGCCATTGAGGGTCATGGAAATGCCGATGACCGAGCTGACCAGAGACAGATAGGTAAGAATAACTCCGTAATGATAATAACCTAGCATAATAGATCACCTTTTCCCTGTGCGAATATGGTAGAACCAAGTCATGATTCCACAGAGGACAAAGCACAGATAGTAAGAGATTCCCCGCGCCGTCATCATGGACGGAAGCAGCGCGCCGGGGTGAATATCCAGACCAAAGATCCCGATATACAGATATTCAAAGGCTCCCACCGAGCCGGGGAGAGGGATGGAATTGGAACCAGTCAGGCAGAACGCCTGCCGTGCCAGCACCTGTCCAAAGGTCAGGCCGGTGGGCACCGCCGTACAGACGAAGCAGGTGATGAGCAGCTGCACCACCCGCTGCGCCAGGTTCAGCGCCAGCACCTCTGCAAATAGCCGCCAACTCCCCGCCATCAGGGACACACACTGGGCGTACTGCTCCACCGTATGGTGGATCTTCTCCTCCTTGGCCGCCTGATCCCGCACCAGATGGAGCTTGCCCAGGAACCGGATGACCCCGCGGGACATCCGTAAGACCAGGTCGCTCTTGAACATACAGAGCAGGAAGAGGATGAGCAGGACGAATTGGATGCCGATGCCCAGCAAAATGAGCAGCTGGATGGGCCATTCCATCCGCAGGAACAGCGGAAAGTTGGTGGCCATAGCCGCCACGCCGATGATGTCCAGAGAGGCGGTGTAGCAGATGATGTTGAGCATCAGAGAGGAAGTGGCGGCGGAGAGGGGGATGCCGTCCCGCACCATATAGTAGCCGGAGGCGGGCTGACCGCCGGCGGCGGAGGGGGTGATGGCGGAATAGTAGACGTCAGCGGCGGAGTAGATGAGGTTGGCGCCGAAACCGGTGTCCCAACCCAGCTTTTGATTGATCCGCCGCAGGCTCACCCCTTCCAGCACCACGAACAGGCACATACACACCAGAGCGCAAACCAAATTCACCGGATCTCCTGCCCGAATGAATTGCAGCATTTGGCCAAAGTCCAGCTCTTTCCCACACTGAGCCAGCACCGTATAGGTGGCGAACATGAGGACGGCCAGAAATAAAATGCTAAAAATAGTTTTCTTTCGTTTCATTTGACTCCTATCCTCGCATTCATCCCCTCATACAGCTTGGTGATCGGGATGATCTTCTCCAGCAAGAACCCCACCTCCGCCACCAGAACGCCGCCGATGATGTCCACCAGAACGTGCTGTTTGGTAAAGAGCACAGAGCAAAAGACCAGCCCTGCGAACACGAATGAGAATATTTTATACGCCCGCGGCACCTTCTTGCAGGGCAGCAAGCCCTGCCAAGCGAACCACACGTCCATACAATGGATGGACGGAAAGAGGTTCACTGGGCGATCTAAGAAATAGATCACCCCCAGCACCCAGGTGAAGGGGTCTGATCCGGTCAGCTCTGGCCGCACGTTGGTGGTGGGCAGAAAGACGAAGAACAGGCCGCAGATCACTTTTGCGATGGCCTCCGCTGCCAGGAAGCGATAACAGATCGCTCGATCCTCTCGGCAGATGAGGATGAAATTGATGACCCACACGGCAAAGCAGCCCACATACACGATGGTCCACGCCGGCACCACTGGAAAAGTCTCCTCTATGGGCAGGGTGAAGTCATAATGCTTGTGTCCTTTGGCCAGGAGCTGTCCGCCGTTGTAGACCAGCATATTTAAAACCGGACAGCAGAGCAGGGGCAGGACTGCGTAAGGGGGCAGGATTTTGGTAGCGAGACGCCACGGAGGCGTTTGGGTTAGTTTCATAAGCGTTTTTCCAATGATGTAACAGTGTTTCCTTCTGGGAGCCTCCTTCCGGCAGGCTCAAAACAACTGTCATTATAGCACAAAATTGTTAAAATGCTATTACGAACTGGAAAAAGAATCTTAGAATTCCATTAAAGAATCACTCCCCCGCTGCCCTGCGCCTGACCGGCCTCTGTTCCTCACAGCTCCCACCAGGGAATGGGGTCGCCGCCGGCAGAGACCAGAAAGCGATTAACCTGGCTGAATGGGCGGCTGCCGAAAAAGCCGCGGTAGGCAGAGAGCGGGCTGGGATGGGCGGCGTTGAGGATCAGTCGGGGAGCATCGCTGTCCGGCAGCTTTTTGACTTTCTGCTGGGCATCCCTGCCCCACAACAGATAGGCCACCGGCTGAGACAGGGTCTGGACGGCGGCTAAAATACCGGCGGTGAACGGCTGCCACCCCCACTTTTTATGGCTGTTGGCCTTGCCCTGGTACACGGTGAGGACGTTGTTCAGTAATAACACCCCGTGCTCCGCCCAACTGGTCAGACAGCCGTGGTTGGGGGTGTAGCAGCCCAAGTCGCTCTCCAGCTCCC
Source organism: uncultured Eubacteriales bacterium (assembly GCA_900545815.1). Taxonomy (GTDB): domain Bacteria; phylum Bacillota; class Clostridia; order Oscillospirales; family Oscillospiraceae; genus Onthomonas. The sequence continues at coordinate 2,952 of URAM01000015.1, read as the reverse complement.
CGTAGATGTTGCGCAGGCTGGGCGGGATCTTTTCCCCCTTGGGCACGGAAAAGGCCAGGCCATGGGCTTGTCCCGGCTCGTGGTAGGGATCCTGTCCCAGGATGACGCAGCGCACGGACTCCGGCGGCGTCAGGCGCAGGGCGGTGAACACCGCTTCCCGGGGCGGGTACACAGGCGGGTCACCAGCCTGATAGGCGGCGTCCACCTGGGCGAAAAGGTCTTTGCACCAGGGTTTCTCTAGCATGGGGGCAAGCAGGGGCGTCCAAGCCCCTAGCTGGTCGGTTAACTTCATCTCATCTTTTCCTTTCTATTCTGCAAATGTTGTGCTATGATTCTACCACGAGGTGAGTTTTTTGGCAAAGCTATTCCGTGATTTTTATGACCGAGACACCTGCACGGTGGCGCAGGAGTTGGTGGGCAAGTATCTGGTGCGCCGTCTGGACGGCCAACTGTTGGTCTGCCGCATCACTGAGACCGAAGCCTACATCGGCCGCTGCGACAAGGCGTGCCACGCCTATCAGTACCGCCGCACCCAGCGGACGGAGACCCTGTTCGCCGCCCCGGGCACGGTGTATCTCTATCTCATCTATGGGATGTACCACTGTCTCAACCTGGTCACGGAGGCGGCGGGCGAGCCGGCGGCTGTGCTGCTGCGGGGCGGACACGCCTGCTGGAATCAGGAGCTTATCTCCCGTCTGCGCTTTGGCAAGGGCACGGTCGAACTGTCCGCCTACCAGAGAAAGAACTTCCTCAACGGCCCCGGCAAGCTGTGCAAAGGTCTGTCCCTGACCCGTGCGGAAAATGGCCTGGACGCCACAGGGGACATCCTGTTTGTCTGCGAGTCCCTGGACGACCTGGGTCTGCCGCCGGAACCGCCCCCCATCCCCACAGAAATTCATGTGGGCAAACGCATTGGCATCGACTACGCCCAGGAGGCCATCGACTTCCCGTGGCGGTTTTATGTTACCGAATAAGGAGAGCATCTATGAAACTGTTATTCGACCTGGACGGCACCCTCATCGACTCCAACCACATCTGGCAGGACATTGACCGGTCATTTTTGGAAAAGCGCGGCTTTGAACTGACCGATGCCTATAACGCCGGAGTCATCTACGCCACCTTCCCTCTGGCCGCCAAGTTTACCAAGGAGTACTGCGGCTTGACAGAGAGCGAGGAGGACATCATGGCGGAGTGGATGGAGGCGGCGGAGCACGCCTACGGGAATACCATCCCCTTGAAACCCGGCGTCCGAGAATTTTTAAGCCGCTGCGCTGGAGCTGGGTACGAGATGTATATCTACACCTCCTGCGAAGAACCCCTCTGCCTAGCTGCGTTGGCACATCACCATCTTTTACCCTATTTTCGGGACATTTTCTTCGTCCGGAAGCTCAACATCGAAAAGAGCAAGCCAGAGGGCTTTTTGTGGGTGGCGGAACAGATGAACACGGTTCCGGCGGATGTCCTCTTTTTTGATGACTCGCCAGTAGCCTGCCAGGGAGCCTGCACGGCGGGGATGCAGGTGGTAGCCTGCTATGATGCGCTGTTCGCCCAGTACCGAGGGGAGCTGGAGCGCAGCTGCAATGCCTATTTGACCAGCTTTGAAGATGCTCTGGCGGAACCGGATTTTGTGGGACGCTTCACCCACCGAGCCAGCACCTGTCACATCTGACCGCTCCCAACAACAAGAAAACCCGATCAGCCGTCCGCTCCGGACAGTTGACCGGGTTTTATTTATGTTATCTTGTCCCCTCGCTTTTCCAGGCGGCCTTCAGGCCGTTCCACAGGGCGGAGGAGGAGCTGACGTAGCGGACGAACTCGCTCTGGGCGGAGCGGTTGCCGGCCAAGTCCACCTTGGTCACATGCTGGTAGGCGTCACTGTCCACGGCGATGTAGGCCAGCCCCAGCTCCCGTCCGGCAGAGTCCGATTCCAGGCCGGTGCGGGCGGTGATCGCTACGCCGATGTCCGCACCGGAGAGACGGCGAATGCCCTGCGCCATTGCGCAGGCAGTCTCCTCCGAGTAGACGCCATACGTCTCCATGACCTTCGGCTCCACGCCGGCCAGCACGGCTCTTGCGTGAGCCGTGTTGGTGATCACGCCCAGTTCAAAGACCTGGTCGCTGCCGGGCACCTCGGTGATGCGCTTGGCCAGATTGCCGCCGGAGGCGCCTTCGGCCACAGCGATGGTCAGGTGCTTCTTTTGCAGCTCCGCCACCAGTGCCTTCTGCATGGTGCCGATGTCCACGCCGTAGAGATATTTTCCATAGTCCCGACAGATCTCCGCCACCACCGGCTGGAGCATCTTTTCCGCCTCCGCATGGCTGGGAGCGGATGCAGTCACCCGCACCTGCACTTCTCCATCCTTGGCATAGGGCGCCACCGAAGGGTTCTTGTGTGCCAGCATATACTCGTGCATCCGAGACTCCAACAGGCTCTCCCCGATGCCGAAAAAGTGGATGGTGTGGGAGACGATGGTCTTGCCGGAGTAGCGGCTGAGATAAGGCATGGCAGAGTCGGTGAACATGGGGATCATCTCTTTGGGCGGGCCAGGGAGCATGATGACCAGCTTGCCTTTGCCCTCCATGGCCAGCCCTGGCGCAGTGCCCTGGTTGTTCTGGAACACGGTGCAGCCTTCCGGCACCTCCGCCTGCTTGCGGGTGTTGGAGGTCAGCTCGATGCCTCGCTTGGCGTAATAGCTGGCGATACGCGCCATGGCCTCCTCATTGCGTACCATTTTCGCACCGAAATAGGCCGCCACTGTCTCCTTGGTCACATCATCAAAGGTGGGGCCCAGACCGCCGGTGGTGATGACCAAGTCCGCTCGGTCAAAGGCGTCGTGGAGGGCTTTTTTCAGCCGCTCCGGATTGTCCCCTACCACGGTCTGGTGGTATAGGTCAATGCCCATGGTGGCCAATTCCTTGGCGATGTAGGCCGCATTGGTGTTGATGATGTCA
>URAM01000014.1 GCA_900545815.1 uncultured Eubacteriales bacterium | reverse complement strand
GCTTGCCCTTGAGCATATCAGACAGGGACTTCAGCGCACGGTTGTTGGCGCCGGTGACGGCACGGCCGCGGCGGCCGTTGTCGATGAGGGCATCAACCGCTTCCTGGAGCATCCGCTTCTCGTTGCGGATGATGATGTCGGGAGCGTTGAGCTTCATCAGGTGCTTGAGCCGGTTGTTGCGGTTGATGACCCGACGATAGAGGTCGTTCAGGTCGGAGGTGGCAAAGCGGCCGCCGTCCAGCTGCACCATGGGACGCAGCTCGGGGGGGATGATGGGGAGCGCTTCGATGATCATCCATTCCGGACGGTTGCCGGACTGGAGGAAGGCGTCCACCACTTCCAGGCGCTTGACCAGCTTGATCTTCTTCTGGCCGCTGGCGCCCTCCAGGCTCTTGCGCAGCGAGACGGACAGTTCTGCCAGGTCGATATCGGCCAGCAGCTTCTGGACGGCTTCGGCGCCCATACCGGCGTCGAAGTCGTATTCATATTTTTCACGATAATCTCGGTATTCCCGCTCAGACAGGATCTGATTCTTGGACAGCGGGGTGCTGCCGGGGTCGGTGACGATATAGGAAACAAAGTACAAGACCTGTTCCAGCAGTCTGGGGCTGATGTCCAAGATGGTACCCATCCGGGAGGGGATGCCCTTGAAATACCAGATGTGGGAGACAGGAGCGGCCAGCTCGATGTGACCCATCCGTTCCCGACGCACCTTGGCACGGGTGACTTCTACGCCGCAGCGGTCGCAGATCTTGCCCTTGTAGCGAATTTTTTTATACTTCCCGCAGTGGCACTCCCAATCCTTGGTCGGGCCAAAGATGCGCTCACAGAACAGGCCGTCCCGTTCCGGCTTGAGGGTGCGGTAGTTGATGGTTTCCGGCTTCAGAACCTCGCCATAGGACCATTCCCGAATGGTGTCTGGAGAGGCGATGGAGATTTTAATTGCGTCAAAATCAGGACAACTCATTCTCAATTCTACCTCCTCTGATTATTCTTCTTCATTGGGTTCGGATTCTGTATCAGCGGAATCGTCGATAAACAACTCGCCTTCCTCAAAATCGGAAACCACGTTGCCGTCCGCTTCCATCTTGCCGGTGGTGAAGCCGTGGGCGGCGAATTCTCCCTCATCGCTGGCATAGTCAAAGTCAGACATCTGGCGGCGATCCGGCGTGAAGCCCTCGTCCTCATCGTCCTTCAGCTCCACTTCATCGCCGTTGCGATCCAGCACGCGGACATCCAGGCAGAGTGCCTGCAATTCCTTCATCAAGACCTTGAAGGATTCGGGCACGCCGGGCTTGGGCACGTTGTGACCTTTGACGATGGATTCATAGGTACGGACACGCCCCACCACGTCATCGGACTTGACGGTGAGGATCTCCTGAAGGGTGTAGGCAGCGCCGTAGGCTTCCAGTGCCCAAACTTCCATTTCGCCGAAGCGCTGGCCGCCGAACTGCGCCTTGCCGCCCAGCGGCTGCTGGGTGACCAAGCTGTAGGGGCCGGTGGAGCGAGCGTGGATCTTATCGTCAACCAAGTGATGGAGTTTCAGGAAGTAAACGTAGCCCACGGTGACGGGGTTATCAAACCGTCTGCCGGTACGGCCGTCGTAGAGCCAACTCTTGCCGTTCTCGTTCAGACCGGCCTGCTTGAGCAGCTCCTGGATATCCTTTTCGTTGGCGCCGTTGAAGATGGGGGTGGCCACCTTCCAGCCCAGGGTCTTGGCGGCGTAGCCCAGGTGGACTTCCAGCACCTGACCGATGTTCATACGAGAAGGCACGCCCAGGGGGTTCAGGACGATGTCCAGGGGGGTGCCGTCGGGCAGGAAGGGCATATCCTCGATGGGCATGATGCGGGAGACGACGCCCTTGTTGCCGTGACGGCCAGCCATCTTATCGCCCACAGAGATCTTACGCTTCTGAGCGATATAGACACGGACACACTCGTTGACGCCCGGGCCCAGCTCATCGCCGTTTTCACGGGTGAACACCTTGACATCGACCACGATACCGCTCTCGCCGTGTGGCACTTTCAGAGAGGTATCTCGGACTTCTCTCGCCTTTTCCCCAAAGATGGCGCGCAGCAGCCGTTCTTCGGCAGTCAGGTCAGTCTCACCCTTGGGGGTGACCTTACCAACCAGAATGTCACCGGTGTGGACTTCTGCGCCCACCCGAATGATGCCCCGTTCGTCCAAGTCACGCAGGGCGTCCTCGCCCACGTTGGGGATGTCTCGGGTGATCTCCTCGGGCCCCAGCTTGGTGTCACGGGCTTCCATGTCATATTCTTCAATATGGATAGAGGTGAACACGTCCTCCTTCACGATGCGTTCGCTGAGCAGAACGGCGTCCTCATAGTTGTAACCTTCCCAGGTCATGAAGCCCATCAAAATGTTCCGACCCAAGGCGATCTCGCCGTTGTCAGTGGAGGGGCCGTCTGCCAAGGTCTCCCGCTTCTTGAACCGCTGCCCCACGTCCACAATGGGACGCTGGTTGATACAGGTGCCGTGGTTGGAGCGGAGGAACTTGATGAGCTTATAGGTCTTGGAAATGCCGCTGTCATACTGCACGCTGATGGAGTCGGCGCTGACACGGGTGACCACGCCATCTTCCTCAGCCAGCACGCACACTTCGGCGTCCTGACAGTTCTTGTACTCCTGGCCAGTAGCCACGATGGGCGCTTCGGTGACCAGCAGAGGCACAGCCTGACGCTGCATATTTGCGCCCATCAGGGCACGGTTTGCGTCATCGTTTTCCAGGAAGGGGATCATAGCCGTTGCCACAGAGACCATCATCTGGGGAGACACGTCCATATAGTCCACCATGGAACGGTCTACGTCCATGATGTCGTTCTGATGACGGCAAGTGATACGTTTGTTGGCCAGGCAGCCGTTCTCGTCCAGGGGCTCGGTGGCCTGGCAGACCACGAATTCATCCTCTACGTCAGCGGTCATATATTCCACGGTGTCGGAGACGAAACCAGTCTCCTTATCCACCTTCCGGTAGGGTGCTTCGATGAAGCCGTACCGGTTGACCCGTGCGTAGGATGCCAGGTAGGAGATCAGGCCGATGTTGGGGCCTTCAGGAGTTTCAATGGGACACAGACGGCCGTAGTGACTGTAGTGGACGTCTCGCACATCGAAGGAGGCACGTTCTCTGGACAGACCGCCGGGGCCCAGGGCGGAGATACGGCGCTTGTGGGTCAGTTCCGCCAGGGGGTTGGTCTGATCCATGAACTGGCTCAGGGGGGAGGAACCAAAGAATTCCTTGATGGCGGCGGTAACGGGGCGAATGTTGATGAGGGACTGAGGGGTAACAATGTCCAGATCCTGGATGGTCATGCGTTCTCGGATGACGCGCTCCATACGGGAGAAGCCGATGCGGAACTGGTTCTGGAGCAGCTCACCCACACAGCGCAGGCGGCGGTTGCCCAGGTGGTCAATGTCGTCCTTATGGCCGATCCCATTGGCCAGACCGGTCAGGTAGTTGACGCTGGCCAGCATATCATCCACGATGATGTGCTTAGGCATCAGGTCATCCAGCCGGGTGCGGATGGCAGCCTTCATGCCTTCTTCATCGCCTGCATACTCATCCAGCAGCTCTTTCAGCACGGAGATGCGGACGCGCTCGGTGACACCGCATTCTTCCGGATCAAAATTCACATATTTGCTCATATCCACCATGTTATTGGCGAATACTTTGACCAGGGTGCCTTCCACGTCCAGGAGGGCTTCGTTAACTCCTCGGTCGGCCAGCTCTCTGGCTCGTTCCCGGGTGATGGTCTCGCCGGCATCGGCCAAAATCTCACCTGTCCAAGGGTCTACCAGGGGGGCGGCCAGGATCTGATTGGTCAGACGGTTGGCGATGTCCAGCTTCTTGTTGAACTTGTAACGGCCAACAGCGGACAGGTCATAACGGCGGGCGTCAAAGAGCAGGGACTGCATCAGGGACTCGCAGGAATCCACCGTGGGGGGTTCACCGGGACGGAGCTTGCGGTAGATCTCCAGCATGGCGAACTCGTAGGGCGTGTGGTTGCCCAGATCCTTGCTGAACAGCTCCGCTTCCTTTTCCAGAGTGTTCTGGATCAAGGCGCTCTCCCCGAACACATCCTTGATCTCCGCATCGGTCTTGAGCCCGATGGCGCGCATGAGACAGGTGATGGGGATCTTGCGGTTCTTGTCGATACGCACCCAGAACACGTCAGAGCTATCCGTCTCGTATTCCAGCCAAGCGCCACGATAAGGGATGACGGTGGCGGAATAAGAGATGTTGCCAGCCTTGTCCGCTTCCATGTTATAATACATACCGGGGCTTCGGACGATCTGGGAGACGATGACACGCTCTGCGCCGTTGATAACGAAGGTGGCGCCCTCGGTCATCAAGGGGAAGTCGCCCATGAAGATCTCCTGTTCCTTGATCTCGTCCGTCTCCTTGTTGCGCAGGCGCACCTTCACCTTGATGGGAGCGGCATAGGTGGCGTCTCTGGCCTTGCAGGTTTCTACGTTATACTTGGGGCTCTCCTTCATGGAGAAGTCAATAAAGGACAGCTCCAGGTTGCCAGCATAGTCGGAAATACTGCCAACATCCTTAAAAACCTCACGCAGGCCGGTTTCCAAAAACCATCGGTAAGATTTTTTCTGAATGTCCAGCAGTCCGGGCATCTCAGTGATTTCCTGCTTTCGGGCAAAGCTCTTTCGCAGGGTGTTGCCGAAATACACATCTTTGACCATTGATGATTCACCCTCCATTTTCGTCAAATGTAACAAAGGTACCGCTCCGCCGCTCTGTGACACACACGGGCAAGTTTGCACTTATCCAGTGCCCTGCTCTTGCCTTTTGTGCGGGAACATGGTAAAGTAAGAGACGGTAAAAGTGGTAAACTGTTTTTCTTCAAAATCCGTAGTAGCGATTTATTATACTACTTTTGCGCAGAAAAGTCAATGTACTTTTTCCCTCCGGCGGCAGATTTTCTGCCGTTTTTTGTTTTTCTCTCTTTCTTTCCCGTCGTCCTGTCCGGTCTGGAACGCAAACCCTGGTTTCGCTCTGGACGAGCCCGACCTCAATTTATTGGACACGCCGTTGGCTGTATCCCCCCTTTTCTCCAACACAGAATGGGCACATTTCCCCCAGCTCCATCACAAAAAACTGCCTGCACTTGTAGTGCAGGCAGTTTTGTTTTCGTCTATATTGCGCAGATTACTCAACGTCTCCGCCGCAGCCGTCCTCGCCCCCGTCCGCCACGGTATCCGCCGCCACGGCCGCTGTGGCGTTTGGTTCCGCCATACGCTCTGCGGCGGCGTCCGCCCATGCGGACGCGGATGATCACGGCGATGGCGCAGACCACCAGGACGATGAGCAGGATACGCACCCAGACCTTGGAGAACAGATTGGACAGCGCCGCTTTGCGAGCCAGCCAGGCGGACTGGGACACGTCATTGGCGGCCACCAGCTTGACGGTACCGTAGTCGGTATCCCCAAGGCTCACCGTCATCTTGCCCAGCTCGTCCCCCTTCTTCACCGGAGCCTCCACTTCCTCGTACAAGTCGGTGGAGATGTCAAAGTCCTCGATCTTGACGTCCTTAGGCAGCTCCGCCGTGATGGTCTTTTCCGGCACGGCAGTGACGTAATCCGCCTCCTTAGACAAGGTGACCTTCACTTCCCCGGCGGGGAAGGTGCTGTCCAGGATGTTCTTCTCCTCAAAGTTGTCAAAGCCCCACTGGAGCAGGCGGCTGCTCTCGGAGAACTGGAGACGCTTGATGTTGCCCGCTTTGTCCACTGGATTATCACAGCCCATGACCACGGCCACCAAAGTCTCCCCGTTCTGCTTGGCGGCAGAGAGCAGGCAGTAGCCTGCGTCATCGGTGTAGCCGGTCTTGATGCCGATGCAGCTGCTGTAGACGTAACCGGCGTAGCGCATATTGGACAGCAGGCCGTTGGTGCTGAAATAATACCGCTCCTCGCTCATGTTGGTCTTGCGGATCTTGCAATCGGGCTTAGCCACGATCTTGCGGAACTCCTCGTACTCCATGGCCGCCTTGGCCATCTTGTAGATGTCGTTGCAGGTGGTGTAGTGATCCTCATCCGGCATCCCGCTGGGGTTGGTGAAGTGGGTGCCAATGCAGCCGATGTCCGCCGCTTTTTGATTCATGTCCTTGACAAAGGCTTCAATGGAGCCGGAGACCCCCACGGCCAGCACGTTGGCCGCCTCACCGGCGGAGGCAATGAGCAGGCAGTTGAGCAGCTCCTGGACGGTGAGCTTTTCGCCGGTCTTGATGTCCGCAGTGGAGGTGTCCGCCTCGATCCCCTGCCACAGGGAAGGGCCGGCGGTGAGCTTCTGATCCAGGGACAGCTTGCCGCTGTCCACAGCGTCCAGCACCAGCAGAGCGGTCATGACCTTGGTGATGCTGGCGGGATAGATCTTCTTGTCCGCGTCCTGCTGGTAGAGCACCGTGTCGGTGTCCAGGTTCACCAGCAGTGCCGCCTTAGCCTTGACCTTCATGCCGCTCAAAATATCGGACGCCGCATAGGCCTGGGGCATCAGCAGGGAGAACAGTAGGACGATGGTGAGGAAAAAGGATAGAATACGCTTATTTTTCATAGGAAACCCCTGTTATCTATGGTATAATGAATGGAAATACAATGATAGGATCACCCACTCCTCCTGCTGACAGATGGAAGGAGCGATGCAAACCATCCGAATATTATATCAGAACCAACCCATGGAAGCAACGGAAAACGATGAAATTCATAAAATTGGAGCGAAAAACCTTGCTGCGCTTGGGCGTCCTGCTGCTGTGCGTGCTGATTGGGCTGCAAGGATGCCGGCTGGCGTCCCACACCAGTCCGGCAGCTGGCTGCCGCATCCAGACCACCGCCTCCGCCTCCCGCCGCGCTCTGCTCACCGGTCGGGTGAGCAGTCAGGCACAGCGTGCCCAGGCAAAGCAGCGCACAGACAGCAAATCCAGCCAGCCCATCTCCCTAAATCGGGCGACCCAAGCAGAACTGGAAAACCTGCCCGGCATCGGGGAGCAGAAAGCCCAGGCCATCCTGGCCTATCGAGACGCCCACGGCCGGTTCCGCACCTACGAGGAGCTGCTGGAGGTGGAGGGCATCGGTGAGGCGACGTTGGAGGGGTTGCTGCCCTATTTGACTTTGGAGTGAAATGATGAAGATTTTAGTGGTCGATGACGAGAAATTAGTGGTCAAAGGCATCAAATTCAACCTGGAACACGATGGGTATGAGGTGGTGACCGCCTTTGACGGGGAGAGCGCCGTAGCGCTGACCAGTTCGGAGAAGCCGGATCTGGTCATCTTAGACCTGATGATGCCCAAGCTGGACGGGCTGGAGGCGTGTATGCAGATCCGCGCCTTCTCCAACGTGCCCATCATCATGCTCACCGCTCGGAGCACAGACATGGACAAGCTGATGGGCTTTGAGTGCGGGGCGGACGACTATGTGACCAAGCCCTTCAACATCCTGGAGTTGAAAGCCCGCATCCGTGCCCTCCTCCGCCGTGCCGGTGCTGAACGGAGCGCCGCTCAGCCGGAGAGCCAGCAGCTGCGGTGCGGGAACCTCGTTCTGGACCTGGCCTCCCGCAGCGCCCTGCGGGACGGGGTGCCGGTGACGCTGACGGCCAAAGAATTTGACCTGATGGAGCTGTTCCTGCGCAACCCCAACCGAGTGTTCAGCCGCACCAGTCTGCTAGACCAGGTATGGGGGTATGAATACCAGGGGGATGACCGGACGGTAGACGTCCATATCCGGCGGCTGCGGGAGAAGCTGGAAGAAGTCCCCGCCTCCCCGGCCTACATCATGACTAAGTGGGGGGTCGGATACTACTTGAAAAATGAGGACGCCGCTCGATGAAGGGGTGGAAGTGGAAGGGCGTTCAGTTCCGCCCCACTGAGAACGTCCAATCCCAGTTTGCCCTGTCCTATCTGCTCATCATCGCCGCCGTCCTTATCCTCCTCAACACCTATCCCCTGCTGGCCTGCCAGACGCTGGTGTTCCAGGCCAAGCAGAGCATCCTGACGGAAGCCCAGATGATTGCCTCCAACCTGGCGGAGCTGGGAGAGCTGGGAGAATCGGGGGTGGAGCAGGTGATGACGTTGGTGGGCGACAGCAACTTGACCCGCATTGTGGTCACCGACTCCGATGCACAGCTGCTCTATGACACCCAGGAGAGCGCCCGTCCCCACCGGTACGCCCTGTTCCAGGAGCTGACCCAGGCGCTGGATGGACAGGACGTGTATCACGCCTCCTTCCGAGACAACGCTTTCCGCAGTGAGGCAGCTGTGCCGGTGATCTATTGCGGAAACACCATCGGCGGAGTCTACCTTTATAAATATGACACGGAGCAGGCAGAGATCTTGCTGGGACTGCAATCCAACCTGCGCAACATCACCTTAGTCGTCTGCGTCTTTGCCGTGCTGGTCAGCGTCATCCTGTCTCGGATGATGACTCGACGGATGAACGACCTGCTGGCCGCCATCCGCGCCTTCCACTCAGGCAGCGACACCCAGCCCATCTCGGTAAAGGGCAAGGATCAGCTGGCCAAGATGGCAGACGAGTTCAACCAGCTCACCGAGCGCATCCAGGAGACGGACGCCATGCGGCGTCAGTTTGTAGCGGATGCCTCCCACGAATTGAAAACTCCCCTCACCTCCATCCGCCTCCTGTCCGACTCTATTTTACAGGATCCGGAGATGGAACCGGAGTTGATTCGGGAATTTGTTGGGGACATTGGCCGAGAAGCCCAGCGGCTGAGCCGCATCACAGAGGGACTGCTCTCCCTAACCCAGCTGGATCGCGGCATTCAGGAGCAGTCTGGCGTTATCGACGTGTCCGGTCAGGTGCGCTATGCCATCCATCTGCTGCTGCCCCTGGCGGAGGCCAAGGACATCGTGCTCCACTCTCAGCTGGAGTCCAACTGCCTGGTGCTCATCTCCGGGGACAACATGGCACACATCGCCAACAACCTCATCGAAAACGCCATCAAGTACAACACCCCCGGCGGCAGCGTGTGGATCCGTCTGGCTATCATTCAGGAGGACGTGGTGTTCACCGTAGAAGACACCGGCATCGGCATCCCGCCGGAGGAACGGGAAAAGGTCTTTGAGCGCTTTTATCGGGTGGATAAAGCCCGCTCTCGTGAAGCAGGCGGCACTGGGCTGGGACTGTCCATCGTCCACGACACGGTTTTGCAGGCTGGCGGTTCCATCCGCCTGACCGAAGGGTGCGCCGGAGGCGCCTGCTTCCAGGTGACACTGCCTTTGGCACGGGAGGAATCTGCATGAAGAAATGGTTGTTTGGTATCCCCCTGGGGGTGCTGCTCCTGCTGGCCATCTATGGCGCCAGCCAAATGAAATCCACCCCCACAGGGCAGCAGCGCTATGACCTCTACTTCCTGTCGGACAGCTACACCTCCGGCAGCGCTCTGGACACGGAGTCCTGCACGCTGGACAGCGAAAAGGATATCGTCAATCAACTGGTACACGCTCTGCTGTCCAAACCGAAACGCAGTGAACTGGCCTCCCCCTTTCCCAAAGGCACCACTCTGTTGAGCGCTCGGCTCAAGGACGGCGTGTTGACGTTGAACTTTTCCAAAGAATACGGAGACTTGACAGGGGCGAAACGGACGCTGGCTAACGGGGCGGTAGTGTTGACCATGACCCAGCTGAAACAGGTGGACAGCGTGGTGATCTTAGCTGTTGGCGAATCGGTGCTGCCGGGGAAATCGGAGGAACCGCTGACGGCGGAGGATTTTGATCTGTCCGGCATGAGCGCCGACCCCATCCCTTTAAAAACCACCCTCTACTTCCCCTCGGAGGACGGCACTCAAGTGCTTCATGAGACGCGCACCCTTCAAGCTGCCACCACCAACCAGACCAGCGCCATCCAGGCCGTCCTAGACGCCCTGTGCGCCGGCCCAGAACGGAAGGGCGCTGCCGCCTATCTGCCTGCCACATCGGACGGAGTGACCATCCGGCTGGAAAAGACGGTCTGTGCGCTCTCCCTGCCCGACCAGTGGATGCAGGCGCTGCTGGACGAAAACGGCAAAGCAAATCTGGCCGCCTGGGCGCTGTCCGCCTCACTGACCCAACTGGATGGGGTGAGTCAGGTATCCTATTGGAACGATGGAGGCGAGATCCCAGGGTTATCGGCAAAAGAAATCAAGAAGGTGTATACTGCGCAATAGCGTTTCACATAGCCAGCCTTTGCATCTGATAATTTCTTTATACAAGAGCGCCATGGGGTGGTTCCTTTTGGACAGGCACTGTCCCAAACGAAAAAGGCACAAAAACGAACCAGCTTCCAAAGAAGCTGGTTCGTTTGTTTTTTATTCACTTCCGGCGCTGCTGCTCGCCGCACCAGTGCCGTTGTCCAGGCTGCCTGGGTAAAGACGGAAGAAGTTGCCGTCCATGTAGTCGAATCGACTGAACAGATCACAGAAAGCGAAGGCTTGGTACTGCTTCACCTGACTCTGGAGCGTTTCGGACAGGTCGGACAGATCCTCTGTCATCTTGCCGTCCGGCATGATGTAGCCGTTGGTGTTGATAACCGGCACCTGCTCATACAGGTCTGCCAGATACTTCATGTAGTCGGTCATGGGCAGGTTGGCCATCTTGGCGGTCAGGACGCCCAAGTAGTTGGTGGAGAGCATCACATTCTCCGTTTCTGGGATGTCGTAATTTGCCCAGATCATGAAGGGGGTCACATACTCCCGCTGCGTCTCCTCTATGGTCAGGCTGTCTGTGCTCTTGCCAAACAGCTGGTCATAGAAGGCAGTGGTGAGCTTGCCCTGGTGGTCGCCGAATAGGACGATCATGGTCGGCTCGTCCACCTTGCTATAGTAGTCGATGAGCTCTTTCAGGGCGTCATCCGTCTTGCGCATCAGCGCCAAGTACTGCTCCGTATAGCTGCTGGTGCCGAACATGGTACCCTTCAGGGCAATGGTACGGGGCAGGTTGTACCAGCCCTGGTTATAGCCGCCGTGGTTCTGCATGGTGACATTGAAGATGAAGTTCTTCTGCCCCTTCCCCTGCTCCGTGATGGACTGGATGGTTTTGAAGTCGCAGGAGTCGGAGATATAACCGCGGACATACTCCGGATTGGTCACATCGGTGTCGAACATCTGCTTGTCAAAGCCCATGTACTTGTATACCAGGGGCCGGTTCCAGCCGGACGATAGGTAGGGATGGAAGGCGGTGGTGGTGTAGCCCATCTCCTTGGCCAGGGACACCAGGGACGCCTGGTTGTCCTTAACATAGAGCTGATAGGGCACTGTACCGCTGGGCAAGAACGCAGAACTGTTGCCGGTGAGGAATTCATATTCCACGTTGGCGGTACCGCCGCCGGTGACGGGAGAGTACATCCAGCCCTTGACGGTGTTGTTCTTCAGGCTTTTGAAGAAGGGGATGACCTCCTCGTTGACCTGGAGCCGGTCGTAGATGCTCATATCCGCAAAGCTCTCATCCATGATGCAGATGAGGTTGGTGGGCTGGATACCGCTGGAGACGGTGCTGCTGCTGGTCTTGCCCGCCTTTCCGGTCTTTTTCAGGAAGGTATCCTGCATCAGCTTCATCTCCGGATTCTCATCGGTGTGGGTGCTGGTCACCTCCTGAGCCTGTTGGGTGATATTTTGCTCAGAATAGTCACTTGGTTTATCCACCCGGCTGTAGCGCAGGGCGATGGTGAAATTTAAGACAAAGCCATTGGACTGGGTGCGCCACTGCTGGGTCTTGATGCCGGCGGCAGGGAGCCAGCCGGTGAAGAAAAAGGCCACGATATAAGCGGCGGACAGGACGCCCATGATCCAGGTGATGGTTTTTTTCTTGAAGTAGGATCGCTCCGGCTGCGGCACAGCAAAGAGCTTGAGCAGCAGGAAATAGACCAGCATCAGCGCCAGCGTCCCCCAGATGTAGTTGTCCGGAGTGAAATCGTACTCATCCACCACGTTGACCGCCGTACGGATGGCGCTGATGTCATGGGGGAATAGGATACGGCCACGGAACTCCAACACATAGTGGTTGATGATGCCGATGACCTCAAAGAAGCAACAGGCCGCCACCGCTGCTCGCCTTCTGCGGCCGAAGATGAGCCAGGAGAGAAAGAAAACGATGGCGTACCAGATCATATTCATAATGAATTCGTCTGGCTCTAGGTTTAAGTATGGATTGGTTTCGTTGAGCAGCTCCACTTGGAACAGCGCTACCAGAGGCCCCAGCAGAAAAAGCACTCTGGAAAGGATGCCCTTTTTATCATCCCCTACGATCTGGTGCATCCTCACCGCTGCCTTATCAAAGTGGCGTGGTTTATAGTGACATGGTGTAGTTTTTTCTTGTTCTCTTGTATTCATTGATGTCCTCCTAGGATAGATATAGAATCCCTCTCCCATATCTAGCAACACGCGGTGTCTTTTTCGACGGTCGGACTACCGCCTTTCCAGTCATTCCTCCTCTCTCATAAAAACGTGAATGTCAAACTGTGTTTGCACATCCAGCTCCGTCAGCTGTTCCAGCTTCGCCTTTCCCTTCCCTGGGGTTTTCCAGCAATAGGGAGTCATGCGGAACAGATCTTGTACGGTCTGCTGGTCGGGCAGGTGGATGGTTTTTTCCACCCGCTGTACTTCTTGGTAGCGGAATCCGGCGTAGGGCGTCCGCTCCTCCACATTCAAGTAGGGGTGCTCATAGAGCACTGCCTTTAGCTCCCACAGGTGCCGTGCCGCCGGAACCACATAGAGGAAGGTTCCGCCAGGCTTGAGCACCCGCCGCACCTCGTCCAAGGCCAGAGGGGAAAAGCAGTTCAAAAACAGGTCTGCCTGCCGGTCTGCCACAGGCAGATGGTAGGCGGAGGCCACGGCGAACTCGATCTCCTTCTGCCGCTTCGCCGCCCAGCGGAGGGCGAACTTGGACAGGTCGATACCTGCTATTGTAGGCTTTTTTCCCGCCGCCGTCAATCTATTAAAAATTCCAGCGGTATAATATCCCTCTCCGCAGCCAGAATCCACCACCACTGGTTCCATTCCGGTGTGCTGATCCGCCAGCGCCTCCAAGGCCAGGCACAGGGGGCGATAATAGCCCGCTGAGAGGAAATCTTTGCGCGCCCGAACCATCTCCTTGTCGTCCCCCGGCAGCTTAGAGTGCTTCTGACGGACAGGGAGCAGGTGGACATAGCCCGCAGCGGCGCAGTCATAGCTGTGGCCGTTGGGACAAAGGTATCGCCCCGGTTGTTTTTCCAATGGCTGGGCGCAAATGGGGCATCGAAATAAGCTCATGAATCGGATCCCTTCAAAAAATATGTCATGACACATGGAAATGCACTTGCATTTTGCTCCGTTCACTATTATAATAGCATTTGAATCTTAAATAAATTTAAAATCAGCACAGGGGAAAAGAATTTGTAGCAATCAACAAAACCAAGACATTCCGGGAGTGAGAAACATGAATAATCAGACAAATTACACAATGCTATGCGACTTCTATGAGCTGTCCATGGCAAACGGCTACTTCCAAACGCCGCTGAAAGACTGCATCACCTACTTTGATGTGTTCTTCCGCACCATTCCTGACGAAGGCGGTTTCGCCATCACCGCAGGTCTGGAACAGGTGGTAAACTACATCCAGAACCTGACCTTTACGGACGAGGACATCGAATACCTCCGTTCCAAGGGCGGCTTCGTGGAAGAATTTTTGGACTACCTGAAGAACTTCAAGTTCACCGGTGACATCTGGGCCATCCCCGAAGGCACCACCGTGTTCCCCAGAGAGCCCATCCTCACCGTCCGCGCTCCCGCTATCCAGGCACAGTTCATTGAAACCTACATCCTCCTGGTTTTAAACCATCAGTCGCTGATCGCTACCAAGTCCAACCGCATCGTTCGGGCTGCCGCCGGTCGTCCTGTGGCAGAATTCGGTTCCCGCCGTGCCCAGGGCGCAGAAGCCGCCATCCTGGGCGCCCGCGCCTCCTACATCGCCGGCTGTGCCGGCACCGCCTGCGTCCAGGCCGACCGAGACTATCATGTGCCTGCCACCGGTACCATGGCTCATTCTTGGGTTCAGATGTTCCCAGATGAGTATACCGCTTTTGAAACTTATTGCAAGCTCTACCCCAACAACGCCACCCTGCTGGTGGACACTTACAACGTCCTCCGCTCCGGCGTTCCCAACGCCATCAAGGCCATCAAGAACGTCCTGTGGCCCTTGGGCATCAAGAAGTGCGGTATCCGCATCGACTCTGGCGACCTGACCTATCTCTCCAAGGAAGCCCGTAAAATGCTGGACGAGGCCGGTCTGACCGACTGCAAGATCGTGGCCTCCAATTCTCTGGATGAGTACATCATTCGCGGCCTGCTGTTGGAAGGCGCCAAGCTGGACTCCTTCGGCGTAGGCGAACGGCTCATCACCTCTAAGAGTGACCCCGTCTTTGGCAGCGTCTACAAGCTGGCCGCTGTGGAGGACAAGGACGGCAACATCATCCCCAAGATCAAGGTCAGCGAGAATGTGGAGAAGATCACCATCCCCCACTTCAAGAAGGTCTATCGTTTGTACGACAACGACACCCATAAGGCCATCGCCGATGTGGTGACCGTCCATGATGAAGTGATCGACGACAGCCAGGAATACGAGCTGATCGACCCGACCTTCACCTGGAAGCGGAAGAAGGTCTCCAACTTCACCGCCAAGGAGCTGCTCCGTCCCATCTTTCAGGGCGGCGAACTGGTCTATGACCTGCCCTCCATTGATGAGATCCGAGAGAACTGCGCATTCCATGTGGCCTCCCTGTGGGATGAAGTGAAGCGGTTTGAAAACCCCCAGACTTACTATGTTGACCTGTCCGAGCGCTTGCTGAACATTCGCTCCGATCTGCTGGAACGCAATAAAAAGTAACATACACCTCACGACAGATTCTAGCGGGACGCCCGAACCCATCGGGCGTCCCTTTTTCTGCGATGACACCAGCCGAACGGAATACAAGCTGTATGAGTGGCCCTGCCAGCCTTGACCTTTCGACTGTTTTCCACTAGAATGGTACCATTGCGACTATTTTAGGAGGGCTGTTCACATGAATGCAACCACCAAATTCCGCGGCCACCTGTGCGCCCTGTTCTGCGTCATCGTCTGGGGCATCACGTTCATCGTCAGCGCCAAGCTGCTGGTGGTGTTCACCCCCATCCAGACCATGCTGCTGCGCTTTATCTTGGCTTATCTGGTTCTGTGGGTGCTCCATCCCAAGTGGTATTTCCGCTGGCAGGATGAAGTGGCCTTTTTGCTCATGTCCATCTTTTCCAACACCCTCTATTTCATGGCGGAGAACACCGCCATCACCTACACCCAGTCCTCCAATGTCAGCATCCTAGTCTCCACTGCACCGGTACTCACCGCCATCCTGCTGGCGCTGACGCCCAGCAGCGAGAAGCCCAACCGGAACACGGTGCTGGGTATCCTGGTGGCGCTGGTGGGCATGGTCATGGTGGTGTTTAACGGGGCGGTGGTGCTCAAACTGAACCCCGTCGGCGACCTGCTCTCGATGGGGGCTGCCCTGTCCTGGGCAGTGTACAGCCTGATCTTACAGCGGTACAGCTCCCGCTTCTCCAGCTACCTCATCTCCCGAAAGCTCATGTTCTATGGCCTCCTCACCACCCTGCCCCTGCTGGCCATCGAGGGCGCCCCCTTCCCCATCTCCTCCCTGTTCACCCAGCCCACTCTGTTGCTGGGACTGCTCTTTCTGGGGGTGCTGGGCAGCGCCCTGTGCTATGTCTGCTGGAACTCAGCGGCAGATACGCTGGGGGTGCTGCAAACCACCATGTACATCTATGCCGTGCCCTTTGTGACGATGGTCAGCGCCGCCCTCTATCTGAACGAGACGATCACGGCCATGGGCATTGGCGGCGCCGTCCTCATCGTGCTGGGGATGGTGCTCAGCTCCAAGCCAGCCAAAGCCAAAGCGGAATAACCGAAAAACCACCGTTGGAGACAACGGTGGTTTTATTTGCGTGATTTACTCTGCCGCCTCCAGGAGCTGCTTGGTGTACGGGTGCTGGGGATGGTCAAAGAGGGCGTCTACGTCCCCCTGTTCCACGATCTCGCCCTTTTTCATGACGATAGCTCGATCACAGATCTGGTAGACCACATTCAGGTCATGGGAAATGAACAGGTAACTCAGGTTCAGCTCCTTTTTCAAGTCCACCAACAGGCGCAAGATCTGCGCCTGAATGGTCACATCCAAGGCAGATACAGCCTCATCTGCGATGACCAATCGCGGCTGGACAATGAGGGCAGAGGCGATGCAGATACGCTGGCGCTGTCCGCCGGAGAGCTGGCCAGGTTTGCGTTCCAGGTACTCCTCGCTCAATCCCACTCGCTCCAGCATCTCGATGACTCGGCGCCTGCGCTCCTTGGCATCATACTTGCCATAGATCTTCAGCGGTTCCTCCAAAATCCAGCGGACGCTGCGGGAGGGGTTCAGGGCGCTGTAGGGGTCTTGAAAGACCATCTGGGGGCGCTTGCTGTGGTGGATGATCTCCCCTTCGTACTGATCCAGCATCCCCAAAATGGCCTTAGCCAGGGTGGATTTCCCAGAGCCGGACTCCCCCACCAGCCCCAGCACTTCCCCTTCGTGGATGGTGAAGGACACGTCCCGAAGCACCTGTTTGCGCTTCTGCCCAAACAGGCGGTTGCCGTTCTGGCGATACCAGGTATTCAAATGACGCACTTCCAAAACAGGCCGGTCAGTCATGGGTCAACAGTCCTTTCAGGGTCAGTACAGACGGCGGGTACGGGTGGGGATGGCGGCAATGAGCCGCTGTGTGTAATCCTCCTTGGGGCGGAAGAAGATGTCCTCTGTGCTCCCCCGCTCTACAATAATCCCTTTATGCATGACCAGGATCTCAGAGCAGAGCTTCCGTACCACGTTGAGGTTATGAGAGATAAAGAGGATCGCTGTGCCGTACTCCCGATTGATCTTTTTCAGCAGCTGCAAAATCTGCGCCTGGATGGTCACATCCAGAGCGGTGGTGGGCTCGTCAGCCAGCAGCAGCTTGGGACGAGAGATGATAGCGGCGGCGATCATGACCCGCTGGAGCATCCCGCCAGACAGCTCGTGGGGATACTTGTCATAGATGACCTCCGGGTCAGGCAGTTCTGCCTCCGCCATGGCGGCCAGGGCTGCTTCTTTCCGCTCCTGGGGGGTTTTCTTGGTGTGGATGCACAGAGATTCCTCCACCTGGGGACCAATCTTCATGACCGGATCCAGGCTGGTCATAGGCTCCTGGAACACCACAGCCAGGTCGGTGCCTTGGCGGCAGCGCAGTTCCTCCGGGGTGCAGTTCAGGAGATCCAGGCCGTCCAGCAGGATGCTGCCGGAGCAGTCCGCTTTTCCCTCTGGGAGCAGGCCGCAGATGGACATGGCAGTGACCGATTTGCCGGAACCGGACTCGCCCACCAAGCCGATGATGGCCCGATCTGCCACAGAGAAGCTGATGCCCTTCACGGCGTCCTTGCCCTCTGGGGCACTGCGGAAATGAACCCGCAGGTCTTTGACTTCCAGCATAGTACGTTCCTCCCTGCCCTTACTTTTTCCGCTGCAAGCCCTCTCCCAACAGGGAGAAGCCCAAGATGAGCAGCACAATGGTCAGCCCCACAAAGAGCACATACCAAGGGGCGTTCTTCAGGTACACCTGGGCTTCCGCCAGCATCCGCCCCAAACTTGCGTCAGGCGGCTGGACGCCGATGCCCAGGTAGCTCATGCTGGCCTCGGCCAGCACAGCGTTATTGAAACCGATGGTGACGGCGGGCAAGAGAACCGGCACTGCGTTGGGCAGGATATGCCGGAACATGATCCGAAAGGAGCTTGCCCCCATCAGTCGGGCGCTTTTGACGTAGTTGCATCCCCGTGCCTTGGCATACTCCCCCCGCACGATTCGGGCGAAGCTGGGGATGAACAAAATGCCCAAGGTCCAGGTGATGGTCACCTTATTGCCCCCCACCACAGCCACGACCACGAGAGCCAGCAGGATGGATGGGAACGCGGTGACGGAATCGCAGATGCGCATGAGCAGCTCATCTGCCCAGCCTCCGAAGTAGCCGGTCAGGGCGCCGATGAGGGTGCCGGCGATAACACCGATGAGCACCACGCAGACGGCGATGAGGAAGCTGGTGCCCGCACCCTCCAGGATGCGGGAGAAGATGTCCCGCCCGTAGCTGTCACAGCCCATGATGTGCTGGAGGCTGGGGGGACTGAATTTCACAGCGGCGTCCATGGCGGTGGTGCCGTAGGGCGTCCAGAAAAAGCTGATCAAAATCAGCAGAACCATAAAGCCGGACAAAATGCCGCCGATCCACAGGTATCGGCCGCGGTTGCCTGCTTTGCGGACTGTTTTCGTGTTTCGATTGCCGTTCATTGTCATGACCTCCTCAGCGTAACCGAATACGGGGATCCATGTACTGGTAGAGCAGGTCAGCCAGGAAGTTCACCAGAACCACCCAGAGAACCAGGATCATCACCAGGGCTTGCACCACCGGGAAGTCACGGTTGTTGATGGACGAGAGCAGGAGGACGCCAATGCCAGGGATGGCAAAGACCTGCTCGATGACGATGCTGCTGGCCACGATCTCCGCCATGGACGTTGCAATGAACGTGATGACTGGGATGATGGCATTGCGCAGGACGTGTTTTCTCAGGATGCGATCCTTCGTACTCCCCCGACTCCGGGCGGTGCGAACGTAGTCCCGCTCCATCTGGTTCAGAATAGAGGCACGGAGCATTTTCACCGTCATGGCGATCCGTGAGATGCCGATGGAGATGGCTGGGAAGATGAGGTAGACTAGGAATTTCGGCCAGGACTGGGTATAGGACACGAACTGTCCGGGGACAAAGATGCGCAGACCCACGCCGAAGATATAAGTACAGGCCACGCCCAAGAGGAAGGGCGGGACGGACATAAAGATTTGGTTGATGACCGTCAGGCTCCGATCCAGCAGGCCGCCCTCTTTCCGTGCCGTCCAGATGCCCAAAGGGATGGACACCAGGATCATGAGCAGGAAGGAGAACAGGGTGAGCATGGCGGTGATGGGGAGCTTTTGGGCGATCATTTCCGCTACTGGTATATGGTAGCTGTAGGACGTGCCAAAATCCCCTTGGAGGAAGCCCAAAAGCCAGCTTCCGTATTGGACAAAAATGGGACGGTTCAGCCCCATCTCCTCCCGCAGCGCCGCCAGAGATTCCGGGGTGGCGCTGGTGCCTAAAATGGCAGTGGCCGGATCCGAGATCACCTGAAACGCAAGGAAGGCGAGAAGGGAAACGATAAACAATGTAATAATGAGAGTGAATACTTTTTTCAAAAGGTATTTCATCTTCTCGCCTTCCTTCTTTGCGTCACAGATTTTTTACTGGGATCCAGCCATTACTTGTAGTGGACGGTGGACATATCCATGACGTACATGGGATAGAAGTTGTAGCCGTCCAAATCCTTCTTGATGGCCACGAATTCCGCCAGATCCTGGATATACACGTTGGCTGCGCTGTCCGCCAGGATCTTTTCGCACTGCTTGTACAGCTTCGTTGCCTCGGCGTCGTCAGTAGCGGCGTCCGCCTGTGCGTACACCTTGTCGTACTCTGCGTTGGAATAGTTGAACATATTCTTGTCAGAGGTGCTGGTGTAGCGCTGAAGCATTGCGGAAGCAGTCAGGGTAGCGGCGTCGAAGCCGACCACAGTGGCCTCATAGTTCCGGTCGGAATAGACCTCGCTGAGCCAGGTGGACCAGTCCACCTGCTGGATCTTGGCGGTAACGCCCACAGCGGCCAGCTGTTCCACCAGGACTTCAGCCGTCTTTACATGGGGGGTGTAGTTGGAGGGCACCTTGATGGTGAATGCAAAGCCGTTTTCATAGCCAGCTTCCTTCAGCAGTTCCTTTGCCTTGTCCACATCGTGGGTGTAGGTATCGCTCAGAGAGGCGTCAAAGTACTTGGTGAAGGCAGGGTACATGGCGGAGCCGACCTTGGTGCCGTGGCCGTCCTCGGTCAGATCCAGGATGGACTGCACGTCAACGGCATAGCACAGCGCCTGACGAACCTTTTCATTGTCAAAGGGCTTGACTTTATTGTTCAGATACAGTGCCTGAACCAGGTTCATGGTGCCTTCCAGCACGTTGTACTGATCGCTCAGATTCTTGATGTTGTCCACGGACATATGGGCACAAATGTCAATGGATCCTGCGTCCAGAGCTGCGATACGGGCAGTCTCGTCCTCATAGATCTGATAGGTCACCTTGTCCACCTGAGCGGGGGTGCCATAGTAATCTGCGTTCTTCTCCAGAACCACGTTCTCCTGAACGGAGCGGGAGACAAACTTGAAGGGGCCGGTGCCGATGGGCTTGGTCTTGCCGTCCTTGTAGTCCTTGGGGGAGATATACACATAGGCCAGGTAGCTCAAAAATTCCGCAGACGGCTTCTTGAGTTGGATGACCAGGCTGGTGTTATCCTCGGAGGCTTTGATGCTTTCGATATTAGAAAGCGCCTCTACCAGGGAAGTCTCCACGGCGGTAGCGGCGCACTGTTTAAAGGAATAGAGAATGTCATCTACCGTTACATCCGCACCGTTGTGGAACTTCACGTTGTCCCGCAGGGTGAAGGTGTAAGTCAGCTTGTCATCGGACAGCTTATAATCCTTGGCAACCGCAGGGTTGAAGTTGCCAGTGCTGTCTGCTTTGACCAAGCCTTCATAGATGTTGAATAAGACCTCTCTAGTTCCTGCCGCCGTGATGGTGTAGGGGTCAAGACTTTCATCTAGGTCCTGAGCGATGCCGACAATGATGGAATTGTCATGGTCATCGTTCGTGAAAGAGCTAGTTTCGTCGTTAGCAGCAGAGCCGCTACCGGAAGTGGCACCTCCGCAGGCGCAGAGTGTACCCATCGTGCAGGTTACTGCCAAGAGCAGTGCAAGAATGCGTTTCATTTGCAAATCTCCTTACCACCGTCTTTTTCTCAAACGGTGTTACAACAAAATTAACATCTCTCATTATTAAATTGTCGGTTGTATTGTAACCTACCCTTTTGCAAAATTCAAGGCCTTTTTTTCCTTTTCTCCCTTTCGAAGGTTTGAGTTCGTTAAAAAACTAACAATTTTGCCCTCTAAACCCTCTCACGGCGGAAAAACGGGGAAAAGCATTACAAAACGAGAGATTGAACTTTTTTTGCAATTTTTTATTTTTCCCCACGTTTTTGTCCAATAGCTGCCATTTTTCCCATAGCCCTCCACTTCACAGGGGTGCTGGCCTTCTGTTCCGTCCCTTCCGCCAAAATTGCAAAAAACTTCTCTATATTTTTTGTGAAATTACCTCGACAGATGCCCAGTCTGTGTTGTATAATATCGCTAGAGTCACTACAACAAAGGAGAAAACCTACTATGACTGTTACTGTTTTTAGAGTCCTGCCGGAAAACCCTGGCATGGAAGATTTTGTTACCTCTGATGAGATGACCGCCCGTGCAAAGGCCGAAGAACTGGGGGCATCCCTGTGCTCCAGAGTGTTTGAGCTGCCTGCAAAGTGGAGCATCTTCGAGATCAATGACGAAGAACTGATCTACGATAACCTGGACAATCCTTACACTTTGAAGCTGCATGAAGTGTCCGAGGATCCCGCTGTCTTTACCGTCGCCACCGTCCCCGTGTTTGACGGTCTGGAAGCAGTGCTGGCCCCTGTGGAATAATTCCCAATCCGACCGCAAAACGCAAAGCACCTAGGCGCGAATTCTTCGCTCCTAGGTGTTTTTTCTCCCCTTATCTCGGAAGCATCTGCTTCACTGCGTCCAGATACACGTCCTGGTGGACGCGGTGAATGGCGTGGTCGCTGGTGTCCGTCTCGATGAGGGTGCAGTTCTTCCCGATGTACCCTGCCGCCCGTTCCGCCTGCTCTCGGGTGGCAGCACACAAGTAAACACCGTTGTCCGCCCGTTCTTCCTTGGCGTGAAGGTAGATACAAGGGGCTTTGATCTTTGAAAGGATCTCTTTATGGGTATAGCCGTGATTCCAGGTCAAGTCATAGAACCGCTCCCCATACTGAAAATCATAGTCCACCACATAGTGGAAGATACCAGTCACTGAGGGGGGCAGGAAGAAGATCTTGACCTCCTCCCCTGGATGCTGATCCTGATAGTGCTGGGCGTAGTTAGCAATACCGGACATGGCCTGAGGCATATACAGCTGCCCCCAATAGCAGTGGCGCAGGTAAAAGGCCGGCCAGCACTCGCTTTTGTCCGACTGGTTGTAGGCGTGGACGTTGCGATAGGTGTCCAGGTAGGCAAAGGTATTCTCCCAGTCCTCCCCTTCGGTGGAGAACACAGGGGGATCTTCCAGCACGACGCCGCAGATATTTTTTCCGCCGTAGGCGGCGATGTAGGCCGCCGTCAAGGCGCCGTTGGAGTGACCGCTGACCACGGTCTTTTCCCCAATAACCTGGTCGATGAACCAGATCAGGTCATCGCCGTTCACATCCAAGTAGTACCGAGATGGGTCATGGCTGGACTGGCCGTGGCCGTAGACGTCCACGGCGTAGACGTGCCAATTTTGAGACAGCTCCGGCAGCAGGTCGGCGTAGTCCTCCCAGGCTCCCATCTGCCCGTGGATGAGCAGCAGGGCAGGCTTGTCGCTGGGCACCTCACCGTAGTTGATGACACTGCCGCTGGGCAAGGTCACCTGCCGTTCGATCGCGCCGGCGCGCTTGATGCTGCGCTGGTTTTTGTCGTACCAATGCAGGTTGCGATAGGAAAAGATGCCTAGCGCAACGGCCAGCAGAAGCACCAGCGCCAGCAACACCAATAATACGATCCGGATGATTTGTTTCACAGCTCTCCCCTCCTTTTCTGCCTCTATTGTACCGGATGGAGGGAGAAAGTCTACCAACCGCACGTTGCAAATTGGGCACGCCATGTTATGATCTGTTACGTTTCTGTCAAGCCTGCCCAGGAATCTTCTTTTTTTCTTGCATCTGGTGGTAGAATATGATAGAGTTAATGGATACTTACCCGATGTTGGAGGAAATCGTCCCTATGAAGATTCACGAATCTGCCGAAAATTATTTGGAGACTATCCTGGTGCTAAAGCGCAGTCTGGGCAAAGTCCGCTCCATTGACATCGCCCGTGCCCTGAATTTCTCCAAGCCCAGCATCAGCCGTGCAGTTCGTCTGCTGAAGGCGGACGATTATATCACGGTGGATTCAGACGGCTGGATCGAGCTGGAACCCAAGGGAGAAGCCATTGCCGCAAAAATCCTGGAGCGACATGAGCTGATTACCCAGTGGCTCATCATGCTGGGCGTCAGTCCGGAGGTAGCCTCCCAGGACGCCTGCAAAATGGAGCACGACCTGAGTGCGGAAACCTTTGAGCTGCTCAAGGCTCACATCCAGGCAGAGCATCCAAATCTATCTTAAAACAGAATCCTTTCATGAGAAAAGACTGGCTGCAACGCCAGTCTTTTCTGCTTTCTTCTCCGATGCTTGGTCATAGAAATACAGGTTCAGGTCTACATTTCCCGTGACACCCTCCAGCTTCCCCTTGTCACTGTACTGCCACATCCGAATCTGATAGGCAAACTCTGGGCTGGGGTCAGCGTAGTTGGCGTACCAGACATCTACACCGGAAAGTTTGGACAGGTCATAGCTGAAATAGCCCAGCATCCCATTGCAGTAGATGGCTGGCTGATAGCCTGCGTCCGCAATGGTCTTGCAAAAGGCAGCGGCACACTCTGTCACGGTATTCTCTTTGATTTTGTCCGTCCGTGCGGTGCCGAAGTCCACGTTGTCGATGTACTCCCAATCGTAGGCCACATTCAAGGTGATGTCATAGTCCTTGATGAGCTTGAGCAGATATTTGGCCTCTGCCTTGGCCTCTTTGGGCGTGATGGCCTGGGAGAAGAAATAGACGCCCACCTTCAGTTTGTATTTCAGCGCCTGCTGGATATTCTCTCGGAACCGCTCGTCCTCTGCCAGCTTTCCCTCGGTATACCCTCGGTAGCCCACCTGGATCATGGCAAAGTCCACCTGCTTGGCAACTTTCTTCCAGTTGATCTCCCCCTGGTGGGCAGATACATCGATACCAGTCAGGTACTTTCCACCGGTGTATATCACCTTGCCGTCCGCCTGCTGGGAAAAGTCGGCTGCGTCCAGGGTGTTTTCCGGCACATTTGGGTCGATGGTCACTGACTGGCCGCCGATGGTGACGGTTTTCCGTCCAGGCCAGGTACACCCTTGGCACAGCACCAAGAGCAGCGCCAAACACAGCAGCAATCCGCGTTTTCTCATGGTCTTTCACCTCTTGCTGAGACATTTTGTTCCACGATACCACAAATCGCACCTGCTTTCATCAAAAAACCGTGAAGTTTTCGCAACTTCACGGCTCGTTTCAGAAACATACGGGCATTTTTTCTGAATTTGCAGTCTGGTATATGCACGCACTCCGCTGGTTCACTTCTCATATGATTCCGGCATTCAGCCAGAATCATGTGAGACAATTCAGCACTGCACCGATTCTCGATCTGCCACCTCTTGCAGGTCGGCGGTGACTGGGTGATCCAGCGGGTCGATGATGGTGCGTTTGACGTGGAAGAAAAAGCTAGTACACAGCGCCAGGGACATGGCCTCCGCAATGGGGAAAGACCACCAGACAACGTGGAGCCCCCCCACCTTTGCCAGGATATAGGCCGCCGGAAGCAACACCACCAACTGACGGCCAATGGAGACCAGCATACTGAACATCGCCTTGCCCAGCGCCTGGAGTGTGGTGATGAGGATGATACACACGGCCGCCACTGGGAAATGAACTGCGATCTTCCGCAGGGCGGGAATCCCGATGGCCAGCATATCCTCTGAGGGGCTGAACATTCCCAGCAGAACCTGAGGGAACAGCTCGAACAGCAGCATTCCCACCAGCATAAAACACATGGCATAGCGGATGCCTAGCTTGATGGTCTTGATGACCCGTGCCTTCTTTCGCGCGCCGTAGTTGTAGGCGATGATGGGCACCAGGGCGTTATTCATGCCAAAGACAGGCATGAAGAAAAAGGATTGCAGTTTGAAATAAGCGCCAAAGACTGCCACAGCGGTGGTTGTGAAACCGACCAGGATCAAGTCCATGCCAAAGGTCATGACGCTGCCGATGGCGGACATGATGATGGACGGGATGCCCACAGCGTAGATGTGACCGATGATCTTCGGGTCTGGCCGGAAGATCTCTTTCAAATGCACCTGGATCTCTGGGTTCTTCTTGGCGTTCAGGATGATGCCCAGGATGCCAGCCACCCACTGTCCGATGACAGTGGCAGCGGCAGCACCTGCCACCCCCATTTCAGGGAAGGGGCCGATGCCGAAGATCATCAGCGGATCTAAGATGATGTTGGTGATCGCGCCGGCCAGCTGGGTGAACATACTGTAGATGGTGCGGCCGGTGCCCTGCATGAGCCGCTCGAAGGTGATCTCCACATAGATGCCCAAGCTGAAGCAGCAGCAGATGCGCAGGTAGGTGACACCATCGTTGACGATCTGCAAATTCTCGCTGACCTGCACCATGTAGAAGGGGCGCGCCACAAAGAGGCCAATGAGGATGCTGACAAAAAAGCTGCACATGGCTAAGAAGACGCCATTGGCGGCAGCTTTATTGGCCTTTGTGAAATTTTTCTCCCCCAGCGCTTTGGACAGGGTTGCGTTGATGCCCACGCCGGTGCCCACGCCCAAGGCGATCATGATGGTCTGAATGGGGAAGGCCAAGGAAACTGCGGTCAAAGCATCCTCGCTGATCATGGCCACAAAAACGCTGTCTACGATATTATAACAAGCCTGAACCAGCATGGAGATGATGAGGGGGAGTGCCATGGTGATGAGCAATTTGTTCTCATCCATGACCCCCATCTTATTCTCCCGGGGCAGGGTCTTCTCTTGTTCCATAGGGAAATCCCTCCTTGTTTCATCTTTCTATCACTCATAGACGGTCATTATACTACACTTTATGTACACTATCAATCCATAAGTTGCACAAGGTTTCTGATTCCATCCGTATTTGACCGTTTTTTCAATCAAAAATGCGAAAAGGGGAAGGAAACCGTGTCTTCGGTCTCCTTCCCTTTCCTTGTGTCTCAAATTATCCCTGGATGAGCCGCAGCAGCTCCTCCGCGGTGTCGGCAAACTGTTTGCCTCCCCGTTCCACCAGCAGCGCCCGATCTCGGAAGCCCCAGGTGACGGAGATGCAGTCCAGTCCGGCATTGGCGGCTGTGGTCAAGTCTACCTCGGAATCGCCTACATACACCGTTTTTTTGCCCGTCTGCCCCAGCTGCGCAATGGCGTAATCCACCATATCCCGCTCCGGCTTCCGGCGCAGACCTTCCCGTTCCCCCAGACCGAAAGTGATCTCCGGAAACCACTGCTCCACCAGCATCTGTACGGAGGCATCCGGCTTGTTGGACACCACCGCCATAGGGACGCCCTGTTGCTTTAGCGTGCGGATGAGCCGCTGCACGCCAGGATAGGGGGCAGTCTTGATCTGATTGTGCGCCTTGTACCAGGTCTGCATTGTCTCATAAGCCTGCTCAAATTTCGGGTTGTCCGCCCCATCCGGCACTGCTTGGAGCATCAGATTGCGGATACCGTTGCCCACAAATCGGCGGATCTCCGCCCGGGTGCGGGGCGGTGCGCCGATGGTGGACAGGGCGTAGTTGCAGCTGTCCATCAGGTCGTCCAAGGTATCCAGCAAGGTGCCGTCCAGGTCGAAAATGACCACATCGTAAGCCATACAAATCCCTCCAACATTGGTTCTTTGGAAGCATTATAGCAGACCGGCCGCCTGTCCGCAACCTGCCTAGAGGAGTTTCTCCCGCAGGTGCTGGACGGCCTTGCGCTCGATACGGCTGACCTGCACCTGGCTGACGCCGATGACCCGCGCCGTCCGCTCCTGGGTGAAGCTGCGATAGTAGCGCAGGACGATGACCATCCGCTCCCGCTGAGGCAGGCTGGCGATGGCGTCCCGAAGGGCGATCTGCTCCACCAGGCTCTCCTCCATCCCGTTGTCCCCTAGGGCAGACTCCAACGTGAGCCCCTCCGCCGTCTCCGCCTGGAGGGAGGCCACCTGGGCGGTGGCGGTGTCGATGGAGGCGATGACCTCAATCTCCAGCCCCGTCTCCTGGGACAGCTCCCCCACCGTGGCGTCCCGCCCCAGCTGCACCCGCAGCCGCTCCCGTGCGGCGTAGAGCTTGCCGGCCTGCTCTTTGATGCTGCGGCTGACCTTTACTGCGCCATCGTCCCGTAAAAAGCGCCGGATCTCCCCAGCGATCTTGGGAACAGCGTAGGTGGAGAAGCAGGTGCCGTAGTCCGGATCAAAGCCCTGAATGGCCTTCAAAAAGCCGATGCAGCCCAGCTGGAACAGATCTTCCAGCTCCACTCCCCGTCCGGTATACCGCTGGACGATGCTCCAGATGAGCCGGTCGTTGGTGTGGATGATCTCCTGACAGGCTTCCCGATCGCCATCCTTGGCCGCCGCCAGCAAATCCTTCTGTTCGGAGATCATTCGCCGTTCTTAGGGAGCCGGTGGGAGATCTTTCGCCGGAGGGTCAAGGTCGTCCCCTTTCCCGTCTGGGAACGCACCTTTAACGAGTCCATAAAGCTCTCCATAATGGTGAACCCCATCCCGCTCCGCTCTGCTCCGCCGGTGGTGTACATAGGTTCCCGTGCCCGTTCCACATCCAGGATGCCCACGCCCCAATCCCGAATGACGATCTCTAATAGGTTGTTGGGATAGATGCGCATCCGCAGCATCACCTTCCCCAGCTTGTCCGGATAAGCGTGGACGATGGCGTTGGTGACCCCTTCGGAGACCACCGTTTTGATGTCTCCCAGTTCTTCCAAGGTGGGATCCATCTGGGCGGCAAAGCAGGCCGCTGCCGCCCGAGCAAAGCCTTCGTTGGCGCTGCGGCTGAGAAACTCCACTTTTGCCTCATTGATGGGTTTCATATGTACTCACTCCTTCCTTCCAAAGGCCATGGGGATGAGCTTATGCAGCCCCGCCGCCTGCAAGACCCGTCCGGCCTGTACTGGCACGCCGACCACCTCAACGTGCCCCTCTGTCTCCCGCATCCGCCGATCGGCGCGCAGCAGGACGGCAATGCCGGAGGAATCCATGAAGGTCACGCCGGACAGGTCTAGGGTCAGGGTGCTGGGGCAGTACAGCTCCAGCTTCCGCTCCATCTCCTGCATCAGCTCCTTCGCCCGATGGTGGTCTACTTCTCCAGTGATTTGTATTATCAGATTTCGTCCAGTGATCGTATCGTTCAGTGGCATCAGTTCTCGCCTCGCATTTCCTTCCTCCTACGGGTCATTCATGAAAAAATCACCTCATACCCGAAGGGTATAAGGTGATTATAGTGGATAAGACTGTTAAATTTTATCAAATTCCGTCGGGGGCACAAAACTTTTCTCAGCCCAGGTCTGCCAGAGAGCTTTCCAGCTGCTGGATTTCCTTCTGAGCCTTGGCCAGGTTGTCTCGCTCCCGCTGGATGACGTCCTCAGGAGCCTTGGCCAGGAACTTTTCGTTGGACAGCTTCTTTTCGATGCCGCCCAGGTACTTCTTCTTCTTTTCCAGCTCCTTGCTCAGGCGCTTGCGCTCTGCGTCCAGGTCAACCAGCTCAGCCAGGGGGATATACAGCTTGGCATCGGCGGTAACGACACTGACCAGACCGTTCAGGTCGGCGGGCACTTCGCTGGTGATGGTCACGTCGGTGGTGAAGGCCAAGCGCTGGATAAAGGGGATGCCCAGCTGGAAGACGGCAGGCTGGTCAGTGGTAATGCGCAGCTCGGCCTTCCGAGAGGGAACCACATTCATCTCGGCGCGGCGGGCACGGATGCCCTTGATGGCGGCCATGATCTTTTCCATGGCTTCCGCATCCTCAGGGAATTCAAACGTCTCCTGCGCCACAGGCCAATCCTGGAGCATGAGGAAGTCGCCGTCATGGGGCAGCGCCTGCCAGATCTCCTCGGAGATAAAGGGCATGAAGGGATGCAGCATTTTCAGGATGTCGGTCAGGACGTAGCACAGCACCTGCTGCGCCTGTTCCTTGGCCGCCTGATCCTCACCAGACAGGCGGGACTTGGTCAGCTCGATATACCAATCGCAATAGGTGTCCCAGATGAAGTCGTACAGCTTCTGTGCAGCCACGCCCAGCTCGTAGTGTTCCATGTTGGTGGTCACTTCGCTGATGACGTTGTTCAGCTTGTGCAGGATCCACTTGTCCTCCAGCTCCAGCTTTTCGGGCAGCTTGCACTGGTCAATGGTCAGGTTCATCAGGAGGAAACGGGAGGCGTTCCAGATCTTATTGCAGAAGTTCCGCATGGCCTCGCACTTCTCCGTGAAGAAACGGGTGTCGTTGCCAGGGCTGTTGCCGGTGATGAGGTTATACCGGAGGGCATCGCAGCCGTACTGGTCGATCATCTCCAAGGGGTCGATGCCGTTGCCCAGGCTCTTGGACATCTTGCGGCCCTGGCTGTCCCGCACCAGGCCATGGATAAAGACGGTGTGGAAGGGATAGGTTCCGGTGTGCTCACAGCCGGAGAAGATCATTCTGGCCACCCAGAAGAAGATGATGTCATAGCCGGTGACCAGCACATCGGTGGGATAGAAATAGTCCAAATCGGGGGTCTTTTCCGGCCAGCCCAACGTGGAGAAGGGCCACAGGGCGGAGGAGAACCAGGTGTCCAGCACGTCCTCCTCCCGACGGATGTTCTTGCTGCCGCAGTGCTTGCACTGGGTGGGATCTTCCCGATCCACGGTGATCTCGCCGCAGTCGTCGCAGTACCAAGCGGGGATCTGATGCCCCCACCAGAGCTGACGGGAGATGCACCAGTCGTGGACGTTCTCCATCCAGTTCAGATAGGTCTTGGAAAACCGTTCGGGGACGAACTTCACTTCGCCGTCCCGAACCACTCGCATGGCCTCCTTAGCCAGGGGTTCCATCTTGACGAACCACTGGGCGGAGATGATGGGCTCCACGTCGTTGTGGCAACGGTAGCAGGTGCCCACGTTGTGGCTGTAGTCCTCGATCTTTTCCATCAGCCCCAGATCTTCCAAATCCTTTACGACCGCCTTCCGGCACTCGTAACGATCCATACCGTTGTACTTGCCGCCGTTCTCGTTGACCTTGCCGTTGTCGTCCAGAACGCGGATGACCTCCAGGTTGTGGCGCAGCCCCACCTCGAAGTCATTGGGGTCGTGGGCAGGGGTCATCTTGACGCAGCCGGTGCCGAAGTCCATCTCCACATATTCATCGGCCACAATGGGGATCTCTCGGTTCATGATGGGCAGGATGCAGGTCTTGCCCACCAAGTCCTTGTACCGTTCATCGTTGGGGTTGACTGCCACGCCGGTGTCGCCCATCATCGTTTCGGGACGGGTGGTGGCAACTACCAGGTAGCCGCTGCCGTCGGTCAGCGGGTAGCGCATATGCCACAGGTGGCCGGGCTTGTCCACATATTCCACTTCGGCGTCAGACAGGGCTGTGACACAGTTGGGGCACCAGTTGATGATGCGGCTGCCCCGATAGATCAGCCCCTTTTCGTACAGGGAGACGAACACCTCTCGCACGGCCTTAGAGCAGCCCTCGTCCATGGTGAAGCGGGAACGCTCCCAGTCACAGGAGGCGCCCAGCTTCTTCTGCTGCTGGACGATGCGGTTGCCGAACTTTTCCTTCCAAGCCCAGACCCGTTCCAGGAACTTTTTGCGGCCCAAGTCGTAGCGGGTCTTGCCCTCGTTGACGCGCAGATCTTCTTCCACCTTGATCTGGGTGGCGATGCCGGCGTGGTCAGTGCCGGGAACCCACAGAGCGGCGTAACCCTGCATCCGCTTGAAGCGGATGAGGATGTCCTGGAGGGTGGCGTCCATGGCGTGTCCCATGTGGAGCTGGCCGGTGACGTTAGGGGGAGGCATGACGATGGTGAAGGGCTTCTTGTTCGGGTCACGGTGACCGCGGAAGCAGCCGCTTTCTTCCCACTGCTCATAAATCCGAGATTCTACTTCTTTGGGGTCATATACTTTTGGTAGTTCTTTTGCCATTGTGTTCGTTCACTCCTTCGTATGTTACAAACAAAAAAAGCCCTGCGCATAGCAACCTATGCTCAGGGCGAAACTTGTCCGTGGTACCACCTGAATTCAGGCAGTGTCTTTTCTGCCTGCACTCAACCCTTTAACGCAAGGGGGACGCCGGACGCTAACGCTCTTACAGAGCGGTTCACACCCGAAACTCTGGGACGACCCTTCCACATCCTCCACCGGAGCTTCCACCGACCGCTCCGTCTCTTGGCTGGATGGAGTGTGTACTTCCTTCCCTTCTTCGTTTTTTGCAATATTGCTTCATATTATAGAGAAATCACCGCGGAATGTCAAGTTTTTACGGAGATTTTCCCCTTCTGCCCTCTGAAAATACAAGAAGTTACGGACAGGTCATTGGTTTGTAACACATCCTTAAACAAACTGTAAGGAAACCTTCCTTGAGAACAACAAAAATTTATCGTAGACTAGCAAGCACAGGAAGGAACCCCTTCCCGTCCCTTTTTACCGTTAGAAAGGAGTTTATATAATGAAAAAACTGACAATTCTGGTCACTGCACTTTGTCTGACCGCACTGACCGCCTGCTCCACCAACCCCACCAGTAGCGCACAGAGCGCTCAGCCCAACCAGAGCACATCGGCCGCTCAGTCCGCTGAGCCTGCCGCCCAGGCTAAGAACATCAAGCCCCAGCCCATGGCCATGGCCAACATGGACCTGAAGCATCCCAAAGAGGGCTTCACCGCCCCTGTCTCCTTCGCCGCTGCTGACGTGAAAAAGGACGGGGACAAGATCACCCTGACCATGAAGGTCTACGAACAGGAGCTGTTCGACGCCGTGGAAGTGAGCCAGCTCAAGGTTGGTGACACCCTCACCGCAGGCGGTCAGACCGTCAAGGTCACCGAGGTCAAAGAGCGCAAAGCCGGCGGCGTGACCATCAATGGCGGCTACGAGAAGGGCGGCATCACCCTGTTCCCCGGTGACGGCGGCACCTATTATCAGGTGAAAGAAAATGACGCCAAGACCTATGTGAAAGTCGG
The DNA here is from genome assembly GCA_900545815.1 of uncultured Eubacteriales bacterium. Taxonomy (GTDB): domain Bacteria; phylum Bacillota; class Clostridia; order Oscillospirales; family Oscillospiraceae; genus Onthomonas. Next base: position 14,205 of record URAM01000014.1, on the reverse strand, counting down.
CACCGCTACTCTGCCCTTGAGCGACAAGTTCGAGCTGGTAGATAACGCCGAAAACGCCAACAAGAAGCTGACCGCTCAGGATATGACCACCCTGAAGGAGGACAGCATCGGTTTCAACGAAAACAACACCACTGTTACCGTGGAGAACGGTGTCATCACCAACATCACCAGAGCCTATATGCCCTGACGTTCTGGCCGGATGACAGCGATCGGATGCCGTCTCTTTTTCTTCTGCGCAGCGCCCCGAAACTTGTCCCGTTTCGGGGCGCATTTGCTGTTGGGATGCTCGTCAGAAAAAAAGATCGAAAAAAACGCAGAAAACAGTTGACAGATCAGGGTGGGATGAGTATAATAGTCTTTGTTCTCAACGGAACGCATCTGGGGGTATAGCTCAGCTGGGAGAGCGCTTGAATGGCATTCAAGAGGTCAGCGGTTCGATCCCGCTTATCTCCACCAATAAAACTATGATGAAAGACCTGGAATTACATAATTCCAGGTCTTTTTTTCTGACTTTTTTAAGTAACTTCTTCGATGTGGAAGCATTCATTTTTGTCATTTGACCGAACACTATTTCCACCAAAAAGTATAATAAAGGAATTTAATTCAAAATATCGCACAATTATGGCGCTCCGCTTAATTTTTAATTGTTTTATAATCACATTTTAATCATTTCTTAACGCTTTGTATGGGCCGCTCCCCGTTTCCTCCGCTTAGCTCCATCAAAGTAATTTTAAGCAAAAGCCCTAGGACAAAAAGTTCTAGGGCTTTTCTCATGCATTCTAAACTTGGAACGCATTTTCCATCTTCTTGAAACACGTTCTATCCCCTCCTTTCCTCCCCGTCCGCTCTATCGTATCTATCTGCCCCATTCAACTCCTGGACGCAGCACACAAAATTTCAAATGGAAACAACCTCGAACGAGCCTTGAATTGACCTTGCATAGATGCACAAAAGGGTGCTTGAAAATGTGCGGCAAACACATTTATCCCCCCCGGGGGGGATGTTACAATATACTAAATTCAACAACCAAAGCACTGAAAATAGCACAAAATTATACAAAAAGACAAGGAGAGGTGATTTTTGGTGGCGATTCAATACATTGACATCAAGAAGGAGATTCTGTCTGAAAACGACAATCTGGCCAATGAACTGCGTGCCCGTCTGAAGGAACACAAGGCATTTTTGATCAACGTGATGGCCTCCCCCGGCGCTGGCAAGACGACTTTGCTGTTGGATACCATCCGTCGTTTGAAGGATGAACTCAAGATCGGTGTCATTGAGGCTGACATCGAATCTATGGTAGATTCTGAAAAAATTGAAGCCAGCGGCGCAACCGCTGTACAGATTCGCACGGGCGGCGATTGCCACATTGACGCCCCCATGCTGAAGCCTGCATTGGACTCCATCGACCTGGACGCAATGGATCTGCTGTTCCTGGAGAATGTAGGAAACTTGGTCTGCCCGGCAGAGTTTGACACCGGCGCTTCCTGCAATATCATGCTGCTGAGTGTGCCGGAAGGGGATGACAAGGTACTGAAATATCCGTTGATGTTTACGGTCTGTGATCTGCTGCTGGTCACCAAGACCGATGCACAGTCCCTATTCGATTTTGATTTGGAAAAGCTGAAGACCCGTGTCCGCCAGCTCAACCCCAAGATGAAGGTCATTCCTGTCTGCGCCAAGACCGGCGAGAACATGGACGAATGGATCTCTTGGCTGAAAGAGACCAGAGACGCATTCCAAAACAGTTAAGAAAGGAGGAAACCCAATGCCGCATATTCAGGTCAATGCAACTTGCCCGATCACGGAAGAACAGGAGGCCAAGCTGGTTCAGCAGATCGGCGATTCCATCTCTCTGCTGCCCGGCATGAAGGCAGAGTATTTGATGATCCGCTTGGAGCCCCAGTGCCATTTGTATTTCGGCGGGACCGACGATTGCGCTTTTATCGAGGTTGACCGTTTTGGAGCCATCCCCGCAGACGCCAGCCAGCAGTTGACTGCAAAACTGTCCGAAATCGTCGAGACTGTTCTGGGCATCAGCAAAGACCGCACATACGTTATGTATACCGAACACCCCTACTGGGGATGTCATGGGCATAATTTTTAACAACATCCGAAAGAGTTATTGAGGTAAATACATTCATGATTACGCAAAAGGAGGAGCGTATCGTATGGCAAAGAGATTTCATTTTTACGAAAACCCCAATCCCACCAGTGTGACCCGTTCTCAGGAAGATAAAGACGCATGGTTTGGCACCAAGCCGGAAGACGGCGACGCATTTTGGGCGAAGCGGATCCCTGGCCTGCGGGAAGCGTATGGTCCCGCTCATGAAGGCACCAAGGAAATCGATACCGAGCCCCATGATATGTTCTACTGCGACATCGCACCCCTGCCCCCCGTCATCCACATTGATGGCGGCAAGACCTTCCCGCTGCCTCTGGCCGTGATCGCCGCAGTCATCAACCGCTCCTCTCACCGCATCATCAACCGCCGCTGCACCTGCCGTACCACGTTCGACTGTCAGAGCTACGACAAGGGCATTGGCTGCGTCCACATTGGCGGCCCCACCATTGAAGAACCGGACAGCGTTGCAAGACACGTCTCCAAGGAAGAGGCCATCGCACATGTAAAGCACGCCATCGACCTGGGTCTGCTGCCCTTCGTCGGCAGAATGGACGTGGACAACGAAGTGTGGGGCATCTGGTCCGGTGAGCCCATGTTCACCGTCTGTCTCTGCTGCCCCTGCTGCTGCATTCCCAGACGTGGTTATCAGTACCTGCATCCTGTCCAGAAGGAATGGCAGTTCAACCCGGCAAACGGCATCCAGCTGAAGCTGGATCACTCCGCTTGTATGGAAGAAGAGTGCGGGATGTGCGTGCGTCAGTGTCCTGCAAAAGCTCTGAGCATTCAGAATGGTAAGGTTACTTATAACCCCAACGCCTGCCTGTATTGCGGCCGCTGTCAGCAGCTCTGTCCCCGTCAGGCAATCACCATTGAAACCCCGAATCTGGAAGCGCTCATCAACGATCTGTTCGGCCGTTACGACGGGCAGTGCGGCGACCTGGGGTTCCAGAACGAAGATTACGCAAAGGCTGTTATCGAAACTGCAGAACAGCTTCAGTTAAAGGGATGATCTCATGCACGAGATGAATGTAATTGGCAACCTGGCTGGCACCGTCGTGAAATGGGGCCGTGAAAACCACGTGCGCAAAATTTTAGAAATTGATATCACTTGCGGCCAGCTTCGGATGTTTGACAAAGACTTCATGCAGCGCTACTTCAACATCTTCACCCGCGGCACTTGTGCCGAGGGTGCGGAGTTGGTGCTGACGGTCCGACCCATTGGATACCACTGCAATGCCTGCGGCGCAGATTACGAGATGACGCCCCGGGAATGGCTGGACATGGACATCAACCGAGCGGCGTGCATTCACTGCGACTCCGAGGACATCGTCCTGACCTCCGGCGGCGAGTATTTCGTCACAGATATTCTCGCCGAGATGGAGGACGAAGACGAGGAGGGCAACGATCCTCCGCAAGCAGCAGAAGCGTAAGTGGAAACGTGAAGGAGACAACAGATGAGTTACCAGAAATTATTTGAAAAGGGCTGCATTGGCGGCGTAGAGATCCGCAACCGTGTTGCAATGACCGCTATGGGTAACGGACTTGCCACCTGGGACGGCGAAGCCTCCCCTGAGCTGATCCGCTTCTATGAGGATCGTGCCAAGGGCGGCTGCGGCCTGATTTTCACCGAGTTCACCAGAGTCGATGAAAACAGCGGCGCCTGCAATCCCAACCAGCTTTGCATTGCCACCCGGAAGCACGTGCGCAGCGTTCAGCGCATGGCAGAATGTGTCCATCGCCATGGCGGCAAGATTTTTGTCCAGCTGCACCACGGCGGCCGGGAAGCACCTCCCGCCCTCAATGACGGCAAGCAGCCCATGGGGCCCAGCGCCATCCTCAACAAGGTCAACGGCCTGGTCTCCACTGAGATGACAAAAGAGGATATTGATGATATCGTCGGCAAGTTCGTTGCCGCTGCCGCCAACTGCAAAAAGGCCGGCATCGACGGTGTGGAACTTCATGGCGCCCACGGCTATCTCCTCGGCTCCTTTATCAGCCCCTACACCAATAAGAGAACGGACGACTACGGCGGCTCCGTTGAGAATTGCTGCCGCATCGTGACCGACATCATCCACGGCATCCGTCAGACCTGCGGCAACTATCCCATCTGCGTCCGCATCAACGGGGATGACTTCGTGGAAGGCGGCATCACCCTGGATTACGCCGTTCAGGTGGCGCAGGTTCTGGAAGCTGCCGGCGCAGACGCCATCAACGTCAGCTGCGCTGTCTATGAAACCGTCCCCAACATGATCGAGCCCAACTATTACGAGGAAGGCTGGAGAAAGAACCTGGCAAAGACGGTGAAGGCACACGTTCATGTCCCCGTCATCGCCGTCAACACCATCAAGTTCCCCGCTACGGCTGAAAAGCTGCTGGAAGAAGGGGTCAGCGACTTTGTCGGCGTCTCCCGTGGTCAGATGGCCGATCCGGAATGGGTCAACAAGACCAAGGCTGGCCGTGAAGACCTCATCCGCAAGTGCATGGGCTGTATGCAGTGCAACAAGTCCGTGGTCATCGACGGCTATCTCTCCTGCGCAGCCAACCCTGTCACCGGCCGGGGCACCATGTACAACGATGAATACCTGATCCGCAGCGGAGAAGGCAAAAACGTCGTGGTCATCGGCGGCGGCCCTGCCGGTATGCAGGCAGCCATCACCCTGGCAAAGCGTGGTTTCTCGGTAGACCTGCTGGAAGAAAAGGATTACCTGGGCGGCATGGCCTATCTGGCTACCGTTCCCCCTCATAAGACAATGGTGGCAGAGTTCATCAAGACCCTGACCGCAGAAATGAAGGAATACAAGGTCAACGTTCAGCTCAACACCAAGGCCGATTTGGACACCGTCAAGGCACTGAATCCCTACGCAGTGGTCGTAGCCAACGGCGGCACAGAGATCGTGCCCAAGGTGGACAGCCTGGACTCCAGCCACGTCCATACGATGGAGGACACCCTGCTGAAGAAGGTCACCTTCAGCGGCAAGCACGTTGCCGTCATTGGCGGCGGCATGGTGGGTCTGGAAACAGCACACTACCTCTGTCAGGAGAACAAGGTCACCATCGTGGAAATGACCAACACCCCCGGCGCAACCATGTATCCCACCGTCCGCAATAAGCTGATGTCCATCCTGGACGAAGACGGTGTGGAAGTACGGCTGAACCGTGCCCTGTCCGCTGTCAAGGAGGACACAATTGTGATGGACTGCACTGATGTGGCAGAACCCACCCAGGAGACGATGGACGTCGATGAAGTGGTCATCGCCGTCGGCCGTAAGCCCAACCTGGATCTGTTCCACGAGATGGAAGCCGCTTTTGACAAGGTTGTGATGGCTGGCGACTGCATTGCCGGCGGCAGTATCCTGGAAGCAACCCGTACCGGTTTGGACAATGTCTGGTTCCTGTAAATCCGGATCGAACGATTGATCATTCTATTAGGAGGCACACTATTATGATGAAGTACGACAAGTTTGATCTGACTGGCAAAGTTGCTGTTTGTGCCGGCGGTTCTTCCGGCCTGGGCCTGCAATTTGCAAAGGCCATGGCTTCCGCCGGTGCAGACGTGGCACTTGTGGCTCGCCGTGTGTATCGTCTGGAAGAAAACGCAGCCGAAATCGAAAAGGAATATGGCGTCCGCTGCTATCCTCACTATCTGGATCTGACCAAGCCGGAGACCATCACCAGCTGCGTGGAAGACATCGTCGCCCACTACGGCAAGATCGACATCCTCGTCAACTCCGCCGGCATTCCCTGCCGCAATGTAGCAGAAACCCAGAGCTATGAAGATTGGATGCTGGTCATGGACAGCGACCTGAACGGCCCCTTCTGGCTGATGCATGAGTGCGTGCGTCTGTCCATGAAGGAACGCAACTATGGCAAGATCATCAACGTTTCCTCCATTCACGCTTTTGTCAGCCGCCTGGGCTACAACACCAACGCTTACTGCGCCGCAAAGGGCGGCCTGCTGATGCTGACCAAGTCCCTGGCACAGGAATGGGCCAAGTACAACATCACCGTCAACGGCATCGCTCCCGGCTACTTCCCCAGCGAACTGACCGGTGCATACATCCACACCCCCGAATTCAAGAAGGTCTGCGAGGACTACAGCCCCATGGGTCGTCCCGGCATCACCGGCGAAATGGACGGTCTGTGCATCTATCTGGCATCTGACGCATCCAGCTTCACCACCGGCCAGATGATCGCAGTGGACGGCGGCTGGCTGACCATTTGATTCTTTTTGAGAGGCAGGAATGACAAATGAAAGAATTTAACGGAAAAGTAGCACTGGTCACCGGTGCGGCTCACGGCATTGGCTACGCTTTTTCTAAAGAAGCGGCAGAACGTGGGATGAAGCTGGCGCTGGTTGACATCGACGAGCCTGCTCTGAATCAGGTCGCCGAAGAACTGCGGAGCCGGAACGCAGAAGTATTGGTCTGCGTGACCGACGTCTCCGTCTATGAAGAAGCCAAGGCATCCGTCCAGGCCACCATGGAGCAGTTTGGCCAGATCGACGTTCTCTTTGCCAACGCAGGCATCGCCACCGCCGGCAGCATCCTGACCATCCCCATCCGTGACTGGGAGTGGGCCATGGCCGTGAACACCATGGGCATCGTGCACTATGTCCACGAAGTGCTGCCCATCATGGAAGCACAGAAGACCCCCGCTCACTTGATGTGCACTGCCTCTATCGCCGGTCTGCGGGCTGGCATGGCCGTCAACCCGCCCTACTTCGCCAGCAAGCACGCCGCCGTCAGCGTGGCAGAGTCTGTCAAGGCTGAAGTGGAAAGCACCGGCTGTGACATCGGTGTTTCCGTGTTCTGCCCCATGTATGTTGCAACGGATATTCACAACTGCGAGAAGCATCGTCCCGCCCGTTTCTGGGATGCGTCCGACCCCTTCTACCGCAGCGAAGAATATATTAAAGCACGGGAAGCGTTCCGGGACAACGTGACCGGCGGTATGCCGCTGGACAACATCGGCAAGCGTCTGTTCCAGGCCATCGAAGACAACCAGATGTACATTGTCACCCATACCCAGACCATCCCCTATATCGAAGAACGACATCGTGCCATCGAGGCAGATGCGAAGAAGGAGCTGGAGCTTTCGTAAGTTCTTACCTGCGATAGGCAGCGCAGGGCATCCCCCACCTCCATAAGCGGGGATCTCCCCCACGCCTTGTGCCAGCCTGTCCGCTCTCCCCCTTTCTCCAGCAAAGGAAGCCTGTGCAGTTTTCCTGCACAGGCTTTCACCCCCCTATATATCACGCACAGTAGATCAGCCCAAGCAGGTTCTGCTTGGGCTGGTTTTTTTCTGTTACTCGGTCACTTACCCTGTCTTTGACTCCGGCTCCGCTGGGAGGCAATAGCCGCCGGGGACGGTTTGGATGTAGTCGCAGCCGTGGCAGTCGGTGCCAATCTTTCGGCGGAGGTTGGAAATCGTGTTGGCCACCACCTTCATGGTGTCTGCACTGTCCTTTCCCCACACGGCACGGAAGATGTCTCCCTTCGTCAACCGTTTCCCCACGTTCTCCGCCAGAAAGAGCAGCAGGTCGAACTCCATTCGGGTCACGGTCACCTTCTGTCCCTGGCAAGTCACCTGCCGAGAACCGCCGTCAATGGTCAAGCCACGGATGGACAGGAGCTGTTGGGTGCTGAGGGAGAACTGCTCCGCTTGGATGTGCTCTCGGCGGAGCAGCGCCAGAATCTGTTCCTCCAAGGCTGGGTCATTCTGTTTGCTTCTGATAATGATCATCCTGTCCGTCCCCGTTTCTTACGCTTCCTCCATGGTGTGGAGGAGGTTGACCATTTCGATGGCGCTCAGGGCGCAGTCATAGCCCTTATTGCCTGCCTTGCTGCCTGCCCGCTCGATGGCCTGTTCCAGGTTCTCCGTGGTCAGCACCCCAAAGAGCACCGGCACGCCGCTGTCCAAGGAGACATTGGCGATGCCCTTGGACACCTCGCTGCACACATAGTCGTAGTGGCTGGTTGCCCCGCGGATGACTGCACCCAGGCAGATGACTGCGTCATACTTTCCGCTCTTGGCCATCTTGGCCGCCACCAGCGGAATTTCAAACGCCCCCGGCACCCACGCTACATGGATGTCCTCCTCCTGGACGTTGTGCCGCAGCAGGCCGTCACGGGCGCCGCCCAGCAGCTTGGAGGTGATGAACTCGTTGAATCGTGCGGCAACGATGCCGACCTTAATGCCTTTGGATACTAGATTTCCTTCTAACGTCTTCATATTATGACGCCTCCCTTTTTAAGTATACTGTAGCAGATGTCCCATCCGAACCTGCTTGGTTCTCAGATAGAACAGGTCATATGCGGTAGCGCTCATCTGGATGGGCACCCGCTCTGCGATCTCCATGCCGTACTCGGCCAGCTGGTACACCTTGTCCGGGTTGTTGGTCAGCAGCCGCAGACTCTTTACGCCCAGCTCCCGCAAGATCTGCGCACCGGTGTAGTATTCCCGTTCGTCCCCCTGGAATCCCAACGCCAGGTTGGCCTCCAAGGTGTCCATCCCCTGCTCTTGCAGCTCGTAGGCGCGGAGCTTGTTGATCAGGCCGATGCCCCGCCCTTCCTGGCGCATATACAGGAGGATGCCCCGTCCCTCTTGTTCGATCTGGCTCATGGCAGCGGCCAACTGCTGGCCGCAATCACAGCGGAGGGAGCCAAAGGTATCGCCGGTGAGGCACTCGGAGTGGACGCGGCAGAGGACGTCCTTGCCGTCACCGATGTCCCCTTTGACCAGGGCGATGTGGTGTTCCCCGTTGAGACGATTCACAAAGCCGTGGGCGACAAAATCGCCGTATTTGGTGGGCAATTTCACCGTAGTGACCCGATCTACCAACTTTTCATGGCTCTTGCGATAGTTCTGCAAATCCCGAATGGTGACGAACTTGATGTTGTACCGTTTGGCCAGCTCCGCCAGCTCCGGCGTCCGCATCATAGTGCCGTCCTCCCGCATGATCTCGCAGCACAGACCGCACTCCTTCAGCCCCGCCAGCCGGCACAGGTCTACCGTGGCTTCGGTGTGGCCGTTCCGCTCCAGGACACCGTTCTTCTTGGCAAGCAACGGGAACATATGCCCCGGCCGACGGAAATCCTCCGGCTTGGCGCTCCCCTGCACGCAGGCCATGGCGGTGATGGAGCGCTCTGCGGCGGAGATGCCAGTGGTGGTGGACACATGGTCGATGGAGACGGTGAAGGCCGTTTCGTGGTTGTCCGTGTTCTGCTGCACCATCTGGGGCAGACCCAGCTTCCGCACATAGTACTCGGACATGGGCATACAGATCAGCCCTTTGCCGTGGGTGGCCATGAAGTTGACGTTCTCCGTGGTGGCAAACTCTGCCGCGCAGATGAAGTCCCCTTCGTTCTCTCGTTCCGGGTCATCGGTGACCAGGATCAGCTTGCCCTGTCTCAAATCCTCCAGGGCTTCCGGAATGGTATTGAACTGGATCATGTACTTGTCCTCCTAAAATCCGCAGCGGGACAGCAAGTCCCTTGTGATGGTGCTCTCTTTGGGTTGGGGCGCCGCAGGCTGTAGTAATTTTTCGATGTATTTTCCGATGATGTCCGTCTCCAGGTTCACCAAGTCCCCCTTCCGTCGGTGGTGCAGGACAGTCTGGCGGACGGTGTGTGGGATGGCCGAAATGGAAAACGATGTCTCCCCCACTGTGGCTACCGTCAGGCTGATGCCGTCCACGGTGATGGAGCCCTTCTCCACCACATAGCGCAGCAGGGCGGGCTGAGTCTGGATGGTGTACCAGATGGCGTTGTCATCCCGACGGATGTGGGAAATCCGTCCCACGCCGTCCACATGTCCGGCCACGATGTGCCCGCCAAAGCGGCCGTCCGCCGCCATGGCGCGTTCCAGGTTCACCGGACTGCCTACGGACAACTGAGCCAGGGCGGAGCGGTTCAACGTCTCGTGCATGACATCGGCGGAGAACCGGTCGGCGTGGAGCTGGGTCACGGTCAGGCAGATGCCGTTGACGGCGATGCTGTCGCCCAGCTTGGTGTGTTCCAGGACGGTCTTTGCCTGGATGGTCAGGACGGCGGAGTGCTGTCCCCGTGCGATGTGCTGGATGGTGCCCAGTTCCTCAACAATACCCGTGAACACGGTGAACCACCTCGCTTTCGATCAAGAAATCTTCGCCCAGTTGGGTGATTTTGCTGTTGCGCAGGAAGAACGCCTGGTCTGGTGTGGGAACGCCTGTCCCCTCCACTGGGGTCTTGGCGGTGCGTCCACCCAGCAGCTTGGGCGCTATATACGCCTGCACCTTTTGGACGATGCCGCTCTCCAAGGCCGCCCAATTCAGGGTGCCGCCTCCTTCCAGCAGGATGCTGTCCAACTGCATCTCACCCAGCCGTTCCATCAGTTGGGGCAGGTTCACATGTCCGTCCTGTTTCTCCACACAGAGCACCTGGCAGCCAGCATCTTCATAGGGTCGCTGCCGCTCCGGATCGGTGCAGCAGGTGGCCAGGATGGTGGGCGTCTCCCGAGCGGTGATGACCACGTTGGCGTTCATTGGCGTGCGCAAGTGGGTGTCACAGAGGATACGGATGGGGCTCCGGCCGCCTGGGATGCGGCAGGTCAGGCGGGGGTTATCCGCCAGCACGGTGCCCACTCCCACCATGATGCCCCGATAGCGGTGACGCTGCTGCTGGACGTGGTTGCGGGCGGCTTCGCCGGTGATCCACTGGGATGCACCGGTGTAGGCGGCGATCTTGCCATCCAAGGTCATGGCGTACTTTAAAACCACGAAGGGACGCTTGGTCTGGATGTAGTGGAAGAACACCTCGTTGAGCCGGTCGCATTCCCCCTGCAAACAGTGCTCGGTCACCGTCACCCCGTTTTCACGAAGCTGCCGGATGCCCTTCCCTGCCACCAGCGGATTGGGGTCGGATGACCCCACCACCACACGGGCGATGCCTGCCGCCAGAATGGCCTCGGTGCAAGGGGGTTGCTTGCCGTAGTGACAGCAAGGCTCCAAGGTCACATACAGGGTGGCGCCTCGGGGATCCTCGGTACAGGCGGCCAAGGCGTTTCGCTCTGCGTGGGGCTCCCCGCAGCGCTGGTGCCAGCCCTGGCCGATGATGCGGCCGTCCTTGACGATCACAGCCCCCACCATGGGATTGGGCGCCGTCCAGCCACAGCCCCGCTGAGCCAGCTGCAACGCCAGATGCATGAACTGCTCGTCCTTCATGCAATCACCTCCAAAAGAAAAACCCTGAACCGTGGGTTCAGGGCACAAAAATGGCACGCAATCGATTTGCGCAAACAAAAGCTCCGGAATGTGTGTGACACCCCAGAGCCGTGACGGAACTTGCAGGAGGATAGACCTCTCCCTGCGCCGTCCTTCTTCTTCCATCCAGACTGTCACTGTCGGCTTCGGAGTTGCACCGAATCTGCCTTGCGGCTCGTGGGCTATACCACCGGTAGGGACTTGCACCCTGCCCTGAAGATTTTGATTCGATTGTTTTGCGGCGTTTTTCCAGATATGCCTTGCAGGTCATCAAAGCAATTCCTGCAAACGTTGGCAAAAGAAACGCCCCGAACACCAGGTTCAGGGCGAGACAACGGTGCGCAAACCCTTGCGCAACAAAAAAACTCCGGAACGAACACATTCCAGAGCAGTCATCCAACACGCAAGAGCAGACACTGCTCCCTTGCGCATTTTGTCTTCTTTCATCCAGACTATACTGTCGGCTTCGGAATCACACCGAATCATGCCTTGCGGCTCGTGGGCTATACCACCGGTAGGGACTTGCACCCTGCCCTGAAGACGGTATCAACTTGTTTACGATGTGATGATAGCACATCCCGACGGCAAATGCAATACCCTTCTGCAAACAAGGACGAAAACGGGACACTTCGAGGGCGATAGAACCGATACAGAAAAGACCGCCGGAAGAATCGGCGGTCTTTTCTGTTATTGCGATCAATCTTCGAACTTCAGTTCTTCCACATCTTCCTCAGCGGCGGGAGCCTCAGGAGCTTCCTCTGCGGGAGCGGGTTTTTCAGCGGTGACAGGTGCTTCTTCGGTGGGTTCGGTGGGCAGGTCGTCCACGTTTACCTCGAATACGATGTCCTCACTGGGCTTTTCTTCCGTTTCCTTCAGTGCGGCGATCTTCTCGTTGTTGGCCTGGATCTTCGCCTTGGCCTCCTCGATCTCCTGGATCACATCCACAAATTCCACTTCGGGAGCGGAGCCGTGAATCATGTAATAGCGTCTGCCCAGTTCGGAATAGGCCTTACGGATGGTATCCTCCTCGCTCAGGTTGGCTGCCTTGAGCTTAGCCACGCCGGCCATCTGAGCGGCCTTGTTCATGCCCAGCTGTGCCCAATCGGCCCCCTTCTGAGCCAGGTCGCCGGTTTTCCGTTTCAGTTCGTCAAAGTTAAATGCCATAATGCAGTACCTCCTAACGCATGACATGGGGTGTTTTCCTGATGGTTGTATTTTACCCGGTTTATTGTCATAAAACAAGTCTTTCCCGATGTGTTTTACGCAATTTTAATTTCTTCTCCGGTTTTTCATTCTCTTTTCATCCTTTGTTTACACTTTGGAAATCCCCGCTCCATGCGTCCCCACTCACACAGCCGCCAGCCAATCATCCACCACGTCCTGCAAAGCTGCTGGGGTTACCAAGTGGGTCATGACCTCCTGCGCCAGGCGATAGATGCTGTCCGGATAGGTGGTGATCTGCCGGATGCTGGCGGACTGCTTGCCCTCCGAACCCAGCAGCACCACCCGCAGGCCGTACTGATCGCAAAGAACGCCGTCCTCGGTCTCTGCTTCTTCCACCAAGATGTAATACGCCACGTTGTAGCCGCTCCCCTGCTCCACAGGTATCTTCTTCATACCAACAAACAACTGATTCATATTCCTTCCTCCTACACACTCCAATGATTTCGTCCAAGCTATCTCGACACCCGTATTGTAGCCCCTTCTGTCGAAAATTTCGTGCGAAATTTGTCGAATGCTTCGACTTTTTTTGGAGGGGCGCAAAAAAACACAGCGGACGCACACCTGTCGTCTCACTGTGTTTCTTTTTACAAGGTCTGGATGACCTTTGTGTATTCTTCGTAGCTCATCAGTTGATTGAGCACCTGGAGCAGCGCCTTGGTGCTCAAGTGCTCCGGCAAGTCCAGCTGATGGAGCAGATTTTTCCGCCGCTCCTGGCTGCCAGCACAGCCGATAAGCTGGGCGGTGAACAGGTCGCTTCGGGTGATCTGCCGCCGTGGCTGCGAGGACATTTCCTCCCCCACCACCGTAGCACCTGCCCGCAGCAGCGCCTCCTTCAGCACCTCCGGACGCATCCCTTCCACACCCAGCTTACCCTCCTTGCCGGCTGTCGCCTTCCGGCGTTCCTTGCCGTAGATGTCCGGAATGTAGGCGTGCTTCACCTGGTCTTGGGGCAGGACGCCCTTCAGATGGTTGCGGATCACAAACCCCGCCCCATCGCTGTCGGTGAGCACGATGACGCCCCGCTTCTCCGCCACACGGCGGAGCATGGCGGCCTTGTCCTTATCCTTGAAAATACCGAATCCCTGAGTTGGGAGGATGAGGGTGTCCACCAGCTGGGACAGGGTATTCTGGTCGTAGCGGCCCTCGACGATGATCGCCTCTTTGATTTTCAGCATAGCGCTCACCCGTTGGCCAGCCGGAGCATCAGCTCAGTCAGCACGTCTTCCTGATCCCGTCCGGTGCTCTTCATGGCCAGGTCTGCCTTCCCGGCCAGCGCCACCGCCCGGCGACACCAGTCCAGCGGACAGCGCCGGGCGCTCTGCATCAGCTTATTGGCCTGCCAGCTCGTCTTCATATTCCACATCTCCATGAGCGCCGGTGCTCCCTTCCCCGACTCCAGCGCCAAGCGAGCCGTATAGAGCTGGCGCAGATTTTTGCCCAATGCCGCCAGCACCATGATGGGCTTTTCCCGCAGGCTGAAAAGGTCGGACAGGATCACCATCGCCCGTTTGAAATCCCGGCCGCCCACCGCGTCGGTCATATCGAACACTTTTGCCTCCAGCACCGGGTCGGCCACCGCGTCGATGTCCGCCCGGGCAACCGTGCTCCCCTTGGCATA
>URAM01000013.1 GCA_900545815.1 uncultured Eubacteriales bacterium | reverse complement strand
CGCTGCGTTTCGAGGTTTCCCTCTCGGCAACAGCTTGTTTAGTTTAGCACACTCAGCGGAGCTTGTCAAGCACTTTTTTCAGCAACTTTCCGAAAGCCTTCCGCTTCGGAACCGTTCGCTTTCCAGTTTTTGACTCGCTCTCTCGAGCGCTTTGTCAGTATACTAAATCCACCCCCATTTGTCAAGCACTTTTTGCAATTTTCCCGCACTTTTTTCTTTTTCCCCTCCCCGCTTGTCTTTTGCGGCATTTTCCGGTATAGTAGTGAACAAGTACAATCTCAGAAGGGAGGTTCCTTATCCAATGACACGACAGGCTTACTTACAGCTGGTGCTGCGAATGCCCTCTGGGCTATGTTCTGATTCTTTCGCTGTCTGTCCCTATCCTGCTGCCTATTATAATATAAGGAGGCTCTCCCATGCCCATCAAAATTCCTGACTCTCTCCCCGCCCGCGCCATTTTGGAGGACGAGAACATCTTCGTTATGACCGAGCATCGCGCCATCTTACAGGACATCCGTCCGCTGGAGCTGCTCATCCTCAACCTCATGCCCACCAAGATCGTCACCGAGACCCAGCTCATGCGCAAGCTCTCCAACTCCCCCCTCCAGGTGCAGGTGGAGCTGTTGCAGACCGCCAGCTACGTCCCCCAGCACATCGACCAGGATCATCTGAGCGCCTTCTACCGCACCTTTGACCAGGTGAAGGATCGCACCTATGACGGCATGATCATCACCGGCGCCCCTGTCGAAAACCTGGACTTCTGCGATGTGGAATACTGGGACGAGCTGTGTCAGATCATGGAGTGGAGCAAGGAACACGTCCACGCCACCCTCCACATCTGCTGGGGCGCTCAGGCAGGGCTGTACTACCACTATGGCATTCAGAAACACACTCTGCCCCAAAAATTGTTCGGCGTGTTTCCCCACAAGGTCGTCCGTTCCCGCTCCCCCTGGTTTCGGGGCTTTGATGATGTGTTTTACGTCCCCCACTCCCGTTACACTACGGTGAATGAAGCAGACATCCGCGCCATCCCTGATCTGCAACTTCTGGCCACCTCACCAGAGGCCGGCGTGTTTGCCGTAAAGAGCGAGGATAACCGGCGGTTCTTTATCATGGGTCATCCGGAGTATGATCCGGAAACGCTGAATCTGGAGTACCAGCGAGACATCAGCGCCGGAAAAAAAATCGCCATCCCTGCCCACTATTTCCCAAACGATGACCCCACCCAGCCGCCGCTGGTCACCTGGCGCAGTGCAGGGCAGTTGCTCTACAACAACTGGCTCAATTACTACGTCTATCAGGCAACCCCCTACGACCTGCGCAACGTGGGCAAGGAAGCGCCCAAAATCTCCACCTCGTTCCTCAACAAATAATATATAAGGTAAAACGGTGTGACCGCGTGTGTCACACCGTTTTTCAGTGCTAAAAAGCCTCGCAGAGTTCCGCACAGAGTGCGGAATAAATTTCAATCTGAAAAAAGTGGCGACATGCGCGTCACTTTTTTCTCTTCTCAGCCGGGTAAGTGCCGCAGCGTTAAGCAAATGTGCCGGTGGCACATTTTGTAGCGTAGGCCCCACCTGTTACAGGTGGGAGAACCTACCGGCAAAGCGAGTGCATGCACCCGGCTGCAACCTCGGCAAAATGCTTGCATTTGGCCGAATATCATCGCAATGCGTCCTTCATGCTCTTGACGTATTCGCCGACATACTTGGGCGCATCCTTCCCGTACTGCGCCAAAATCTTCACGATGGCCGACCCAACGATCGCCCCATCAGACAGATCCGCCATCTTCTTGGCCTGCTCCGGCGTGGAGATGCCGAACCCGATGGCGCAGGGCACATCCGTGTTCTCCCGCACCACATCCACGATGGAACCGAGGTCGGTTTTAATTTCACTTCGGGTACCGGTGACGCCCAGGCTGGAGACCAGGTACAAAAAGCCTTCCGCCTCCTTGGCGATCATGGCGATGCGGTTGGCGGAGGTGGGGGCGATGAGGGAGATGAGGTCTACCCCGTACTGGTGGCAGAGGGGCAAAAACTCCTCCTTCTCCTCGAAGGGCAGGTCGGGCAAAATCAGGCCGTCTATGCCGATGTCCCGACAGGTGGAGATGAATTGTTCCGCACCGTAGGAAAAGACCACGTTGGCGTAGGTCATGAACACCATGGGCACGGCGACATCCTTTCTCAGCTCCCGCACGAAGTCAAAAATCTGGTCGGTGGTCACGCCCCCCTGCAACGCCCGCAGGTTGGCTCCCTGGATGACCGGCCCTTCCGCCGTGGGGTCAGAGAACGGGACGCCCAGCTCGATCAGGTCAGCGCCGTTCTGGACGGCGGCACGGACGGCGGCGGCGGTGGTGGCTAGGTCTGGGTCGCCGCAGGTGAGAAAGGCGATGAAGGCTTTGCCGTTTGCAAAGGCTTTGGCGATGTTACTCATGAAGATCCTCCCCTCTGTAACGGGCGATGGCAGCGCAGTCCTTGTCGCCTCGACCGGAAATGGTGATGACGATGATCTGATCCTTGTCCAGGGTGGGCGCCAGCTTCTGCGCATAGGCCACCGCATGGGCGGACTCGATGGCAGGGATGACGCCCTCAGTCTTGGCCAGGTACTCAAAGGCGCACACCGCCTCCTCGTCCGTGACCGGCACATACTCCGCTCGCCCGATGTCGTGCAGGTGTGCGTGCTCCGGCCCCACGCCAGGGTAGTCCAGTCCAGCGGAGATGGAGTAGACCGGAGCAATCTGGCCGTACTTGTCCTGGCAGAAGTAGGACTTCATGCCGTGGAAAATGCCCGGCCGACCGGTGGCGATGGTGGCCGCCGTCTCGAAGGTGTCCACCCCCCGTCCTGCCGCCTCACAGCCGATGAGCCGCACGCCGGGGTCGTTGATGAAGTGGTAAAAGCTGCCGATGGCGTTGGAGCCGCCGCCCACACAGGCGATGACCGCATCGGGCAGGCGTCCCTCCTTTTCCAGCATCTGCGCCTTGATCTCTTTGGAAATCACCGCCTGGAAGTCCCGCACGATGGTGGGGAACGGGTGGGGCCCCATGACGGAGCCGAGACAGTAGTGGGTGTCGTCAACGCGGGACGTCCACTCCCGCATGGCTTCGGACACGGCGTCCTTCAAGGTGGCCGTGCCGCTGGTCACCGGGATGACCTCCGCCCCCAGCAGGCGCATCCGGTACACGTTCAGCGCCTGGCGGATGGTGTCCTCCTCACCCATGAACACCAGGCACTCCATGCCCATCAGGGCGGCGGCGGTGGCGGTGGCAACCCCGTGCTGACCGGCGCCGGTCTCTGCAATGAGACGGGTCTTGCCCATCTTCTTGGCCAGCAGTGCTTGCCCCAGCACGTTGTTGATCTTGTGGGCGCCGGTGTGGTTCAAGTCCTCCCGTTTCAGGTAGATCTTCGCACCGCCCAGGTCACGGGTCATCTTCTCCGCATAGTACAGCCGAGAGGGGCGACCGGCGTACTCGTTAAACAGCTCGGTCAGCTCCCGATTGAATTCCGGATCGTTTTTATAGTAGTTGTACGCCTCCTCCAGCTCGATGACTGCGTTCATCAGCGTCTCTGGGATATACTGTCCGCCGTGTATCCCGAACCGTCCCTTGGGATTGGTCATAGCATTGCTTCCTTTCTCACCGCAGCCACAAACTGCGCCATTTTCTCTTGGTCTTTTCGTCCGTCCGTCTCGATGCCTGAGCTGACGTCCACCCCGTAGGGGTGCGCCTGCCGGACTGCGCAGCTTACGTTCTGCGCATCCAGCCCACCGGCCAGAAAGTAGGGGCGGTCAACGTACCGGAGCAAATTCCAATCGAACACCTGCCCCGTCCCTGTGCCGGAGTCCAGTAGGATACAGTCTGCTGCGCTGGTCTGAGCCGGCACCAGGTCGCCCACGCACCGCACCTGGAACGCCTGCCAGATGGGACGCTCCGTCTGCCGCCGCAGCATTTGAATGTAGCCGTCCTCCTCGTGCCCGTGGAGCTGCGCTACGTCGATGACACCCTCATGAAGCAGCCTTGCCACCTGATCCATCGGCGCATCCACAAACACACCCACCGCCTGAATGCCCTCGTCCAGCACCTCTTTCAGCGCCTTCGCCTGGGTCGTAGTCACATAGCGGCGGCTCTTGGGGGCGAACACGAACCCCACATAATCCGGTCTCAGCCGGTTGGCAGCCTGGATGTCCTCCAAACGGGTCAGGCCGCACAATTTTATCTTGGTCATCACACGCCTCGCAGTTCTGTCAGCTTGGCGTGCTTGTCCGCCGCCCGCATCAGGGTCTCGCCGATGAGCACCGCATCCGCCCCGATGGCACGCAGCTCCGCCACGTCCTGGGCGCTGCGCACGCCGCTCTCGGACACGAACAATACGTCCGGCGGGAGGAGCGCCCGCAGGCGCTTGCTGTTCTCCGTGTCCACGGAGAAGGTTTTCAGGTTCCGGTTGTTCACCCCGATGACCCGTGCGCCAGCGCGCAGCGCCATCTTCACTTCGTCCTCATCGTGGGCTTCCACCAGCGCCGACAGACCCAGGGTGTCACAGAGGGCGATGGAATCCCGAATCTCCCCTTCCTTTAGAAGGGAGCAGATGAGCAGCACCGCCGAAGCCCCCAGCACCTTCGCCTGGTAGATCATATATTCGTCCACCGTGAAATCCTTCCGCAGACAGGGAATATCCACGGCGGCGGCGATGTCCTGCAAATACTGGTCGCTGCCCAGGAACCATTTTGGCTCGGTGAGTACTGAGATGGCGTCCGCTCCGGCGAATTCGTAGGCACGGGCAATGTCCAGATAGGGGAACTCCGGCGCGATCAGCCCTTTGGAGGGGGATGCCTTCTTACACTCGCAGATGAAGGACAGGTCAGGCTTGGCCAGCGCCTGTTCAAAGGCGAACGCCCCCACCGGCAGTGCCAGTGCCTGGGCTTTCAAAGTCTCCAAGGTTACCTGCGCCTTGTCCCGTGCCACCCGTTCTCTGGCGTAGTCCGCCAGCTGATCTAGGATGTTCATACTTCTGCCTCCGGACGGTTGCTGACTTCAATGAGTTGTTCCAGAGTATGGAGCGCCTTGCCGGAGTCGATCAGCTCTGCCGCCCGGGCAACGCCGTCCTTCATAGTCTCCGCCTTGCCGCCGATGTAGAGGGCAGCGCTGGCGTTCAGCAGGACGGCGTTGCGCTTGTGCCCCTGCGCTCCTTTTAGGATGTTCAGGGTGATCTGGGCGTTCTCCGCCGGAGTGCCGCCCCGCAGGTCTTCCTTGGTGCAGCGCTGGAAGCCAAAGTCCTCCGGCGTGATGACCTCGGTCTTGAACCAGCCGTCCCGCATCTCACAGATGGTGGTGGGAGCGCTCAACGAAATCTCGTCCAGCTTGTCCTGCCCGTAGACCACCATACCCCGCTTGACACCCAGGTTGATGAGCACCTGTGCCAGCGGCTCCACCAGGTATTCGTCATAGACGCCCAGCAGCTGCATGGTGGGGCTGCCCGGGTTGGTCAGGGGACCCAGGATGTTAAAGACGGTGCGGATGCCCAGCTCCTTGCGGATAGGGCCGACGTATTTCATGGAGGTGTGGTATTTCTGGGCGAAGAAGAAGCACATGCCCACCTCGTTGAGCAGCTCCACGCATTTCGCCGGACTCTGCTCGATGTTCACCCCCAGCGCTTCCAGGCAATCCGCCGTGCCGCACTGGGAGGACGCCGCTCGGTTGCCGTGCTTGGCCACCTTCATGCCGCCGGCAGCGGCCACCAGGGCGGAGGTGGTGGAGATGTTGAAGCTGTGGGCGTTGTCACCGCCGGTGCCGACAATTTCGAATAAGTCCATATCCGTCTTGACCGGAATGGCGTGATCCCGCATGGCGGCGGCGCAGCCGGCAATTTCATCGGTGGTCTCCGCCCGAGCGCTCTTGGTGGACAGGGCGGCTAAAAAAGCGGCGTTCTGGGTGGGGGTGGTCTCGCCGCTCATGATCTCGTTCATGACGGTGTAGGCTTCGTCATAGGTCAAATCCTGCTTATCGACGATCTTTACAATGGCTTCCTGAATCATGGTTCAAACCTCCTGGATGAAATTTCGTAACATGGTCTTCCCGTCCGGCGTCATGATGGACTCCGGATGGAACTGCACCCCAAAGATTGGGTACTCCCTGTGCTGCACCGCCATCACTTCCCCGTCGGTGGTGCGGCCGGTGACGGTCAGGCAGTCAGGAATGGTGGCACTGTCCGCCGCCAGGGAGTGGTATCGTGCCACCGGCGCCACCTCCGGACAAGCTCGAAACAGGGGGCAATCCACATCGAACTGCACCTGGGACTGCTTCCCGTGCATGAGCTGCTTTGCGTAAGTGACGGCAGCGCCGAAGGCGGCGCAGATGGCCTGGTGTCCCAAGCAGACGCCTAAAATGGGGATGTCCTTGCCCAGAGTCTTGGCCACTTCCATGGTCACGCCAGCGTCCTCCGGCCGACCGGGACCGGGGGACAGGATGATGCGGTCAGGGTGGAGCTTCCGAATCTCCTCTACCGTCATGGCGTCGTTGCGGATGACTTTGATATCCGGTTCCAGCTCTCCCACCAGCTGATAGAGGTTGTAGGAGAAGCTGTCATAATTGTCGATGAGTAAGATCATAGCGTTTCCTCCTGTGCCAGCTCCAGCGCCTTCAGGGACGCTCTGGCCTTATTGAGGCACTCCTGGTACTCGGTCTCCGGCACCGAGTCCGCCACGATGCCCGCTCCGGATCGGACAAACACCTTGCCGTTCTTCTTGTAGGCGATGCGGATGGCGATGCAGGTATCCAGGTTGCCGGTGAAGTCGATGTAGCCGATGGCGCCGCCGTAGATGCCACGCTTGTTGTTCTCCAACTCACCGATGAGCTGGCAGGCGCGGATTTTTGGTGCGCCGGACAGGGTGCCTGCCGGCAGGACTGCTTCCACCGCGTCCAAGGCGTCCTTGTCGGGTCGAATCTCCCCCCGAACGGTGGAGCCGATGTGCATGACGTGGGAGAAACGCTCGATGGAGTGGAATTTCTCCACCTGGACGGTGCCGAATTTGCTGATTTTGCCCAGGTCGTTCCGCCCCAAATCCACCAGCATATTGTGTTCCGCCAGCTCCTTTTCGTCCGCCAGCAGCTCCTGTTCCAGCGCCAGGTCTTCCGCCTCGGTCTTACCTCTGGGACGGGTACCGGCCAGGGGGAAGGTGTGCAAAATCCCGTTCTCCAGCTTCACCAAGGTCTCTGGCGATGCGCCAGCCACTTCCACATCGGTGCCGGAGAAGTAGAACATATAGGGGGAGGGGTTGATGGTGCGGAGGACGCGGTAGGTATTGAGCAGGCTGCCCTCGAAGGGGGCGCTGAGCCGGTTGGACAGGACGATCTGGAAGATGTCCCCCTCTCGGATGTGTACCTTGGCACGCTCCACCATGGCGCAGAACTGCGCCTGGTCGAACAGAGGCGTCACTTCCCCCAGCAGCTTCCCGCCAGGCTCCTCCTTCTTCTCCCCGTGCCGCAGCAGCTCCGCCAGCTGGTGCAGCTCCAGCACTGCCTTGTTGTAGCCTACCTCCACGTCATCCAGGGACATATTGACGATGAGGATGATCTTCTGACGGGCATGGTCGAAGGCGATGACCTTATCAAAGAGCATCAAGTCCACATCCTGAAACGCCTCACTGTCCTCCACCGGACACTTGACCGATGGCTCGCTGTAGGCCAGGTAGTCGTAGGAGAAGTAGCCCACCAAACCGCCGGTGAAGGAGGGCAGGTAGTCAAATCTGGGACTTTTGTAGTCCGCCAAAATCTGGCGGAGGTAGTCAGACGGGTTGTCGGTGTGTATCTTGAAATTCCCCGCCCGCAGCTCGCCGTCGATGCACTTCACCTCCAGCTTGGGATCAAACCCCAGGAAGGTGTACCGCCCCCATTTCTCGTTGGCCAGAGCGGACTCCAGCAGGTAGCAGTGGGTGGAAACGTTCTTTAAAATCTTCATGGTCTCGATGGGGGTGGTGAAATCGGACAGCAGCTCGCAGCTGACCGGCAGGACGTCATACTGTCCGGTGGCGGCGATGCGCTGGACTTCGGCAAATTCAGGTAAACATTTCATGGCTCTCTGCCTCCTTGTGACGAAAAAAAGCTCCTCTGACGCTGCGTCAGAGGAGCTTTAAAAAGCAAATAAAAACGCCCCTGACAACAGAAAATCGTTTGTCAAGGACGAATAATCCAACATTATCCGCGGTACCACCTTGCTTCACAGGGTTCTTGCCCCTGTGCCCTCAGCAGGATACGAACATATCCCCGGCAAATCACGTCTGCCTCCAACGTCGCAGCATACTCCGACCCGCAAAAGCCGTTTTCCCTGCGCCCTCCGCGGTCCATTTGACAAGTCGTGTCTCACCTGGTTCTCAGCCTCCCAAGCTCTCTGTAAAGGCGTCCTTGCCGTTATCTCCGCTTCAACGGTTTGAAGTATTGAATTGCCCAAAGTATACCACACCCCTCCCCCGCTGTCAACCGGCTGAGCAGGGCGGCGGCGAACATTTTTCACCAAAAAATCACGCCCCGTCCGCCCCCATTTTTAGGGATTCGGACAGGGCGTGCAAGCATTCATTCATGCTCCGTCTGATTTAAATATTCCTCTAGGCAGATACCCCGGTCATGGATTTCTGCCGCCACCTTCTTCCCCACATATCGATAATGCCACGGCTCATTGGCCACCCCCGTGATGTCCGTCTTGGACTCAGGGAAGCGGCGGATAAAACCGTATTCGTGGGCGTGCTTGTCCAGCCAGTCGTAGACCTCGTATCCGGCGGAGTTGACCCCGTCGGCGTTGATGTCCACCGCAAGCCCCAGCTGGTGCTCGCTGGTGCCGGGGATGGCTACCCACTTCTCCGCCTCGGTCTTGGCCTTTTCTGCGCTGTAGCCGCTGGCCTGGTACTCGGCAATCTTTTCCTCCATGATGCTCTGCTGCTTCTCCGCCGTCCGGTAGGCAGATGCCACAATGGGATAAACCCCATCGGCACGAGCCTGGTCAAACATCTTTTGCAGGTACGGGTAGATGCGCTCATCCACCTGCTTGCCATTGGAGAGGGTCATCAGCTGGGGCTGGTAGCCCTCCGGCAGGGGGTGCCAGCGGTTGACCAGGATGAGATACCACGGCTTGTCCTCCGTTGGTTCCTCCGTTGTCTGACTGCCGGACGTATCCGGCTGGGCGGGATCTGGTTCGGCGCTGGTGCCGGCGCTGCTGGACGGGATCGGGGCAGGCGTTTGCTGCTGACACAGGAAGGGAAAGGCGCCCGTCTGCCACAGAGCCAGCAGGGCGATGGCCAGGACACAGCACGCCACGAAAGCCCACTGGATGCCCCTCCGGCTGGGACGCTGCTCCTTTTTCACCCGCTTGCCGCCCTTGGCGTCTCTTGGGGATCGACTCATATGTTCTGTTTCCTCCTTGTCCTACAGTATGACACCTGTAGGCTACTGTCTGTATGCTCGTTTATTTTTTACCTATTTTAGCAGGAAGGCCGAACCTTTTTCAAGCGGTTTCCTTTAAGATTTCCGAAAATCACGCCCGCTCCCACAGCAGCCGGTTCTGGTCAAACCCGTAGGTCACCTGCCCGCCATCCACCAGCCAGGCCAGGTAGGAACGCACCGTGCTGCCCACCAGCACATACTGCTCCAGAGTCAGCTCCAGCCCGTATCCGGTGAACAGGTTCTGCAAAATGGTCTCAAACTGCACCGGCTCCCGACACAGTGCCAGAATGTCCTCCGCCACCTGATGCACCTGGTCGATGTTGTATTGAGCCAGGGGCGCAATGTCCTGGGCGGCATCGGCGTGGGCGGGGACGAAGGTGCGGGCGGACATCTGCTTTACCCGCTCCAACGTGTCCAGATAGGCGGCCACATCATGGATGACGCCGATGCGGTACTTTTCCAATGTCTCCTTGCTGGACAGACAGTCCGCCAGGTACACCACATCCTCCTGGGTGCGGAAGCCCACCATGTCGAAGAAGTGCCCAGGCAGGGGGATGCTCTCCCACCCCTCCGGCAGACACGCCGACGTGAGCTCCTGGGCGTCGCTGGGCTGTGCCATCAGGAATTTGTGCCGCAGTGCCTTGGGTGGGAAGCCACCGTACAGGTAGGAGGGCTCCAGGACAGGGTAACGGGTGAAGGCGCAGTCCATGCCGGGGGCGTAGATGGCGCAGCCGGTCTGGCGCTGAAGGTACTGATTGCCGCCGATGTGGTCGGCGTTGGAATGGGTGTTATAGATGGCACGCAATTTCCAGCCGTTGCCGTCCAGCACCTTGCGCACCCGTCGTCCGGCGTCCTTGTCGTTGCCGCTGTCAATCAGGCACACTTCCCCCTGACCCAGCTCCACCAGACCGATCTTGGCAGGGCTTTGGATGTAGTAGCAGTGTGGGGTCACTGGGATCAATTCATACATAAAACCACTCCTTTGGTACACTTTTTCCCATTATACCATACTCTGCGCCTCCTTGTCGCCCCTCCTCCCATCCGGAAATATTTCTCCCGCCCTACTACAAAATCCACCCCGTCTGTGCTAAAATAAGGGCAGTATCTTACAACGGAGGTAATTTCCCATGGTAAAACCCATCGTCAAGGACATCTACACCCTCGTGCAGCCCTGTGAGCCTGCCACGCCCATGGACGTCAATGGCGCTGCCAAGGATCTGCTGGACACCTTCCTGGATAACGGCAAGGTCACCGGTATGGCCGCCAACATGATCGGCTACACCAAGCGCATCATCGTCATCAACAACGAAGGCACCATCCAGCTCATGTTCAACCCGGAGGTCATCGAGATGAACGGCCTGTATCCCGCCGATGAATACTGCATCTGTCTGGAACGCCGGCACACCGCCAAACGGTATGAGACCATCGTGGTCAAGTATCAGGACGAACATTTCCAGGAGCAGACCGCCTCCTTCAGCGGCTTCTTGGCTCGCATCGTCCAGCATCAGATCGACCACTGCAACAGCCTGGTCATCTGATATGGTCGTTTTCTTTTCCGGTACCGGCAACAGCCGCTATGCGGCCAGCATGATCGCCGACCACATAGGCGACACCCTGGCAGACGCCGGGAGAGCCATCCAGACAGGACACCCAGCGCAGTTGGACTCCCAGCTGCCCTGGGTGTTCGTCTCTCCCACCTATGGCTGGCGCATCCCCCGCATTTTTGCCGACTGGCTGCGCCAGGGTCAGTTCACCGGCAGCAAAGAAGTCTACTTTGTCATGACCTGCGGCTCAGACATCGGCGGGGCAGAAAAACACCTGCGTCAGCTCTGTGTCCAGCAGGGCTGGCATTTTCGGGGCGTTTTAGAGGTGGTCATGCCTGAAAATTACCTGGCCATGTTCCCTGTCCCCGATGCCGCCGCCTGTGCGCCCATCATGGACAGTGCCCGAAAGACCCTGGAGACCGGCATCGCCGCCATCCAGAACAACGCACCCTTTGCGCCCCGAAAAAAACGGTTCCTGGACGGCCTGAAATCCGGCCTGGTCAATCGCCTGTTCTACCGTTTCTTCGTCCACGCAAAACCCTTCCACAGCACCCGCAGCTGCGCCAGCTGCGGCCGGTGCGCCCAGGTGTGCCCCCTGAACAACATCCAGATGGTGGACGGCCTGCCCCAGTGGGGGGAGCACTGCACCCACTGTATGCGCTGCATCACCCTCTGCCCTATGAAGGCCATCGAGTACGGCAAAAAGAGCGTAGGCAAACCACGGTATCGCTGTCCGGAGTACAAGGGGTAAGATTTTATCGCAATTAAAGAAGGCGTTGGCAAATGTGGATCGCATATGCCTTCGGTTCCGCTCTGTTCGCAGGGCTGACCTCCATCCTAGCCAAATGCGGCATCAAACAGACCGATTCCAACGTAGCCACAGCCCTGCGCACCATTGTGGTGCTGGTGTTCTCCTGGCTCATGGTGCTGGTCACCGGCGCTGACCACAATTTCGCCGCCGTCAGCGGCAAGACCTGGTGCTTCCTCCTGTCCGGCATCGCCACCGGCGCATCCTGGTCACCATCGTTTTTTCCTTTGTGGTCTTTCATGAAACGCTCACCCGAAAAGCCCTCATCGGCCTGCTCCTCATCGTGGGCGGGACGCTGCTGATGCTGGTGTGAATCCGACAGAAAAAGAGGTCAGAACTTCGGTTCTGACCTCTTTTCTTGCTATCATCATAACGGAACGTTCCATCCTCAAACGCCTCCTCTGTGTAAAGGGTGCTGGCACACTCCCCTCTCAAACGCCTCCTCTGTGTAAGGGGAGGTGGCACGCTCTACTCTCAAACGCCTCCCCTGTGCAAGGGGAGGTGGCGCAAAGCGCCGGAGGGGTTGTCCGGCGAGCATAGGGCGTGAGATTGTGCGCCTTCTGGTTCGTTCTGCAAATCTGTCAATCCCTCAGTCAGCTTGCGCTGACAGCTCCCTTTACTCAAGGGAGCCGATTGGGTGGGTGCGCTTTTCGGGTACTGCCGCCGTCTTGGGACTCTTTTTTAGCCCTTTCCGTTCCAGCAATAGGTACACAGCTTGCAGGCAGGCAGCCCAATGGACTTGATGACGCCCTCCAAGGACTGGAACTCCAAGGAAGCGAACTGGAACTTATCACAGATGGTCTGCCGCAGCTGCTTGCCCCGCTCGGTGGTGGAGTCGCTGTACTCCTCCAGGTGCTGGAAGCCTTCTTCCCCTTCCAGCTCCATGATGGTGCGGCGGGTGATCAGCTCCATGTCACTGGTGGCACGGGAGAAGTTCAGGTACTTGCAGCCATACATGATGGGCGGACAGGCGGAGCGCATATGGACGGCTTTGGCGCCGTTGGCGTACAGGAATTCGACCGTCTCCTTGAGCTGGGTGCCCCGAACAATGGAATCATCCACAAAGAGCAGCTTCTTTTCCTCGATCAGCTCGTGGATGGGGATCTGCTTCATCTTAGCCACCTTGTTCCGCTCCGTCTGACGGGTGGGCATGAAGCTCCGTGCCCAGGTGGGGGTGTATTTGATAAAGGGACGGGCGAAGGGGATGCCGCTCTCGTTGGCGTAGCCAATGGCGTGAGGGGTGCCGGAGTCGGGGACGCCGCCGATGTAGTCGATGTCCTGGTTGTTGCCTGCCTCAGTGTCGCTGGCGGCCATGATGGCGCCGTTGCGATAGCGCATGGCCTCCACGTTGACCCCTTCATAAGTAGAGGTGGGATAGCCGTAATAAGACCACAGGAAGGCACAGATGTGCATCTCGTCCCCCGGCGGCACCAGCTGGGTGATCCCGTCTGCGGTGATCTCTACAATCTCACCAGGCCCCAGCTCCCGCTCCTCCAGGTCGTACCCCAGCTTCTTATAGGCAAAGGACTCGAAGGACACGCAGTATCCATCCTCTCCCTTGCCGATGAGCACCGGCAGGCGTCCCACCCGATCTCGGGCAGCGATGATCGCCCCGTCCTCCTTCAGGATGAGGATGGATGCGGTGCCCTCGATGGCGTTCTGGGCGAAGCTGATGCCTTCGGCAAAGCTGCTCTTTTGGTTGATCATGGCCGCCACCAGTTCCGTGGAGTTGACCTTGCCGCCAGTCATGGCGTCAAAATGCCCGCTGCTGAAGGTCAGGTACTGCTCGATAAGGGCATCGGCGTTGTTGATGATGCCGATGATGCAGATGGCATAGGTGCCCAGGTTGGAGCGGATGAGCAGGGGCTGGGGGTCGGTGTCGCTGATGCAGCCGATGGCAGAGGTGCCCTGCATCTCGTCAAAGATGTCCTCGAATTTGGTGCGGAAGGGGGAATTCTCGATGTTGTGAATCTCCCGCTGCAACCCAATGGACGGGTCATAGGCCGCCATGCCGCCCCGCCGTGTGCCCAGATGAGAATGATAGTCCGTGCCGAAAAACACATCGGAAATGGCGTCATGGCCACAGACGGTTCCAAAAAAGCCTCCCATAATAGTCCTCCCAAGTTTCTTTCTCACAGGATTTCCGCCGCAGCGGAAAGAATTTGCTAGGTTATAGTGTATCACAAAACCGATCCATTTCCGCAAAAAATCCCCTGATTTTTTACGATTTGTGACAAATCAACAGCCCTGGCCGTTTTGTGCCAGGGCTGTTGTCAGGTTTGTCAATGGTTTTTAGAAATCGCAGTCTCGCCCAGTGAATCCATCACTGTCAACACCGCCACCACCACCGCTGTCATCATCGTCATGGATGCGCACACGCGTCTCTGTGCTGTGGGTAAACCGGTCCTCCTTGGTGGTAAAGGTGATCTCATGCTTGGTCACATAATCCGCCGCATCGGTTTTCAGGCGGGCAGATTTCATCTGCGCCTTGAAGATGAAGCAGACAATCAGGGCGATGACGCAGGAGGCGAGGACTGCAATCCCCAGAGCCTTCCAATTCGGCCCTGCTTCGTAGTCGGGGTCATAGTCGCCGCCGTTGGCTCCCTTCACCAGCATTTCTTCACTCATGGTCAAAAAATCGGCAAAACCACCAACCCAATCATCCACCTTGAAGTTGTCCTTAAAGCCTTCTTCCAACCGAGCTTGGTTATCCCCTACAAAGATAGAAGTAGCCTTACTGCCATAGGCAATCTGTGATGCTTTCCGTTGGCTCATGCTCAGCACCAGCAATTCGCCATCCTTACCATCACCCCATCCAAGGTTATTATCCGTATAGTAACTTTTCGCAAAGTCTCGGATGGTGTCCGCACCGTCTACGGTGAAATCCTTGACGGTGAGGATATACACTGCGCACTGGTGCTCAGCGGAAATGGTCTCCGCCTGGGCCTCCAGCTTTTTGACGCTCTCCTCATCCAGGATGCCAGCCTCATCCCGCACATAGGGGCCTGCACTGTCCTGCACGGTTCCTTGGGCACTTGTGTCAGGGGTGCTGGAAGGGGCAGAGGCGGCAGCAGAGGTGGCGCCCGCCGGCTTCTGGTCGCCGGTTTGGCCTGTCTGATCCGGATCGGCGACGGTGTTCTTAGGCGGCGTGATTATTTTCTGCGCCACGCAGTACTCCATCCCTGCATAGTAGCTGGAGACAGCATAGAAGAACGCATCATCGTCCTCTTTCATCTCCTTCTGCCACGACTTTTTGTTCAGGTAGATGCGCAAATACTCATCCATGGTATCCCACGCATCATCGGACATGATCTTCTTGGTCTTTTCGCCGGCCATCAGATTGTAGCCATCCAACGCCAAGCCAGTCTCATCCTCATGGACTTGGATGGTCAGCAGGACGCCGTGTCCCGTCTCCTTGTCGCCATACTCATACTTGTTGTAGAACAGGTCGGCATAATCGGACAGCTTGTAGCCTTCCAGGTCATTGACCACATCCACCCGCAGTTCGATGCCGTACTTGTCATCAAAATCCTTCAGCAAATAGTCGTTGGCTGTCTGCGCCTGCTCAGCATCCAACTTTCCCGTTGCATCATACAGCAGTCCGTAGTCCTGAAAGGCAAGGGCGGGAACCAACAGACTCAGTGCGATGCATAGCGCCAGCAAAGGGGCAAATACTCTCTTTTTCATGGTTCACACCTCCTCACAGAATCCCCATCAGCTTCATGACAACAGCAGAGATCGCCGACAGGGACACGGCGATGCCGCCGAACCACGCCCAGAATTTCCCTTTGGAGACGGGCAGATCTCCCACAATCTTTCCGGTCTGGCCGTTCATGGCGAACAGGAAGTTCTGGTTGTTCCATCTGGTGCTCAGCAGCCACACCGGCAGCAAGGCATAATGAACCTTCCCCCGATGGATCTCCACTTTCTCGCTGACAGGTACACAAGTCTCATATCCGATGGCAGCATCTGCCACCATGGCGCTGACTGCGGAATTTTTCGCCCGTTCTTCCGCCCGCGGCGCACTCTCCTTCACCGGCACGTCATACTTATCCGCCAGGTAACCGGGGAGATATGCCATGGAAAAGGGCTGAAGCTCCTCATACTGGAAGGGTTCAATGGAGTCCATATGTTCATCCGGCATTTTGGAAGAACCATCCACCGGAATCTTGATAAAGGGGACATTGCCTGCCCGACGGACATAATAGTGATCGGTGATGGTCACCTCATAATCCCCCTCCGTGTGGCTGGAGGAACGGGTGGCCTCGAACTGAACATCGGCGTCCGCATCGCCATCGAACAGCCAGAAGGGCACATAGATCCCCTTGATCTCCTCAATATGGTTGCCTGCGGTAAACGCTTTGGGCAGCAGTTTTTTCCCTTTGTAATGCTTTTTCAGCGCCTGGACAGCAGCTTTCTTGTCCAGCTTAAAGGGGATGATATAATCCGGCTTCATGCCGCCTGCAAACTGGCCGGGCACCACCGTGGGATTGCCGCAGTAGGGGCAGCTGGTGGCGGCAGTGGTCTCGTCACAGATCAATTCTGCGCCGCAGGAGGGGCAGTTGTAGGCTTTCATGCCCTCCTCTGTCCATCCATCTCCTTCAAACGCCCATTCGCCATCCGGATCAGCAGCTCTTTGCTCTGCCTGCTGTTCCGCCTTTTGCTCCTCTTTTTTCTGTTCCGCCGCAGATGCTTGCTCTGCCTTCTGATTTTTCTCAGCGTACAGCGCCTCGATCTCTGCTACGTCATAGGAACTGCCGCAGAACTCGCACTCCAGCTTTCCGCTTTCGCTGGAATAATGGAGCGGGCCGGTACAGGACGGACACTGATAATTGGTCACTTGTGTGGGCATCGTTCACAGACCTCCTCTCTCTTTTTCTTGGTCTGATCAAACGATGTCGCCATCGTCAAAGGGATCGCCGCATTCCGGGCAGAACTTGGGGGGCTTGGTGGGGTCGGCAGGCTCCCAGCCGCACTTGTCGCACTTGTACTGAGGCACGCCCGCCGGCTTCTTCGTGCCGCATTCTGCGCAGAACTTGCCCTTGTTGGATGCGCCGCAGGTGGGACAAGTCCAAGCACCCTCGGCAGACGCCTTGAGCGGCTCCGGCTTCTTGGCGCCGCATTCCGGGCAGAACTTACCGGTAGCCACATTGCCGCAGGCGCAGGTCCAGCTGTCGCCAGCGGGAGCGGCAGGCTGTGCCGGTGCAGCAGGTGCCGGCTGTGCCGGTGCGCTTTGCACAGGCTGTGCCGCCTGCTGCTGTCCCATCTGGAACAGTGCCTGGGGGTTCATCCCGCCGGCAGCGCCAGCCATTCCCATGCCCATAAAGCCCATGGTAGCGCCGCCTTCATTGGCTGCTGCGGCCTGCATTGCGCTGGCCTGGGCGCCGACCAGATGCGCCGCTGCCCGAGTGGGATCACGGAAGGCGGCGTTGCGCTGCATTTCCTTGATCATCTGCTCATCTTCCTCGGATGCCTTGATACTAGACACGCCCAGGGAGACGATCTCGATGCCCCGCAGGTCACGCCACTTGGCGGAGAGGACATCGTTGAGGGCGTCCGCCAGCTCCAGGGTGTGGGCGGGGACGGCGGAGTAACGGATGCCCATGTCAGAGATACGGGCAAACGCAGGCTGGAGGGCGGTGAGCAGCTCGGTCTTGAGCTGACCATCGATCTCGCTTCGGGTGTATTCCTGCTCCACGTTGCCGCACAGGTTGGTGTAGAACAGGATGGGGTTGGTGATACGATAGCTGTATTCGCCGAAGCAGCGGACGGAAATATCCACGTCCAGGCCGGCGTTCTGATCCACCACACGGAAGGGCACGGGAGAGGGGGTACCGTACTTGTTGCCTACCAGCTCCTTGGTGTTGAAATAGTAGATGCGCTGATCCTTGGGCGCCTCGCCGCCGAAGGTGAAGCGCTTGCCGATATTCTGGAATACCGCGCCGATGTTCTGGCTCAAGCTGCCGGTGAACAGGGAGGGCTCGGTAGAGAAGTCATAGGTATACTCGCCCGGCTCGGCGCACACGTCTACCACCTTCCCCTGCTCTACGATCATCATGCACTGGCCATCGGCCACGGCGATGACAGAGCCGTTGGAGATGATGTTGTCGCTGCCGTGCTTGTTGGAGGAGCGGCCGGAGACTCGCTTCTGTCCCTTTACCGCCAGCACCTCTGCCGGAATCGCATCGCAATAGAAGAATTCCTTCCACTGATCTGCCATGACGCCGCCTGCTGCGCCCATTGCTGCTTTAATCAATCCCATTCTGTAATACTCCTTTCAGATGTTTGAAAATCTATGTATTTTGTCTGTCTGTACGGTCATTGGCGCCCTGTCCATTGCCCTGAACTGCGTTCTGACATGACACTGCGCACTAATTTATCATAGTATATCAAATTTCGCAGACAAATGCATTACCCAAAGGCAGTATTTTTCAAAACTTGCTCAACTGGCTCCCTTGTGTAAAGGGAGCTGTCA
The DNA here is from genome assembly GCA_900545815.1 of uncultured Eubacteriales bacterium. Taxonomy (GTDB): domain Bacteria; phylum Bacillota; class Clostridia; order Oscillospirales; family Oscillospiraceae; genus Onthomonas. The sequence goes on along the minus strand of URAM01000013.1, from coordinate 28,287 downwards.
GCCGCAACGGCTGACTGAGGGATTGTCGACCACGCAGCACAAACCAGAAGGCGCACATTCCCCACGTCCTATGCTCGACGGACAGCCCCTCCGGCACTGCGTGCCACCTCCCCTTACACAGGGGATGCTTCCAGGTTCTGTAAAATTATTCCCTTGGAGGACACGCCCAAGGGCGCAGAGTAAAACAAAAGAACCACGCAGTGCAGCGTGGTTCTTTTCAACCGAATCAGGACGCTCACTCCTTCGTCCAAGTAGAAGGCGACAGCGCCAACAGCATGGGGTAGATCTCCAACCGCCCAAAGAGCATGGCGATGGTCAGGACAAACTTGGAAATGGCGTTGTAATAGGAGTAGTTGGACGCCGGCCCTGCGATGCCGAAGCCGGGGCCGATATTGTTGAAGCAGGAGGCAGCGGCGGCCAGGTTTGTCTCAATGCTGAAGGGGTTGATGCAGAGAAAGAGGGTGAGCACCACCAGAATGATGACGTAGAGGACGAAATACATACAGACGCTGTTCAAGGTGGCATCGCTGACCCGCTTCCCCTCGAACTGGACAGTGCCCACGGAACGGGGGTGGATCATCCGTTTCATCTCCCGCCGAGCCATCTTCACCAGCAGGATGGCACGGGAAACTTTCAGCCCGCCGCCGGTGGAGCCGGCGCAGGCGCCCAGGAACATCAGGATGAGCAGCACGTTCTTGGCCAGCTCCGGCCACAGGTCGAAATTGGTGGAAGCGTAGCCGGTGGTGGTGATGATGGAAGTGACCTGGAAGGCGGACTGGCGGATGATCTCCTCCAGGGTGTCGTACTCGGTGGAGATGCTGATGCTCACCAGGACGATGGATACCAGGATGATGCCCAGGTATGCCCACAGCTCGGTGCTGCGCAAGATTTCCTTGAACTTTTTGCGCAGTGCCAAATAGTACACATTGAAGTTGACCCCAAAGAGGGTCATGAAGATGGCGGTGACCCACTGTAGGTAGGGGGAATAGCTTGTAAAGCAATCTGCCTTTACACTAAATCCACCTGTACCGGCGGTGGCCATGGCGTGGGTGACGCTCTCGAAGGGGGGCATACCGCCGGCCATGAGCAGGACGATCTGCACCACCGTCAGCACCACATACATCAGGTACAAGATCTGCGCCGTGTCCTTGATGCGGGGCATGAGCTTGCCCACGATGGGGCCGGGCATTTCCGCCCGCATAATGTGGATGGAACGGCCGGTCTCGGTGGGCACGATGGCCATGATGAGCACCAGAACCCCCATGCCGCCGATCCAATGGGTGAAGCTCCGCCAGAACAGCAGTCCGTGACTCATGGCCTCCACGTTGGTGAGGATGGAGGCGCCGGTGGTGGTAAAGCCACTGACCGTTTCAAAGAAGGCATCCACCCAGAACGGGATCTCTCCGCTGAATAGAAAAGGGAGCATCCCGATCAGGGACATCAGTACCCAAGCCAGCGCCACGATGACAAAGCCCTCTCGGGCGAAAAAGGTCTGGCTGGTGGGCTTGCTCAGCCGGGTCATGGCCCGCCCCACCACCAGGGCGATGGCGGCGGACGCCAGCAGATCCCAGGCGCAGGACTCCCCGTACCAGAGCGCCACCGCCATGGGCAGCAGCAGCAGGCCGGCCTCCAGGGTGATGATGCGGCCGACGGTATAAAAAATCATTCTCCGATTCATAACGCAAGCCCTCTCCTCACAAAATCACATCAGAAAGGTCGTTCAACCGGTGGTCTGCCGCCAAAACGATCACTTTATCGCCCGGTAAAATCTCATCGCTGCCTCCCGGCACGATGGTCTGGCGACCACGGATGATGCCGGCGATGAGGATGTTGGACTTGAAGCGCAGATCCTTCAGCGGAATGCGCACCAGTCGAGCGTCCTCCCGAACGTTGAACTCCAACGCCTCCGCTTTGCCGTCCACGAGCTTATAAAGGGTTTCCACATTGCTCCCCTTGGAGTTCTCCAGTGCTCGGGCGTACTGCACCAAAATATTGGCAACCGTTTTCTTGGGGGACACGATCATGTCCAGCCCTAGGTTCTCCGCAATGGCTACCATCTCGTCCCGATTGACCTTGGAGATGACGGTGGGCACATTCAGGGAGGAGGCGAAGATGGAGATGAGGATGTTCACCTCGTCGATACCGGTCAAGGCCACAAAGGCATCCTGTCCCCGGATGCCTTCCTCCAGCAGCAGCTCCTGTTGGGTGCCGTTGCCGTGGATGACCGTGGCCTTTGGCAGCGCATCGCACAATTCCAGGCAGCGTTCCTCCTTCTCCTCGATGATCTTCACGGTGTTCCCCATGTTGGTCAGCAACTTTGCCAGATAATAGGCGGTCTTGCTGCCACCCAGGATCATGATCTTTCTAGCCCGCTTCTGTAAAATGCCCAGCGTCCACAGGAACTTTTCGATCTCCTCCGGAGAGGCGGTGACGCCGATGCGGTCGCCGCTCTGCAACTGAAAATTGCCGTCTGGGATGTAGACCTGCTCCTTCCGCTGGACGGCACAGATGAGGACTTTGGCCTGAAATTTCTTTGACAAGTCTTTGAGCTTTACACCGTTCAGCATGGAACCTTCCTTGATGCGCAGCTCGATCATTTCAAAATTCCGGCGAGAAAAGGTCTCTATTTTGACCGCCGCCGGCAGCTTCAGCAGGTCGGACAATTCCTGTGCCGCCAGCAGCTCTGGGTTGATGGACATGGACAAGTCCAGCTGCTGCCGGACGAAGCTCAAGCTGCTGTCATTGTACTCCGGATTGCGGATACGGGCGATGGTCTGCTTGGCGCCCATCTTCTTGGCTAAGAAGCAGCTGAGCATATTCAGCTCATCCGACTTGGTGGACGCCACGAACAGTTCCGCCTGCTCCACCTGAGCTTCCTCCAACGTCTCGTAGTCCACTCCGTTGCCGCAGACGCCCATCACATCGTACACATTGGTCAGCTCCTCGATGACCTCGGCGTTGCTGTCCACGGCGGTCACATCATGGCCTTCCGCCACCAGGCTGGACAGGATGGACACGCCCACCTTGCCACAGCCCACAATGATGATATTCATTTGACCAACTTCCTTTTCTCCCACCGGATGATGGCGGGGTTGTTCTCGATTTCCAACGCGTTTCCTACACGCATCACCATAGTATAGCACAGCCGAGACGGGAATACAAAACCTTTCCGCCCTGCGTGACCCTTACCCCGTCACGCTCCGACGCACCGTCTCCACCGGCACGCCGTGGGTCTGTGCCGCCTGGGCGAGATCTGCAAACTCCGGCTTGGTCTTGTCCACCCCGTAACCGTCGTAGTGCTTCACCCGAACGGCGCCGTAGGGGGTCACGGTCTGGGTGAAGTGGGTCTGTAGGACATAGCGTTCCACGGTGTGACAGCGGACACCGGCGGTGGTGGTGTGGGTCAGAAGGAGACGGGCGAAACGGCTCTGTTCCTCCGGCCGGCAGAGGACATGGAGCACCACCCCAGTCCGGTTCTTCTTCATCTGCGCCGCCACCGTCCACACATCAAGAGGCTGTGCCTCCCACAGCCGTTCCAGGGCATAGCCCAGATCCTCTCCGGTCATGTCGTCCAGGTTGCAGCACAGCTCCATGGCCTGGGGCAGGGCGTCGGTGTGGGCGCTGTCCTCGCCCAGGAACGCACGGAGGATGTTGGGGAATTGGGGAAAGTCCTTGTGTCCGGCTCCCACGCCCATGTGCTCCACCGTCATGGCGGGCATCCCGCCGAAGGACTGGACGAAATGCTTCAGCAGCGCCGCGCCGGTTGGGGTACACAGCTCGCTTTGGATGGCGCCACTGTACCAGGGGATGCCCCGCAGCAGCTCCGCCGTGGCCGGAGCGGGCACGGGCAGGGTGCCATGGGCGCAGCGCACCGTGCCGGAACCGGCCGCCACCGGAGACGCCAAAATCCGCTCCACCTGCAATTCCTCCAGCAACCAGCACACGCCCACGATGTCCGCCACGGCGTCCAGGCTGCCCACCTCATGGAAATGCACCTGCTCCACCGGCTGGCCGTGTACCTGACCCTCCGCCTGCGCCAGCAACGTGTATACCTCCAACGCATTCTCCCGCACCCTCTTTGGGATGTCTAGCGAGGCGATCAGTTCCCGCACATCCCCTAGGCAATGATGGGCCTCGTCCCCATTCGGGAGCGCTTCTTCTTCCAGCTGCCCATCAATCTGAACGGACAGTTGGACGGCACGGATGCCGCACCTCTCACAGGTTTCCGCCGCTAGGCGCACCCGTGGAATGCCCGCCTGGGCGAACCGTGCCAGCCAGGCGGAACGGTCTGGCAGCAGCTCCAACAGCGCTCCCAAAAGCATATCGCCGGAACAACCAGAGGTACACTGTAAATATAATGTTTTCATATCTCTTTCCCTCCTTGGAACGCAGAGCCCCACGACACGAGTTTCATTTCCTCCTAGTGTACCTGATTTGGGGACATTGCGCAAGGACAATGCTCGCCCATCACGCCCATTGTGACAGGCAAGCGACCCGCATCCTCCACCGTTCCGGTGCTGTTTTGGGCGCCTTGCGCCTTGCCATTTCATTGTTCACAAACTTCCCCTTGACATCTAACCCGTTCTCTTTATAATGGTTATAGATAAGAACTATCTCTCCTAACTCGTAACATCATTTAGAAAGGAGGCACCCAGCCATTGGAACACACTATGCTGGTGTGGGCGCAAAGCGTGAAGCAGCTGTGCAGCAAGAGTATGGAGCCGATCATTGAGGAGTTTGATCTGACCATGATCGAGATCGGCATCATCCTCTTCCTGGCGGAAAGTCCTGCCTGCGACACCTGTCGGGAGATTGCCGACAACCTGCTCTTAGCCAAGTCCAACGTGTCCACCGCAGTGGAGCACCTGGTGCAGAAGGGTCTGGTCGGTCGAGAGCCAGACCAGGCCGACCGGCGCAAAGTACACCTCTCCCTCCGCCCCTCTGCCCGCGCTTTGGTGCGGAAGGGACAGAGCGCCCGTGACACACTCTTACAGGAGCTGATGAGCGGATTCACGCCGGAGGAGATCGGTCAGATGGAGCATCTGGAACAGAAGCTGCTGGAGCAGATCCGGCTGGTCTTAAAGAAGCTGTAGCGCCGCCCACACCCACACATTCTGGAGGAAACAGAACAAAACTATGTCAAAATTTTGTGTGAAAAAACCTTTTACCGTCCTGGTAGCGGTGATCATCGTGCTGACCCTCAGCGCAGTCAGCCTGACCAAGATGACCACTGACCTGCTGCCGGAGATCGACCTGCCCTACATGATGGTCGTCACCACTGACCCAGGGGCCAGCCCCGAAAAGGTGGAGAACGATGTGACCAAGCCATTGGAGTCTGCCCTGGGCACCGTCACCGGCGTCACCAAGGTCACCAGCTCCAGCCGAGAGAATGTGAGCATCGTCCTGCTGGAATTCGCCGACGGCACCAATATGGACTCCACCATGGTCAAGGTCAACACCGCCCTGAACCAGGTGAAAGAATCCCTGCCGGACACCTGCGGGGCATCCAACGTGATGGAGCTGTCCATTGATATGGTGGCCACCATGTATACCTCGGTGAACTACGAGGGCAAGGACATCTACGAGCTGTCCGACTTCGTCTCCGACACCCTCCTGCCCCGTCTGGAACGCCTGGACGGCGTGGCCAGCGTCAGCACCATGGGGCTGGTGGAACAGACGGTAGAGGTGCGCTTAGACCAATCTAAAATCGACGAGCTCAATGACAAGCTGCTGGTGAAGGTCAGCAGCAAGCTGGATAAGGCGAAGAAAGAATTGAACAGCGCCAAGGGCAAGCTGGACAAGGCGCAGGCGCAGCTGGAAGCCCAGCAGGAGAGCACCAGCGGCCAGCTGGGACAGGCATCCCAGGCCACTGATCAGATGTCCTCCTATGAGACTCAGCTGACCAACCAGCAGGCCAGCCTGAGCGCCCTCCAGCAGGCGCGGCAGGCCATTGTAGACCAGCTGGCAGACAACGGCGTGAAGCTGGATGAGGTGGACGACACGGTGAATACCATGATGGCATCCTCCAAGCAGCTCAGCCAGCTCTACCGCACCCTCCACAACGCCGGCATGGAGGACAGTATGCCCCTGGAGGATTTGAAGGCCGCCGCCGAAGTGGCCGGTCTGGACGAGGAGACTGTGGCCGCCATCGACCAGCTCATCGCCCAGGGCAACACCACCGTGGGCAGCATCCAGACCTCTGCCGAGACCCTGGAGCGCACGGCAAAGGGGCTCCAGCAGGCCAAGAAATCCGCCGACAGCTTTGACAGCCAGATCACCTCCCTGCAAGTGCAGATCCAGGTGACCGAGGGCATTTTGGAGCAGTATAAGAAGGCCATGAAGGGCAAAAACTACGCCGACATCGAGTCCGCCAAGATCCAGGCTGCCGCCGGCTTCGGCAGCGGCGCCGCACAGCTCCAGAGCGCCCAGGACAAGCTGGCGGAGGCGGAGAAAACCTATCAGACCTCCCGGGAAGAAGCCCTGAAAAACGCCAACCTCAATTCCCTTTTGAGCATGGACACCCTGTCCTCCCTCATCTACGCCCAGAACTTCGAGATGCCCGCCGGATATGTGGACGACAAGAGCGACCATCAGTGGCTCTTAAAGGTGGGTTCCGCCTTTGACAGCACCAAGGATCTGGAAAAGATGCTCCTCTGCCATGTGGACGGCATTGGGGACGTGCGTCTGGGGGACGTGGCCAAGGTGACGGTGGTGGACAACGCTGGGGAGACTTACGCCAAGGTCAACGGCCAGGACGCTATTGTGCTGTCCATCTTCAAGGCCAGCACCGCCGGCACCAGCGATGTATCCAAAACCTGCAACAAGGCCATCGCCGACCTGGAAAAGGAGTATGACGGCCTGGATTTCACCATGCTCAGCGACCAGGGCGACTACATCAAACAGTTTATCGACAACATCTTCAGCAGTATGCTCTGGGGCGCAGCCCTGGCGATTTTGGTGCTGGCCGCCTTCCTGAAGAACGTGAAGCCCACTCTGGTGGTGGCCTTCTCCATCCCCTTCAGCGTGCTGGTGGCCGCCCTGATGATGTATTTCAGCGGCATCACCCTAAACATCATGTCTCTGGCCGGTCTGGCTCTGGGCATCGGTATGCTGGTGGATAACTCCATCGTGGTCATTGAGAACATTTACCGTCTCCGAGGGCGGGGCATTGATCCGGCACGCGCTTCGGTGCAGGGCGCACGGCAGGTGCAGGGGCCTATCTTGGCGTCCACCCTCACCACCGTCTGCGTCTTTCTGCCCATGATCTTCACCACCGGCTACACCCGTCAGCTCATGCTCCCCTTCGCCATGACCATCACCTACGCCCTGGTGGCCTCCCTGCTGGTCTCCCTGACCGTGGTGCCCACCATGAGCTCGGTGATGCTGCGCAAGACCAAGGAGCGCTCTCACCGGTTCTTTGACGCCCTGCTGCGTCTCTATGAAAAGGTGCTGTCCTTCTGCCTGCGGGTGAAGCTCGTGCCCCTGCTGGTGTCCATCCTGCTGCTGGCCTTCTCTGTGGTAGAGGTCATCCGGATGGGCGTGGTCATGATTCCGGACATCGGCGCCGACCAGATCACGGTGAGCATGAAGCTGGATGATGACATCAAGGAGCAGGACGCCTACAAGAAGGCAGACGAAGTGATGGACGCCATGCTGAAGGTGAACCATGTGGACAAGGTAGGCGTCCTGGCTGGCGGCGGTGCGTCCATCATGACCAGCTCCATGGGCACCCAGCAGGACTTCACCACCTATCAGTTCATGATCCTCCCAGACGAGACGGTTACCAAGGAGGAGCAGATGGACGCCATCTGCGACGGCCTGGAAGCAGTGGGCAAGAAGCTGGGCTGTGACCTGACCGTTTCCGCCTCCGCCATGGGGGATATGTCCACCCTGATGGGCAGCGGCCTGGAGGTGGACGTGTACGGCAATGACCTGGACAAGCTCATGGAGGTGAGCCAGGACATTGAGAAACTCATCGGTCAGGTGGAAGGCTTTGAAAACATCACCAACGGCCAGGAAAAGGGCGATGATGTCCTCCGCCTGGTCATCGACAAGGACAAGGCCATGCGGAAAAACCTCACCGTGGCGCAGATCTACTCTGCCATCTCCGCCGGTCTGACCACCGAGAAAAAGGCCGCCACCGTGACCATAGACGGACAGGAGATGCAGGTGGACATCCTGGATGAGGAGGACAAGCTGACCCGTGAAAACCTGATGAACCTGGAATTGGAGTCCAACACCACGGACGATGAAGGCAAGTCGGTGACCAAGAAATATAAGCTGAAGGACTTCGCCAAGGTGAAGGAGACCCGCGGCGTGGCCACCATTTCCCGTGAAAACAACACCCGCATGATCCAGGTGAAAGCGGACACCAAGGACGGCTATAACACCACCAAGCTGTCCGATCAGGTGCAGAAGCTCCTGGACGAGTACGAGATGCCCCAGGGCTACAGCGCCGAGATCAGCGGTGAGACGGAGAACACCCGTGATATGTTGGAGCAGATGGTCAAGATGCTGGCATTGGGTCTGCTGTTCATCTACCTGGTCATGGTGGCTCAGTTCCAGAGCCTGCTCAGTCCCTTCATCATCCTCTTTACCGTCCCTCTGGCCTTCACCGGCGGCCTCATTGGCCTGCTCATCGGCCAGGAACAGCTGTCCATCATGAGCCTCATTGGCTTCCTGGTGCTCATGGGCACCGTGGTCAACAATGGCATCGTGTTCGTGGACTACGTCAATCAGCTGCGCATTGCGGGCTTTGAGAAGCGGGAAGCGCTGCTCATCACAGGCAAGACCCGTATGCGCCCCATCCTCATGACGGCGCTGACCACGATTTTGTCCATGTGTACCCTGGTTTTCAGCCAGGACACCATGGCCGGCGCCAGCCGCGGCATGGCCATTGTGGTGGCCGGCGGCCTCCTCTACGCCACCTTCATGACCCTTTTCATCGTTCCGGTCATGTACGACATCCTGTACCGGAAAAAACCGCTGGTGGTCGAATTCGACGAAGCGGAGCTGGACGATGATAGCGATCTGTTGAAGGTGTGAGCGTCCAAACAACCGCATAACGGAAAAGACCGGAAGCTATGCTTCCGGTCTTTTTCGCGATACTATTTTTTGCTTGTCAGCTCCTGATACCGTTTCATCAGCTCAGCTACGCAAATACTCTCTGTTGTTCCCTTGATCGGCATACCATATGCTTGCATCACCGCTCGGTCGTTGTTTTGGTGTGCCCTGCGCAATTCTGGCGGCATGGTGACCTCATCATACAAATCTGCAAGGCTGCTGTCCGGATAAAGCGCACGGGCATCCAAAATCCCCCGCGCAGTCTGGGTGATCTTTTCCTTTTGCGCATCTGTCGGTTCCGGCCAGGGGAAGTTGTTGTAGACAATATCTTTGGAATATCTGTAATCACTCTTTAACCGCCCACAAACAGCACGCATCCATGCCATGTGGACATTGGATGTGAGAACACCCAGGTGATAAACGGTAGCATTCGGAATAATTTTCACAAGATTACTGCACAAAATATCTGGCGTAAAGAAACCCATAGGGACATATCGACGCCTTTCAGATGATGCTTCCGGAATAACAATATAGTTTCCTTTTGGCATATTCTCAACGTGAAAGCGAGTCGGCTTATCCGCAAGTTTTATTGTTCCAGCACTCGGGCTAGCAAGTCGGTATTCTCTTACTTGTGCAACACGCTCCCTGCATAGGGGCATTTTACGCAGCTCCGCAGGCGAACATTCCCCCAACCATAAACAATAGCGAGGTTTGCAGTTTATAAATTCTCTTGCACCATACCAAGGACGGAAATACTTCTTTGATGCAGGCTCTTTTTTTATAAATTCTTCCATTGCATCTTTTTCAAATAGATAAAAGCCCCCGTCAATCGGCTTATTGCCGATTCCAATCTCCGGGACATCACAAATTGGTTTCTTTCTGCTTTCGATAAACACATTCTCCGCATTCAGAAGATATCCATTGATATTAGATACTTCTTGATACCTTCCATCCGTAAAGAGCAACCTCGCCTTTGCATTAGGTGAAACACTAAATCCTATGATGACGCAATGCACATGAGCTTTTATTTTTGCCTCACTGTCCCAACGGAATGTACGGTGCGCAAAGTCAATATGTACCCCTGTGTCAAAAAGCGGCTTCCACAGATTCGCAACGCTTTCGCCCTGGGAAACAGAGTTCGTAGATACCAATGCACTGCGAATCGCTGTGCCAGCCATCATATCAGTGCATTTTTTATACCAACAGCAAACATAGTCGAGATTTCCAGCATTTTCCCACCCAGCAAAAATATTGTTCACATCCGCTTTTTGATTTTTACTCATCAGTCGAGCACCAAGAAACGGCGGATTCCCCATAATATAAGACAACTTCCCCTTCGGCACCACGCTCTCCCAGTCCAGGCGCAAGGCATTTCCCTCTACAATGGAGGCATTCGTCTTTAACGGAAGGAAGTCAAGATGCATCAGGACGATTGCTTCGGTCTCCTTCATCATCTGGCTTTCCGCAATCCATAACGCCGTCTTCGCAACTGTCACCGCAAAATCGTTGATCTCAATTCCATAGAATTGGGCGATGGACACCTCTATGGGATTGTTCTTTGCGTCCCCGATCATAATCTGATCGTATTCCAACTCACGGAGCACCTCATTTTCCAACCGGCGCAGGCTGATATAAGTCTCCGTCAAAAAATTGCCGCTGCCGCAGGCAGGATCCAAAAAGCGCAAGGACGCCAGCTTCTTTTGGAAGCCTCGTAGCTGCCGGTTACGCTCTTTCTCCACTGCAATCTCACAAATATGCCGTAGTTCCCCTTTCAGCTCCTCTAAAAACAACGGATCGATCACCTTATGAATATTTTCGATGGATGTATAATGCATTCCACCCGAACGCCGGGTCTCCGGGTTCAGCGTACTTTCAAATACAGCGCCGAAAATCGTCGGACTGATCTCAGACCAGTCAAACTCAGCACTAGCTTTGGATAAAAGCAAGTCACGAATCTCATCCGTCACCGGCGGAATTTCAATCTCCTCATCCTGGAACAAGCCGCCGTTGACATAGGGAAACGCTGCCAATTCTGGAAAATCCTCTTTCAGATACGGGTCACGCTGCTCTGGAGGGGTATCTAAAACCTTAAAAAGCTCAATCAGTGCCCGGCGCATTTTTCTCGCTTCAAGCTCTGCCAAATAGTCATGAAACATCCCATGCCGTCCAAATATCCCTGCATCTTCCGCATACAGGCAGAATACCAAACGTACGCATAGAATATTCAAGCTTTTTAATGCCCGCTCACTACTGGGATCTGCATACTGCTTATAAAACGCATCATACAGCAACCCCACAATTTCACCAGCTGCTATGGAAACTTCCATTTCTCGTTGCAAGTGTTCATTTCCCTTATCCACCAAAAATTGCAAACGATAATATTCTTTCTCCAGATTGGCCAAAAGCAGTTTCTCCGGTTCTCCGCCTGGGCGTTCCATATCGTATATATAAAATTCAGAAAAATTACAAGTGACGACCCAACGCGGATGTTTGGATACCGGCAGTTCCGTAATATAACGTTTTGCCTGTTGGAACGGATTTAAATAGGTTCCATCTGACTGTCTGATCGCCTTATTCAAGTCTTTTCCCAAACCTTTTTGCTCAATCAGCACCTTTGTTGAGGGAATAAACCCATCCATAAAGCTAGTGTGATCTAGATGCACCTGCTCTTCAAACGAAATAAACTGTTCCGGGTGCTCTACTCCATAAACCTCTCGAAGCAGGGAAAGCCAAAACGATTGGCTTTCCCCCTTTTCATATCCTCTTTCTTTCCAATAAGAGGCAAACTGCTTCGCCGCCTCCCTCTGCTGTATGTCCGTCATGTGCCTTTCCCTCCTAAAACGTTCCTTCATTTCCTTTTATTTTAGCATATCGCAAAAAGAATCTCAATCCACTCTATTCTGTATAAAAAAAGACCTGGAACCCACCGTTCCAGGTCTTTTTCCTCACTTTCTATTTCTGTAGGGGCAAATTTCCAACCAATACCCATCCGGATCATTGATAAAATAAACCCCCATGGCCTCGTTGCCGTAGCAGACACAGCCCATCTTGCTGTGCTTCTCGTAGGCGGCGGGGTAGTCATCTACTCGGAAGGCCAGGTGGAACTCGCACTCGCCCAGGTCGTACTTCTGGGGGTGATCCCGCATCCAGGTCAGCTCCAGCTGGAAGTTGGAGACCTCGTTGCCCATGTAGACGATCTTGTAGGATCCGTCCGCCGCCTCGTTCCGGCGCACCTCGTGCAGCCCCAAAGCCTCCTGGTAGAATGCAATGGACTTGTCCAGATCTGCCACGTTGAAATTCTGATGATCCATCTTAAATTCCATCTCGATACCTCCTACATTATAATATAAATAAATTTGTCTCACAGAGTTCCGTCACCATGTGACGGAATAAAATGCAATCTGTTTTTTCGAATGAATTATAGCATACGCACAACGGTCGCCACAACCGTAATGGTCACGATGGAGCACACCGTACTCAGCACGATGCCCCCCGTCAGGGTGTCCGTTTCCATGTCGTACTCCTGTGCCATCATCAGCGGCATATTGGCCGCCGGCATGGCCATCAGCAGCACGAACACATTCAGCAGCAGTTCGTTGCTCACCACCCGTTTCAGCGCCAGCCCCAGCAGGATAGGCACCAGCAGGTAGCGCAGCGCCACGAACAGGTAGAGCTTCTTGTTCTCCAGCACCACCTTCCAGGACGTCCGCGCCAAACTGTGACCGATGATGGCAGAGGCAAAGAAGGTCATGGCATTGCCCATGTAGCTCAGGCAGCTCACCACCGGCGTGGGCACCGTCCAACGGGTCAGCAGCAGCAGGATGGCCAAGAGGGCGGAGAGGGTGCCGGCGTTGAGGAAGGTCTTCCAGTTCACCCGAACCTGCCCCTGCCGGAGCAGGACGATGCCGTAGGTAAAGAGGAGCAGGTTAAAGCCCAGGTTGAACAGCGCCGCAAAGCCCATCCCCTCCGGCCCGATGACCGCATTGACCACCGGATAGCCGATGAAGCCCATATTGTTGAAGATGGTCATGAGCTGGTAGAATTTCCGCTCCGGCTTGGGGACACGCAGCAGCGGCCCCATCAGCATCCCGATCAGGATCAGGATGATGTAGATGACCACCGAAGCGATACCACCCTCCAACAGTTCCCATCCCGTCATGGCCGGAGCATTGAAAATGCCCGCCAGAAGCATGGAGGGACAGCAGATGTTGGAGATGACAAAGGACAGATCTCGACTGGTGTCCACTGAGAAATGCCCCCGCTTGGTCAAGCCGTAGCCGATGAATAAGAACAGAAACATGATGGCCATTTGGGTGGCAACGACCCCTGTGCTCATTTTTTCCTCACCTCAGATTTTTTCAAAAATGCTCTTTCGGTTATAACACAATCGACCCCTTTCGTCAAGTTCACCTGCCCCGCCCTCTCCCCTCCTCAGCCATTTGCATAAATTTCCGGTTTTCCACCGATTCCCTTGCATACGGTTGCCGGTGGGCGTATAATAACCCTATTATTCGTTATGTTTATGACATCGGGCGCTGGGATACTGCCCGTTGAGACGTTGACAGGAGGCTAGGAATGATGAACCTGAAAGGCAGAAACTTTTTGAAACTGTTGGACTTCACCCCGGACGAGATCCAGTCCCTGCTGGACTTGGCCGCCGAGCTGAAGGCGAAGAAAAAACAGGGCATCCGCCACGATGATTTTTGTGGCAAGAACATCGCCCTGATCTTCGAAAAAACCTCCACCCGCACCCGCTGCTCCTTTGAGGTGGCCGCCCACGACCTGGGGATGCACGCCACCTACCTGGATCCCTCCGGTTCCCAGATCGGCAAGAAGGAATCCATCGCCGACACCGCACGGGTTCTGGGTCGCATGTTCGATGGCATTGAGTACCGCGGCTACGGTCAGAGCATCGTAGAGGAGCTGGCACAGTATGCCGGCGTGCCTGTGTGGAACGGCCTGACCAACGAGTTCCACCCCACCCAGATCTTGGCCGACTTCCTGACCATCCAGGAGCACTTCGGCCGCCTGAAGGGCATCAACTTCGTCTACATGGGCGACGCCCGCTATAATATGGGCAACTCCCTCATGGTAGGCTGCGCCAAGATGGGCGTCAACTTCACCGCCTGCGCCCCGGCGAAATATTGGCCCTCCGCCGACCTGATGGAAATTTGCGGAAAGCTGGCCGATGAGAGCGGCGCCACCCTGACCTTCACCGAAGACCCCATCGAGGGCACCAAGGGCGCAGACGTGATCTATACCGATGTGTGGGTGTCCATGGGCGAGCCGGTGGAAGTGTGGGAGGAACGTCTGAACGACCTGTCTCCCTACCAGGTGAACCAGAAACTGATGGACAACGCCGGCCCCCAGGCCAAATTCATGCACTGCCTGCCCGCCTACCACGACCATAAGACCGCCATCGGCAAGGAGATGGGTGAACGGTTCCAGCGGGACGCCATGGAAGTCACCGATGAGGTGTTTGAAGGCCCCGCATCCATCGTGTTCGATGAGGCGGAGAATCGGATGCATACCATTAAGGCCGTCATGGCAGCGACGCTGTAATGCGAGGCTGACACTAACGGAATACAAGCTGCGCCTGTCAACAGGCGGGGAGACGGTTCGGGTAGGAGTATAAGGATGAGCAACTATTCAAACCTGCCCTGGGGGTTCGCCCCTTCCACGCAGCACATTATAAAAGCAGAACCACACAACGCCCATCCCAGGACGTTGCGTGGTTCTTTTTATATGTTGTACGAGTTTGACAATCCCTCAGTCAGCTTACGCTGACAGCTCCCTTTACACAAGGGAGCCATGGGGCGTGTCCTCCAAAGGAATGATTTTGCAAAACCTGGAACCTTCTCTTATGTAGGTGGAGGTGGCACGCCGCAACATCTCCCAGTCTCCCCTGTGCAAGGGGAGGTGGCACGCAGTGCCGGAGGGGTTGTCCGGCGAGCGTAGCGCATGGGAAGGTGCGCCTTACGGTTCGCTGTACGAGTTTGCAAACCCCTCCGTCAGCCGTTCCAGCTGACAGCTCCCTTTACGGGTGGATACATTTCTCAGGCTCTGTCACCGTCTCAGGCGGTCATTCCGTCCCCAACCCAAAGTGGGCGTCCAACTGCTCCGTAAACGCTTTGGCGGCGTTGAATCCCATCTTCTTTTGACGGTTGTTCATGGCTGCCACCTCGATAATAATGGATAGGTTCCGCCCAGGCTTGACCGGGATGGTCACGGTGGGCACCTGCACGTCCAGCAGCGTGGTATAGTGCTCCTCCAGCCCCAGCCGGTCGTAGGCGCAGTTGTCCCGCCACAGCTCCAGATTCACGATCAGGTCGATGGTCTGGCTCTCCTTGACGGCGGAGATGCCGAACATATGGCGCACATCAATGACGCCGATGCCCCGCATTTCCACATAGTAGCGGATAAGCTCCGGCGAGGAACCAACCAACGTGTCCGGACTCATCTTGGTGATGTCCACCGCATCATCGGCAATGAGACGATGGCCATGTTTGATCAGGTCGATGGCCGTCTCGCTCTTGCCCACGCCGGACTCCCCCATGAGCAGGACGCCTTCGCCGTAGACCTCCATCAAGACTCCATGGCGGGTGATGCGGGGCGCCAGGTGGCTGCGCAGAGCGGCAGTCAGGTCGCTCATGAATTCGCCAGTGACCTGGTTCGTCCGCAGCACCGTGCAGTCCTGCCGTTCCGCCGCCCTGTAGCACTCTGGAAAGATCTCCAGATCACGGGCGATGATCAGCGCCGGAATGCCGCGGGAGAACAGGCTGTCAAAGAAGGTGAACCGCTGGTCGGCAGTCATGGTGCGCATATAGCTGTACTCTGCCTTGCCCAGCAGCTGCACCCGCTTCTCGTCAAAGTAGTCATAGTAGCCCATCAGCTGCAGCCCTGGCCGGTTGATGCTGGTAACTTGAATCTTCGTCTTGTCAAACTGGCTGCTCTGGCTCAAAACCTCCAGTTTGAATTCCTTTATGATTGAGGAAAGGGGTACACCCTTGTTTTCCTCCATGGTCATCCCTCCTGTTCGGCAGAAAGGCCGTTTCTGTTTTCAGTATACCTGTTTTTCTCCCATCTGACAAGGGTGCGGGGGCTTTGGGCTGCGGTGCGCAGAAAAAGTGAGGAAATTTTCGATTTTTTTCAATCTTCCTCTTGATTTTTGCTCTGTCATCTGCTATGATAATAAAGCTGTTTTTAACAAAGCTGCGAAGTTTTTTAAGAGGAGGTATGCAAAATGGCTAAGTGCGACTTTTGCGACAAGGGCGTAGTGTTCGGTATCCAGGTTTCCCATTCCCATCGCCGTTCCAATCGCGCCTGGAAGCCCAACGTGAAGCGCGTCAAGGCAATCGTGAACGGCTCTCCCACTCACGTCTACGTCTGTTCTAGATGCCTCCGTTCCGGTAAAGTTACCCGTGCGTGATTTGTGCATTCACAAATAACAGCTCCTGCTTGCAGGGGCTGTTATTTGTTTTTCGGGGCAGATCTCTTTGCCGGATTTGCAAACTCGTACAGCGAACCGTAAGGCGCACCTTCCCATGCGCTACGCTCGCCGGACAACCCCTCCGGCACTCCGTGCCACCTCCCCTTGCACAGGGGAGGCTGGGAGATGTTGCAGTGTGCCACCTCCACCTACATAAGAGGGGGTTCCAGGTTTTGCAAAATCACTCCTCTGGAGGACACGCCCAATGGCTCCCTTGTGTAAAGGGAGCAGTCAGCCGGAACGGCTGACGGAGGGATTGACGGGCTTGTACAACATATAAAAAGAACTACGCAACGTCTGTTGGGTGGTTCTTTTTTGTTTTCCTGAAAGAACCAACGCACCATGCTTATAAAACCGGCATGGCCTTGGCTAAAAACTTGCCACTGGCAAGTTTTCGGAGCGCTGCGGCGCTGCGCAGCTTGTATTTCGTTCACAATCGCCTCGATTGGTGCGACCAATCCCCTCAGCCGGTTCTACCAATCGTCACTTTTGCGCCATTATAATTGGTAGAACCAATAAAATTCTTGCATTTTCTCAACTTTTTTGCTATAATCCAAACTCGTAACACAAGTTTAGCCCATTCCATCCACGAGGGAGGATTTTTTGCCATGTACACCACCACCCACGCCATCCTAGCCGCCATCCCGTTGCTGCTGGCCTTTTTCCTTATGGTTCTGCGCAACGTCTCCGCCTCCAAATCGGTGGGCATCTCTTTTCTGCTCACTCTGCTTTTGGTGCTTTTTGTCTGGCAGGTGGCGCCGCTGAACACGGCGGCATATACCATTTATGGTATTTTGAAAGCAGTTGATCTGCTGCTCATCGTGGCAGGCGCCATCTTCTTGCAGAATACACTAAAAAAAGCCGGTCTGATGGATGTCATCCGCAGCGGCTTTCAAACCATCTCCCCCGACCCCCGCATCCAAGCCATCATCATCGGCTACCTCTTTGGGGCGTTCATCGAAGGCTCTGCCGGATTCGGCACGCCAGCGGCGCTGGCAGCGCCGCTGTTGGTGGGCCTGGGGTTCCCTGCGGTGCCCGCCTGTGTGGTGTCCCTGATCTCCAACAGCACTCCCGTCCCCTTCGCCGCCGCCGGCACCCCCACCCTGACCACCGTCTCCAACATGGCTGACCAACTGGCCTCCTCCGGTGTGGCGCAAGAATGGTTCACCAGAGCGGTGACCCACAAGGTGTGTTTCTATCTGGGGGGGGGCGGCCTGGTGGTGCCCATCCTGCTGGTGGCCGTGCTGGTGCTCTGCTTCGGTGAGCGGGAGCAGCGGCTGCGGCGGATCTTGGAAATGCTCCCCTTCTCCCTGCTGGCCGCCCCGAGCTTTCTCGTGCCTTACTATCTGCTGGGCACCTTCTTAGGGCCGGAGTTTGCTTCCATCGTAGGCGCCATCGCGGGGATGTTCCTCACCGTCCTGGCCGCTCGCTTTCACATCCTGGTACCCAAGCACTGCTGGCGCTTCCGAAAAGAGGTCTCTGTCCCCTCATCGGATTTGGGGGAGCCACCCACCACTGGTCAATTTTTACTGGCTTGGACGCCCTATTTGGCCATCGCCCTGCTGCTCTTTGTCACCCGTGTGGACGCCTTCGGGCTAAAGGAGATTTTGAAGGGCATCTACATCCCCATCCACAACATCTTAGGGGTAAAGGGACTGAGCCTAGATTTCCAGTGGGCGTACAACCCAGGCATCTTCCCCTTCGGCGTGGTGGCGCTGGTGACAACGCTGATACGCAAGGTGCCGGGACGCGAGACAGGGCAGGTAGCAAAGGACACTGCCCGACAGATGTCCAACTTGACCATTGCCCTCATCGCCGGCGTGGCCATGGTACAGCTGATGATGCACTCCGGTGAGAACGGTTCGGGGCTGGAAAGTATGCTCTCCCAGATCAGCCAGCTGATGGTAGATTTGGTGGGCAGCGCCTTCCCCTATATGTCTCCGGTCATTGGCATCTTTGGTGCCTTTGTCTCCGGTTCCTGCACCGTGTCCAGCACCCTGTTTGGCCCCTTGCAGTACGAGACTGCACAGCTGCTGGGGCTGTCCACCACCACCATCGTGGCCTTGCAGATCACCGGCGGCGCCCTAGGGAATATGATCTGCATCAACAATGTGGTGGCGGTCACCTCCACCACCAATGCCCCCGGCAGCGAGGGCAAGATCATCCGAACCAATCTGCTGCCCTGTCTCATTTACTGCGCCATTGTATGGGTGCTCTATCTTGGGATCGGGATTTGACCCTTCCAGCGCTCCAGGAACCACGCAGCCATAAGCCGCTGCGTGGTTCTCTTTTGCTCTGATGCGCTGCGTCCGCCGCAGCAGCCAAACGGCTCCTCCCAGGGGGCGGGGATGAACCTAGTAGTTTCGCAGGCGTCGAAGGGCTTCCTCCTTCTTCCGTTGAAACTCGAAATCAAAAAATTCTTTCTCTTCTTTCTCCCCCACCGACGCAACCTCCGACGGCTGTGGATTTGTGAAAAACCCTTCCTGAGAGGCGACGAACCTCGTTTCCTCTCCTCCGCTGGGCTGCGCTATGCTTTGCTTTTCTTCACTTTTCTCCCCTTCGCTACGCTCTACTTCACTCGCCTTTCCTTCCCTTTCCTCTCCTACCCTATCCTTACCTTCCCTTTCCTTCGCACCCGCTTGTCCGAAAAGTGGTTGGCAAGTGGTTACCGCTTCTCCAAAGTTGGTTTCCACGGTTCCGAAACTGGTTTCCGCGCTCCCCTCTCCCGGAACCGCCCACTCATACACCTCATACCGTTGTGTCAACTGCTCCCGCTCGGCCAGGAACTGGGTGCCGCTATATCGGTCCTTGCGGATCTTATTGTTCACGTGCCAATGCCGGATGGCCACCACCCCCGACGGGAACGGGATCAAGAACCCCATGTCGCAGAGGATTTTTAATGCGTCCGGCTCCACCCCCAGCATCCGCACGATCTTCTTGGTGCTGTTCAGGAACCCCTCGTCGTCCGCCTGCATCCCCAGGTGGAAGTACAGCAGCTGCACGTCCAGGGGCAGGTCCAGGAAGTCGTCGCTGTCGGTGATGGATTTTGCAAACATCCTACGTATTGCCATTTTTGTGCTCCTTTCCCCTCCCGTTGGGAGGCAAGGTCACTATAGTGGGCGGAGCGGTCAGTTGTCAATGGCTTCCTTGTGGTTTGTGCGCGGTCAGAGCACTTTTTATCTGGAAACTTGCTTTTTTGCTGCGAAATCATCATACTATCCTATCGGAAAATCGAGAAAAAACCGGCCGGAGCGTGGTGCTCCGACCGGTCTTTTTCGTTGGCGTGATTCGGTTTTCCGTTGGCGTATGCTCAGCCTTTCCAGGTCTTGAAATACACTTCCAGCTCGCTGAACGGGTCGGCCTTGACCTGCTTTGCCACGGCGGTCTTCACCGCCTTGTAGCCGGACTCGTACTTCTTCACGTAGTAGATGGTGATGCTGGCATACCTGCCCAGACCCTTGTACAGGTTCTTGGGCGCCTTGCCCTTGAAGTACACCTTGCAGTTGTACAGGCTGCAGAAGGCGTCGTCCTTGACGCTGGTGACGCTGGTGGGGACGGTGATCTTTTTCAGCTTGCAGGTGCCATTGGCTTCCGTACTGAAGGCGTAGGGCTCGATGGACTTCACCGTCTTGGGGATGGTGTAGCTGGTGGCCTTGCTGCGGAAGGGATAGGCCACCAGGCTGGTCTTCTTCTTGTTGAAGAGGACGCCCTTGGAGGCGGAGAAGTATTTGTTGCCGGAGGCCACCTTATAACCGCTGACGTATGCGCCGTAGAAGGTGGCTCTGTTGACCTTCTTGAGGCTCTTGGGCAGGGTGATGGTGCCCAGCTTGGTGGAGTCGAAGAAGATCTCGATGCCCAGGCTGGTGACGCCTTCGGGGATGGTCACCGACTGGAGGTTTTCGCAGTGGGCGAAGGCTTTGTCGCCGATGGTGGTGACGCCCTTCTTGACCACGATCTTGCGGACGTCCAGGTCAGACCACGGGGGAGCGTAGACGTTGTCGCCGCCGTAGTTGGCCATGGCGCCCTTGCCGCTGATGGTCACGGTCTTGGTCTTTTTGTCATAGCTCCATTTGACGTTCTTGCCACATTTGCCACTGGTCTTCACGGCCATGGTGGTCACGGCGGTGTCAGCAGGCTGGGCGGTCTGTACCGCCAGGGTGCCGGTGGCCAGGGTGGACAGCGCCATGGTCAATGCCAGCGCCAACGCCAGGAGGCGATTCCGGGTGTGTTTCATCGTTGTTCCATCCTTTCCTTGTCACGTGTCTTGTGGGGTATCCTCCCTCACATTATACGTGATTTGGGGCGGGATTGCAATGTTCTCGCAGGAAGATACACACATTTTTTCCAATCAAGGCAGGCACCGTTCCTCCCACGCTCCCATGACCTCCAGCTGCTCCGGCGTGTGGAACCAGTGCTCGCCGCCGGGGTAAACGGTCATGTCAGCACCCTCCGCCTGGGCGAAGCGCTCCACCACCGGCTGGGGCACCAGGTCATCCCGGTCGCCGTAGAGGATGTGGGTGTGGGCGCTGAGGGCGTGGACGGGGTGCTGGCGGACGTAGGTCAGATACTCCCAGGAGAGGGTCTGGCCGAAGTCGGTGGGGATCTCCCGCTCCCGCTCCAGGCGTTCTTCGGTGACCCCTGCCCAGGTCATCATGTTCTGGATCATGTTCTCCATGTCCACCACCGGCGACACGAACAGGCTGGTGTCCACCGGCTTCCCGGCCAGTGCCAGCATGGACAGCCATGCGCCGATGCTGTTGGCGCGGAGGGCGATACGGGACCAGCGTCCTTGCAGCTCCTGCCACACCTGTTCCAGCTCCGGCACCACCACCCAGGGCAGGAACGGTTCCGCGCCCCCCTGCCGCTGGCCGTGCTGGGGCAGGTCGATGGCCACCACCTGCCAGCCTTTGGGGTTGGCGATCTGGGCGAACCGCTCTCCCTCCTCTTTGTTGCCGGACTGGCCGTGGAGGAAGAGGCAGACCTGGTCGCTTTTTTCACCGTAACATACGTAAGGGGTATGACCCCACATTCCAGTTTCTTTCATTTCAAATTCCTTCTTTCCAGAGAAAAAAAGCAGAGCTTCCGGCTGGCCGGTTGCTCTGCGTCATGCGTCTGGCGTTTTCTCTATTCTATACTCTATTTATCTCTCTACTCTATCTATCTCTCTCTACGGGATAAGATAGCACATTTTGTCGAATCTGTCAATCCTTTTCTCCCACCGGCACCACGTGGACTTCGGTGCCATAGTCCCGGAGCAGGTCGATGAGGTCCTGGGTCTTCATCCAGACGGTGGCGGTGTTGTCGTTGGGATGGACGCCGATGAGGCCGGGGTCGGCCAGGAAGGCTTCGTCCAGATAGAGCTGCACCTTGTGTTCCGTGTCGTGGAGCAGTCCCAACGGGGTGACGGAACCGGGCTCCAGACCCAACAGCGCCAGCAGGTCGTCGGCGGAGGCGAAGGAGAGAGAACGGGTGCCGTGCTGCTTCTTGAACGCCTTCAAGTCCACCCGCTTGTCGCCCTGGACGGTGATGAGGTAGTAGCTGCGCTTCTTGTCGTCCCGGACGAACAGGTTCTTGGCGTCTGCCGACGGGTAAGGCAGCGCCACGTCCGCCAGCTCCGCCATGTTGTAGACGGCTTTGTGCTCGGTGATCTCCAGCCAGATGTTGCGGGATCTTAACAAGTCGTAGGTTTCCATTTTGTTCATGGCGGTCATCCTCCCTTTTTGGTCTTTTCGGTGTTTTATGGGTATGATACACGATTTTTTGACCAGTTGCAAGGGCTTTTTGCGTGTTTGTGACGGGAAAACACCGTTGTAGGGTTGACTTTTTCACAGCAAAGCTTTAAAATGTAAAAATGAAAGAGGACTTGCAGAAAAGTCCCCGTAAACAGCACAACCAAACGAAAAAAGCCGTCCCTTCCTGCGTGGCTGTTGACCGATGGCCACGTGGATTTTTTTGCGGCTGAATGGAGAGAGAAACGATGAAAAAAGAACACACCAAACATTTCGCCAGCCGATGGGGCTTTATCCTCGCCTCGGTTGGCTCCGCCGTTGGCATGGCCAACGTGTGGGGGTTCCCCAACAAGATGGGCAGCAACGGCGGCGGCGCCTTTTTGCTGATCTACCTCCTCTTTGTGGTCATCTTCAGCTTCGTGGGTCTGCCCGCAGAATTCGCTATGGGTCGGCGCTCCGGCACCGGCACGTTGGGCTCCTACGAGAACGCCTGGGCCACCCGGGGCAAGACCATGGGCAAGGTAGGCGGCCTGCTGGGCTGGCTGCCCCTGGCCGGCTCCATGTGCATCGCCATCGGCTACGCGGTCATCGTCACCTACGTCCTGAAGGCGCTGGTGGACTCGGTGCTGGGCACCCTCATGCACACCGACACCGCCGCCTGGTTCGCCTCCTTCTCCGCGGAACCTTACTCCGTCATCCCCTTCCACATCGTCGTGGTGGTGGGCACCCTGCTGACCCTGTTCCTGGGCGCCAAGAGCATCGAGCGCACCAACAAGGTTATGATGCCGTTGTTCTTTATCATCTTCCTGGTTCTGGCAGTCCGTGTGGCCTTCCTGGCCGGTTCCGGCGAAGGGTATCGGTTCATGTTCGCCCCCCGCTGGGAGATGCTGGCTGACCCCATGATCTGGATCTGGGCCATGGGACAGGCGTTCTTCTCCCTGTCCGTCACCGGCAGCGGCATGATCGTCTACGGTGCATATCTTTCTAAGGAAGAAGACGTGGTAGGCGTGGCACAGCACACGGCGCTGTTTGACACCATCGCCGCCTTGGTGGCCGCTCTGGTCATGATCCCCGCCTGCTTCTCCTACGGCCTGGACGTGGGCGCCGGCCCCAGCCTGCTCTTTGTCACGCTGCCCACCATTTTGCAGGACATCCCCTTCGGCCAGCTCTTTGCCATCATCCTCTATGTGGCCATGATCTTCGCCGGCGTCAGCTCCCTGCAAAATATGTTCGAGGCAGTGGCGGAGTCCCTCATCCACAAGTTCCCCAAGCTCAACCGGACGGCGGCGCTGGTCATTCTCTGCGTCATCTGCCTGGGTTTCGGCATCGGCATGGAGACCATCGACAAGTGGGGCCCCTGGATGGATCTGGTGTCCATCTACATCATCCCCATCGGCGCCACCCTGGGTGCTGTGTCCTGGTTCTATGTGATGAAGAAGGACGAACTGCTCTCTGCCATCAACACCGGCTGCAAGCGGGAGCGAGGCACCTTCTGGTACAGCGTGGGGCGTTACCTCTATGTGCCCCTGGCCATTATCCTGTGCTGCGTGGCACTGTTCAAGCATGTAGCGTTCTGATACAAGGTCGCAACGGCCGAAACAATCTGCTCCATCCATTTGGATGGAGCAGATTGTTTTAGATGGAAGCCTGATGCAGCAAAGGGTTCTTCCCCAAGGATCAACTAGACTGTTTGAACGCTCCTGTTCTCATCGCTTTTTCGTCATACTGATCTCCTTCCCTGCAAAAGCTGCTGCGATACTCCGGCTTCGTTGCCGTGTCATACAGCATCAATTCCTGCAAGCCGTGTTTTTGCACCGAATGAAAGAGAAAAGCCAGCAGCCGGAAAACCCGACTACTGGCGTGATTTCTGGCGGAGACGGTGGGATTCGAACCCACGGACCCTTGCGGATCAAACGATTTCGAGTTAGAGTCGCTATCCGGACTTTGAAGGAAAACGGCGGAAACTCACGGACAATGCGAGAGTTTGCAAACCCTTGAAAAATCAGCATTTTTCCGCCCTTGAAGGTCGAAAATCCCAAAAGCCCAGACAGAGCAAGGAGTTCGAAAGAAATCCGGTTTTGGGGAGAAAAAAGCCCGTTGGGGAGAAGATGGGGAGAACTCGGGGAGAAATCACAGTCCAATGCAGATGATACCTACCGATACCGAACATCAAAATCAAGGTGGTTATCCGCATGACTGAAAGCATGAAATATTACGAATCCATCCGTCGCAAATACCCTGAGACGGTCTCGAAAGATCAGTTCTACCAAATCGCCCATATCAGCAAAGCAACTGCTCTGCATCTTCTGCAAAACGGTTTAGTCCCGTGCAAAGATACGGGCAAGAAAACTCGCCGGTACACAATCCGCACCGACGATATAATCTTCTATTTGATTGACCGGGAGCTTCACCCGGAAGTCTATCGCGCACCGGATCGCTGGTATCAGGAACGGTCTGGTCATTACAATTCGCGTGTCACCTATCGGAATGAGCTGACGAGGATGTCCGAAGAGGAACGAGCCAGCTTCCGAAAATATATGGAAGACGAGTTTTGTCAGTACGGCGATCTGCTGACCGTCGTTGAAGTGGCTGAGGCAATCGGCTACTGCGATACTTCTCTTCATCGCTGGTGCAACGCCAAGAAGCTCAAATCATTCAATATCTCCGGAAAGTTCCTTATACCAAAGATCAGCCTCATAGATTTCCTCGTTTCTCAGTACAGCTTCGACATTACACGAAAAACTTGGAAGCACACGC
This sequence comes from uncultured Eubacteriales bacterium, assembly GCA_900545815.1. GTDB lineage: Bacteria > Bacillota > Clostridia > Oscillospirales > Oscillospiraceae > Onthomonas. The sequence goes on along the minus strand of URAM01000013.1, from coordinate 3,249 downwards.
TGCTCATCAAAAGTTTTCTTGATAGACTTGATACAACAGAATAATTCGTATAGCAAAGCCCCGTTATTGCACTGCGCATAGCAGAACAATAACGGGGCTTATTTTTGTCAAATTGGAGGTCAAGGCAATGAACACAAGAGATTCTGCCAAGGCATTTGACGCCTTGATGCAGGAAACGCCGTATTCCCATTTCGATAGCGGCTGCGAGGGCATTATACCGGAATGCCGTACTTGCCGCTTTCATCGCCCCTTCTGGAAATATCAGTCCTGCGTGTTTGCAGAGTGTCCCTACTGCTGCAATCCCGTTTCTACCCTCAAAAATCAAAGTGGCACATCTGCTGCCGGAAAGGAAGTCAATCATGGATAACAAAATCGAAGTCTTCAAGAATGAGCAGTTTGGTGAGGTGAGAACGATCCTCGACGGAGAAACACTCTTGTTCTGCGGCTCAGACGTTGCAAGAGCATTGGGATATGCCAGACCGAATGAAGCGGTTGCCCGTCATGCCAAGGGTACGTTGAAACAGCGTATCCTTACAAACGGCGGTGAGCAAGAGATGCTTTTCATAACCGAAGGTGATGTGTACCGTCTCATTGTCCGCAGCAAGCTTCCTGCGGCTGAGAAATTTGAACGCTGGCTGTTCGACGATGTTGTTCCCATGATCCGTAAAACCGGCTGCTACATGACAGACTCCGTGCTGGAACGCATCCAAAAAGACCCGGCATTTGCCTTGGTGATGGCGAAAGCTGTGCTTAGAGAAAGAGACCGTGCCAATGCACTTGAAGCCGAACTCAATGTTGCAAGACCGAAGGCGGACTACTTTGACGCCTTCATCAATCCGGATGACTGCACCAATATCCGAACGACGGCGAAGGAACTGAAAATCCCGGAGCGCAAGTTTGTCAAGTTCCTGCTTAACGAAGGCTATCTGTTCCGCTCTCCATCCGGTCAGCTTCTTCCCTACAACAAGAAGAGCAACGAAGGACTTTTCATTGTCCGGGATTTCGTGACCTTCCGATATACCGGCTCTCAGACCTACTTTACACCGAAAGGCAAGGATGTTATCCGCATCCGGTACTTTGGTATCTGCGGCGTTGAAGTGTCTGCGAAAATGGCAGGGTGATTATGTGTCCGTCTATCGCGTCAATAAAACCCGTGACTTCACGGTCATGGGCAATACACATCTAAGGGATAAGAACCTGTCCCTCAAGGCAGTCGGTCTTCTTTCAAAAATGCTGTCGTTCAATGATGGCTGGCAATTCTCCACCCGTGGGCTGGCTGCTATTTGCAAGGAAGGTCCCGACGCCATTCTCTCGGCACTCAAAGAGCTTGAGAAAAACGGCTATCTTGTTCGTCACAGAGGAAGAGACAGCAAGGGCAGGCTTGTCACCACGGAGTTTGACATTTACGAGTCTCCACAAGCAGGTTTGCCACACAGGGAAAAACCACATAGGGAAAATCCCGATGTGGATAGTCCAGATGTGGAGAATCCCCATAGGGATAATCCCGCACAAATAAATACTATCCAAGTATAGCAGTTTTCAAAATTAAAGCACATATCCACATGAACGAAACCACCCTGAACAGTCAGAAGGGGAAACATTCTGAAAGGCGTGTTGAATCGCATTCGGAAGAGCATCCAGTGACATTGCCTTGAATTTGCGCAAAAGAGACTTTACCTTCGACCAGAGTTTTTCAATAGGATTCAGGTCAGGACTATAAGGTGGAAGGTAGGTATATCGAATTCCAGAGCTGTCCAGCAGATTTTTTACTGCCTTTGCATGGTGCGACTTCATATTATCCATCACGAGAACAGAATTGCCGTTCAGATGAGGCAGCAAAATATCCTTCAAATAATGTTTGAAATGTTCTACAGTTGTTCCACCTGAGAAAGTCGTATAGTGTAATGCCCCGTCCAACTGGATAGATGACAGAATCGTCGTATTCTTTGGCTTGGAAAGCGGAGTGGAGTCAACGGCTCGACTTCCACCAAATGAATAGGCATATCGCCTTGTCATATCTGTATTGCAGCCGCTTTCATCCAGAAATACAAGATCACTTGCACGGAACCCAGATATAAGGTCGTTCCAGTTTTTCCTCTTCTCGGTCACATCGGGGACGCTCCTGTTCACTGGCATGAAGAGACTTTTTCTTCCGGCGGTATCCTGCTTTCTGAAGAAAACGCCAGACTGTATCAATGCTGACAGACAAATTCAACGTTTCAATGATCTCCAGACAAGTGATATCCGGCTGTTTCTCCAGAAGCGAAAGGATGCGCTGATGATCTGCATCTGACAATTTGGGCTTCTTTCCACGCAGATTCGTCTGAGTTTCGTAGCTTCCTGTTTCGCTCCGACGCTTCAGCAAACGATAGATGGAACAGGTGTTTACTGAAAAGCACTTTGCCAGTTCCTTTACACGGATACCCTTGTCATATCCTTCCAGAATCAACTTTCGAGCTTCGTTGTGCAGCATTGCACGCACCTTCTTTGCCTTTGTTATATCACTTTTTCTCAAAAGTTAAAGCGTTCTGCTGTATTATTGAAAAATGCTATAATAAGAGCTGATTAAACTATTCTGCATTCAACCGAGACAATACATAAGAACCATCTTCCGCTTGGTATAGCCGATATCTCAAGTAGAAGAAGACCGGGCAAAGATGTATCCAATCGGCTTGGAGGACTATAAATCCAGCAAACAAATAAATCAGCAAAGAGATTAGCCACCCATACCAATCTATTCCTATAGTCAACAAAGAGAATATAAAGGGGATAAAAAAGGAGGCCATTTCGCCAGTACAATTTTTGATAATCTTTACACAAATGCGCTCGTTGGCGTTTAGCTTTCGAATCTTCTGTAGAACTGGAACGGAAAGTAAGAAAAGCACAGATAGCGTGATGATGGCTGGCGTATTAAGTGTATAATTGAGTGATATTTTCTGCAGTAATGACTCGGTCTCCTCTTGTGGAGAAAGAAGTAGCCGAATTGCGAGAATGATATATGCCGGAGAATATCTGGTTTGCAGAGGTGATTACGCGGACGCTGTGCGTGCCTGCTTCGGCTTTTAATCTGCCATAAAACGAAACCGCCCACCGGAAATTTCCGGTGGGCGGTTTGTGCTTGTGATGCATTGCTTTATTTCCGGTAACCGGCCCACATGGTGTCTGTGGCCTGACGGATGGCGCATGTCACATCTTCTACCAGTGCTGCGTCCCAGGCGGACGGCTCTGCGCGGAGGAAGGAGGTCTTAT
>URAM01000012.1 GCA_900545815.1 uncultured Eubacteriales bacterium | reverse complement strand
AGTGCCAACATGAATACCCTCAACCGGGAGACTGGTTGAGGGGTTTTCTTTTTGCAAGGTGAATTTATGAAATACCAAAATATCTGCATCGGAATATTCAAATCCCGTCCCAATCGATTTATCGCAGAGGTGGAGATCAATGGTGTAGTAGAGCGCTGCCATGTGAAAAACACCGGCCGATGCAGAGAGTTACTGACGCCAGATGCAACGGTATATTTGAATCGTGTGGACGCCTCAAATCGAAAAACAAACTTCGATTTGATCGCCGTGGAGAAGGGGAATCTGCTCATCAATATGGACGCTCAGGCACCCAATACCGTGTTTGGGGAATATGTCCAAAAGGGAACGTTTTTGCCGGATTTGACGTTGATTCGCCCAGAATTTCGCCACGGAGATTCCAGATTTGACTTCTATCTGGAGCAAGGAGAAAAGCGTCACTTGGCAGAGATCAAAGGCGTCACCCTAGAGGAAAACGGCGTGGCCAAATTCCCAGACGCACCGACCGAACGTGGCATCAAGCACATCAAAGGGCTGATCGCCGCCCGAGCACAGGGTTTCACTCCGTGGATCGTGTTCGTCATCCAAATGGAGGGCATGACCTGCTTTCAACCCAATGACGCTACCCACCCGCAGTTTGGGGAAGCGTTGCGTATGGCGCAAAAGGCTGGCGTCCATATCCTGGCGCTGGAATGTCATGTGACGCCGGACACCTTGGAGATTGTCCGACCTATCCCAATTCAACTATAAAAGGAGCGATCCCTTTGAAGCAAAAAAAACAGTGGTTCGCCTACCTCCCCCTCGACCGAAAGGGCGTGGAAGCCTACCTCAACGACCAAGCCGAAAAAGGTTGGGCGCTGGCGGCGGAACAGGACGGCATGACTTTTCGGGTGCCGTTCCAGGAGACCAACCGCACCGATCTACGCTACCACGTCACCTGCGATGCCTACCAAGGAGAAAAGCTGGCCGAAATCGTTGCGGAAAAACAGGTGCAGGGCTGGCGTCCTGTTGCCACCATCAACCACTTTGACATCTATGAATCCATGCCCTGCCAGGAATCGCAGACGTTGGCGCAGGGGCGGAGCAAGCGACTCTATTTCTACGCATTCTGTTCATGGCTCATCCTATTGCTTTTGGTCACTGCGTTGACCGCCATCGCCTGGGTCAATCAGATCGCGTTGCCCTTCCAGCCAATCTGGTACCTGTCCAACCTAGGCATCTTCCTCCGCTGCACGTTCCCAGTGTTTGCAGTTGGCAGCATCTACTACCTGCTCTGGCTGGGACAGAAGTGCTTCAGCAGGGAAGATCGGACACCCAAACGGAGCGGGATGCTATTGCGCAGTGTGCTGCAAGTGGCGGCTGGTGTGTGGCTGCTGCTGGCGTTGGTCGCCTTGCTGCTGGATTTGGTGACCAATCTGTTGGCATTTTGTGCGTTGCTCCTATTCTTAGTCGCAGGCATGGTATACGGCTATGTGCGACTCCATTGGGGCAAAACCGAGACCTTTTACTCCGCCATTTCCCTCATTCTCGCAGTGGTGTTGGGGACTGCACTGCTCCTGTCTGCAACCAACCCCAGCGACTCCCGTGCGGAGGTGGGGAACTGCGCCTGGCGCAACAGTGTCAGCGACGTGGTACACGCAGAAGATTTGGATATGCATCCCAACAATCTCCAGGCAGCCAGCTATGAGCAGACCGGCTCCCTCCTGGTCACTCGGACGGACTATTGGGAGAGCTGGGAGGATCTGTCCCTGAGCAGTACTGTCTACAACTGCAAAGGCGGCGTGTTCCAATCCATCGTGGTGAACCAGATTCTGGCAGAAGCCGATTGGAAGCAGACGGAAAGCAAGGACGGCCAGGCTTGGCGGCGGCAGGTGGGGGAGACCTACTATGTGCTGCTGGTGCAGGAGGACAGGGTGGTAACGCTGTCCTGTGACCAGCCGCTGAAAGTGAAGTGAACGCAAAAAACGGACGCAATTTGCGTCCGTTTTTTCGCGTCTTGGCTCTGAATCGAACCATAGAAACTCAATGCAAGCAAGCCTATAAGCCGGGTTCTGTTTTGACAGCCATCTATCTCGACTTACCGTTGCCGATAAGCTCTAGCCACCTCCTGGGAACGGCCGGGCAAGCCTCATGTTCCCCCACGGTGTTGCTCCGGATAGAGTTTACAGGACCGAGCTGTTCCCAGTCGGCCGGTGAGCTCTTACCTCACCTTTCCACCCTTACCGGCTCAAAGACCGGCGGTATCTCTCTGTTGCACTTGTCCTAAAGTCGCCTTCGGCGGGTGTTACCCGTTATCCTCGCCCTATGGAGCCCGGACTTTCCTCATCCCTGGGCCTTTCGCCCCAGGAACGCGGCTGTCCAGCTTCCTTGCCCCTCTATTTTACCCTATGACGACGGGAATTGTCAATCTCGGCGATTGAATTACTTTTGGAACCGGTTTATAATAAAACCAACTATGCGCTTGAGGAGGCACAGACCTATGACCTTTGAATCTTACCTGGCGACCTTGCGCGGCAAGCAGGTGGCCGTGATCGGCATCGGCGTGAGCAACATCCCGCTGATCAAGCTGTTTTTGAAAAAAGGGATCGCTGTCACAGCGTGCGATAAATGCCAGCGAGAAGCCTATGACAACCAGTCCCTGCTCCTGGAACTGGAGGCGCTGGGCGCCACCCTGCATATGGGTGCAGACTACTTGGACAACCTGACCCAAGACGTCATCTTCCGTTCCCCCGGCATCCGTCCGGACATCCCCGCCTTTGCGCAGGCCAAGGCCAACGGAGCAGTCATCACCTCGGAGATGGAGGTGTTCTTCCACGTCTGCCCCTGCAAGACCATTGCCGTGACTGGTTCCGATGGCAAGACCACCACCACCACCATCATCGCCAAGCTCCTGGAAGCGGCAGGCTATCACGTCCATCTGGGCGGCAACATCGGCCGTCCCCTCCTGCCGGACATCGAGTCCATCCAGCCTGACGACCTGGCAGTGTTGGAGCTGTCCTCCTTCCAGCTGATGACCATGGACACCAGCGCAGACATTGCCGTAGTCACCAACTTGGCGCCCAATCACCTGGACATCCACAAGGGGATGGAGGAGTATATTGCGGCCAAAAAGAACATCTTTTTGTATCAGAACGCCCAGCAGAAGGTCGTGCTGAATCGGGACAATGACATCACCTATTCCTTCGTCCCTGAAGCAAAAGGGCAGGTCACCCTGTTCTCCCGCCAAAACCACTTGGACGAGGGCGTTGTCCTGGAAGATGGTGTCATCTGCGTAAAAAAGGACGGAAACACCCGCAAAGTCCTGCCGGTAACGGACATTTTGCTGCCAGGTGTTCACAACATCGAAAATTACCAGGCGGCCATTGGCGCCGTAGATGGCCTGGTGCCTGACGAGATCATTCGCAAGTTCGCCGCCACCTTCGGCGGCGTAGAGCACCGCATCGAGCTGGTGCGGGAGCTGCACGGGGTCAAGTATTATAACGACTCCATCGCCTCCAGCCCCAGCCGCACCATGGCCGGCCTGCGCAGTTTTAGCCAGAAGGTCATCCTCATCGCCGGCGGCTATGATAAGCACATCCCTTATGACGTCCTTGGCTCCGACCTGGTTGCCCATGTGAAGGCTATGGTACTCACCGGCGCCACCGCTCCCAAGATCCAGGCGGCGGCAGAGCAGGCACCCGGCTATGATGCCCAGGCGCTGCCCATCTGCACCATCGACGATTTCGCCGATGCTGTCCACAAGGCGGTATCTTTGGCTCAGCCTGGAGACATTGTCATCCTGTCCCCAGCCAGCGCCAGCTTTGACAAGTTCAAGAACTTCATGGTGCGCGGCGACACCTTCAAAGAGCTGATTCGTGCTCTGCCGGACTGAGGATGATAGAGCGCATGAGAGCATTATTGGAACAACTATGCCAGGCCAATGCCCCCACCGGCTTTGAAGAACCGGCAGTGGCGGTGGCCAAGGGTCTGCTGACCCCACTGGTGGATGAGGTCTACACCGACCGCATCGGCAGCGTAGTGGGCGTGAAGCGCTGCGGCAAGAAAGACGCTCGGCGGGTGCTGTTGGACGCCCATCTGGACGAGGTGGGGTTTCTCGTCATGGGACACGACGAGGGCTTTTTGCGCATTGCCCCCCTGGGCGGCATCGACCCTAGGATTCTGCCCGACCGAGAGCTGACCATCTTGACCGACCCGCCCCGCTTCGGCGTGGTGGCTACCAAACCGCCCCATGTGATGGCGGCAGGGGAGGGAAACAAGGCCATCCCCATCGCTGACCTGCGGGTGGACGTGGGCTTATCTCAGGAGAAGGCGGTGCAGGAGATTCCGGTTGGTACGCCGGTGGTGTTCCGAGAGGGCTGTTACGCCCTGGGGGACGATCGGATGACCGGTAGAGCCATGGACGACAGGAGTTGCTTCGTCATCCTGCTGGAGACCCTGAAACTGCTTCAAAAAACGGAGTTGAATGTGGATATGTACGTCCTTGGTTCCTGCCGTGAGGAGACCAACAGCGCCGGTGCGATCACCGCTGTTTACGACATTCAGCCGGATTTGGCAGTTGCAGTGGACGTGACCTTCGGCAAGGCACCAGACGTCCGCTCCGATGACAGCTTCGACCTGAGCGGCGGCCCTACCATCGGCATCGGCCCCAATATGTCCCACTGGATGGCGGAGCGGCTGGAGGAGACAGCGAAAAAACGGGAGATTCCCTATCAGCTGGAGATCATCCCCGGCAACAGCGGCACCAACGGTTGGGAGATTCAGGTCGCCCGAGAGGGCATCCCCACCGCCGTGGTCTCCCTGCCCCTGAACTACATGCATACCCCGCTGGAAGTGGTGTCTCTGACCGACATGAAGCGCTGCGCCCGACTGCTGGCCGGCTTCGTGGCAGAACTGGGAGAGGAGGGAATGGAATGCTGGATCTGACCCGAACCTTGTGCGCCCTTCCTGGCGTGTCCAGTCGAGAGGAAGCGGTGCGGGAGTTTATTGCCCAGACCATCCGACCCTATGTGAAGTGGATGAAAGTAGACGCCATGGGCAATCTGATCGCCTTCAAGGAGGGGAAAAAACACACCGGTTCCAAGCTCCTGCTGGACGCCCACATGGACGAGGTGGGGGTCATGGTCACTGGCTACACGGAACAGGGCTGCCTGCGCTTTGCCTTCGTGGGCGGGGTTGACCGCCGAGTAGTCATTGGCAAGCGGGTTTATCTGGGAAAAGAGCGCATTTTGGGCGTGTTCGGCATGAAACCCGTCCATCAGACCACCAAAGAGGAACGCACCGCCGTGCCCAAGGTGAAAGAATTATATATCGACATCGGCGCAAAAAACAAAGCGGAAGCCCAGGCCAAGGTGAAGCTGGGGGAAGTGGGCGTCTTTGACGGCGAGACCCTGCTTTTCGGTGACGGCTTCCTGAAAGGCAAGGCCATTGACGACCGAGCAGGCTGTGCCGCCATGATAAAGCTGGCTCAGGAGGAGCTGCCCATGGACGTGACCTTCGTGTTCTCTACCCAGGAGGAAGTAGGCACCCGTGGCGCCTTTGCCAGCGCCTTTTCCGTCAAGCCGGAGATCGCCCTGGTGCTGGAAGCCACCACCGCCGCCGACCTGCCTGGCACCCCCAGCGGGAAACGGGTCTGCGCTCCGGGCAAGGGGGTTGTTATCCCCTACATGGACGGCGGCACCATCTACGACCGTGGCCTGTTCTGCCGGCTGCGAGAATTGGCGGAAGCAAATCACATCCCCTGGCAGACCAAAGAATATCTGTCCGGCGGCACCAACGGCCGTACCTACCAGCGCAGTCGGGCAGGCGTTCGGGTGGCCGGTCTGGCCATTGCCACCCGTTACCTGCACGCCCCCACCAGTGTGGCCGCTGTGGCGGACATGGAAGGGATGTTGGAGCTGGCACGGGCATTCATCGGGAACATCGCAGAGGAGAGCTGACAGATATGAAGAAACGATTGGAAACCTTGACCCGTGCCCACGGCGTGTCCGGGGACGAGAGCGCCATCCGCGCCGCCATCCGCCAGGCAGCGGAGCCTTACGCCGATGACATCACCGAGGACGCCCTGGGCAACCTGATCGTCCACCAGAAGGGGGCGGGCAAAAAGATCATGCTGGCTGCTCACATGGACAGCGTGGGCGTCATCGTCACCCACATCGAGCAGAACGGCTTCCTGCGCTTCGGGGCCGTCGGCGGGCTGGAAGCCAAGGCGCTGTATCAGACTATGGTGCGGTTCCAGAATGGCACCGTGGGGGTCATCGCCGTGGAGGAGAGCAAAGAGGAGAAGGAGTTCAAGCTGACCGATCTCTATATCGACATCGGCGCAAGGGATCGGGAGGAAGCCAAGACCATGGTCATGGTAGGGGACACCGCTGCCTTCTCCGGTGCCCTGTCCGGCAACGGAAATCGGGTCATGGGGCCGTACCTGGACAATCGGGCGGGCTGTGCAGTGCTGCTGGAGACCATGCAGCAGACCCAGCACCCGACCAACGACCTCTATTACGTCTTTACCACCCAAGAAGAGGCGGGGATGCGTGGGGCGAAGCCTGCCGCTTGGGCAGTGGACCCGGAATATGCCCTGGCGGTGGATGTGACCTGTCCGGACGACCAGCCTGGCGCGCTCCATGAAGCAACCACGAAGATCGGCGGCGGTGCGGCCATCAAGATCATGGACCACTCGGTGCTCTGTCATCGTGACGTGGTGGCCAAGCTGCGGCAGCTGGCGGAGGAGAAAAATATCCCCGCCCAGGACGACCTGTTGAAGGTGGGCGGCACCGATGCCGGCGTCATCCACGTCAGTCGGGGCGGCGTCCGCACCGGCGGCGTGTCCATCCCCTGCCGGTATACCCACAGCCAGACCGAGCTCATCGACCTGGCGGATTTGGAAGCCTGCGTGAAGCTGGTGCAGGCATTTTGTGAAAGTGAGTTTGAATCAAATGAATGAGAACAAGCATCCCCTGGGGCTGTCCCAGCGGGTTTTAGACATGGCACGGCAGGCGGAGGCGGACATCCGCGGACAGTTCGCCCACATCGACGCCGTGGCGGAATACAACAGTCAGAAGGTGCTGGCCGCCTTCCAGAACCACCGGGTGGCAGAAGCCCACTTCGCCGGCACCACCGGCTACGGCTACGACGATCTGGGACGGGACACCCTGGATCAAATCTACGCCGAGATCTTCGGCACCGAGGACGCCCTGGTGCGCATCCAGTTCGTCAACGGCACCCACGCCATCGCCTCCGCCCTGTACGGGGCGTTAAAACCCGGCGACACCCTGCTTTCCGCGGTCGGCGCACCCTACGACACCCTGCTCAGCGTCATCGGCGTCACCGGGGACGAGCCGGGGAGTCTGAAGGAATACGGCATCGGCTACCGTCAGGTGGACGTGACCGCGGACGACCTGCCGGACAAGGCGGGGCTGGCCCAGGCGGTGCAGGCACCGGACGTGAAGGTGGTGCTCATCCAGCGCTCCAAGGGCTATTCCACCCGGGCGTCCCTGTCCGTGGCAGAGATCGGCGAGCTGATCGCCATCGTCAAAGAGCACCGTCCTGACGTCACCGTCATCGTGGACAACTGCTATGGCGAGTTCGTGGAGACCATGGAACCCACCCAAGTGGGGGCGGACTTGATCGTGGGCAGCCTCATCAAGAACCCCGGTGGCGGGTTGGCCCCTACCGGCGGCTATCTGGCCGGTCGGCATGACCTGGTGGAAGCGGCAGCCAAACGGCTCACCGTCCCCGGCATCGGTCGGGAGTGCGGCTCCACCTTGGGCAATAACCGCCTGCTCTATCAGGGTCTGTTCCTGGCGCCCCACACTGTGGCACAGGCGGTCAAGACCGCCGTGTTCAACGCTCGCATGATGGAGCTGCTGGGCTACCAGACCGAACCCCGTTCCGACCAGGAGCGCCACGACATCATCCAGATGGTGAGCCTGGAACGGCCGGAGCTGGTGGAGAAATACTGCAAGGGCATCCAGTCCGGCTCTCCTGTGGACAGCTACGTGACCCCGGTGCCCTGGGATATGCCCGGCTACGACTGCCAGGTCATCATGGCCGCTGGTGCCTTCATCCAGGGCGCGTCCATCGAGCTGTCTGCGGACGCCCCTATGCGTCCCCCTTACACCGTCTACATGCAGGGCGGCCTGACCTACGAGTCCGGCAAGACCGGCGTTTTGCTGGCGGTGGAGGAGTTGCTGAAGGGATAACCGGACAGAATAGAGATGAGATCGGCCTTTCCTGCATACAGTGGCAGGGGAGGCGATGGGATGCGTGGATACCGAAGGCGGCGTCATCGGGCGCCCTGGAGCAGGCGGCGGAAGCGGTGCTGTGTGCTCCTGGTCTGCCTGGTGCTGGTGGTGGGCGTCATCTTGCGCCTGGACTACAAGCTGCGGCCGGCCATCTTGGAAATTGCTCTGTCTGACCTGGAAACGGTGGTCAACGACGCCATCGACCAGGTCTGCATCCAGGACGCGGCGGACGGGGAGATCACCTACAGCAAGCTGGTTCAGCTGCAATACGACCAGAACGGCAAGCTGCAAGGGCTGACCACTGACATGGCCACCCTCAACGTCCTGCGGGCGGATATGACCCGTGCCATCGGTCAAGCGCTGGGGAAGGTGGAGGAACACCCCATTCAAGTGCCCTTGGGCACCGCCTGGGGGACTGCGTTGTTCTCCGACCTAGGCCCCAACATCCCAGTGCAGGTGTTGAGCTTGGAGAGCATCGCTGGATATTTTGAGAGCAGCTTCGCCTCCGCCGGCATCAACCAGACCAGACACCAAATTCAGATGGTGCTCACCGTCCAGGTGGTGCTCCTGCTCCCTGGCGGCACCTATGACCGGACGTTCACCAACAAGATCACCGTGGCGGAGTCCATCCTCATGGGGGATGTTCCGTCGCATTACAGTTATTTCAGCCAATTTGACACGGCTCGAGAGGCTGCTGACGCCCAACGAGATTACAGCGCAGAATGAAGGGGAAACACTATGGACGTACCATCTAAAATGGAAGCATTGCGGGACTTGCTCAACCAGTGGGGGCATCTATACTATGTACTGGACGCTCCCACCGTGCCCGATTATGAATATGACCAAAAGCTCAGAGAGTTGGAGGAATTGGAGGCGGAACACCCAGAGTATATCACCCCCGATTCCCCCACCCAGCGGGTGGGCGGCGAGGCGCTGAAGGCGTTTGCGCCGGTGACCCACCAGGTGCCCCTCCAATCCCTACAGGACGTGTTCGCTCCAGAGGAATTGACCGCCTTTGATGCCCGTATTCGGGAGACTGCGCCGGAGACGGAGTATATTGTGGAACCCAAGGTAGACGGACTGTCCGTGGCGCTGGAGTATGTGGACGGCTTGTTCGTCCGTGGCGCCACCCGCGGCGACGGCCAGACCGGCGAGGACGTGACCGAGAACCTGCGCACCGTCCGCTCCATCCCCATGAAGCTGGACAACGCCCCTCACCGGCTCATCGTCCGGGGGGAGTGCTATATGTCCCGCAAGACCTTCCAGCGCCTGAACGAGGAACGAGCGGCCAGGGAGGAACCGCTGCTGGCCAATCCCCGCAACGCCGCCGCCGGTTCTCTCCGGCAGCTGGACTCCAAAATTGCCGCCCAGCGCCGTCTGGATTGCGTCATCTTCAACATCCAGCTCACCGACGGCGAACCCTTCCAGACCGACGCCCAGCAGCTAGACTACCTGGAAAAGCTCCGCTTCCGAGTCATCCCCCGTGCCATTCTGTCCGACCCTGCCCAGGTGCAGGCGGAGATCGACCGGCTGGGACGGGAGCGCTACGACTTCCCCTATGAGATGGACGGGGCAGTGGTGAAGGTCAACGATCTGAGCCAGCGGGAACTATTCGGCAGCACCGCCAAATTCCCCCGCTGGGCAGTGGCGTGGAAGTACCCGCCGGAGCAGAAACCGGCCAAGGTGCTGGACATCGTGGTGCAGGTGGGGCGAACTGGCGTCCTGACCCCCAAGGCGGTCACCGAACCGGTGCAGCTGGCCGGCACTACTGTCACAAACGCCACCCTCCACAACCAGGATTTCATCACCGAAAAAGATGTGCGCATCGGTGACACCGTCCTGCTCCAAAAGGCCGGTGAGATCATTCCCCAGGTGGTCAGCGTGGACGTTTCCAAGCGCCCCCCGGACGCCGTGCCCTATCACCTGCCGGAGGTCTGCCCCGTCTGTGGCTCTCCGGTCGTGCGAGACGAGGACGGCGTGGCGCTGCGCTGCACCGGAGCGGAATGTCCCGCGCAGCTGGTACGCAACCTGGTGCATTTCGCCAGCCGCGATTGCATGGATATCGAAGGGCTTGGCCCTGCCGTGGTACGGGCGCTGGTGGAGAACGACCTCATCCGCACACCGGGCGATCTGTACCACCTGAACGCCCAGGACGTGGCCAAGCTGGATCGGATGGGGGAGAAGTCGGCGGAAAACCTGATCGCCGCCATCGAAAAGTCCAAGCAGCAGGATCTGTCCCGCCTCATCAGCGCCTTCGGCATCCGTCAGGTGGGTACCCGTGGCGCCCAGGTGCTGGCGGAGCGGTTCCACACTCTGGATGCGCTCATGGCAGCGGACGAGGAGACGCTGACCGAGGTGCCCGACGTGGGAGCTGTCACCGCCCACTGTTTGGTGGAGTGGTTCCAGAATCCCCAGTCCCAGCACTTGGTGGAGACGCTTCGGGAGGCGGGCGTGAATATGGAGTGCAGGCTGGAGCAGCGGGACGGTCGTTTCGATGGCATGACCTTCGTGCTCACTGGCACCTTGACCCAATTCACCCGCAGCGAGGCGAAAAAACAAATCGAAGCCCTGGGCGGAAAAGTCTCCGGCAGCGTTTCCAAAAAGACCACCTATGTGGTGGCTGGGGAAGCGGCAGGCAGCAAACTGACCAAAGCGGAGAGCCTGGGCGTCCCAGTGCTCAGCGAGGAGGGTTTTTTACAGCTGATGAAGGGCTGAAAAAGGAAAATACTTCAAGAAATGGAGAGGGAACAGGGAAAAACCAGCCGTGGGAAAAATTCACGGGCAAAAAAATGGTTAAATCTTTGACAATTCTCTTTACAACTGATTAGCAAAAGATTATAATAAAAACAGTTATATTAAATGGATTTATGTAGATATTTGCAAATGGGTGGTGTTTGTATCCGCTAACGCCAACTTTCCTTTGGTTATTTCGCCAATACACCAGAGAAAGTTGGAAATCTGCGGAAGCAGACCCAATTCCAGATGCAAGCGGTCTATATAGTATAACCATGTTGAATAAGAAGACAGCTTCTTTTTCATATTCTCACAGGGTCTGCGCCCGTGAGAGGACTTATGTAACTAAAAATTTGTGAGGAGGAAAATTTTAAGTTATGTTTCGTATCGTAAAAAAAGAAGTCCTTAGTCCGAAGATCACTCTGTTGGAGATTGAGGCACCTTACATCGCTCGTAAAGCACAGCCCGGCCAGTTCATCATCTTCCGTATTGATGAAAAGGGCGAACGCTGCCCCCTGACCATCGGCGGTTATGACCGTGAAAAGGGTACCATCACCATCATCTTCCAGCGCGCTGGCCTGACCACCATGGCTCTGGCAGCAATGGAAGAGGGCGACGCTCTGATGGATCTGGTTGGTCCTCTGGGTCTGCCCACCGAGATGGAAGGCGTCAAGAAGGCTTGCGTCGTCGGTGGCGGCGTCGGCTGCGCTATCGCTTATCCCATCGCAAACGGCCTGAACGATGCAGGCGTTGAAACCGACGTCATCATCGGCTTCCGTTCCAAGGATTTCGTCATCCTAGAAGACGGCTTCAAGGCTGCTGCCCGCAATCTGTACCTGCTGACCGAAGACGGCTCTCAGGGCGAACAGGGCAAGGTTATCGACAAGCTCCAGGAAGTCCTGGAAGCTGGCGAAAAGTATGACAAGATCTACACCCTGGGTCCCGTGCCCATGATGAAGGCTGTCTATGAAACTGCAAAGCCCTTCGGCGTGGAAACCATCGTTTCCCTGTGCCCCCTGATGGTGGACGGCACTGGTATGTGCGGTTGCTGCCGTGTTACCGTTGGCGGCGAAATGAAGTTCGCTTGCGTTGACGGCCCCGACTTCAACGGTGCTGACGTCGATTTCGACGAACTGATCAACCGTCTGGCTACCTTCAAGACCGACGAAGAAGAAAAGAAAGACCACGCTTGCCGCTTTGAAAAGCTCGGCAAAGACCTGATTAAGTAAGGAAGAAAGGAGACGCATTATTATGCCGAATATGAGCCCGAAAAAGAACCCGATGCCTTCTCAGGATCCCCACGTTCGTAACAAGAACTACCTGGAAGTTGCTACTGGTTATACTGTAGAAATGGCACAGGACGAAGCTGCTCGTTGCCTGAACTGCAAGCATATGCCCTGCGTATCTGGCTGCCCCGTTAACGTCAAGATCCCCGACTTCATCGCTAAGATCGTGGAAGGCGACTTTGAAGGTGCTTACCAGGTTATCTCCTCCACCAACGCTCTGCCCGCAATCTCCGGTCGTGTCTGTCCTCAGGAGAACCAGTGCGAAAGCAAGTGCGTCCGTGGCATCAAGACCGAGCCCGTGGGCATCGGTCGTCTGGAACGTTTCGTTGCCGACTGGCATCGTGAAAACGTGGAAGACAAGATCGAAAAGCCCGCTTCCAACGGCAAGAAAGTCGCTGTCGCCGGTTCTGGCCCCTCCAGCCTGACCTGTGCTGCTGACCTGGCAAAGCTGGGTTATGAAGTCACCGTTTTCGAGGCATTCCATGTCGCTGGTGGCGTTCTGGTCTATGGTATCCCCGAATTCCGTCTGCCCAAGGCAATCGTGGCTGGCGAAGTCGAAAAGCTGAAGAAGCTGGGCGTTAACGTCATGACCGACATCCTGATCGGCAAGACCATCTCCATCGACGAACTGTTCGATGAATACGGCTTTGACGCAGTATTCGTGGGCACCGGCGCTGGCCTGCCCATGTTCATGAAGATCCCCGGCGAAGGTCTGGCTGGCGTTTACTCCGCTAACGAATACCTGACCCGTCTGAACCTGATGAAGGCTTACGATCCCGAATACGATACTCCTATCGCTAAGGGCAACGCTGTCGCTATCGTTGGCGGCGGTAACGTGGCAATGGACGCCAGCCGTTGGGCAAAGCGTCTGGGTGCTGAGCATGTCTATGTCGTCTATCGTCGTGGCATGGAAGAACTGCCTGCTCGTAAGGAAGAAGTCGAACACGCAATCGAGGAAGAAATCGAATTCAAGACTCTGTGCAACCCCGTTGCAGTCATCGAAGACGAAAAGAACCCCGGTCATGTCGGCGCAATCCGTTGCATCAAGATGGAACTGGGCGAACCCGACGCTTCTGGCCGTCGTTCCCCCAAGGCTGTCCCCGGCAGCGAATTCGACCTGCCTGTTGACACCGTCATCATGTCCCTGGGCACCAGCCCCAACCCCCTGATCCGCTCCACCACTCCTGGTCTGGAAGCAAACCGCAAGGGTTGCCTGCTGGTCGGTGAGGACGAAGTCACCACCACCCGCGAAGGCGTCTTCGCTGGCGGCGACGCTGTCACTGGTGCTGCTACCGTTATCCTGGCAATGGGCGCTGGCAAGAAGGCCGCTGCTGCCATCGATAAGTATCTGCAGAACAAGTAATCTGACTGCGTTACATCATTTCTAAACTGACTGCGTTGCAGACAGTTTGAATCACCGATTCAAAACGGCATAGCCTCTTTGGCTATGCCGTTTTCATTCCGTCTGTTGGAAAACATTTGAGGAGTGAGAGGATGACACTAAATTTCGGGCGTGCCAACGAAACCTACCGTGTGGAAGCCCTGGATCTGCCGCCAAAGGTGGCCAAGCGGTTAGAGGCGCTTGGAATGGTTCGGGAGACGGAGGTGGAAGTGATGCGCGTCAAACCGAGGGGAGCTATGATCGTCAAAGTGCGCGGTACGCGCTTTGCCATCGGCCAGGGCATTTCCTCCCATATCCATATAAAGGGGACTTGACATGGCACAGGATATTACCATTGCATTTATGGGAAACCCCAACTGCGGGAAGACCACTCTGTTCAACGCCTATACCGGCGCCAACCTGAAGGTGGCCAACTGGCCAGGGGTCACCGTGGAACGAGTGGAGGGCGCCATTCGAGATCACGATATGAACCTGCGCCTGGTGGATCTGCCTGGCACCTATAGCCTGACCTCCTACACCATGGAGGAGCAGGTGTCCCGCCAGTTTGTCATGGGGGACGAGGTGGACATGATCATCAACGTGGTGGACGCTTCCTCTTTGGAGCGCAGCCTGTATTTGACCTTGCAGCTGCTGGAAATCGGGAAACCAGTGGTGGTGGCGCTGAATATGATGGACATTGTCCATAAACGGGGGATGGAGATCGACCTGCACCGCCTGCCAGAGATGTTGGGCGTGCCCGCTATCCCTGTCTCCGGCCGCAGTCGTACCGGCCTGCAAACCCTCATGCACACTGCGGCTCACCACGCCCAGAGCGTGAAGCCGGACAAGCTCATCCACAATCATGGCGACCACGGGTTAGAGGACAAGCACGACCAGTACGCCATGGTTTACAGTGAGCCGCTGGAGCATAAGATCGACTTGTTCAGCGAGCGGCTGGACAAGCGTTACCCTGACATTCAAAATACCCGTTGGGTTGCCATCAAACTGTTGGAGCAGGATACCGAAGTGATAAAAAAGTATCCTTTGGACTGCGCAGACATTTTGGATCGCAGCTATGAGACGGAGATCATCAACGAAAAATACGCCTTTATCGAAGAAATGATCCATGAAGTCCTTTTCCGGCACGAGGAGAAGGAGGAGATGACCGATCGGGTGGATCGCATCTTGACCCACCGTTGGTTTGGCCTGCCTATTTTCTTGTGCATCATGGCCTTTGTGTTCTTCCTGACGTTTTTCCTGGGCGACCGGCTCAGCGACGGGTTCCAAGTCCTGTTGACGGGGCTGTCTAACGGAACCACCCACCTGCTGCACTTGATGCATGTATCCGATGTGGTCGTTGCCCTAGTGGTAGATGGTGTCATCGCTGGTGTGGGCGGGATTCTGACCTTTTTGCCCAATATCTTTGTCCTCTTTCTGGCGCTGGCGCTGTTGGAGGACAGCGGTTATATGGCTCGTGTGGCCTATGTGATGGATGGCATCATGGGAAAATTGGGGCTGTCCGGACGGGCGTTCTTGCCCATGGTGCTGGGATTCGGGTGCAGTGTTCCGGCCATTATGGCCTCCCGTGTGTTGGAAAACCCCAGAGACCGGTATAAGACCATGCTGGTCACCCCGTTCATGTCCTGTAGCGCTCGGCTGCCCATCTATGTGCTCTTTGCCAGCATTTTTTTTGGCAAGTACAAAATGATCGTGGCCTATTCCCTCTACTTGATCGGCATTGTGGCAGCTCTGTTGGTGCTGCTGGTGCTGCACATGGGCGACAAAAACCATGAGCCAAACGACTTGCTCATCGAGCTGCCCGAATATAAAACACCCAGTGCCCGCACCGTGGCCATCTATGTGTGGGAGAAGGTGAAGGACTATCTGACCAAGGCGGGCACCACCATCTTTGTGGCGTCCATCCTCATGTGGCTCATCCTGAACTTCGGCCCAGGCGGCTACACCACCGAGATGAGCCAGAGCTACGGCGCCTTGCTGGGCAAGTGGCTCGTGCCCTTCTTCGCCCCCATCGGCTTGGGCTTCTGGCAGATCGCTGTAGCTTTGATCGCCGGCATTTCCGCCAAAGAGGTGGTGGTCTCCAGTACCGCCGTCCTGTTCGGCATCAATAACATCAACTCCACCCAGGGGATGCACGCCCTCAGCGGCGTCCTTCAGGGCATGGGCTTCGGTGCGCTGAACGCCTACTGCCTCATGATCTTCTGCCTGCTCTACGTCCCCTGTATCGCCACCCTGGCTACCATCCATAAGGAGTCCCGAAGCTGGAAGTGGACGGGTCTGACCATCCTGTTCCAGATGGCTACCGCTTGGGTGCTGACCTTTGTGGTGTACCAGGTGGGGCTGTTGCTCTAAGGGCATCGCACGAAAACAACTGCGAAAGAACCTCAAGAGGGTTCTTTCGCAGTTTTCCGCTCTCTTGCGGCGGACACAGCCCCACACAAAATCCGAAAGATGGTATTGTGTTGCGGGAAAGAATCCAGTACAATAGAATATACTGTACGAAAACAGAAAGGGGAGGTGAGCGCAATGGTTGCGACCGTCCTCATTGCCGCAGCGCTGGCGGGCTACAGTATTTTCGTGGTCGTCCGGAAGGTGCAGCGGAGAAAAAACGGCTGCTGCGGCTGCTGCGGCTGTGGCGAGGGAACCTGCCCAAAAAGCAAAAAACTTTGAGGTGGTATTGCGCTGGAAGGCGGCATCTGGTACAATTAAGTTGACTTTTATGTACGGAATACAGGAGGAGCGCAAGTATGGGAAAATATTTTGGAACGGATGGATTTCGTGGCGAAGCCAACGTGAACCTGCTGCCGGAGCACGCCTATCGGGTAGGGCGCTTCTTGGGTCGATATTTCCGGAAGGAAGGCCAGGAGTGCCGGATCGTCATTGGCAAGGATACCCGCCGTTCCGGCTATATGCTGGAGTATGCCCTGTCCGCCGGCGTGACCGCCTCTGGCGCCAACGCATATCTGCTTCATGTGACCACCACGCCCAGCGTGTCCTATATCGCTCGGTCGGAGCGGTTTGACTGCGGTATCATGATCTCCGCCAGCCACAACCCCTTCTACGACAACGGCATCAAGCTGCTCAACGGCAAAGGGGAGAAGATGGAGCAGAGCGTCATCGACAAGATCGAAGCCTACCTGGACAGCCCAGAGGAAGAACTGCCCCGCGCCACCAAGGATCAGATCGGTCGAACCATCGACTATACCGAAGGCCGCAACCGCTACATGGGCTACCTCATCTCCCAGGCGGTCTACTCCCTCCGCGGGCTGGAGATCGGCCTGGACTGCGCCAACGGCAGCGCCTATCTCATCGCCCCAGGCATCTTCAACGCCCTGGGCGCAGAGACGCATGTGATGAATGCCAAGCCGGACGGCGCCAACATCAACCAGAACTGCGGCTCCACCCACTTGGAGGGCTTGCAGAAATTCGTGGTGGAGAATCACTTGGATATGGGCTTCGCCTTTGACGGAGACGCAGACCGCTGCCTGGCGGTGGACGAGAAGGGCAACATCATCAACGGTGACCTCATTTTGTATATTTACGGCCGCTACATGAAGGAGCGGGGCAAGCTGCTCAATAATACCATCGTCACTACTGTCATGTCCAACCTGGGACTTTACAAGGCGCTGGATGAGATCGGCGTGAACTATGTCCAGACCGCCGTGGGTGATAAGTACGTCTACGAGGAGATGATGAACCACGGCCACCGCATCGGCGGCGAGCAGTCCGGTCATATCATCTTCAGCAAGTACGCCAACACTGGCGACGGCATCCTGACGGCGCTGAAGCTGGTGCAGGTAGTGCTGGATCGGAAAAAGAGCTTGAGCCAGCTGGCAGAACCGGTGAAGATCTATCCCCAGGTGCTGAAGAATATTCGGGTCACCGACAAGACCCAGGCGCAGAATGATCCGGAAGTAAAGGCCGCCGTGGCCAAAGCGGCGGCAGAGCTGGGAGATTCCGGCCGCATCCTCCTGCGAGAGAGCGGCACGGAACCGCTGGTGCGGGTCATGGTGGAAGCAGAGAGCACCGAGACCTGCGAGCGCATCGTGGACGAGATCATTGCCCTCATCAAGGCGCGTGGCTACGAGGCATAATATAGAATCATGTGAGAAAAAACTGACGGAGGATACGTCAGTTTTTTCTCGCCTCAGCGGGAAGGGGGCAATCCTACCTGGGCGCTGTGTATTTTTGCCGAAAAGGCGGGCAGAATGACAGAGAAAGTTTAGTGAAACAAACATTTTGAAAAAAGTTGCGGGATTTTAGAGGGTTTTCCAATCCAATCCCGTATAATCTTAATATAGAGCGGCTGAAAAGGGGGGATGCTTGCCATGACAGGACGAGAACGCACGGAAGCCAGGGAACGACGATTCCTTTCGTCCCGTGCCTGCTTGGCCGATAGCAGCCAAGGCCGCCGACGGCAGGAGGAGCCCTGCGTCCTGCGCACCTGCTTTCAGCGGGATGTGGATCGCATCGTCTACTCCAAAGCCTTCCGCCGTCTCAAGCATAAAACCCAGGTCTTTTTGGAGCCGGAGGGCGACCACTACCGTACTCGGATGACCCACACCTTGGAGGTGACCCGCATTGCCTGCACCATCGCCCGAGCGCTGAACCTGAACGAGGACCTGACGGAAGCCATCGGCTTGGGGCACGACTTAGGACATACGCCCTTCGGCCACGCCGGAGAGCGGGTGCTCAACGAGATCATGCCGGAGGGCTTTCAGCACAACGTCCAGTCCCTGCGGGTGGTGGATGTGCTGGAGCTGGAAGGAGACGGGCTGAACCTGACCCAGGAGGTGCGGGAGGGGATCCTGTGCCACACGGGCAGCGTGAAGGCCAAGACTCTAGAGGGGCAGATCCTGTGGTTCGCCGACCGGATCGCCTACATCAACCACGACATCGAGGACGCCATGCGGGGCGGTATTATCTACCCCACCGACATTCCCCTGTACTTACAGCAGGAGCTGGGCTACACCGAATCCCAGCGCATCAACACCCTGGTTACCGATGTGATCGAACACAGTGCCGACCAAGACCGCATCCAGCAGAGCGAGGAGATCGGCGGGTACATGAACGACCTGCGGGACTTTTTGTTCCAGTCGGTCTACCACAATCCTATGGCCAAGGGGGAGGAGGGAAAGGCGCAGGAGATGATCCGTAGCCTGTTCGCCTACTACCAGCGCCATCCGGATGATCTGCCTAGTGATTTCCAGGACATCCGCGCCAGAGACGGGGTAGATCGGGCGGTGTGCGACTATATCGCCGGCATGACCGACTCCTACGCGGTGGAGAAGTTCGAGGAGCTGTTCATCCCACGGGCATGGACAGTGAAGTGATACCAGAGACGAAAACGATGTGGAAGGGAGGAACATTGTGGCAATTCCACAGACGTTTTTAGATGACCTACAGGCGCGGACGGACATCGTGGATGTGGTGTCCAGCTATGTGACCTTGACCAAGAAAGGAAACCGTTATTGGGGCTTGTGCCCTTTCCACAGCGAGAAAACGCCATCCTTCTCCGTCTCGCCGGATAAGCAGATGTGCTATTGCTTCGGCTGCCACAAGGGCGGCGGAGCCATCAACTTCATCATGGAGATGGAGGACGTGGGGTTTGTAGACGCCGTGTCCATCCTGGCTCAGCGGGCGGGGATGGAGGTGCCCAACACCAATGAAAATGCCGACAGCCGAAAGCGGCGGGAGCGTCTGTTCCAGCTGAACAAGGAGGCGGCTCGGTACTTCCACGGAAATCTCTCCCAACCGGACGCCCAGCAGGCCATAGCCTATCTCCAGCGCCGAGGGCTGTCCCGCCGGACGGTCACCAACTTCGGCCTGGGTTACGCTCTGAACTCCTGGGATGCGCTCATCCGAGCTATGACCGAGAAGGGCTACTCCAAACGGGAGATTTTAGATGCCGGCCTGGCGGTGGAGAGCCAGAAAGGCTCCATCTATGACCGCTTCCGAGGGCGTATTATCTTCCCCATCATTGATGTGCGGGGGAACGTCATCGGCTTCGGCGGACGGGTATTGGACGACTCCACACCCAAGTATCTGAACTCGCCAGATACGCCCATTTACAACAAAAGCAAAAACCTGTTCGCCTTGAATCTGGCCAAGCGCTCCAAGGCGGGGAGATTGATTCTGACAGAGGGGTATATGGACACCATCGCCTTGCACCAAGGAGGCTTTGACTGTGCTGTAGCCTCTCTTGGCACCTCTTTGACCGAGGATCACGCCCGCCTCATCTCCCGCTACACCAAGGAGGTCATCCTGGCCTACGATGGGGACGCCGCTGGCGTCAACGCCGCCCAGCGCGCCATCCCTATTTTGGACAAGACCGGACTTCACGTTCGGGTCTTGCAGATGCGTGGAGCCAAGGATCCGGATGAATTCATCCGGAAATTCGGACGAGAGGCGTTCCAGCGGCTGTTGGACGGGTCGGAGAACCAGATGGAGTACCGGCTGGAACAGCTGCGGAGCAAATTCCACCTGGAGGATCCGGCAGACCGAGTGGCCTATCTGCAAGAGGCGGCAGCCATGATCGGCAAGCTGGACAGCCCCGTGGAGCGAGAGATCTATGGCGGCCGCGCAGCGGAGACTGCCGGCATCGAGCGGGATACCATGCTGGCGGAGATCACCAGCCAGCGCCGCAAGAGACACTGGAAACAGAAAAAACAGCAGCAGCGCAAAGCCCTCCAGCCTGCCATGGAGGTGCAGCCCAAGGAGCGGCAGCTCCGCTATCAGGATGTCCGTTCCGCCAAGGCGGAGGAAGGACTCATCGGCCTGGTCATGGCTGACCCAACGCTGTTTCAGGACATGGACGGCTTGCAGCCGGAGGATTTTTCGGCGCCTGCCCTGGGAAACCTGTACCGGCAGGCAAAAACCCTGTGGGAGACTACGGGCAGCATCACCCTCAGCGCCATGGCGCAGGGGCTGAGCGGGACGGAGATGAATCTGCTGGCCAGCCTCATGCAGAAGCCCCAGATGCTGGGAGAGGCCAGACAGGCCATTGCTGACTACAGTCGGCAGATCAGAACGCAGAAATGGAAGCGTGAGATGACAAAGGATAGAGATATTCTCTCCTTCGCAATAGAAAAAAACGGGAGGAACCCCAATGAGTGAAAAGAAAAAAACAACAGCACCCAAGTCCGCAGAGGAAAAGGAACAGAAGAATCGCATTCCGGAGAACGTCTCCGGCGCGGAGAAGCTGAATGAGCTGATTGAGCGAGGGAAGAAGAATGGCAAACTGACCACCAACGAGATGATGGAGTTGGACGGGGTGGAGCTGGACAGCGCCACGCTGGATCGATTCTATGACATCTTGGAAAACCTGGGCATCGCCCTGGTCACCGAATATGAGCTGCCCGAAACGGATGATGAAAACGCCACGGAGGAGATCGACAACCTGAAAGGGGAAATGGAGGAGCTGAAGGCGGAGGAGGTAGACCCCAACGCCATGGCGGAGAGCTTCGGCATTGATGACCCTGTGCGGATGTACCTGAAAGAGATTGGCAAGGTCGCCCTGCTGACCCAGGAGGAAGAACTGAAGCTGGCCAAGGGGATGTCCGATGGCAGCGAAGCGCAGAAAATGCTGGACGCTTGGGAGCGCCTGCAAAATCCGGATGACTATGTGGAGGAGGAGTCGGAGGACGACCTGGACGAAGAAGAAAAAGGGGAAGAACTTGACCTGGAAGCGGTGCGCAACCTGACCCCAGAGGACATCAAGGCGCTGAAGCGGAAGGTGCGCTACGGGCAGGACTGCAAACAGCGGCTGGCAGAGGCCAACCTCCGTCTGGTGGTCTCCATCGCTAAGCGCTATGTAGGCCGTGGGATGCTCTTTTTGGATCTGATCCAGGAGGGAAATCTGGGGCTGATCAAGGCGGTAGAAAAGTTCGACTACACCAAGGGCTACAAGTTCTCGACCTACGCCACCTGGTGGATCCGCCAGTCCATCACCCGTGCCATCGCTGATCAGGCTCGTACCATCCGCATCCCTGTCCATATGGTGGAGACCATCAATAAGGTCATCCGCGTCTCCCGCCAGCTCCTCCAGGAGCTGGGGCACGACCCCTCTCCGGAGGAGATCGCAGAGGAAATGGGGATGTCCGTGGAAAAGGTGCGGGAAATCCTCAAAATTGCCCAGGAACCGGTGTCTCTGGAAACCCCCATCGGCGAGGAGGAAGATTCCCACCTGGGAGATTTCATCCCAGACGAGGATGCCTCCGAGCCTTCCGAAGCCGCTTCTTTCACCCTGCTGAAGGAACAGTTGGTGGAGGTGCTGTCCACTTTGACGCCCAGAGAAGAACAGGTGCTGAAGCTCCGTTTCGGCATTGCGGATGGCCGTACCCGCACCTTGGAGGAGGTGGGGAAGCAGTTTCATGTGACCAGAGAGCGGATCCGCCAGATCGAAGCGAAAGCGCTGCGGAAGCTGCGCCATCCCAGCCGGTCGAAGAAGTTGAAGGACTTCTTGAACTAAAGGCATCGCTTTTTGGTTCCCCTGTTTCAAAAGGGGAACTGTCGGGAGCTGACAAGTGTAAGTGGAATAAAAAGGGGTCCTGCAAAGTCGGGAGACTTTATGGGAAAAATTCGCCGGGAGTCTGGCGAGACAAGCGTTTTTCGAAGAAAAACCTTGGCGCAGGGGCGATTCACTCGCCCCGAGCAAGTGGAATCAAAAGGGCTCCCGCAAAGTCGGGAGACTTTATGGGAAAAATTCGCCGGGAGTCCGGCGAGACAAGCGTTTTTCGGAGAAAAACCTTGGCGCAGGGGCGATTCACTCGCCCCGAGCAAGTGGAATCAAAAGGGCTCCCGCAAAGTCGGGAGACTTTGTGGGACTATTAAAACGGGAGGTACTCAAAATGGCATCAAAAGTATATTTTACAGACTTTCGAACCAACCATGAACAGAGCCTGACCGAAAAGCTCCAGAAGCTCATCCGTAAGGCAGGCATGGACACCATCGACTTTGAGGGAAAATTCGTTGCCATCAAAATGCACTTTGGCGAACCGGGCAACCTGGCCTTCCTGCGTCCCAACTACGCCAGAGCCGTGGTAGACGTGGTGAAAGAGCTGGGAGGCAAGCCCTTCCTCACCGACTGCAACACCCTCTACCCAGGGCACCGCAAGAACGCCTTGGAACACCTGCTGGCAGCGGCGGAGAACGGGTTCAACTACATCTCCTGCGGCTGTCCCATCATCATCGGCGATGGCCTGCGGGGTACGGACGAGGTGGCAGTGCCGGTACACAACGGTGAGCTGGTGAAAAACGCCAAGATCGGCCACGCTGTCATGGACGCCGATATCATCATCAGCCTGACCCACTTCAAAGGCCACGAGGCCACCGGCTTCGGCGGCGCTATCAAGAACCTGGGCATGGGCTGCGGCAGCCGAGCTGGCAAGATGGAGCAGCACTCCCAGAGCAAGCCTCGCGTCAGCCAGAGCCGCTGTCGTGGCTGTCAACTGTGTCAGAACAGCTGCGCCAACAACGGCATCGAGTACGGCGCAGATGGCAAGGCTCGGATCAACACCGACAACTGCGTTGGCTGCGGCCGTTGTATTGGCGCCTGCAATTTTGATGCCATCTACGCCGTGGAGGACAGCTCCATGGTGCTGCTGGATCAGAAGATGGCCGAGTACACCCAGGCGGTCTGCTATGGCCGCCCCAACTTCCATATCAGCTTGGTGCAGGACGTGTCTCCGGTCTGCGATTGCTACGGCAGCAACGATGCGCCTATTTTGCCTGACATCGGTATGTTCGCCTCCTTTGATCCGGTGGCCATCGACCAGGCTTGTGCAGATGCCTGTCTGAAAGCTGACCCGCTGCCCAACTCCATCCTCAGCGAAAATCTATCTCATGGCTGTGACCACCCCCACGACCACTTCCTGGCTACCAACCCCAACGCCGAGTGGAAGGCTGCCCTGGAACACGGGGAGAAGATTGGCCTGGGCAGTCGGGAATATGAACTGATCCAGATGAAATAATCCATGACACACAAAAGTAGAACCGCTTGGGCGGTTCTACTTTTTGCATTCTCCCGCATACCTATTGCATAGAACAAAACGGGAAAAGGAGCGGGCGGATATGAAACGGGAAAAGGAGCAGAGCTGGAACCTGTTGCGCACCTTCGTGTGCGTCACCTTGGCAGGTACAATGCTGCACGGTTTGTTTGATCTGTGGCCTAGTATTTTAACAGAGTTTGTGGCGCCGGTGAACGAGAGCATTTGGGAGCACATGAAGATCGTTTTTTGGCCTCTGCTGGTGGGGCTGACCATGCTCTATGACAAGGGGAAGTGGGGCAGCGTGCTGCTGTCCGTGCTCCTCTGCTGTGGGCTGATGCTGGTCTTTGGATGGGGCTGCCATGTCGGGCTGGGGCTGGCGCCGGGGTTTGTGGACATCGTGTGCTATGTGCTGCTTATGGCGCTGGGATGCCTGCTGCCGGACTGGCTCAAAGTGCCGGAGGGGTGGACAGGATGGCTGATCTGCGCCACCATCCTGCTGGTGGGTCTGCTGATCACCTTCACCATCATGCCCCCCGACCTGCGATTGTTCCACGATGCGTCCTTGGTGGATGCGTGGGTGGTACATACCTGGTGACAAAAGAAGACAAAATAGACAAGGGAACTGACGGCGGCTTCGTCCAATTTGTGGATGAAGCCGCCCTTCTTTCTGGGGGCCGTGGTTGACGGGAGAATAGAGGAATGATACAATGAAGTGCTAACTAATATCATGAAACCTGGAGTAGAGACGTTATGTGGATTGCAGATGGATGGAAAGAGTTTGAATTGCTGGATTGCGGCAGAGGAGAGAAGCTGGAGCGCTGGGGCAACAAGCTCCTGGTGCGTCCAGATCCCCAGGCCATCTGGAATACCCCCCGCACCCTTCCAGGCTGGAAGCATCCGGATGGCCGGTATATCCGTAGCAAATCTGGCGGTGGCCACTGGGAGAAGGGTAAGTTGCCCCAGCGGTGGAAGATAAATTACAAGGAGCTGACCTTCCAGGTGGGCCCCATGAACTTCAAACACACCGGCCTGTTCCCCGAACAGGCCGCCAACTGGGACTTCGCCATGGAGCGTATCCGCAGCGCCGGCCGCCCCATCAATGTCCTGAACCTGTTCGCTTACACCGGCGGCGCTACTGTGGCCTGTGCGGCTGCGGGCGCAAACGTGTGCCATGTGGACGCCGCCAAGGGCATGGTGTCCTGGGCACGGGAGAATGCCAAACTCTCCGGCTTGGAGCAGGCGCCGGTGCGCTGGATCGTGGACGACTGCGCCAAGTTCGTGGAGCGGGAGATTCGGCGGGGACGGCGGTACGATGCCCTCATCATGGATCCGCCCTCCTATGGCCGCGGCCCTTCCGGCGAGATCTGGAAGCTGGAGGAAAACCTGTACCCCTTCTTGGAGCTGGTGGTGCAGGTGCTCTCTGACCAGCCCCTCTTTGTCCTCATCAACTCATATACCACCGGCCTAGCCCCCGCCGTACTGACTTATCTGCTGGACACCCTGGTGACCAAGCGCCACGGCGGCCACACTGACGCTCAGGAGCTGGGTCTGCCGGTGACCGCCTCCGGCCTGGCGCTGCCTTGCGGCGCCACGGGACGCTGGATGGCAGATCGGTAATAGAAAAGGAACCGAAACGGATGAACGCAACAGATGTGAAGAAAAACGACAACATCATTCAATTTGACCACGTCACCTTCCAATACAATAAGGAAGAAGGCAAGCCCATCCAAGTCCTCAAGGACATTTCCTTGGAAATCCAGGCTGGCTCCTTTGTGGCCGTCTTGGGGCACAACGGCTGCGGCAAGTCCACGCTGGCCAAGCACATGAATGCCATTCTCTTGCCCAGCGGCGGCACAGTCTACGTCAATGGCGTGGACACCCGCAGGGACGAGGAGTGGCTGGAAGTGCGGCGCACGGTGGGGATGGTGTTTCAGAACCCAGATAACCAGATCGTCTCCAACGTGGTGGAGGAGGACGTGGCCTTTGCGCCGGAAAATTTGGGCGTCCCCACCGATGAGATCCGCCGTCGGGTGGACAAGGCTCTGGAGATCGTAGGCATGAGCGCCTACAGCACCCACGCACCCCATCTGCTCTCCGGCGGGCAGAAGCAGCGGGTGGCCATCGCGGGCATCATCGCCATGGAACCGAAATGCGTTGTCCTGGATGAACCCACCGCCATGCTGGATCCCATTGGACGGCAGGAGGTGCTGGAGACCATCTTGAAGCTGAATCGGGAGCAGGGAACCACGGTGGTGCTCATCACCCACCATATGGATGAGGCCGCCCTGGCTGACCGGCTCATTGTCATGAATGATGGCAATGTCATTGCCGATGGGGCGCCTAAGATCGTATTCCAGCAGGTGGATGAACTGAAACGGGTGGGACTGACCGTGCCGGACACCATTGCGCTGCTCTACCGATTGCGGCAGGCCGGAGTGGATGTGCCGCTGGACGCCCTGTCGGTGGAGGAGTGCGCCGCCGCCATTCAGAAAGCGATTTGGCCGCATACGACTGTGAGATAAGAAAGGAACATCGTGGAACCGATTATTGAAACCGTGGATCTGAGCTGTGTGTACAGCATCGGAACCCCTTTTGAACATAAAGCGTTGGATCGTGTGAATTTCACCGCCTATCCGGGCGAGTATATCGGCATCATTGGCCATACTGGTTCCGGTAAGTCCACCCTGATCCAGCACCTCAACGGCCTTCTGAAGCCCACTTCCGGCCAAGTGCGCCTGCGGGGACAGGATATTTGGGCGGATAAAAAGAAGATCACCCAGGTGCGTTTTCATGTGGGGCTGGTGTTCCAGTATCCGGAGTATCAGCTCTTTGAGGAGACCGTCTATAAAGATATTTCCTTCGGCCCCCGGAACATGGGGCTGAGCGAGGAGGAGATCGACCAGCGGGTGCGTCAGTCTGCCCAGTTCGTGGGGCTGACCGAGGAACAGCTGGAGCTGTCCCCCTTTGAGTTGTCCGGCGGCCAGAAGCGACGGGTAGCCATCGCCGGCGTCATCGCCATGGAGCCGGAGGTGCTCATCCTGGACGAGCCGACCGCCGGACTGGATCCTGTGGGGCGGGATGAGATCTTGTCCAACATCCGCGCCTATCACGATGCGAAAAACGCCACCATTATCCTAGTTTCTCACTCCATGGAGGAGGTGGCGCAAACGGTAGATCGGGTGGTGGTCATCAACGATGGCACCATCCCCTTGACGGGCACGCCCCAGGAGGTGTTCTCCCATGAGAAGGAGCTGACCGCCATGGGACTGGGCATTCCCAAGGTGACCCAGGTCTGCGAACGGCTTCGGAGCATGGGACTGCCCATCCAGGATGGGATCTACACACTGGAAGCAGCAACGGCTGAGCTGCTGAAGCTGGCAGGGAAGGGGGGAGCAGTATGCTGAAAGAGATCACCCTGGGGCAGTATTTTCCTGGCGATTCCTTCCTTCACCGGCTGGATCCCCGCACCAAATTGATGGTGGTGGTGCTGTTCATCATCGCCCTGTTCCTGTCCAAATCCTTTGTCAGCTACGGTCTGATGGTGCTCTTTTTGGCCTATTGCGTGGCGGTGTCCAAGGTGGGCTTGAAAGCCCTGTTCAAGGGCATGAAGCCGGTCATCTTCATTTTGATCTTTACCGGCGTTTTGAACCTGTTCTATTCCAGCGAGGGCACTATGATCTTCCAGTGGAAGTTTTTGCATATCACCACTGGCGGCCTTCACTCGGCCTTCTTCATGGTGCTGCGGGTCATGCTGCTCATCTCGGGCACATTCCTGCTGACCTATACCACATCGCCCATCCGGCTGACCGATGGCTTGGAGAGCCTGTTGGGGCCGCTGAAGAAACTGAAAGTACCCGTCCATGAGCTGGCCATGATGATGAGCATTGCGCTGCGCTTCATCCCCACCCTCATTGAGGAGACGGATAAGATCATCTCCGCCCAGAAGGCCAGAGGGGCCAACTTCGATGACGGGAATCTGTTTCAGCGAGCCAAGGCTATGGTGCCCCTGTTGGTGCCCCTGTTCGTCTCCTCCTTCCGTCGGGCGGATGAGCTGGCCACAGCGATGGAGTGCCGCTGCTACCACGGCGGTCAGGGACGCACCAAGCTCCACCAGCTCCACTACCACAGTCGGGATGCCGTTGCTGTGATCTGCTGTGTTATTCTGTTCAGCGGTGTGGTCGTGGCGGCAAAGGGCTTTGGCCTGTAAGAGAGAAATTTTGGGGGTTTTATGAGAAATATCGCGCTGAAATTGATGTATGTGGGCACCGCCTACCACGGCTGGCAGATCCAAAAGAACGCCATCACCGTCCAGGAGGCTCTGGAATTGGGGATCTCCAAGGTGGTCAAGCATCCGGTGCGCTGCGTGGGCGCTGGCCGTACCGATGCCGGCGTCCATGCGGAGGTGTATATTGCCAACTTCCGCACCGACTGCGCCATCCCCTGTGACCGGATGCCCCTGGCCTTCAATGCCCGACTGCCAGATGACATCGTGGTGGTTTCTGCCAAGGAGGTGTCGGACAAGTTCAACGCCATTGGCTCCTGCATCAAGAAGGAATACACCTATCGGGTGTATAACTCCCGCATTCGCAATGCTTTTTACGTCCACCGCGCCTATTTCTACCCCAAGATCTTGGATGAACAGGTCATGGCGGAGGCCGCCGCCCGCTTCGTAGGCACCCACGACTTCAAAGCGGTGCGGGACGTAGGCACCCCCACCAAGACCACCGTCCGCACTGTCTACTATTTCGATGTGGCACGGCAGGGGGATATGATTGAGATGAAGGTGTGCGCCAACGGATTCCTCTATAATATGGTGCGAGCCATGGTGGGCACCATCCTGTACGCCGCCGAAGGCAAGCTGACGCCGGAGGGCATCAGTGACATCCTGGTGCGGGGCAACCGCACCGAGGCGGGGCCGACCGTGCCGCCGGATGGGCTTTACATGACCAAATTGTGGTATCGGGAACCGGTTGGATTGGAAACAGACCCGGAGGAATAAATTATGGCAGAACGTCAGCCGTTAAAGAACAATGGAAAACAAAAAGGCAGACGCAGACCGGTCAAGGGACTGAGCGGGACGACCAAGCGGGTCTTGGCGCTGATCTTGACTGTGACGCTGTTCTGTGGCGCCGTGGCCGTGGTAGCCTATCGGGATCGCTTCAATTTAGATGCCCTGAAACGCTATATGACCTACCGCAGCCTGGAGAAGAACGACCAGGGGCAGACAGCGGAGTTCACCTATACCAGGGATGCCAGCAATGCGTTCGCCAGCCTCAACGGCTCTCTGGTTTTGTGTTCAGATACGGCGTTGCAGTTATATTCCAACAGCGGTGTGCTGTATATTGATAGACAGGTGAAGATGCACC
This sequence comes from uncultured Eubacteriales bacterium, assembly GCA_900545815.1. Lineage (GTDB taxonomy): Bacteria > Bacillota > Clostridia > Oscillospirales > Oscillospiraceae > Onthomonas. Next base: position 18,385 of record URAM01000012.1, on the reverse strand, counting down.
AACCGGTCATCTCCGTCTGCGGTACCTATGCCGTGGTCTATGACGTGGGGGGAAACAACCTGTATGTTATCCACAACAAGGAAGTGGTCTTTGAGTACACCAGCAGGAGCGGCTGTGACCTCCTCTCTGCCCGCGTCAACGAAAACGGCCGCTTGGCCGTGGTGGAGGAGGCGTCAGGGTATAAGGCCAGCGTGCGCATTTACAACAGTGAGTATAAACTGGTGTTGTCCGAGAACGTTTCCAGCGAATACGTTGTGGATGCGGTCATCTCCCCCAATAACAGCCAGTTTGCCGTGGTCTCCATTGCCCAGCGCTCTGGCAAATTCAGCAGCATCCTCAGCCTGTACGATGGGACGGAAGGCGACCGAGTGGCCTCCACCGTCCTAGAGGGGCAGTTTATTTTGGAGGCGCATTGGGAGTCAACCAACATCTGGCTTCAGGGCAATGACAGCGCTACCGTGCTGGATCAGGAGCTGAATGTCCTGGGCACCTGGAGCGAGCCCAATCAGTATTTGCAGGGTTACTCCCTCAATGGGGACAATTACGCTGTGGAGGTGGCCAGCTGGTACAAGGCCGGCGGCAGCGGAGAGGTACTCCTCATTGACGAGCGAGGGGACACCGCCTGCTCCAAAGCCATCTCCGGCGAGGTGCTCTCTGTGTCGGCAGCAGGGCGGTATATTGCCGTGCTGACAGCGGAAGCGCTGACCATTTACACCAGCAATGACTTGGACGAATACGCACAGATCGAAAACAACGGCAGCAAGCGTGCCATCATCCATTCCGATGGTGCGACTATGATGATCGGCGCAGACAGCACCTGGCTGTATGTGCCCTGATGAGGTGAAATCCATGGCAGTATTTGATGTGATCTTGTTCCTGGTCGTCCTCCTTTTTGCGGCCTTAGGCGTCCGGCGGGGCTTGGTGCTGACGGTGTGCGGCCTGCTCTCCATCCTTGTCGCCTTGGGCGGAGCCAAGGTGGCGGCGGACAGCCTGTCTCCCGTGGTGGCCGAGGCCATCACCCCGCGCATCACCACAACCGTGGAGGATCGGCTGGAGAAGAACGTGAACCAGTCAATGAAGGACGCCGGCGAGACCGCCAAAGACAGTCTCAGCGGCATCCTGTCCATCTTCGGCAACAGCGAGACTTACGAAAAAGCCAGCGAGCAGCTGCAAAAAGCCATCCAGTCTGGTCTGAAACCCAGCTTGGAGAGTGCCGCCAAATCGGTGGCAAAGGATCTGGCACAGCCAGTGGCCTGGTGGGCGGTGTATGGCATCGCCTTTTGCCTGATTTTGCTGGTGTGGGAGTTGGTGAGCAAGCTGCTGAATTTGGTGGCGAAGCTGCCGGTGCTCAACCTGGCCAACCGCATTATGGGCGGCGGCATAGGACTGCTCAAGGGCGTGCTGGTGGTGGGACTGGTCTGCTGGGTCATCCTCCGCTTGGGGCTGGTGACGGCGGCAGAGACCCAGGAGAGCGTGTTTTTGCAGTTTTTTTCAAATTTTTCTTGGGCGAGAGGATAGTTCCATCTCGAAAAACAAGATTTATTCATATTTGTATGATATAGTGACCCCAAATGCAGAAGTTGACGATGTCAGTTGCATCGTCCAAACAAAGTTGTAAGGAGTACACATTATGCAGCCGAAACTGTGTTCTAGATGCCATAAAAATGTGGCGGTTGTTTTTATTACCAGATTGGATCAAGGTGACCCAGTCAATGAGGGTCTGTGTCTGAAATGCGCCAAGGAGCTGGGCATCCAGCCGGTGCAGGAGATGATGGATCGAATGGGCATCACCGAAGAAGATATGGAGAACCTGACCAATGAGATGATGAGCGCCTTCGGCGGCCCGGAAGGGCTGGAAGAGCTGATGGGCGGCGGCATGGACTTGAGCGAGGGGGACAGCGAGGACGAGGAGGACGAAGAAGGCAAGACTGCCACCTTCCCCTTCCTGGGCAAGCTGTTCAACCGCCGCTCCCATTCAGAGGAGGAGGCCAGCGAAGGCAAGGAGCCTACAGTAGGACGCTCCGAAGGAAAACCCAAGGAAGGGAAGAAATCCAAATTCCTGGACAATTACTGCATCTCCCTGACCAACAAGGCGCGCGCCGGTCAGTTGGATGAGATCATCGGCAGAGAGGAAGAGCTGGCTCGTGTGGTTCAGATCTTGAACCGGAGACAGAAGAACAACCCCTGCCTCATCGGCGAGCCTGGCGTAGGCAAGACTGCCATCGCCGAAGCTCTGGCTCAGCGCATCGTCAAGGGGCAGGTGCCCTACAAGCTCCAGGACAAGGAGGTCTACTTGCTGGATCTGACCGCCCTGGTGGCAGGCACCCAGTTCCGTGGCCAGTTTGAGAGCCGGATGAAGGGGCTCATCAAGGAGATTACCCGCGCTGGAAACATCATCCTGGTCATTGACGAAGTGCATAACATGGTAGGCGCCGGCGACGCCGAAGGCTCTATGAATGCTGCCAACATCCTGAAACCTGCTCTCTCCCGTGGTGAAATTCAGGTGGTGGGCGCCACGACCTTCAATGAATACCGGAAGTATATCGAGAAGGACGCCGCCCTAGAGCGCCGTTTTCAGCCGGTCACTGTGGCGGAGCCGTCTATCAACGACACCGTGAAAATCATCCGCGGCATTGCCCACTACTATGAGGACTTCCACGAGGTGGTCATCCCCGATGCTGTGGCACGGCAGGCCGTGCTCATGTCCGAGCGCTATATCACCGACCGCTTCCTGCCCGATAAGGCCATCGACCTGTTGGACGAAGCCTGCTCTGATGTAAACCTGCACAACAAGAACCTGATGGAACTGGCCTTGAAAAAGAAGGAAAAGGCCGACTTGGAGCTGGAGCAGGATATGATTCAGCAGCAGAGCACTGAGGCGGAGGCACGCCGTGGGTTGGAGATCAATGAGAAAGAAAAGGAACAGGCGCGTATCCGCCAGGAGATCACCGAGCTGAATCAGGAGCGCCTGCGCATCCCCAATGAGTATTATGAGCAGATCCAGCGGGACATCTGCCTGAAGCAGAACCAGGAGAAGATCGACGATGCCAACCAGCGCCTGGACGACCTGACCAAGCAGCTTCAGGAGCTGCGGGCGCAGGATTACCAGCAGTACGCCCAGGTGGCCATGCTGCGCAGCAAGATCATCCAGGTGGAGGAGGCCATCCAGTCTCTCAAGGCGCTGCCCAAGCCCGAACTGACCGTGGAAAACCTGGCCAATGTAGTCGAACAGTGGACGGGAATCCCTGCCAGCCGCATCGAGGAGAGCGAGTTTGAACGGCTGTCCAAGCTGGACGAACGGCTCAAGGAGCATATCATCGGCCAGGATGAGGCTGTTGATGCAGTCACCGCCGCCATCCGCCGGAATCGGGTGGGCATTTCTCCCAAGCATAAGCCAGTCTCCTTCCTCTTTGTTGGAGCCACCGGCGTGGGCAAGACCGAGCTGGTCAAGCAGTTGGCCAACGACCTGTTCCACACTCCGGACGCCCTCATTCGGCTGGATATGTCCGAGTATATGGAAAAGCACGCTGTCTCCCGTCTCATCGGCTCCCCTCCCGGCTATGTGGGCTACGATGAAGCAGGTCAGCTGACAGAAAAAATCCGCCGGAAGCCTTATAGTGTTATCCTCTTTGATGAGATCGAGAAGGCGCATCCGGATGTGCTCAATGTCCTGCTCCAGATCCTAGATGATGGTGTGGTCACCGATGCCCATGGCAGAAAGGTCAACTTTGAGAACACCGTCATCGTCATGACCTCCAATGCCGGCAGTTCCGGCCAGAGCAGCTCTGTAGGCTTTGGGCGTACCATCAGCCAGCAGGACAAGGAGAAGACCATGAAGGCATTGCAGTCTTTCCTCCGTCCGGAATTCCTCAACCGTGTGGATGAGATCATTCATTTCAACCGCCTGACCGAGGACAACTTCCGTGGTATCACCCGCATCATGCTGGGCGAGCTGCGGGACGCCATGCGGGAAAAGGACATCGCCTTCACTTGGGACGACAGCTTGGAGGAATACCTGACCAAGAAATCTTACTCCCTGACCTACGGCGCTCGGAACCTGCGTCGGCTCATCCAGCGGGAGCTGGAGGACGCCATCGCCCTGCGCCTGATCGACAGCTACATGGAGCCTGTCAAGGCCATCCATGCCACAGCTGCGCAGGATAAGATCGTTCTGGAATAACCACGACACCTCTGTATTGAGCCGGTGGCAGCACCGGCTCATGCAGAGGCTTTCTGCTACAAGAAGAAAAAAACTTCCAAAGTATTGGAAGCGAAAGAGGGAAGCATCGTTTGAAGGGAAAAGTATTGTGCGGCATGAGCGGCGGGGTAGATAGCTCCGTATCTGCCTGCCTGCTGAAGGAGCAGGGATATGACGTGGTGGGATGCACCATGCGCCTGTTCGACAACGAAGATATTGGGGCGGGGATGGAATCATCCTGCTGTTCTCTTAGGGATGTGGACGACGCCAAATCCGTCTGCTACCGGCTGGGCTTGCAGCACTATGTGTTCAACTTCGCAGAGGACTTCCGCCGCACCGTCATGCAGCCCTTTGCGGACAGCTACCTGCATGGGCTGACCCCAAACCCCTGCATCAACTGCAACCGGTATATGAAGTTCGGCAAGCTGGTGAGCCGTGCGCGGGAGATCGAGATGGACTATGTGGCCACCGGTCACTATGGGCAGATCGTCCAGGAGAACGGCCGATGGCTGCTGAAAAAGAGTGTGGACACCAAAAAAGACCAGACCTACTTCCTCTACAACCTGACCCAGGAGCAGATGGCACATTTTCTGCTGCCCCTGGGCGGCCTGACCAAGGTGGAGGTGCGGGAGATCGCTGCTCAGCACGGCTTTCTGAACGCCCGAAAACGGGACAGCCAGGACATCTGTTTCGTGCCCAACGGCGACTACGGCGGGTTCATTGAGCACTTCACTGGCACCACCGTCCCCTGCGGCAACTACATCGACCGAGACGGCAACGTGCTGGGCACCCACAAGGGGCATATCCGGTACACCCTGGGTCAGCGGAAAAACCTGAACATCGCTCTGGGCAAACGAGCCTATGTGGTGGACAAGGACGTGAACGCCAACACGGTTACCCTGGGGGACAACGATGAGCTGTATGCCAACGGCCTAGTGGCCACCGACCTGAACCTGATCGCCTGCGACCACATCCATCAGCCCCTCCGCTGTACCGCTAAGACCCGTCACACCCAACTAGAGACGCCCTGTACGGTGGAACAGACTGGGGAGGATGAGCTGCTGGTGCGCTTTGACACGCCGGTGCGGGCAGTGACGCCAGGGCAGGCGGTGGTGCTCTATGATGGGGACGTAGTTCTGGGGGGCGGTACCATTGTCAAGCCCTGGAACAACGACCAGTGACGGAACAGAAAGGAGCCAAAGCCTATGAAGAAGAAATTGTGTGCGGTGCTGCTGGCGCTCTGCCTGCCGTTGACCTTGCTGACTGGCTGTGGCAGCAAGAGCGCGGCGGACGGGTTTTTGGATACCTTGCGGGAGGCTAAAAACCAGAAGGATTACCAGGTGGAGCTGACCTCTGCCCAGGATGAAACCTGGGAGACGGGGAAAAAGCTCACCGGCACGGTCTCCAAGAGCAACAGCCAAGCGGATTTGACCTTGACGGCCTTCGGCAAAGGGGACAAGACCTTGGGCTCCATGCACATCCTGGTGGACGGGAAGAACATCTACTTGCAGCTGGACAGCTGGATCGCCTACCTGGAACAGCAGTACCAGGACATGACCACCGACAGTGAGGACTATACGGATGACATTCAGAGCTTGGAAAAGATAAAGCAGAAGTTGGATGGCAAGTATGTGAAGCTCTCTGTCAGTGAGGATGTCTTTGCCTTGTGGGAGAAGAACGAGGGAGCCAGCGGCGCCTTTTCCAAGTGGTACGATGGCCTGGGGAAAACGCTGAAAAGCAGTGTGACCGAGAAGGAGGGATTGTATACCCTCTCCTTGGATGCAAAGGGGCTGGAGTTGGTAAAGACGGACTGGCTCACCCAGCTGATCGAGCATGAGGACGCCTATTGCAGCCTGCTGACCCAGTTGCTGACCAGCGTGGAGGACACGTTGGCCATGACCGGTTGGAGCAGCAAGGACTATTTGGAGAACCAGTGGGCGGAATATCAAGACGACCTGACTGCCCTGCAAAACAGTGGCGTGGCCAAGGGCGCTGCGCTGGAAGCCACGGTGACTAAGAGCAAAGAGGGTGTGTATAGCCTGACTGCCATGGAGAAGGGGGACAGTCCCCGTTATGTGAAGGCAACGGTGACCCCGCTGAAGCAGGCGCCAGAGCAGTGGACGGCACCGGCGCAGTGGCAGAAGCAGTCGGATGTGGCGGAAGAACTGGCGAACGTGTACTTGAGCGACCAGGCCATCGCCAATGCCAACAACACCACCCAGGCGGAGGAAGACCTTCCGGCGGAGTTCGACTGGGACAAGCGCTATCAGGAGGAAGGGGACGACACCCGAGATTACGGTTCCGACTTGAAGCTGTCTGAGCTGAACGGGTACCCCCACCTGAAATCCATGGATATGGTCACCGAGGACGACAAAAAGCTCACCCTGCCCATGGTGCCCGGCGCAGAGTATGCGGAGACGGACAAGGGAAAGGACGACCTGCCCTACAGCGTCTACCAGAGCGCCAGCGGCTGGGAGGGCAACGTGTATGACATTGAACTGGCCGGCCGGAAGCTCACGGAGATCTTGAAAGAGAGCGTGGACACCTATGTGGATACCTACCAGACTGAGTGGGAGTATCAAATCCTCCAAAAGGCCACCAAGGTCGTATCCAATGAAAAGGGCACTGCCTGCGTTGCCGGTTTTGCCTACCAGGATCCGGATCGGGACTGCCAGGTGACCTGGCTCAGCGTGATCACTCAGGTGAAGGGTAGCCAGTACGCTGTGGTGTATGAGTACTCCATCTACGCCGACAACGCCGGCGGGGATATGGCAAGCGCTATGGAGGAGTTGTGCCAGTATTTCCAGCTGAAACTGCCGCTGACGGTAAAGACCGCATAAATATGACATAAAAACACCCGTCTGACTTCCAATTTGGAAATCAGACGGGTGTTTGTTCGCCCACCAACAGACTGGTACGCTCCTAGCCAGGGCAGAAATGCCCAGAGAACGGTGCGCCTGCGCAGGTCACACCGTTCTCTGGGGTTGCGATCACTTCTGTTCTGCCTGTGCCGCACGGTCTTCCGCCTCTATCTCCGCCAGCAATTTCTGGTCGGCTTTAGAGGATAGATCCAGCTTGGCATACATATCCGGCCGCCGCTCTCTTGTCCGGCGCAGGGACATCTTTCTCCGCCACTTGGCGATGTTGGCGTGATGCCCAGACAACAGAATATCCGGCACCTTCCGGCCGTGCCATTCGTAGGGGCGGGAGTATTGCGGATACTCCAACAGCCCATCCCAGTGGCTTTCATTCTCGTAGCACTCCGGTGTAGACAGCACCCCTGGGCAGAGCCGGCACACGGCATCGGCGATGGCCATGGCGGCGTATTCCCCGCCGGTGAGGACGAAATCTCCCAGGCTCATCTCCTCGTCCACGCACTCCTCGATGAAGCGCTCGTCAATGCCCTCGTAGTGGCCGCACACCAAGATGAGGTTGTCAAACTCCCGCGCCAGCCGCTTGGCGTCCGCCTGGCAGAAGGTCTTGCCGCAGGGGGACATATAGATGGTGTGGACACGGGGTTGTCCCACCTCCTGGCAGATGTGCTCCCAGCACCGGAACAGCGGGTCCGCCTGAAGGACGGCGCCGTGACCGCCGCCGTAGGGGTAGTCGTCCACCTGGTTCTGCTTGTTGGTGGTGTAGTCCCGAATCTGATGGCACTCGATCTTGATAAAATCCCGCTCCTGGGCGCGTCCCAAAATGGACTCATTCATCATATCGCCTACCGTCTCCGGAAACAGGGTCATAATATCGATCCTCATTGGGCCATCCCCTCCAACACTTGGAAGGCAATGTACCCCTCCGCCACGTTCAGTTCCTTGACGAAGGCGGGCACGTCAGGGATGAGGTAGGTATTCTCTCCTTCCACTACATAGACATCGTGGGCGGGATATTCTGAAATCTCTGTGACCGTGCCGAAATATTCACCGGTTTCGATGTTTTTGGCCTTCAGGCCGATCAAGTCAGCCACAAAGTGCCGTCCTTCCTCCAACGGGATGTCCTCCCGCTTGGCAGAAGCCACCCGACCCTTCAAGGGCAGGGCATCGTCAATGGAGGTGATGCCCTCCAGCAGCACCAGCACGTTGGCCCCCTGCATCCGGACGGACTGGACGGTGTAGGACTTGCCGTTGACAAAGAGCTGGGGGAGCGCCTGAAACAGTTGTGGGGTGTCCAGCCAGGGCTGGATTTTCAGCTCTCCACGGACGCCGTGGGTATTCAAGATCTTGCCCACTTCCAGGTAATTCGCTTGTGTCATCTTCATGTTACTCCTGCATCTATCGCATCATCTGTTTTCTATAGAATAGAAAGCACTGCCGCACAAGAATCCGGCGGACACGAAGTTACCGGATATTCCTGATACGGCAGTGCTCTCAGTCCAGAATCTCCACGGAGACCCTGGTGTTCTTCCGCTGGGCGAAGGAGCGAACCACGGCGCGGATCTCTTTCGCAATCCGCCCCTGGCGACCAATGACCTTGCCCATATCCTCCGGAGCGACCCGAAGTTCCAGAACGATCTCGCCATCACAATCAATTTCGTTGACAGAAACTTCATCCGGTTTCTCTACCAGATTTCTTGCAATGTAGGTCAACAGCTCTTTCATGTGTGAGTCTCCTCTCAGCGATTACAGGACACCGGCCTGTTTCAGCAGACGCTTTACGGTATCAGTAGGCTGAGCACCAGTCTTGATCCAAGCCTGAGCGCGTTCCGCGTCAACCTTGACTTCTGCCGGCTCGACCAGGGGGTTGTAGGTACCAAGCTGTTCGATGAAACGGCCATCACGGGGATAGCGGGAATCGGCCACGACGATGCGATAGAAGGGGGACTTCTTAGCACCCATGCGACGCAGTCTAATCTTTACCATTTCTGTCACCTCCAAATAAAAGTTCAATCTATGACCAGCGTTTTTCAAAACGCAAATCAACGCTTTTTTTTCTTGCGCTTGTTGCTCTTGCGCTGACGGCCGGCGCTGTGTGCGCCCATACCGAAGCCGCCTCGACCCATATCACCCAGGGAATTCATATCCAGACCGCCTCCGCCGCCCAACAGACCCTTTAGGCCACGGGACATCTTGCCCCGAGACATCTGCTTGGTCAGTGTCTGCATCATGCCAAACTGCTTCAAGAGGGCGTTCACGTCCGCCACTGTGGTGCCGCTGCCCATGGCGATGCGGCGACGGCGGCTGGCGTTGATGAGGGACGCATCCTCTCGTTCCTTCTTGGTCATGGAGAGGATGATGGCCTCGGTCTTGGCGAACATATTGTCATCCAGCTGGGACTCGTCCAGTTTACCACTCAGCCCCGGGAGCTTGCTCAAAATGTCACCCATCGACCCCATCTTTTTAGTGGCCTGGATCTGATCGTAGAAATCCTGGAGGGTGAACCGGTTCTTACGGATCTTTTGCTCCAGCTCCTTGGCCTTTTCCTCATCGATGGTGGCCTGTGCCTTTTCGATGAGGGAGAGTACATCGCCCATGCCCAGGATGCGGCTGGCCATCCGGTCAGGGTGGAAGATCTCAATGGCGTCCAGCTTCTCGCCCACGCCGATGAACTTGATGGGCTTGCCGGTGATGGCCTTGATAGAGAGCGCAGCGCCGCCGCGGGCGTCACCGTCCAGCTTGGTCAGCATCACACCGGTGATGTCCAGCGCTTCATCAAAGGCGCTGGCGGCGTTCACCGCGTCCTGACCAATCATGGCGTCTACCACCAGCAAAATTTCGTTGGGGTTGACCGCCGCCTTGATGTTGCGCAGCTCGTCCATCAGCTCCTCATCCACATGGAGCCGGCCGGCTGTGTCCAGGAACACCAGGTCGTTGCCGTGCTTCTTGGCGTGAGCCACCGCTTCCTTGGCGATGGTCACCGGATCGATCTGCCCCATCTGGAACACCGGAATGTCCAGCTGCGCACCCACCACTTCCAGCTGCTTGATGGCAGCGGGACGGTACACGTCACAGGCTACCAGCAGGGGTCTGCGGCTCTTTTTGCCCCGAAGGAAGTTGGCCAGCTTGGCAGCGTTGGTGGTCTTACCAGCGCCCTGGAGACCCACCATCATGATTACCGTAGGCGGGGTGTCGGCGTAGTTGAGCTGGGCAGTCTCGCCGCCCATGAGAGCGGTCATCTCCTCGTTGACGATCTTGATGACCATCTGCGCCGGAGTCAGCGAAGCTAAGATGTCCTCGCCGATGGCACGATCGGTGACGGTCTTGATGAAGTCCTTGACTACCTTATAACTGACGTCCGCCTCCAACAGAGCCAGGCGGATTTCCCGCATGGCCTCCTTCACGTCCGCTTCGGACAGATGGCCCTTGCCGCGGAGCTTGTTGAATACCGATGTCAGTTTTTCCGTTAAGCCTTCAAATGCCATGGATTACTCCTTTAATGTGTCTACAGTCTCCTGAATGGTCTTGACCAGCCCGGCCAGCTCACTGCTGTTGAGCGCCCCCTGGTTGAGAGTCTCGATGCGCTTGGCGGCCTCCTCAATGGTGTTCAGACCGGAACGCACCACCAAAAACCGGCGGACGATGCCTGTCTTTGCTTCCAGCTCCTCCAGCGTGTTCTCCGCCCGCACCAGCACATCCCGCACACCTTGGCGGGTGATGCCGGCGTTCTCAGCGATCTCGGCCAGGGAGAGATCCTCGTTGTGGTAGAGGTCATAGAATTCCTTCTGCCGGTCTGTGAGCAAGTCGCCATAAAAATCAAAGAGCAGGGTCATATGAAAAGCCTTTTGATCCATGGGCTTGTCTCCTTTCCATCCGGATTGTAAAGGGTGAGAGCTTTACAACAATGGATACTATACTACAATTTGGCATGGTTTGTCAAGGGACAAATGGCACAGAAAGGGGCGTTTTTGGGGAAAGGTTTTGGGAAGTGGGTGCTTGCTATGGGAGAAATTGCGTATGGGGAGGGAGAACCCCCAGGGTAGGATAGCATAACTGCTCATCTTTGTACTCCTACCCGAACCGTCCCCCCGCCTGTTGACGGCGGGGCCTGCGCTAAAAACTTGCCAACGGCAAGTTTTCTTAACGCTGCGGCGCCGTCTGCGGTCAGCGACCAGGGGCCTTGCCCCTGGTCCCCACTTCGTTTTCTTCGAGAAGAAAACGAAGCAAAAAAAGCTTAATGCGGCCTGCGGCACTTGACCTCCGGTAAGTGAGCGTATATTCTACCCCCCAACCTGGAAAACTAGGCGGGAAAAGGGTATATTTTCCGGCTGGAATAGGCCGAGACGGAGGAACAGTGGCATGAGAGAGGACAAGTATCAGGCGTTGGGGAGACAGGAAGCGGAGCGCTGGGTGATGGATCGGGAGCGGCCTGGCCGAGAGGCGGTGACCCAAGGCAAGGTGGCGCTGGACGTATTGCAGACCATGGCACGGCAGGTAGAGGAACGGTTACAGACCAGCGTAGCCTGTCCCAAGGGAGCGGACTGGCTGCTGGACAACTTGTATCTGCTGCGTCAGGTACAGCAGGGGGTCACGCTGGCCTTTCGTGCCCAGAAATCCCTTCCGGCGCTGTGCGCCCCCAAGCAGTGCCTGCGGGTGCAGCAACTGGCGGAGGGGATGCTGCGGGATGTGGACGCCCTGGAAGCGCCAACGTTACTGGCCTATCTCACGGGGATTCAATCTGTGTGTGTCCTGCGGGAAGAAGAACTGAACGTATTGCTCTGCGCCCTCCAACTGACGCTGCTGAAACAGGTGGCGGAGGGGAGCCGCACGTTGGCGGAAGGATTGGAGCAGGGGAGCGTGTCCCAGGAGGCCAATGAGGCGCTCATCAATGCCATCGGCAGGCTCCACCAGCAGGAACGTCTGAATCTGGGGGAGGCGCTGGAACGCCAGTGTGCCACCGACCGAGTACTCCGACAGGACGCCATCTATCCCCACATGGACAGCGCCTCCCGTTCTCGCTACCGGCAACGGGTCTACGTTCTGGCAAAAAAGCGCAGCCAGACCCGAGAGGACACCGCCCAACAGGCCATGGACACCGCTCAGGCGGAGCAGCAGGATCTGGGGTCGGTGCTCTTTCGTCAGGCGAGACCGGCAGGGGGCAGTTGGTATGTGGCGGCTATCCTGTTTCCGGCGCTGCTGCTTTCCCTGTGGATTAGCTTCTGGCTGGACAGCTGGTGGGGCGGGGTGCTGCTCTTTTTGCCGCTGACGGAGAGTTTGAAAAATGGTATCGATTTTGTGGTGACCAAGGTCGTCCCTCCGCGCTGCCTTTTCCGTCTGGAACTGAAGGCGGGCATTCCGGCGGAGGGGAAAACCCTCTGTGTCATCGCAACTCTGCTCACCGGCGCCGAGTCCGGCCAAGAGCTGGCGCAAAAGCTGGAGCGTTACCGTCTGGCCAACCGGCAGGCAGGGGAGAACCTCCGCTTTGGCCTGCTGGCTGACCTGCCGGACAGCGGCAAGCCTATGGGGGCGGAGCAGCGACAGTGGGTGGCCAACGCCAAAGCGGCTATCAACACACTGAATGAACGATACAACGGCGGGTTCTTCCTCTTTTTCCGCTCCCCCACCTACCTGGCTTCCGATGGCCGCTACATGGGCTGGGAGCGGAAACGAGGGGCACTGTTGGAGCTGGCACGGTTCTTGCGCTCCGTCCCCAGCGGATTGCAGCTGCTGGCCGGAGATCGGGACGCCCTGCGGGGCACCAAATTCATCCTGACCCTGGACAGCGACACCACCTTAAATAGCAACGCCGCCAAACGCATGATTGGCACCATGCTCCATCCCATGAACCGCCCCAGGGTCGACCCCAAACGAAAGGTCGTCACCCAAGGGTACGGTATTTTGCAGCCGCGGACGGCGGTGCATTTGTCGGACAGCGGTAAGACCCGCTTCGCCCGTATTTTGGCAGGGCAGGGAGGCACCGACCCTTACGGCTGCCTGTCCAGTGCGGTCTATCACGACCTGTTCAATCGGGGCAGTTTTACAGGAAAAGGGCTCTTGGACGTGGAAGCCTTCCATACCTGCCTGGAAAAGCGCTTTCCGGATAACTGGGTATTGTCCCACGACCTGTTAGAGGGAGCCTACCTCCACGCCGGGTTCCTCAGCGATGTAGAGCTGACCGACGGCTTCCCTACTCGGTGCAGCAGCTACTACAAGCGGCTCCACAGGTGGGTGCGGGGGGACTGGCAGGCGGCGCCGTGGCTGTTCCACACGGTCAAGACCGCCACCGGAGAGACGGAACCCAACCCACTGCACCTGTTGGATCGGTGGAAGCTCTTTGACAACCTCCGGCGCTCTCTGGTGCCGGCCTTTCTCACAGCGGCGCTGCTGGTGGGGGTCTGCTGTTCCAGTGCCATGTGCCTGGCTGGGGGCATCGTCGCCCTGGTGGCCATCCTATCCTCGGTGCTCTTAGGGGGCGTGGAAGCCCTGTGCGGCCGCGGCGTCATCCGTCGGCGGTTCCACTCGGTGCTGGTGGCAGGGTTTGCCGGCACGGTGGTGCGGACGGCGGTGGAGTTTTTGCTCTTGCCGGTGCAGGCGTGGGTGTGCCTGACGGCGGTCTGCACGGCGCTGTGGCGGATGCTGGTGAGCAAGGAGAAGCTGCTGGAGTGGGTGACAGCGGCTCAGAGCGAGCACAGCGTCCAAACCGTGCCTTGGCGGCTCATCCTGCCGGAGGCGGCAGCTGGCGTCATCGCCATCGGCTGGCAGACCATCCGGCTGGGCAGTGTGTTGGGGCTGCTGTGGCTGTTCACGCCCCTGCTCATCGCATGGTTAGATCGTCCCGTGTCCCAGCGTCCCACCGTTCGGACACGGGATCAAGGGTTCCTGCTCCATGAGGCGGAGCACATCTGGCGCTACTTTGCGGAGCATCTGACGGCGGAGCGTCACTACCTCCCTCCGGACAACCTCCAGCAGTTCCCCACCTACGAGGTGGCCGACCGCACCTCCCCCACCAACATCGGCATGGCGCTGCTCAGCTGCCTGGCGGCTTGGGAGCTGGGGCTGGCAGAGGAGGAACAGGTGGCGCCGCTGTTGGGGCATATGCTGGACAGCATCCAAAAGCTGCCCAAGTGGCGGGGGCATCTCTACAACTGGTATCATGTCAAGACCGCCCAGCCCCTGGCGCCTATCTTTGTCTCCACCGTGGACAGCGGCAACCTGTGTGCCTGCCTCATCGCCCTGTCCCAGGGGCTGCGGGAGAAGGGCTGCCCAGAGTTGGCGGAACAAGCCCAGGCGCTGGCCGATGCTATGAAGTTCCGCCCCTTATACGATGATCAGCAAAAGCTGTTTTATATCGGCTACGACTGCGAGCAGCAAGCATTTACGCCAGGACGCTACGACCTGATGGCCAGCGAAGCCCGCCTGGCCAGCTATGTAGCCGTGGCCAGAGGGGACGTGCCGGTGGAGCACTGGGCGAGCCTGAACCGGAGCCTGGTGGGGCGGCGGCAGTACTGCGGAATGGTGTCCTGGACGGGCACCATGTTTGAATATTTCATGCCTCAGCTCCTCCTGCCCGCTCCGGTGGGGTCGCTGCTCTACGAGACACTCTGTTTCGCCGTCTGCGCCCAGATGGATTGGGGGGCGGCACGGGGCATCCCCTGGGGGGTGTCCGAGTCCGCCTACGCCGTCTTGGACGGGGGCGACCACTACCGGTACAAAGCCCACGGCATTCCGGCGCTGGCTATGAAACGGGAGGTGCAGACCGATCGGGTCATCGCCCCCTACGCCGCCTGGCTCGCTCTGTCCCTGGTGCCTCGGGCGGTGGTGCGTGACCTGAAACAGCTGCGCAACTTGGGTGCGGCTGGCCGGTACGGCCTGTTCGAGGCGGTGGACTTCACCCCGGAGCGCTGCCCAACCCCCAGACAGGGGACACCGGTGCAGAGCTGGATGGCTCATCACCTGGGGATGAGTCTCATCGCCATCTGCAACGCCCTTACCGACCAAACCCTCATTCGGTATTTCATGGCGGAACCAGCCATGGGGGCGTATCGGGAGCTGTTAGAGGAAAAAATTCCAGTGGCGGCGCCAGTCTTAACAAAGATGTGGAACAAACAGGAAAGGTGGAGGATGATGACAAACAAGCAATGGGAAGAAACCGGCACCGGCACCTGTGCCGCTCGGCCAGCCTGCCACCTGCTCTCCAACGGACGCTATTCCGTCCTGGTCACCAGCGGCGGCGGAGGCTGGTCCCAGTGGGGAAATACCCGCTTGACCCACGAGCTGGACGGGGTGGCGGTGCTGCTGCGGCGGAAGGATACCTTGTACCCCATCTTCCCCGCCGGAGACAGTGACGCCATTCAGTGGAGGTTCCAGGGCGATCGAGCCAGCTTCACCGCCCAAGGGGCGTTTTTTACCGTGAAAGAGACGGTTTGCGTCAGCGCTGCCCACGATGGGGAGCTGCGTCAGTTCCAGGTGCAGCTGGAGGAACCGAGGGAGGACACGGAACTCATCCTCTACTTCCAGCCTGTCCTCACCGACCAGCGCAGCTACTTGGCACATCCGGCCTTCTCCAACCTGTCCATCGTCACCGCTGGTCAGACAAACAGTGTCTTATTGCGCAAGCTCAATGGCGATTCGGAGGATCGGGTACTCACCGTCCGTTGGAATGCCAAGCGTGTCCAGTGGACGACCAACCGCATCCATGCGGTCAATGAGACTCGCTGCGGCGGCCCCAGAGCAGGCATCGTCCTCCAGCCCTGCCTCTGCCTCCATGTGCCGGTGGAGCAGGCCACCCTACGCTTCCAGCTGGCCATGACCTATGAGCCGGTGGGTCAGAGCAAGCAGGCCACCGCCAACGTCCTCACCAGCGGCGTCAGCGGCGGGTCTGACTTCACCGGCGACCTGCTCCGCCAGGCGGCACAGCAGACCCAGCGGCAGATGAGCCTGTCCCACACCCTCTCTCGGCTGCTCCTGCCGGAGCACCGCCCCGACTGCGCCCACGCCAGGGGACAGGAATCCCTGTGGCCCTTTGGCATCTCCGGCGACGACCCCATCTTGGCAGCGCAGCTGGATGACGACCGGTTGGAGTGGGGAGTCTGGCTGGCGGCACAGCATCAGGTGCTGACCCGATTGGGGTTCCGCTATGACCTGGTGTGTGTGACCACACCGGACACTGCCCAGGTGTTGCGGGAGCTGCTGGAAAAGCGGAACATCCCGACAGCGGAAGGCGCCCGAGGCGGCCTGCACCTCATCGACCGAGAACGCCCCAACGTGGCGGACATCTTGGCCTACGCCGACCTGGTCTTGGACGGCACGGAGCAGTGGAGTTGGCCCAAGCCGCCGGAGGGAACGGGCTATACCGGTCAGCCCATCCCGCAGAGCCGGGAAGCGCCCGAATGGCACTGGGCGGAGGACGGATTTCACCTGGAAATGCACGGCGGCCTGCTGCCTCTGCGGTGGAGCCATGTGCTGGCCAATGGGCAATTTGGCTGGCTGGCGGACGAGGCGGGCACCGGCCACCTGTGGTACGGCAACGCCCATGAGAACCGCATCACCCCGTGGCAGAATGACCCGCTGGCCGACCAGGGGGCGGAACAGTTGCTTTTGGTGGGCAAACAGGGGGAAAATAGCCTCTTTGCCGCACGGGATGGCTTGGAAACGAACGTCACTTATGGATGCGGCTACGCTGTCTGGGAGAAACAGCTCAGCGCTGTCCACACCACCCTGACCGCCTTCGTGCCGGTGGACATCCCAGCGCGGGTGTTCCTGCTGAAGGTATCCGGGGGGAAAAATCTCAAGCTGCGCTGGCAGGTCACCGCCCGCCTGTCCGATCGGCAGGAGCACAACCGGTTCGTCCAGTGCCAGGCGGAACCCAACGGGATGCGCCTGCGCAACCCAGTCAACACCAGCTACCCCAACCAGACCGCCCTTTTTGCCTTTTCCCAGCCCTGCAAGGTTTCCGGTGACAACCCCTATCAGTTGGAGTGCGATCTGCCAAAGACCCTGGTGCTGGTGGCTGGCGTGTACCAGACAGAGATGGAACGGCAGAAGCTGGAAAGTTTGTTGCAGGTGGACGTGGCGGAACGGGCGCTGAACGAAACCAAACAGTGGTGGCACATCCAGGTGTCCCCTATGGAGATCCAGACGCCGGAACCAGCCTTGAACCACTATATCAACCGCTGGGCGCTGTACCAGACCATCGCCTGCCGCCTGTTTGCTCGGGCGGGGCTGTACCAGTGCGGCGGTGGCTACGGCTTCCGAGATCAGCTCCAGGACGTGGGGGCGCTCATCTCCACGTCTCCGGTGCTGGCGCGGGAGCAGATCCTGCGCTGCTGCGCCCATCAGTTTGAAGAAGGGGATGTCCAGCACTGGTGGCATCCGGAGGGGACAGATCGGCCGGAACGAGGGGTGCGTACCCGCATCACCGATGACCTGCTGTGGCTGCCCTACACGGTGAGCTGCTGGACGGAGGTCTGGGGACTGGACGGGCTGCTGGAAGAACCGGTGTCCTACCTGCGCTCGCCCGTCCTGGCGAAAGAGGAATTGGAACGCTACGAGCGGCCAGAGCGGTCGGAGCGTTTCGAATCGGTCTACCAGCACTGCACCCGTGCCATGGAGTGCGTCCTAGCCCGTGGGGTAGGGGAGCATGGCCTGTGCCGGATGGGCACCGGCGACTGGAACGATGGCATGAACCACATCGGCGCCCAGGGCTGGGGGGAGAGCGTGTGGCTGACCTGGTTCTTCGGGCTGGTGCTGGAGCGGTGGGGCGCAGTAGCAGGGCGCTGCGGCGACAGGGAAGCGGCGGAACGCTATCAGCGGCTATCCAAACACTTCGTCCAGCAGGCGGAGGGTGCTTGGGACGGTAAGTGGTATTTGCGGGGCTACGATGACCAGGGAAAACCCTTCGGCAGCGATGGCAACGCCGAGTGCGCATTGGATTCCATCGCCCAGAGCTTTGCTGCCTTCGCTCCGGACAGCGACCCTACCCACGCACGGCAGGCGGTGGCCTCCGCCCTGGAACAGCTCTGGGACAGACAGGCACAGACCGCAGCCCTGCTGACCCCGCCCTTCCACGGACTCACCGACCCCGGTTATATCCGCAACTACCCACCAGGCGTTCGGGAAAACGGCGGGCAGTACACCCACGGCGCCATCTGGCTGGCCGCCGCCTGCTACCGGACGGGACAGGAGGCGGAAGGCCATCAGCTGCTGTTGGATTTGCTTCCGGAACGCCACGACTCCACCCGCTACCTGGCAGAGCCTTATGTGCTGGCCGGCGACGTCTGTACGGCGTATCAGCAGGAGGGCCGAGGGGGCTGGA
>URAM01000011.1 GCA_900545815.1 uncultured Eubacteriales bacterium | reverse complement strand
CCTGTGTCCGTATCAATGGTGAACAGCGTGCTCTCCAGCTTACAGGGGCCATCCGCCGCTTCATAGCGACGGGGAAGGCCGCCTAGAAATTTGTTGATGGAGTCCTGAGGACGGATCCCCAGCACCGAGTTGGCAGGCCCTGTCATACCCAGGTCGGTGATGAGGCCGGTGCCCTTGGGCAAAATCTGACCATCCGCCGTGGGGACATGGGTGTGGGTGCCCCAGAGGGCGGAAACCCGCCCGTCCAGATACCAGCCCATGGCCAGCTTCTCACTGGTGGCTTCTGCGTGGAAATCCACCACCACCACATCCGCCCCGCCTGCCATCTGCTCCAAAATGGCGTCCGCCTTCCGGAAGGGGTTGTCCACGTTGGGATCCATGGAGACTCGGCCGATGAGATTGATGACCCCTACCCGCAGGCCGTTGACGCTCTCAAAAATGCCCCAGCCGTTGCCGGGCAGCTCCGGAGCGAAGTTGGCGGGACGGAGACAGGCGCGGCAGTCGTCCAAAAAGTCGTGGATCTTGATCTTGCCCCAGGTGTGGTTGCCCAGGGTGACCACGTCGGCGCCAGCATCTAAAATGGCCTGTGCCTGCCAAGGAAGCACCCCGATGCCAGCGGCATTCTCACCGTTGACCACGGTGAAATCCACGTTGTGTTCTCGTTGAAGCCGGCGCAGCCGCCGTTCTAAATAGGCCAGGCCAGCTTCGGAGACTACGTCGCCAACCGCTAAAATCCGTAGGAGCATGATGGGGTACCTCGCTTGCCATAAAAATGATTCTTTTAGTATACCCTTTTCCGCAGGAAAGCGCAATTCCAGAATGGTATCAAATCATTACAATTTTTAGGATTATCTCTAGGGGAGAATGGGTTTAAGCGACAAAGAGGGGAAGTTCCCTTGTGGGACTTCCCCTTTTGCGGTTACTCTGCTGAGCTGGTGTCCTTGCGATATACTCGATATGCAGCCCCCAACTTCTCACACTGTTCTATTGCATACTGCGTTCCCTTCGAGACACCATCCCAAAAAATCAAGACGAAATCCGCCTGCTGAATAATGGCTATCGTTCGTTTTAGAGGTGCGCCTTTCCGGTAACGCTTGTAGTCTGGACGCAGTTCGGTCAGGGGCAGTTGAGTTGCCAACGCATAGTCTCGTGCAGAGGTGTCCACCCCTTTTGCGCCGCCGGAAATGAGTTCAGTGGTGTCTGTTGGTAAGTAATCCGCCAGATTTGGAACGGTCAAAGTACGGGAACCAATCACTGCAACACGCATACACATTCCTCCTAAAATTTAGATGCACAATAGCATCATCGTACATCTATTCTACACATTTCTGTCGAAAAATTCGTAATATGAACATATCATGTAGCTACCGTGAGGCGATAATATGGCGACAAAAAGTGTTTCGATACGAATAGAGGAGGAAATGCTGCGTAAGGCCGCTTATGTGGCGGATTACGAAGGGCGTTCCATCAACAGTCATATTTTGGTGTTGGTGCGCAAGAGCATTCAGGAATTTGAAGCCGTCCACGGTAGAATTGAGGAATCAATTCCGCCTGATGTGAATGTAAAGCCGGTGGGCAAGCATCGGAAGGCAGTTGGGTCAGCTAAGTGATCGCATCATAGAAGGGCGAACCCCCGGCGAGGGTTCGCCCTCTTTTCAGCAGAGCTGAAAATTCACCCTTGTAAATCAGCAAGAACAAACGCACCATGCCTGTAAAACAGGCATGGCCTACGCTAAAAACTTGCCACTGGCAAGTTTTCTTAACGCTGCGGTCTGCGGATGCCGTCCAGGGGCCTTGCCCCTGGACCCTAGTCGCTTTTGAAAAAGCTCCGCAAAACTTCATGCGGCCTGCGGCGCTTGTATTCGCAAGTGTCTGCGTTTACGAACAGAACCGATGTTTCCCGATGACGGTCAACAGCGGCCTTGACCAGATCCAAGCGCTGGTGGCTGTGACCGGATTAAAATAATAGATCGCGCCGCCAGATGGGTCGGCGCCGTTCAGGGCGTCCCGTGCCGCCTGGTAGGCGGAGGAGGCGATGGGCTGGTCGATCTGGCCGTCTACCATACAGGTGAACGCACCCGGTTCGTAGACCACACCGGCTAAGGTGTTGGGGAAGGAGGGGTGGGCGATGCGGTTTAGGATGACTGCGCCCACGGCTACCTGGCCGTCGTAGGGCTCTCCGCGCGCCTCTGCTGAGATGACCTTCGCCAGCAGAGCCACGTCCCCGCTGGCGTTCCCGCCGCTGGAGCCGGTTTGACTACTGCCGCTGTTCTGGCTGGTCTGTTCCATGCCCAGGGCTTTTAGGGTGGCAGGGCCTGCCACGCCATCGGCGGTCAAGCCGTTTTTCCGCTGGAAGGAACGCACGGCTTTGGAGGTCTTGCTGCCGTAGATGCCATCTACAGGGCCGTCAAAGTAGCCCCATCGCTTCAATTTGGTTTGGATGGTGGTCACAGCGCTGCCTGAGTCCCCTTGCCGATAGCTGACCGCCAGGGCGGACTGGGCGAAGGCTAAGACCAAGGTGTTCAAAAGTAATATGGTGCAAAGCAGGGCACACAGCCGTTTTTTCTGCCGTTTCATGCTCTCGCCGCCTTTCCAAAATGCAATTCAGCCTTAGTTTCTCTGGTTTTTGGGGGGATATTCCCGTGAAAAGCTGGAAAACCCCCTGGTTTTTTCCCGCTGATTTGCTACAATGAAGCCAGCAAACCAAAAGGAGGCATTGCGATGCATGATGAACTGACTCGCTCCGATTTGGAGAAGATGCAGGAGGAGCTGGACGACCGGCGCATCAACCTGCGCCCTAAGCTGCTGGAAGCGGTGAAGGAGGCACGGGCGTTCGGCGATCTCAGCGAAAACTTTGAATATAAAGCGGCCAAGCAGGAGAAAAATCACAACGAACGGCGCATTCGTTATTTGGAAAATATGATCAAAACAGCAGTGGTCATCCAAGACAAGTCGGAGGATGACCAGGTGGGGCTGTTCGATCGGGTGACGGTCTACTTTGAGGAGGACGATGAGGAGGAGACGTTCCAGCTGGTGACCACGCTGCGGCAGGACGCCTTACAGGGACGCATCAGCAAGGAGTCTCCGGTGGGACAGGCGCTGTTGGGGCGCCGAGTGGGGGAACGTGTGCTGGTGAAGGTCAACGAGAACGGTTCCTATCCGCTGGTCATCCGGAAGATCGAAAAGTGCGCCGAGGATGAATCGGTGCCCATCAATCCCTTCTGAGCGGAAAATCCTGCTTGTCACAAATTCCCCACCTATGGTATAGTAAACAGAGACAGACAGAACCCTGATTTCCATGAATAGGAGGAACAGAACATGAAGTTTGAATGTGCATTTATCTATGTGGCTCCCGGCTGCAACCCTGCTAAGGAACGTGCTGTGGTAGAGGGCGACTCCATCAACATGAACGTGATCGGCTGCGCCACCTATGCGGAAGCCGAAGAAATCGCCAAGGAAATGGTCGCCAAGGGCTGCACCGCCATCGAGCTGTGCGCCGGCTTCGGCAACGAGGGCATCGCCCGCATCAAGCGCGCCGTTGGCCCTGGCATCGCAGTTGGCGCTGTGAAGTTCGACTTCCACCCCGCCTTTGGCTTCAAGAGCGGCGACGAGATGTTCGGCTGATCAGCCAGGCCTGTAAAAGAAAAGAGGGCAAAAGGAACAAGGTCAGGGAGGAAACCACGGGAAATGTGGAAACGGCGGCGGCTGACCGGCGGTGTGTTCTAGTGCTGTTCGGGTAGCATTGCCCAGTTTAGCAAATCCCGTGGTTGCAAGAATTGCTGTAAATAATCGAATCCAATCAGGCCAAAAGGACACCTCAAAAGAGGTGTCCTTCTTTACGCTGTAGCGAACATTTGCTATACTAAGACCAATCCAAATGCAGACAGAGGAGGTACTGCGATGTTACAGGGAAAGACGGTGGTGCTGGGGGTCACCGGCGGGATCGCCGCATACAAAATGCCCAACCTGGCTTCCGCCCTGGTGAAGTTGGGGTGCAATGTGCAGGTGCTCATGACCCAGAACGCCACACAATTTATCACGGCGGTGACCTTTGAGACGCTGACTGGCAACAAGGCACTGGTGGACACCTTTGACCGGAATTTTTCCTTCCAGGTGGAGCACATCGCCGTGGCCGACCAGGCTGATCTGGTGATGATCGCTCCGGCTACGGCCAACGTCATCGCCAAGCTGGCGCACGGCCTGGCGGACGATATGCTGACCACCACGGTGCTGGCCTGCAACTGTCCCAAGATCGTGGTACCGGCTATGAACACCAAGATGTACGAAAATCCAGTGACCCAGGACAATTTGAATACCCTGCGCCGCTACGGCTGGGAGGTGGTGGAGCCTGCCAGCGGGTATCTGGCCTGCGGTGCCGTGGGCAAGGGGAAGCTGCCGGAGCCGGAGGTGCTGCTGCAAGTCATCCTCCACGATTTGGCTCATGAGAAGGATATGATGGGCAAAAAGGTGCTGGTCACCGCTGGCCCCACCCAGGAGGCGCTGGATCCGGTGCGCTATCTCACCAACCACTCCAGCGGCAAGATGGGCTACGCCATCGCCCAAGCGGCGGCACGGCGTGGGGCACAGGTAACGCTGGTGTCCGGGCCGGTGGCGCTGAAGCGGCTGCCCTATGTGGAGACGGTGGATGTGGTGTCTGCGCAGGAGATGTTTGAAGCGGTGGCGGTGCGTGCGGCAGAGCAGGACATCCTCATCAAAGCGGCCGCTGTGGCAGATTATCGCCCGATGATGGTGGCGGAGGACAAGATGAAAAAGTCTGATGACGCCCTGTCCATCCCGTTGGAACGCACCCAGGACATTCTGGGCTGGCTGGGACAGCACCGGCGGCCGGGGCAGTTCTTGTGCGGATTTTCCATGGAGACTCAGAACATGGTGGAAAATTCCCGCAAAAAGCTGGAAAAGAAGCAGGTGGATATGATCGCCGCCAACAATCTGAAAGTGGAGGGCGCCGGCTTCGGCGTGGACACCAACCTGCTGACCCTCATCACCAAGGACGGGCTGGACGAGTTGCCGTTGGTGTCCAAAGAGGCGGCGGCTGATCTGTTGCTGGATCGCATTTTGAAGCGGATGGAGGAAGTGTGATGGAACAGCAAAATGAGTTGCTGTGCGGCATTCCTGCATTGATACTGGGAGCGCCGTCAGAGCGGGTGTTCTTCTATGTCCACGGCAAAATGGGCAGCAAGGAGGAAGCGCTGGACTTTGCCGCTGTGGCAGATGCCCACGGCTGGCAGGTGGTGTCCATCGACCTGCCGGAACATGGAGCGCGGAAAGACCTGCCGGAGCCGTTCACGCCTGCCCAGATCATCCCGGAGCTGCAAGGGGTATATCAGGTTCTGCGCAGTCGCTGGAAAACGGTAGGGCTGTACGCCACCAGCATGGGCGCTTGGTTCAGTATGCAGGCGCTGCCTGGGGAGGAACTGGAACGGTGCCTGTTCGCCTCGCCGGTGGTGGATCTGTGTCAGCTCATCGAAAAGACCATGGCGTGGAGCGGCGTGACCTTGGAACGGCTGGAACGGGAAGGGAAAGTGATAGCGGACAATGGCGAATCCTTCTCCTGGCCGGTGTATGCCGATGCCAAAGCCCATCCTATCACCCATTGGGCATCTCGTACCACCATCTGCTTTGGGGAATTGGATCATTTGACCGACCTGGACACTATTCAGACTTTTGCAGAGCGATTCCACTGTGAACTCTGTCTGCGGAAGGGTGGGCGGCACTGGTTTCATACAGAAGCAGATTACCAGCAGCTGCGGGCGTGGGAGACCCGTTTTTTGACCGATCGAGCATAAGAAAACTGCCTCGGAAGGGGATTCCGAGGCAGTTTTTATACTGTGTTGAGGTAGATTCTTGCGTGGAACGATCGCACAGCGCCGTAGAGCTTTTTTGCTTCCTTTTTTTCGAGAAAAAGGAAGTTAGGCGAGAATGGCCTTATCGCTGGCGAATTCTTCGCCACTGACCACCTCGAACTGGTGCATCAGGTCGGGCACGGTCAGCTTCTGCTTGTCCTCGCCGGAGATGTCCAGGATGACCTTGCCCTCATGCATCATGATGAGCCGATTGCCGTGGGCAATGGCGTCCTTCATGTTGTGGGTGACCATCATAGCGGTCAGCTTTTGATCTCGGATGATGCGGTCGGTGGTGTGCAGCACCTTCTCCGCTGTTTTGGGATCCAGCGCCGCGGTATGCTCGTCCAGCAGCAGCAGCTTGGGCTTGCGCAGGGTGGCCATGAGCAGGGTCAGTGCCTGACGCTGGCCGCCGGAGAGCAGACCGACCTTGGCGGTCAGACGGTCTTCCAGACCCAGATCCAGCTCCTTCAGCAGCTCCCGATAGTGTTCCCGTTCCGCCTTGGTGACGCCCCATTTCAGGCCGCGGCGAGAACCACGGCGGGCGGCCAGAGCTAGGTTTTCGTCAATGCCCAGGATGGCGGCGGTGCCGGTCATGGGATCCTGGAACACACGCCCCAGGTAAGCGGCTCGCTTGTGCTCAGGAACGCCGGTGACGTTTTCGCCATCAATGAGGATGGTGCCCTCGTCCACCGGCCACACGCCGGCGACGGCGTTCAGGGTGGTGGATTTGCCGGCGCCGTTGCCGCCGATGATGGTGCAGAAATCCCCATCGTCCAGGTGGAGGTTGACGCCGTCCAGGGCTACCTTTTCGTTGATGGTGCCGGGGTTGAATGTCTTGTGAATGTTGATCAGGTCAAGCATTGTGCTGCGCTCCCTTCTTTGCCGCCTTCTTGAAGGAGGACTTGGATTGGCCTTTGAGGTAGGGGACTGCCAGGAAAATGGCCACGATGACTGCGGTGAACAGCTTCAGGTCGTTGGAGGGCAGCTTGAGCCAGAGGACGATGCCCACCACGATGTAGTAGATGATGCCGCCAATGACCACAAAGGTCAGCTTGCCGAAGAAGTTCAGATGCTTGCCCAGCAGCGCCTCTCCGATGACCTCACCGATGATGACGGCGGCCAGGCCGATGACGATGGCGCCGCGGCCCATGTTGATGTCGGCAAACCCCTGATACTGTGCCATAAAGCCGCCGGACAGAGCCACAAGGGCGTTGGACAGGCTCAGAGCGATGACCTTGGTGACGCTGATGTTGATGCCCTGTGCCTTACTCATAGCCGGATTGCAGCCAGTGGCACGGATGGCGCTGCCCTGTTCGGTGCCGAAGTACCAGTAGAGCGCCATGATCACAATGGCGATGAGCACCAAGGCGATAAGGATGGAAGCGGTGATCTTCCGGGAGGAGAGGAGCAGGGGATACTGATCCACGCTGACGGCCAGGTTGGCCATGCCCATGATGTTCAGGTTGATGGAGTACAGGGCGATCTGGGTCAGGATACCGGCCAGGATGGGTGGGATGCCCAAGAGGGTGTGGAGCAGGCCGGTGATGAGTCCGGCAGCCAGACCGGCCAGGATGGCGATGAGCAGAGCGGCGGGGACAGACCAGCCGTGGAGAATGAGCACCACGGTGACGGCGCCGCCGGTGGCGAAGCTGCCGTCTACGGTCAGGTCAGCAAAGTCCAGCAGACGGAAGGTGATATAAACCCCCAAGGCCATCAGACCCCAGATCAGGCCCTGCGCCACATTGCCGGGCATAGCGCCCAGCAAATTTAAGGGGTTGAGGGAAGCAAGATAAGACATAACGGTTCCTCCTCAGTAGTTGTTGAGACAATAATAACAGAACTGGGCAAAAATGCAATAGAAACCCCCAGATGCCAAAACGGGCATGGGGGTGCCATGGAACCATGGCACCCCGATCCTTTTGGTGTATAGGAAAGAGAAAAGATAGAAAACTGCAACTAGAATGGATAAAAGTATGCAGATTTTTAATGTGCGAAAGGGTTTGGATTACTTTTCTGCTTCGATAGCCACATAGTCAGAGGGAACCTTAACGCCCAGTTTTTCACAGCGATCCGGCACATACTGATAGGTAGTCTTGGGAGCAAACTGAATTTCGGTAGTAGCAGGGTCAGCGCCATTGACCAGGACTTCGTATGCCATGTTGCCGGTGACAACACCCAGGTCATAGTAGTCGATGGACAGGGTTGCCACGCCGCAGCCGGTGCAGATGCCAGCTTCGCCAGCGACGATGGGCACCTTAGCAGGTTCGGCGATGTTGTTGATGGATTCGGCACAGGAAGCGGCGGTGTTGTCGGTGGGAACATACAGGACATCGCTCTCGTCACAAGCGGTCTTGGTGACGGCTGCTACGTCGTTGCTGTCGGCGAAGGTGTATTCCTTGCAGGTGTAGCCGGCGTCAGTCAGATACTTGGTGATCTCGGTGGACTGATACTTGGAGTTGGGTTCTGCGGAGCAGTACAGGATACCCACGTTCTTCTTGTCAGGGAACAGGGTCTTGATCATCTCAGCCTGCTTGTCCAGAGGAGCCAGGTCGGCGGTGCCGGTGACATTGGTGCCAGTGGTGCCCTTCCAATCAGCGATGGACAGTGCGGTGCCATAGTCGGTGACGGAGGTGCCCAGGATGGGAATGGAGTTGGTGGCAGCGGTGGCAGCCTGCAGGGCAGGAGTGGCGTTGGCCATGATCAGATCCACATTGCTGGAGACGAACTGGTTGCAGATGGTAGCGCAGGTGGCGGAGTCGCCAGCGGCGTTCTGTTCGTCGAACTTGACCTTGTCGCCCAGCTTTTCGGTCAGAGCATCCTTAAAGCCCTTGGTGGCGGCGTCCAGCGCATTGTGCTGAACCAGCTGGCAGATGCCGATGGTATAGGTCTTGTCGCCAGTGGCAGCAGCGGAGCCGGAAGCGGCAGGTGCAGCGGAGCTGGCAGGGGCGCTGGTGGTGGCAGAGTTGCCGCCGCAGGCGGACAGTGCCAAAGTCATGGCACAAGCGAGAAGCAGAGCCAAGAGCTTAGATTGTTTTTTCATGGTAGTGATTCCTCCTATTTACTTTCTCAATATGATGCTTTTATGTAGCACCGCTTTTATGTACGAAAGTGATATTGTCATTATAGGCGTGCCTTCCATCAATGTCAAGGGAAAAATAGCTGTAAAAGCGAAAAATAGACAGAATAGAATTGTGAAGGTTCTCTAAATGTGTTGGAAAATAAATGGACGGAATGGGTCAAATAAGAAAAATCGCCGGGTCAAACGCCCGGCGAAACTGGTCTTACGGGACATTGTTCACCCTTCCATATGACGACCTAAGAAGCCGGAGATGGTTTCCAGCAGAGTCCGTTCCGTCTCGCCGGGGAGCCAACTCCCTTCGGTGTCCGCCAGCAGAATACAGCCCAGCACATCGCCCTGTGCGATGATGGGGGCAGCCAGGGAGACGAAAAGACCAGATTTGCTCTCCGTGACCAGGAAGGGGGCGGCACCTGTCTGGTGCCGATAGAGCTGCCGCGACTCCAGGATGTTTTCCAGAGCGGGGGAAATGGGCTTTTCCACCCACTCCCGCCGCACCAACCCAGCCAGGGCAATGATGCTGTCTCGGTCGGTGATAAGGGCAGGCTGATGGACGGTTTTGTGAATGGTCTCGCAGATCTGGTTGGCAAATTCGTTCAGTCCACTCAGCATGGAATATTTTTTGAAGATGACTTCCCCGTCCTTGTCCGTGTAGATCTCCAATGGGTCGCCCTCTCGAATCCGCATAGTTCTGCGGATCTCCTTGGGGATGACCACCCGACCGAGGTCGTCAATGCGGCGGACGATACCGGTAGCTTTCATATGGCACTCTCTCCTTATCTATATTGCGGATACGGATGTTATTGTTGCCCATGAGTGGGAAATTATCCGCAGAGCGGAGAGGATGGCGAAAGAATGATTTGGGCAGAGACGCTATGGCTTTATTCTTCATTGCATCACCCGAAACAAACCATAATCCCCCTAATGCAGTATGTTTATTTCCTGCATTAGGGGGATTTGTTCGTTGTTTGGTTTCAAAACCATTCAGCGCACAATTTTCACCTGTCTGGTCTTGCTCCAAGCGGAATAGTAAGTCTTGCCGCCCACCTTCTTATAGGTGCGGATGCGGACGCAGTAGGTCTTGCCCTTGCGCAGCTTGGTGCGGACTGCGCCGGTGCAGTTGGCGCTCTTGAGGGTAACGGTTTTGCCGTTGGTGAACTGCTTGCTGGTGCCGTACTGGAGCTGATAGCCGCTGACGCTGCTGTTCTTCTTCCAATATGCCTTCAGCTTCTGACCCTTGGCATTGTACACCGAGCGGAAGGTGGTGCCGGTGGGATTGACGGTCACGGTAATGCGTTTGACGGTCTTGGTGTAATCCTTGGTGGCACCGGCGGTGATGGTGATGGTGGCTTTGCCCACAAAGTTTTTGGCGATGGTCACCTTGCCGCTCTTGCTCACCTTCACAGACTTGTTGTCAGACCGGTAGGTCAGCTTGGCCCCGCCCTTGGCCTTTGCGTTGAGCTGGAAGGACTGCGCCTTGCCAGAAGTGACTTTGGCGGCGGATTTGGCGGTGATGACGTTGGCCACCGGCTTGGTGGGCTCGTCAGGCTTGTTCAGGTCTGCCCAGGTCTTTTCTGCGGCAGTGAGCTTGTCTACGGTGGCCTGGTCGATGAGGGACTTCTGAGCATCGGTGAGCTGGTCATAGGCGGCACGGGCGGCCTGGATGGCGTCACCGCTGTCCTTGGTCACGGTGCCGATGGCTTCGATGGCACGGGCAACGGAGGTCGGGGTGTTGGTGTGACCTGCTTCCTGCGTGTAGTCCTTGGTATAGAACAATTCGATGGTGTCTCCGTTGGACAGGTTGGCGGAATCGGTCACCTTGCCGTTGATGCGATAGCTCCAGCCGGAGTGGTCGCCGTCATCGCCGGCGCTCCACTTGGTGCCATCAGGGGAGACAATGGCGGTGATGTAGTTGCCGCCGATGACCTGGTAGCCGTTGGCTTCCAACACCTTCCGAGCGGCATCAACAGCGGTCATCCCTTCGGGCTGATCTCGGAGCAGGCAGTCGATGAGCTGGGTGCCGTCCGGTGCGTAGCAGGTGAAGGCATAGGTCTGGCGTTCGTCCGTGGGGGTCTCGCTGCCATCGGTGCCGGGGACGATGACGGAGACAGAGACGACCTGATTGTGCAGCTTCTGGAGCTGGACATTGTCCGGATGCTTTTCTGCATATCTGCCCAAAGTCTCGCTGGAGAGCCAGCTGGTGATGGTGACTGTCTTGGCGGAAGTGGGCTGAGTGACCAGCAGGTTTTCGTGGGTGATGATGGTGGGATTGCTGGAGCGGAAGGTTCTCCACTGTTCCGACTCATACCAGCCATCCATGTCCACCGGCACGATGCCGTGGTTGACCATGTTATCTACATGATAGACCCAGGTCAACTCGCCCTGCTCGTTCAGGTACGCTTCACGGAAGGCGTGGAGGTTGGTGGTGACGTGGTCTTTGTCCGGATTGTTGGCCTTGATGCCGTCGAAGTAGTAGGCTTTGACTTGTTCCATCAGGGCGATCTCTTTGTCCACTTCTTCCTGAGTCAGGGCGGGAACCTTGATCTTGAAAGAACGGGACACAGAGACGCCGCTGGCCTTGTCGGTGATGGTGACGGTCATGGTGACCACCTTGGTCGTTCCGCCAGGCACGTCCCGATAGACCCAGATGCGGGCGGCGTTGTTCACATCCGGTTCTTCCAGCACGTCATTGTCGCTGGTGGTGATGGAGACGGGGCAGTATTTGCCATCGATGCCGAAGTCACGGGTGCGGGGGATGCGGATGTCCTCGGTGGCGGTGTAGACACCATCGGCATCGGGGGTCAGCTGCGCGCCGGTGACCCAATTGCGCAGGCCGACCTTTGCAAAGCCAGCGTCCATCCGCTGCCGCAAGGTCTCCTCCACGGTGTCGCTGCCGGTACCGGCGGCAACGATGATGTCAAAGGATTTGGTGACAGATACGCCGTCAACACTGTTGCACTTCAGGGTGGCGGTGAGGGTCACAGGAGTGGGGACGGCGGTCTTGTAGATGGTCACCTTGTAATCGCCGTCATAGCCGGAGGCGTTGCCCACTTTGACCACTTTTTCGTTACTGGAGGTCCAGGTGAGATTGCTCCAACCCAGGCTGTTCCCGTCCTTTTTCAGCACCTGGGGCAGGGACAGCTCGCTGACGTCCTCGGTGGGGATGGACAGCGCTGCGATCTCCTGTTCCAAGTAGGCGCGGAGCTTGCCCTTGTCCCAGGAGAGGTTGGTGTACCACTTCTGTTCTGCCGTGATGCCATCCTTCTCCAACACGAAGGGGACGTAGAGATAGGCACCGCTGCCGCTGAGGCTGTCCTGGTTGAAGTAATAGGTGATGGTGCCGTCTTTGCTGACGCCGGCGCCGCCGTTGCCGGTCGTGTCCTCTTTGATGGTCAGCTTGATGCCATCCAGCTTGTCGCCCAGCTTTTTGGAGGCGAAGTCGATGAGGTTGGTGTCGGTACCGTAGACGGGGTTCAGGTTGCCGGTCATGGCTTTGACGGCTGCGTTCAGGGCGTTTTCCGTCTCCGTCTGACGCAGGGAGTATAGGGTCAGGGTGTAGTCCTTGGTCTGGGTCTGGTTGGTTGCCGTTTCTGTAACGGTGGCGGTCAGGGTCACAGCAGCGGTGCCGGTTTCAGGCAGGGTGACTGCGCCGGTGTCGGTGAGGTAGTCCGTATTGCTGCTGCTCCAGCTGACAGTGTAGCCATCACCGGAGGTGGGCAGTTCCAGGGCGGTGGTGTCCCGAATGCTATTGTCTGTGGGGAGCTTGGCGGCGATGGCTTTGTATGCCTTGCCGAAAACGGTCTCCTCCCAGAGGGCGTATAGGTTGAAGATCTCGCCGTCCTCGCTGCCGTCCCAGTCATCGTCATCAAAGATGCGGTTTACAGTCCCCTCATCGGCATAGGCTGCCGTGCTGCCGTAGCTGCTGGTAGCCCAGCCTGCGAAGCGATAACCCTCACGGGTGAAGGCGCACTTAGGCAGAGTGACGTCCTTGCCGAAGGGGGCGGGGAAGTCTGCCATGGTGCCGGTCACGGTGACCCTGTCGCTGTACTTGATGTTGAACTTGACGATGTACTGATAGTCTCGCCAATGGGCGTACAGGGTCACTTCGTCACCGGTAAATTTGGTGTCAGCGGTGACCTGTTCGCCGCCCTCTTTGGCGGTGTACCAGCCGTCCAGCGCCTGGTTGTCCGGATAGTAGTATTCAGTCAGGGTGGGAAGGTTGTTGTAAACTTTATCTGTCAATACCGTCTTGTCCTTGATGGTGCTCTTGTAGCCGTTGCCGTCAAAGTGGACGGTGATGCCCTTCACCCAGTGGGCGTAGAGGGTCATGGGAGTGGTGTCAGCAAACTTGTACTGGTTGGTGATCTCAGTGCCGCCCTGGGCTGCGTCATACCAGCCGTCAAAGATCCAGCCGGTGCGGGTGGGGTCTGGGATGGCGGAGAACTTGAAACTGCCGTCTTCCTGGCGGAGGTAGTTGTAGTTCTGTCCTACAACGCAAGTTCTATGAGTGGGGGCAGCACCTTCATAGTTGAGGTCGATGGTGACCGGAACGGCCTGACCCTTCCAGGTGGCGCGCAGAGTGACCTTGCCGCCTTGCTTATCGGTCAGGTTCTTTGTAGCTGTTTTGTCCCAACCATCGAAATCATAACCGGCACGGGTGAAGGTACACTCAGGCAGGGTGACTTCCTGATCATAGGTGGCGGTAATGGAGTCCATGGTGCCCTCGCCGCCGTTGGGGTCAAAGGCGATGGTGTAGATGATGGGCGTCCACTTGGCGGTGAAGGTGATGTCCTCGGTGATGACCGTCTCCGCCGTCAGCTGGGTGTCGCCGTGGAACCAGCCGTCAAACTGGTAGCCCTTCTTAGTGCCCTCGCTGGGGATCAATGCGCTGCCGATAGGGGCGCCGGTGGGCGCCTGGACGGTGCTGGTCTTGCCATCGTTGTCAAAGGTAACGATGGAAGCGTCTGCCCAGCAGGCGTACAGATCCAGTGCTTCGGTGACGGTCACAGACGCCTGGTCGGTGTAGACAGCAGTGCCGTCAGTGGAGGTCGCCCAACCAGCGAAGACCTTGCCGGCACAGGTGAAGGTGTTGGCCTTCAGGGTGCCCTTACCGCCGTAGATGTTCTGGGTGTAATCGTCACCAGTGCCGCCGTTGGCGTGGAAGGTGATGGGGATGCCTTCGCCAGCGGTGAAGTTGCGGAGGGAAACGCAGTCGTCGTTCTTGTCGCCGCTGCTGTCCTTCTTGTAGGAGAAGGTCAGGGTGTCGCCGGCCGTTACATCCAGTTCCACCAGCGTCCAGTCCACGATACCGCTGGCTCCGTTTACAACGATTGTGGTGTTGTGGGTGAAAGTGAAGGTATCGTACTTGGCCTCGGTGGAGACTTTGTACGCAAAGGTCAGATGGGTGTTTGCAGTAGCGGTCAAGATCAGGGAACGGGTGGACTGCATAAACCCCTTGGGAGAGGTCAGGATGCCGTCTTTGACCGACCATTGCAGGTTGGAAGCGCCGTCCTGCGCGTTTGCTGTCAAGGGCAGATCCGCAAAATAAGCGTCCAGGTCAGATTGTACGGACTGTACCGAAACAGTTGCCGTAGCGACAGCTTTCTTTGCCGCAGTCTTTTTTTCTCTGGAGTCTGTGTCTTTCTCTGTTTCCGAAGTGTCCGGAGTCTCATCCGGTGTGGGTGCGGAAGTGTCAGCATCGGTGGAAGCGGTGGACTCCACAGTGCTGGCGGTGGGGTCTTCTGTCTGTGCTGTCTCTGTGACTGCCATCGCTGGCACAGCCAGCGAAATCGTCATGATAAGCGCCAACAGAAGGGAACCGATCCGTTTTGTCATGGGTTGTTCCTCCTTCTTTTTTGAAAATCTACAACTGGGGAAGCCAGGTGTATCCCGAGGGGGACAGGAGGACGGCATGACAAAAAGACCGTCCCTCCCTGCGATTTTTGGGAGAGACGGCTGCTCGGAGTCCAGCACAAATAGACCGATTTTCTGTGCAGAGAAAATCAGGATCCATCTGTCATTGTTTGCTCACGGAGATGCCGCCCGCTGCTATGGCTCTGCCCCGTGTAAGTCTCCTGACTTGCGCTCTGAGGGGAATTTTTTCTCCTCGCGTACACATCCTCCCTTCTCACGAAAAAACTTCGCAATGGTGGACTTTGGTCCCTGCCAGTGACGGTCACGTCACCTGCTTCGGTGTGTCCTTGCGCTCACAGTGCCGGTCGCGCGGGGCTTTGCACCCCATTCATTTCTAGCCGCTGCCTGACCTTTCTTCCAGGTCGTTGCAGCAAGGCGGCTACACGGTATCGACGAGCCAACTCAAACATTCGATTATCGCCTTCATTGTAGTGGAACGGATTTGCAAAGTCAACTTCTTTTGGAACGAGAAATTGGAGATTGTGGGAGATGCAGTCCAGCGGCGAAAATAACGCACGTCCTTTTGCACAAACTGCCAGCGGAAGGGAGGAACTGCCCCGATAGAACGGATAAAAACAGCACCCATTCATGGCGGCGGAGCGGGAGCAGCGCTTCATGAATGGGTGCAGTTCCTTTTTGATCGGGGATCAAAAGCGGATGGTTGGGCTGATGAGGGGGACTTGTGATTTATTTCGTCTTTGGAGCCTTGGGGTGTTTGGTGAGAAACTGGGCGTGCTGTGCCTCCCAGACGGCCAGGCGAGGCTGTTCTTTGGCCTGCAAAAAGCGAATCAGCTCCCAGCCCAATTTGGGCAGGTAGCGGCCCTTTCGGAAGAAGAAGCCCAGATCCATGAAAATGGGATCTTCCAAGCTGCGGATGACCAAGCCCTCATGCCCCAGTGTGCTGCAGCCGGCCGCCTCGCAGATAATGCCCGCATAGTTGCAGAAGCGAACAAGGCTGGTCATGCAGAGGATCTGAGTGTAATTCAGCACTACATTCATGGGCAGGTGCTGGCGCTCAAAGGCATCGCACATGATCTGGTTAACCTTAGACTGGGTGTCCATCATCACCAGCTTTTCCTGGGACAACAGGGAGAGGGGGATCCGTTCCAGCTTAGCCAGCGGATGATCTGGATGCAGCACGACACGGATCTCCGCCTTGCTGATGGGGATGACCTCCAGGCCGGTGCAGTCCGCAGCATCTGGGATGGCGTTGTAGGCCAGATCCAGCTGTTCCTCGTGAACCATCCGCAGGAGCTTCTGCATGGAACCCTCCTCCAGGTGGATTTGTGCCTTGGGGTGCTCGTCCAGAAAGTCGGAGAAGACGGGGGGCGCAGCAGAATCCATGAAGGCGTAGGACATACCCAGCCGCAGATGCTGTTCTGCGGAATCAGAGAGGTCATGCATGGCAGTCTCAGCCTCTTGGCAGAGACTCAGGATCTTCCGAACCCACAGGATGAACTGCTCCCCCTCGTAGGTGAAGATCACGTTCTTGGGGCTGCGCTCGATGAGCTTTACGCCCAGCTCCGATTCCAAGGTGTTGATGGCGGCCGAGATGGTCGGCTGAGAGACAAAAAGGGAATCTCCAGCCTGGGTGAAGTTCTTATACTGATAGACAGCGTTGAAATATTGCAGATGTTTGAAGTTTAACATACGGTCCCCTCTCGTCTAAAGAGATTTTATTAATGTTATCATAGCGGTTTTTTCGCAATAAAACAAGCTTTTTTTCGTCTAAATAATGCGCAAGCGAGCGAAAAAGTTGCGGAACGCTGCCCAAAGAAACCGGCGGAACGAGGGAGGAAGAAAAAGTTCCCTTCCTTTATAAAGGAAGGGAACTTTTGGCTCAGAGCATAGGGGAGGGGGAATTCTGGGCTAATTCGCGCGCTTTCACAATGAGGCTTTCGGCGATGCGCGGCAGGGTCTTTCCGGCTTTGGAGAGGAAGCCGGCCTGGAACTCCAAAGCCGGCTCGAACTGACGCAGGATCAGTCCGATCTGGTGCAGATGCTGCACCATGTAGGGGTCGTCTGCATTGATAAAGCCGACGAAATTGCCGACCTTGATGGTGTTGAACATACAAAAGATCTGCTCGTGGGAGGAACGGACGCAAGGAGTGATGCTGGATTGCTCCAGATGTGACAAGACTAAGGTGCGGATAGCGGAGCGTTCGTCCAGCGTGACGATATCGACCCCTTCAAAATCCTTTGCCGTCAGCACCGCCCGGTTGGCCAGCGGATGGGTGGGGCACATGATGGCGTAGATGCGTGCCGTGGTGATGGGCACCAGGTTGAGGCCGAGGGATTTTCCATCTTCTAAGCAGGGGAGGGCGTTGAAGGACAGATCCATGAGATCCTGCTGGATCTTGACAATGTGGTTATTCATCGAGCCTTCCTCAATATAGAGCGTAGCCTTGGGATAGGCGCGGCGCAGCTCCTCTGTATAGAGGAAGCGCTGGAACGCAAAGCCTAGAGACGGGGAGAGTCCCAGGTGCACGGTGTAGCTTTTGCTTTCGGAGAGATCTGCAATCTCGCGCTCGGCGTTTTCACAGTCGAGCAGGATGCGGAGGGCGTGTTTGACCAGCAATTTACCTTCCTGGGTAAAATCAACATTTTGTGGCGAACGCACAATCAGCTGGACACCGAGTTCTGCCTCCAGGGATTTGATTGCCATGGAGATGGCGGACTGAGAGACAAACAGCTCCTCGCTGGCGCGAGTGAAGCTGTGATAGCGATATACTGCCACTAGATACTGTAGGCGCTTGATGTCCAGCATAGAAAAGAACCCCTTTCTTCGGAAGAAACAAACACAGTAGTACAAACGTTGTCATAGCACAATCAATAAATTTGATTCACTTTGCCTATTATAACGATTTGCCGCAAAAGAGTCAATCTGTGATTGGTCAAATTGATGATTTCAGACGAGGTTTCCTTGGTAAAAAGGCACAGAAAGCCGGAAAAAAGGGGGGAATGGTCATAAAAAAATTTGATTCTATCTTCAAAAAGACGAATTTCACAAACCGAGAGGTTGGTTGTATCGTTGAAGCATGAAAAGCGGATGGTAAGCCGCTGAAGTTTAAGAAGTAAAGCAGAAAGGAGGGACGGACAAACCGGACTGGGTGTGCATTTCCAGATCGGTTTGAAACGCACTTTTTGGTAAGTGAGCGAGAAGAAATAACCTGAAACGTAAAAGTAAAAGAGGAGGAAAACCTATGCAAGTTCCCATTAAAAAGTGGCTGGACAAGGTTCCGGGCGGCATCATCATCGTCCCCCTGTTCCTGGGCTGTCTCATGAACACTTTGTGCCCGGCAGCGCTGCAGATCGGCAGCTTCACCACCGGTATCGTAAACGGTACCAGCGCACTGGTCGGTCTGTTCTTCATCTGCATGGGCGCACAGCTGGATCTGAAGTGCGCACCCCAGGCCATGAAGACCGGCTTCACCATCACCATCGTCAAGTTTGCCGTGGCTGTTGGTATCGGTCTGATCGCAGCACACTTCTTCCATGACAGCATGTTTGGTCTGAGTGCCCTGGCTATCATCGCAGCAGCATCCAACTCCAACGGCGCTCTGTTCGGCGCCCTGACCAAGACCTACGGCTCCGAAGGCGACCAGGGCGCAGTCGCAATCATCTCCCTGAACGATGGCCCCTTCCTGACCATGGTTGCTATGGGTACTGCTGGTCTGGCCAGCATCCCCTACATGATGCTGGTGGCCTCCATCGTCCCCCTGCTGATCGGTATCATCCTCGGCAACCTGGATCCCAGAATGCGTCAGTGCCTGAGCGCAGGCGGCGAAGTAACCATCATGGTACTGGGCTTCGCACTGGGCGCAAACATGAGCCTCCAGCAGGTGGCACAGGGCGGCGTGCCCGGCATCGTCCTGGGTCTGATCACCGTTGTGATCGGCGGCGTGTTCAACATCCTGTTTGATAAGCTGACTGGCGGCTCCGGCATTGCAGGCGCTGCAATCTCCAGCGTTGGCGGCAACGCCGTGGCAACTCCCATGGCACTGGCCGCAGTGGACAAGTCTCTGGAAGGGGTCGCAGCAATCGCACAGCCCCAGGTGGCAGCAGCTGTCGTTGTGACCGCTATCCTCTGCCCGATGCTGACGAACTGGATCAGCAAGCGCAATGGAGGTAAAAAAAAAGCAACCCTTAACGAAGTAGAAGATCTTGTTGCAGACGAGAGCAACACCATTTAAAAGAACAAGCGAATACAGCACAAATTAAGATAAAGGAGATAAACATTATGAAAGTCGGTTTTCTGGGTATGGGCGTCATGGGTCTGCCTATGGCAAAGAATCTGGTCAAGAAGTCTGGTCATGAGATCGTGGGCTTTGACGTGGCGGACAAGCGCCTGGAGGAATTCGCTGCCGCAGGCGGCACCGCTGTGAAGGACGCAGACGAGATCTACAAGACTTGTGACATCATCATGCAGATTCTCCCCACCCACGCGATCATCCGTGACTCCGTGGAAAAGGCCATCAAGTTTGGCAAGCCCGGCCGCATCATCGTAGACCTGAGCTCCACTGCCCCCCACATCATTCAGGAAATGTATGAGGACGCAAAGAAGGCCGGTATGTTCCTGCTGGACTCCCCCATCAGCGGCGGCAACCCCATGGCTATCGCTGGCACCCTGGCTATTATGACCGGCGGCGACAAGGAAGCCTTTGAAAAGGTCAAGCCCCTGCTGGAATGCCTGGGCAACCCCGTCTACACCGGCAGCGCAGGCAGCGGCAGCGTCACCAAGCTGGTCAACAACATCATCGCAGGCGCTTACATGGTCGTCATGGCAGAAGGCTATGCCTTCGCCGCAAAGGCCGGCATTGACCTGCAGACCACCTTTGAAGCAACCCGCGGCGGCTTCGCCGGCGGCCCTGCTTATGACAACAAGGTGCCCAAGATCATCCACCGCGATTATGAACCCGGCGCTCGTATTGCTGTCCACCGCAAGGACATCGTAAACGCCAAGGACTATGCTCATCACATGGGCGTTGACACGCCGATGACCGATGTGGTTCTGATGGTCATGGACTGGATGAAGGACAACGGCCATATTGATGAAGATCAGGCCGCTATGGTCAAGTATTACGAAGATAAGATGAACGTCAAGGTCGGCAGCGAGGACAACCAGTAAAAACGCTGCACCAACAATGGAACGATTCCCAATTTCCATTACCTTGCTGGCAAACGCCGGTGTGCGCATCGGCTATCGGGGCATGACCCTCCTGCTCGATGGTGTATTCGGGCGAGAGGGGAACCCCTTCAGCCCGATGCCCGCCGGCTGCTGGCAGAAAATGTGCCGCGGGGAACCGCCGTTCGAACAGCTGGACTGTCTGCTGTTCACCCACTTCCATCCGGATCACTTCTCCCCAGAGATGACCATGGAGTTGGTGGAGGATCGGCCGGTGAAGGCGTTGTTCTTCCCAGAGGACAGCGCACCGCAGGTACAGGAATTAAAGCACTTCCTGGCACACAGGAAAATCCCTTGCGCCTGTCTGTCACATGTGACGGATCACGCCGTGTGGCAGGTGGGAGAGCATATCCGCCTGCAAGCCTTCCGGACGCAGCATTTGGGGCCAGAATTTTATGGCGTGCCCCATGTATGCTACCGGATCGCCTTCGATGGGCGAGAGGTGCTGTTCACAGCGGATACGGACTATCTGCATGAGTCGCTCACACAGGTAGCCGGTGTTTCGCTGGAGGCGGCATTTGTGAATCCACTGTTTTTCCAGGCGCTGTTTGACAAACGGTTGTTTCATGGCGCACTGGCAGCAGAGCATATCGGCGTGCATCATATCCCCTTCCGGGAGGATGACCGCATGCATATGCGAGAAAGTGTCCGACGGCGGCTGAGCGCTCCGGGGGCGGAGAACCTACAGGTTCTCCCACTGAGTGAGCCGTATGAGCGGATCGAATTGTAAGCAAAGTGAAAAGATAGGAGGCAGAGCGATGACTGATCGCAATGATATTCTGGAAATGGCACAAGGCCACTTGGGCAGAGTGCTGGCCATCCGGCTGCGTCCGGGAACGGATGTACTGAAGGGGCTGGAGGAAGCTTGTCACCGCAGTGGTATCAACAGCGGCGTGATCCTCAGCGCAATCGGCAGCTTGGACGGCGTGGCCTATTGCAACCCGGTGGAACTGCCGGAAAAGAAGGCGGGCTATGGCTATGGTGAGGTTCTGCATTTGACTGGCCCCATCGAGCTGACAAATGGCTCCGGCATCATCTGCCATGACGCGGAAGGCAACACCAACCTGCATGTCCATATGGCACTGAGCGACCGCTACGGCAATGCCCACGGCGGTCACCTGGTCGAGGGCACGAAGGTTCTGCTGACCGTAGACGTAATTATTGCAGAAATCGAGGGGATGGTCATGGGACGTCAGTTCGATGAGAACCTGGAAGTTCCCATTTTCGCTCCTCGTCAAGTATAAATTCAACCACAACACGGATAAGAAAGGCGTGAGATCATTGGCTACAAAAGAAAAGTATACAAAAGATCAGCTGATGGAGTTTTACCGGACTATGGTTCGGATTCGTGCATTTGAAGAGCACGCAGCAGACTGCTTCACCAAGGGCATGCTGGCAGGCAACATTCAT
The DNA here is from genome assembly GCA_900545815.1 of uncultured Eubacteriales bacterium. Taxonomy (GTDB): domain Bacteria; phylum Bacillota; class Clostridia; order Oscillospirales; family Oscillospiraceae; genus Onthomonas. The sequence continues at coordinate 26,642 of URAM01000011.1, read as the reverse complement.
CTGAGCATCGGTCAGGAGGCAGCTGAAGCAGGCGCCTTCGCAGCCATCGAGCCCAAAGATTATTTCACCTCCACCCATCGTGGTCATGGCCACGCAATCGCCAGAGGTGCAGACGCTAAGCTGGCTATGGCTGAGCTGTTCGGCAAGGTCACCGGCTATTGTAAGGGCAAGGGCGGCTCCATGCACATCGCTGATATGAAGAAGATGAACCATCTGGGCGCAAACGGCATCGTTGGTGCTGGCCAGCTCATCTCCGCCGGCAGTGCTCTGGCTTCCAAGATCATGGGTGATGACTCCGTCAGCGTAGGCTGCTTCGGGGATGGCTCCACCAATGAAGGCTCCTTCCATGAATCTCTGAACATGGCTGCCACTTGGCATCTGCCCATGGTCTGGTTCATTGAGAACAACTGCTATGGCGTCTCTACCGAGATCCATCGCGTGACCAACACTCCGGATCTGGCCTCCCGTGCTGCTGCTTACGGCGTAGAATACGCTGTGGTGGACGGCACCAACCCCACCGAAGTCTATGAGGCAATGCAGGTGGCTATGGAACACGCTCGTTCCGGCAAGGGCCCCTATCTGGTGGAAGCAAAGGTCTACCGTTATCAGGGCCACTATTGCGGCGATCCTGCTGTGTATCGTCCCAAGGAATACATGGAAGAGGCTCTGAAGAAGGACGGCATCATGCTGCTGGGCGAACGCCTGATGAAGCTGGGTGCCACTCAGGAAGAACTGGACGCTGTCAAGGCAGAAGCAGAGGCAGAGATGGACGAAGCTGTGAAGTTCGCAGACGAATCTCCCTATCCCGATCCCGCTACTGTGCTGGATGATATGTATGTGACTGATAACGAAAGGTGCGTGGCAAGATGAGCAAGAAAATCACCGTCAGCAAGGCCATCGGTGAAGCCTTGCATGAAGAAATGCTTCGGGATGACAAGATGTTTATTATGGGCGAAGACATGGCTGTTATGGGCAACGTGTTCGCCATTACCCGTGGCTTTTTGGATGAATTTGGCCCCAACCGTGTGATCGACACCCCGATCTCCGAAGAAGGCTTTGTAGGTATGGCTGTCGGCGCAGCAATGCGCGGGATGCATCCCGTAGTGGAGCTGATGTACGATGACTTCGCTACCGAATGTGCAGACCCCCTGTTCAACCAGGCAGCAAAGATCCGTTACATGACCGGTGGCCAGTGCAGCGTTCCTATGGTGCTGCGTGCACCCATGGGCGCCGGCCGCCGCAACGCAGGTCAGCATTCTCAGTCCCTGGAGAACTTCTTCTGCCACTTCCCTGGCCTGAAGGTTGTCGCTCCCTGCTCCGCAGAGGATGCAAAGGGTCTGCTGAAGACCGCAATCCGTGACGAAGACCCCGTCATTTTCCTGGAACACAAGCTGCTGTACGCCCATAAGGAAGAAATTCCGGAAGGCGAATACACCATCCCCCTGGGTCAGGCAAAGGTCAAGCGCGAGGGCAAGGATCTGACCATCATCTCCTGGTCCCGTGAAGTCAACTTCGCTCTGGAAGCGGCAAAGACCCTGGAACAGGAAGGCATTGATGTGGAAGTGCTGGATCTGAGATCCCTGGTTCCCCTGGATTGGGACGCAATCAAGGCATCCATTTCCAAGACCCACAACGCCATCATCGTCTCCGAAGAAGTCAAGCGCGGCAGCTTCGCTGGCGAGCTCTCTGCTGAGATTTCCGAAGAACTGTTCGATGAACTGGACGCTCCCGTGGAACGTGTGTGCGGCCTGAACATCTGCTCTCCCTTCAGCCCCGTGCTGGAAGACGAGAACTTCCCCCACCCGGCAGACATCGTTGCCGCAGTCAAGCGCGTGCTGAACAAGTGAGGAGGAAACTGACATGGCATATGAAGTATTGATGCCCCAGCTGGGGCTGACCATGGAAGAGGGCACCGTCTCTCAGTGGCTGAAAAAGGAAGGCGATGAGGTGAAGGCTGGCGAGGCCATCCTGGAGATCACCACCGACAAGCTGACCAATGAAGTCGTGAGCGAACATGACGGTGTGCTCCTGAAGATTGTCGCCCAGGAAGGCGATGACATCCCCGTCAAGGGTCTGCTGGCTTATATCGGCCAGCCGGGCGAACAGGTGGGCGATGGCGCAGCAGCTCCTGCTGCCGCAGCTGCTCCCGAAGCAGCACCCGCCGCTGCCGCCGCTCCTGCCGCACCCGCAGCAGCACCTGTGGCTGACGCATCCGGCAAGCGGATCCGTATCTCTCCCTTCGCACGGAAGCTGGCCGCTGGCATGGGTGTGGATTATTCCACCCTCACTGGTTCCGGCCCCTCTGGTCGTATCGTGGCAAAGGACATCTATGCCGCAGCAGAAGCCCAGAAGGCAGCACCTGCTGCCGCAGCCGCAGCTCCCGCTCCCGCCGCAGCACCTGCTGCAAAGACCAATGTGGAGCTGATGGATGGCGATACCGTCGTCAAGCTCAGCGGTATGCGCAAGGTCGTTGCCGAGCGTATGCTCCAGTCTCATACTGAGATCCCGCCTGTTACCCAGAATACCAAGGTGGACGTCACCGAGCTGATGAAGTTCCGGAAGGATCTGCTGGCCAAGACCGGCAAGAAGTATTCCGTCAACGACCTGGTTCTGAAGGCTACCGCCAAGGTGCTGCGTCAGCATCCTGAGATCCTGGTCAGCTATGACGGCAACCAGATGATCCAGCACACCCATGTCAACCTGGGCATGGCAGTGGCACTGGACGCCGGCCTGATTGTCCCCGTCATCCGTGACGCAGACAAGATGGGTCTGGACGAGCTGTCCGCTACGGCAAAGGATCTGGCAACCCGCGCCAAGGAAAACAAGCTCACCCCCGATGAATACAAGGGTTCCACCTTCTCGGTCAGCAACCTGGGTATGTTCGGTATTGAAACCTTTACCCCCATCGTCAACCAGCCCAACGCCGCTATCCTGGGCGTGTGCTCCATCGAAGATGAACTGCAGATGGACGACGAGGGCAACATCAGCAAGCATCAGGTCATGCGCCTGTCCTTCACTCTGGACCATCGTCTCATGGACGGTGCCGTGGCAGCGAAGTTTGCTATGGATCTGCGCGACCTGCTGCAGAGCCCGCTGAATATTCTGCTCTGAGGAGGGCGAACCTATGGCTTTTGAAATTACCATGCCCCAGCTGGGGCTGACCATGGAAGAAGGCACCGTCTCTAAGTGGCTGAAAAAGGAAGGCGATGCCGTGAAGGCTGGTGAAGCCATCCTGGAGATCACCACCGATAAGCTGACCAACGAAGTGGTCAGCGAGCATGACGGTGTGCTGCTGAAGATCGTGGCACAAGAGGACGAGGATATCCCCGTCAAGGGCCTGCTGGGCTACATCGGCCAGCCGGGCGAACAGGTAGGCGGCGCTGCTCCCGCAGCACCTGCCGCAGCGCCCGCAGCTGCTGCGGCACCGGCAAAGCCTGCCGGCGACAAGCGTGTGATCGTCATCGGCGGCGGCCCTGGCGGCTATGTGGCTGCCATCCGTCTGGCTCAGCTGGGCGCAAAGGTCACTGTCATCGAACAGAAGCACCTGGGCGGCACCTGCCTGAACGTGGGCTGCATCCCCACCAAGTGCCTGCTGCACAGCGCAGAGCTGATTGAGGACATCAAGCATCAGGGCAAGGACATCGGCGTGGAAGTGGACAATGTCACCGTCAACTTCCCCCAGGTCATCGCCCATAAGAATGCCATCTCCAAACAGCTGACCGGCGGTATCGCTGGCCTGTTCAAGGCAAACAAGGTCGCAAAGATCGACGGCGAAGCCAAGTTTGTGGCACCGGGCAAGCTCTCTGTCAAGAAGGCAGACGGCACCACCGAAGAGATGACTGCTGATGCTATCATCGTGGCTACTGGCTCTGTCAACACCCAGCCCCCCATCCCCGGCCTGAAGGAAAATCCCAACTGCATCGACTCCACCGGCGCGCTGAGCCTGGAACAGCTCCCCAAGAGCATGGTCGTCATCGGCGCTGGCGTCATCGGTCTGGAACTGGCGTGTGCTTACGCTGCGTTCGGCACCAAGATTACTGTCGTTGAAGCACTGGATCATATGCTGCCCATGCTGGACGGCGACCTGACTAAGGTCGGTGTTGCCCACATGAAGAAGATGGGCATGGAATTCCATCTGGAATGCCCGGTTCAGAGCATTGAATCCGCTCCCAGCGGCGCAAAGGTCGTCTGCAAGAACAAGGCGGGCGAAACCGTCAGCTTTGAAGCAGAAAAGGTACTGGTGGCTATCGGCCGCCGTGCCAACACCGATGCACTGGATCTGGCAGCAGGCGGTCTGGACAACGAACGGGGCCGCATCATCGTCAACGACAAGATGGAGACCAACGTGTCCGGCGTCTATGCCATCGGCGACTGCGTGTTCGGTCACGCACAGCTGGCTCACACCGCATCTGCTATGGGCGAAGTGGCCGCAGAGAACATCATGGGTATCCCCGCTGTCTATGACGAGCGCACCAACCCCACCTGCGTCTACATTGAACCGGAAGCCGCTTCCGTTGGTCTGACCGAGGAACAGGCAAAGGCACAGGGCATCGACTACATCGTGGGCAAGTTCCCCATGAACGCCAACGGCAAGGCTCTGATCTTGAATGGCGGCGAAGGTGTGGTCAAGATCATCGCCGGCAAGGAATATGGCGAGATCCTGGGTATGCACATCATCGGGCCCCGCGCAACCGATCTGATCGCAGAGGGCGCCCTGGCTATCTCTGACGAGATGACCCTGGATGAGATCATTGCCACCATCCACTCTCACCCCACTGTGACCGAGACCATTCGGGAATGCGCTCTGGATGCCCTGGGTCGTGCTATCCACATCCCGTCTAAAAAGAAGAAGTAAGCTGACAGGCTTGTATGTCATGAAGTCTGTGTACTGCATGACAGCATAATACCTGGGTATCAGAGTTTTCCGCCTTGTCATCAGAGTACTTCCGGCATTTCAAAACCTAGCGCTGCTGCTCTTATCCATTGCATTCGGCTCATTTACTCTTATCCTCGATTTCTCCAGCAGCGATGGTTCTTTTGCTTCCTACCCCTGCCGTGCGTCAGGAGACGGTTTAGGTTCTCTTGCAGGAGGAGTGATTCCACCTGTATCTTGGAGAGAATCTCCGCCGCCTGACGTACGCGAGGAAGTGAAGTGCTGCTTGTGCATCCTGCGGCGCCGGAGTGGTGGTTGTTGCACTGTGTTGAACGGTCATGACAGCAGGTGGGAGATGCCCACCGGAAAATCTTTCATCGCAAGGAGGAATCCACAATGTCTGCAAGCAAGTCGACCATGTATCTGGAAACCCACAGCACCGATCCGGCCTACAACCTGGCGTTTGAGGAGACGGTGCTGAGAAACCGGCAGGATCGTCCGTACCTTTTGCTCTGGCAAAATGACAACACCATCGTGGTGGGGCAGAACCAGAACACGGCGGCGGAGATCGACCCTGATTTTGTGGAGGAGCATCACATCCATGTTGTCCGGCGTACAACCGGCGGCGGCGCAGTTTACCACGATATGGGGAATCTGAACTATTCCTTTATCACGGATGTGGAGAACGCAGCTGACATGAGCTATCAGCAGTTTACTCGTCCGGTGGTGGAGGCGCTCCAGGGTTTGGGTCTTCAGGCGGAAGCCTCTGGCCGCAATGACATTCTGGTAGAAGGCCGCAAGATTTCCGGCACGGCGCAGCGCCTGCTGGGCAAGCGGATGCTCTTTCACGGGACGCTGCTCTTTGACTCCGATCCCAGCATGATCGCCGGCGCACTGCGGGCAGATCCGGCTAAATTTGAATCCAAGAGCACTCAGTCCGTGCGCTCTCGTGTGGGGAATATCCGATCCTTCCTGAAGGAGGATATGGATCTGCCCGCTTTCTGGCAGTACCTGAAGGATGCATTCGGCGGCGAAGGCTTGGAGACAGGCACTTTGACAGCAGAAGAACTGGCGGCGGTGCAGGCTCTGAAAGAGCGCAAATATGACACCTGGGAATGGACTTACGGACGTTCTCCCCGCTTTACCTTTCACAATAAGCGCAAGTGGCCAGGCGGCATTCTGGAGGTTGGTCTTCAGGCGAAAGATGGCAACATTGTGGATCTCCGCTTCTATGGGGATTTCCTCTCCCTGACCTCTCTGGACGAGGTAGAGAACGCTTTGCGTGGGGCGCCTTATCGTCAGGACGAATTGAAGCAGCGTCTGGAGGCTCTCCCGTTGGAGCGGTACTTTGGTACGATCACTTTGCCAGAGATTTTGGAGACGCTGTTTGTGTAAGGCAGACGGAAGGAATATCATAATCAGCACAGAAAAACACTCATTCATGATGGTTGCGTCATGAATGAGTGTTTTTTTGTTTGCTTACTGCGGCGGCGCAAAAGGAGGTACAGAAACCGAATTCTTCTTTATCTGCTTATGTGTCTCTCAGGCTGTCAGGAGGCTTCTGTGGTCACAAGGCATTTGTGCCTGTGAATACATACAGATTTGCTTTTCTGCGCCAGAACGCCATGTATGAGACGTTGCACAGGACGGACATGGAGACGCACGGATTTGCAGTGGGGAAGGGGGGAGCGGCAGTGCTGCAAGCTGCAATGACGCTTATGTGATGACACGGTATCTGCAAAATAGAAATCCCCTCCGATCCGATCGGAGGGGATTTCTATTTATAGGAGGAGGGGGTCAGTTGGCGTCTTGATAAAAAGACGTTCTGCGTGTAAGTAGGAGGGGGTTAATGCATTTTTTCGGTAAGGGAGTGCATTTTATGACAGTGGTCTTGGGGAAAACCCCTGAACTCTTTGTCTGATTGTATTATAGTAGAATGTGCGCAAAATAGCAAATACATATATATAATGAAACCATAGATTGAAGAAATGGTTCGAGAAGCAGATTTTTAGGGGGATGTGTCAGAACAGGGAAAAGGCCGACCACCCGATCGGGTGGTCGGCCTTTGTATAGAAGGAGAGGGCAGCGAAGACGCAAAAGGAGCAACATAAAATATAGGACTTTCATTGGGGAACGCATAGCGCATCTTGGCTTGACGATATGCGTGGTGCTGCTCTCTGGTTCAAGCGAATGAGTTATGGGGTCAGCAGCGCAGCCAGGTGGGGGAAGGGCCCCAGCGAGCGTGCCAGGATGCCGTGCATCTGGGCGATGGCAATGCCGTAGTTGGTGATGGGCACATGGCAGTCCAGGCTGTGACGGATGCGGGACTGCATCTCCCGTTCGTTGAGCATACAGCCGCCGCAGTGGATGACCAGGGCGTAGGGAGAGAGATCCTGGGGGAACTCCCGACCGGAGGTGAAGTGATAGTTCAGGTCGCAGCCAGTGTACTGTTTCAGCCAGTTAGGGAGCTTCTCTGTGCCGATGTCCCCGCACTGCCGGTGATGGGTACAGCCCTCTGAGATGAGGACGCTGTCCCCATTTTGGAGCTTGTCCAGCATGGCGGCACCCCAGACGGCCTCGGCCAAGTTGCCCTTGTAGCGAGCGAACAGGATGGAGAAGGAGGTGAGCAAAATGTCCTCCGGCGTGTCCCGATTGACGGCCTGAAAAGCCTGAGAGTCGGTGATGACCAGCTTGGGACGCTTGCCCAGAGCGGCTAGAGCGGCGGTCAGCTCACTCTCCTTGACCACTACATTGATGCCGCCGGCGTCCAGGATGTCCCGAATGACCTGCTGCTGGGGCAGGATGAGCCGTCCCTTGGGGGCGGCGGAGTCGATGGGAGTGACGAGAACCACCACGTCACCGGGGTCGATCAGATCAGCCACCAGATGTTTGGTGTTCTCCTGAGCGCCGGCCAGGCGGCCGATGCGCTCTTTCAGCTCGTAGATGTTCTGGCCGGTCTTGGCGCTGACGGCGATCTCATTGGGCTGACAGGCCAGCGGTGCGTCCAGCAGGTCGGCCTTGTTGTAGACCACCAGGTAAGGGATGTTCCGTGTTTGGAACTGCTCTGTCAGCTGCCGGTCGTCCGGCTGCATCCCCAGGGTGCCGTCTACCACCAGGATGGCCACATCGGTCTTGTCCAGCACCTGGAGGGCACGCTGGACACGCAGCTGTCCCAGGCCGCCTACATCGTCAATACCTGGGGTGTCAATGATAACCACGGGGCCGATGGGCAGCAGCTCCATGGCCTTCTGCACCGGGTCGGTGGTGGTGCCCTTCACCTGGGAGACCAGGGAGAGGGCTTGGCCGGTGACGGCATTGACCACGCTGGACTTCCCAGCGTTGCGCAGACCGAAGAAGCTGATGTGTACCCGTTCGCCAGAGGGGCGGTCATTCAGTCCCATCGTGACACCTCCTTCCTCAGAACCGGAAATCGCGGCGGTTGGACGCCTTGATGTCAGCAATATGCTGGGTGGCTAGTGCCTTGACCTTTTCGTTGGTGATCTTAGCCAGCTCCCGCTCAATGAGGGCGTAGCCGGTCTTTTTGGTCTCCTCAGAGGCATAATCCACCAGGTATTCGGTCAGGGTCATCAGGGCGTTGGGGTGGCAACAGTTCAAGATCTGACCGCTCTTGCACAGGCTCATGAACCGGTCGCCGGTACGGCCTTCTCGGTAGCAGGCGGTGCAGAAGGAGGGGATGAAGCCCATCTTCATGAGCCAGTCCACCACCTCGTCCAGAGAACGCTGGTCGGATACATCGAACTGCTCGGAGTCGTGGGGGCGGATCTTTTCGGTGTAGCCGCCCACAGAGGTGCGGGAAGCGCCGCTGATCTGGGAGATGCCCAGATGGAGGGCCTTTTCTCGGACGGCTTCGCTTTCACGGGTGGAGATGATCATGCCGGTGTAGGGGACGGCGATGCGGATGCAGGCGATGATCTTCTGGAACATATCGTCTGCCAGGCCGTTGTCGAACACGTCCGGGTCGATGTCGTCGGCCTTCTTGACGCGGGGGACGCTGATGGTGTGGGGCCCCACGCCGTGGACGGCTTCCAGGTGCTCGGCGTGCATGAGCAGGCCGGCGAACTCGTACTGGTAGCCCTCCAAGCCGAACAGAACGCCCAGACCTACGTCATCAATGCCGCCGTCCATGGCACGATCCATGGCTTCGGTGTGGTAGTCGTAGTCGTGCTTGGGGCCGGTGGGATGCAGTTCCAGATAGCTCTTTTTGTTGTAGGTCTCCTGGAACAGGATATAGGTGCCGATGCCGGCGTCCTTGAGCTTGCGGTAATTCTCCACCGTGGTGGCGGCGATGTTCACGTTGACCCGACGGATGTCGCCGTTTTTATTGTGAATGGAGTAGATCGTGTGGATGCACTCCAAGATATATTCGATGGGATTGTTCACCGGATCTTCCCCGGCTTCAATGGCCAGACGCTTGTGCCCCATGTCCTGGAGCGCCATGACTTCCGCACGGACTTCCTCCTGGGTGAGCTTTTTTCGGGTGATATGTTGGTTTACACGATGGTAGGGACAGTAGACGCAGCCGTTGATACAGTAGTTGGACAGGTAGAGGGGGGCAAAGAGGACGATGCGGTTGCCGTAGAAGGCGTCCTTGATCTCCGCCGCCAGCTGGTACATCTGCTCTACCTTTTCCGGAATGTCGCAAGCCAGCAGGACAGAGGCTTCCCGATGGGTCAGGCCGGCGCAGAAGGTGCCGTGGTCGGTCTTCTTAGGACGAGCCTTTTCCAGCAGCTCGTCAATGAGCGCCACATTGTGCTTGTTCTCTTGTGCATAGCGGATGGTGTCCAGAATTTCCTCGTGATTGATGAATTCTTCTGCTTTGAGAGACTTGGGATTGTAGATAGCCATAATAAACATCCTTTCTTATGGAGCAGAAGCCCCAGGGCAACTTTTCCGTCAGAATTTTGTGTGGGGATCTTACGCAGTACGCATATCCCCTCGGTCAGTGACCAAGTGATAGTGAATGGTGTCCATCCGCCGTGCCAGGCAGCCCCGGCACTGGGCGGATTCTTCTCCGGTACAGATCTTGTTGTCGTACAGGGCGTATTTTTTTCGCACTGCCACCGGAGACAGGTTGGGCATGACCACGTTGCCGCCGGCCAGGATGCCCTTTTCCCGCCCGATAGGGTCTAGGGTGCCCAGGGCGGTGGTGGCAGGGAGAAGAAGATTGGGGCGCATAAGGCGGAGGAGGGAGAGCAGATAACAGGTCTGGTCTACCCGACCGGCCGGTTCCCCCCGGAACTGGGTGTCGTGGTGGGGGATGAAGGGGCCGATGCCGCACATATGAGGTTGGAAGGTCTCAATGAATTTCAAGTCCTTGGCCAGACAGGCAGAAGTTTGGTAGGGAGAGCCTACCATAAAGCCGCAGCCCACCTGGAAGCCGATGTCCTTCAAGTCCTGGAGGCACTGCATCCGGTGTGCAAAGGACATGGAAGCGGGGTGGAGCTTCTCATAATGCGCCTTGTCCGCCGTCTCGTGGCGGAGCAGGTAGCGGTCTGCACCGGCGTCAAACATCTGCTGGTACTCCTCTCGGCTGTACTCGCCCAGAGAGAGGGTCACGGCGCAGTCTGGGTAGCGCGCCTTGATGGCGGACACCAGGGCGCAGACCCGGGGGACGGGGAGGATGCCCTCGCCCCCTTGGAGGACGAAGGTGCGGAAGCCCAGCTGATAGCCCTCGGCACAGCAGGTGAGGATGTCCTCATCGCTGAGAAGATAGCGCTGGCAGGCTTGGTTGGACTTGCGGATGCCGCAGTAGTAGCAGTCGTTGCGGCAGTAGCTGGTCACTTCGATAAGGCCGCGGAGGAAAATATCCGTGCCGTAGACCGCCTGCCGGACGGCTACCGCCTGTTGGGCGGCGTACGTCCGGGTCTCCTCGCACTCCGCCTCAATGAGCGTCTGATACTCAGCCAGCGTCAAGCTGTGCTGCTGTGCCAGACGGTCGATGAGGGCGATGGCGTCAGTCATGACCGATCACGTTGGAATAGGCGATCTTGACGCTGACGTTGGGGATGTTCCCCAGCTTGCCAGCCAGAGAGGAGATCACGTCCTGGGGAGCGTCCACGGCAATGGAGATGATGTGGATGCCGCGCTTGGGGTAGGGCAGACCCATACGGCCGATGATATATGCGCTGACATCATGGAGCACGGTGTTGAGCGAGGGAACGGCATCGGGCTGCTCAATGATGATGGCTAATACGGCGACTCTGGTTTCCATTCTAAAATACCTCCTTGTTGAATGAATGGGCAAAAACCGCCTCACGCAGGGGATGTGAGGCGGTTGTTAGAACCGACGGAATGGGTGTTTGACAGATAGTAGGGAAGTAGGAGTGAAAAAGGAAGTTCAACGATTCCGAAAAAGGAGAGGTGAGTTTGGTCAAACATCGATTTCGTCAGGGAACAGCGTTCTATCACGGAACCTCCGTCCGTTGGGGGGACTGCGGTAAGAGGGGGCAGTCCTCAGTGCTTGAAGCTGGCATCGGGGTGGGAGATGGAATCCTGGATGGTCTTTCGCTCTGCCTCTTTGCCGTGCTTTTCCACCAGCTGCTGGTTCTTGGCGCTGTGGGTCAAGCTGCCTGCGCCGTTGACGCAGCCGCCGATACAGGCCATGCCTTCGATGAAGTTGGCGTCCAATTTGCCAACTTTGGCCTTCAGCAGCGCCATCCGGCACTCCTCGATGCCGCTGCAGCTGATGGGCTTGGCGTCAAATTCGATGCCCTGCTCCTTCAGTGCCTCCGTTGCTGCCATGGACAGACCGCCGCAGTGGCCGAAGATACGACCGTAGTAAGAGGCGTTGTTCAGCTCAGTTTCTTCCAGCGTGGTGGGATCGATGTCACGGCTGTCAAAGAGAGCCTGCAATTCTTCAAAGGTCAGCACGCAATCCACATACTCCTTTACCTCCGGCAGCTGGCCTTCCGCTTTTTTAGCGGTGCAGGGGCCGATGAAGATGGTCTTGATGTCATCTCCGCAGGTCTCCCGCAGGAACTTGGCGGTGGCCACCATAGGGGAGGGGTTGTGGGAGATGTTCTCTGCCAGAGTGGGGAACTGCTGTTTGATGTAGCTGACAAAGGCAGGGCAGCAGGAGCTGGTCAGGAAGCCTTTGTCTGCCAACTCTTTCGCTTCCGCCATGGCTACCAGGTCAGCGCCCATGGCTGCTTCCACCACCTCGTAGAAGCCCAGCTGCTTGATGCCGGTGACCACCTGGTTGAGCTTGGCGTAAGTGAACTGGCTGGCGATGCTGGGGGCGACGATGGCGTAAACCTTCTTGTCGCTCTTGAGCATACCGATGGCGTCCAGGATAAAGGACTTGTCGGACAGGGCGCCGAAGGGACATTGGTAGACACAGGCGCCGCAGGAGATGCATTTGTCGTGCTCGATCTTAACGGTGCTGTCGGGGTTCATGGAGATGGCGCCCACTTTACAAGCCTTCTGGCAGGGGCGCTTCCGGTTGACGATGGCGGAGTAGGGACAGGCCTGGGCACATTTGCCGCAGTTGATGCACTTGGACTTGTCGATGTGTGCGTGCTCGTTTTCGTCCAGGGTGATGGCGTCCTTGGGACAGACCGCCTGACAGTGATGGGCAAAACAGCCACGGCAGGAGTCGGTGACCCGATAGCCGTCGGTGGGACATTCGTCACAGGCACAGCCAATGGTCTGCACGATGCCCTTCTGTTTCCGGTCGCCGCCGACCGCCAGCTTCACCCGTTCGGAGAGGATGGCCATCTCCTTGTAGGTGTAATACCCAGAACCGGGGTGATCACTTTGGGTGATCTCCCTGGGAATATCCATCATGCTGGACAGCAGGTCATCCTGCCAAGCGTGACGTGCCACTTCGCGAAGCACTTCATACTTTAAAAACTGAACCTTCGTATCAAACTTGTTCATAATGCAAATCTCATTCCTTTCCACGCAAAACGATGCAACGATAGGGCAGCAAGAGGACAAACACGCTATACCATAATTTCACGCTCTACTTCGAGTATTTGGTGCATTAGCTCTTGTACAAAATCCGTGTAACGACGCTCCTTCCGCGTAATCATCAGATCCTCGAACAGCCCGATCTCGCTGTCCGGCATCTTCACCTGCACTAGGTCGTAGGCATTGAGCAGCTCCTGGGGCAAGGGGGAGATGAGCATGAAAGCGCCAGGGATGTCTCGGAGGAAGTCAAACTGACTGCCTCGCTCAAAAATAGAGATGGAATTCTTATACAAGTGGGTGCGGTATAATTTATCAGTCTCCGCATCGGAGAAGGTGAGGAAATGGTTGTCACCGTGCACCAAGGCAGTATAATTCACCAGGTCAGAAAAGTGGACATACTCTCGATTGACCAAGGGGTGATCCTTGTGCATGACTACCACAAAGCGGAAGACCATAATCTCCTGGAACTTCAGTTGCTTTTCAGCCAACAGCTTCTTGTAGTTCGATTCAAACTCAATGGGCAGTCGGATGATGCCTACGTCATACCCCTGGGCAGAGACACACTGGATGACCTCCTCGTTGTTGGTCTCGTTGAAGGTTACCTGCACCGGATGGTCTTCTGCGACTGCGTTCAGCGTCCGAGCAAAGGCTTTGGTCAGGTAACTGCCTCGCGGTAAGGCGATGCGAAAAGAGGTGGTGCTCTCCTCGTTGTGTTTGAAGGAATGTTCAAAGGTGTCTGTGTTATTTACCAGCTTTTCTGCCTGCATCAGGAACAGTTCCCCGTCCCTGGTGGCGACCATCCCGGAGGATGTCCTGGAGAATAAGGTCAGACCGAACTCACTCTCCAGGTTTTTGATCAATCGGCTGATGTTTGGCTGATTCATATAAAGCCGCTCAGCGGCTTTGTTGATGGAACCGCATTTCCAAACCTCAACTGCACATTTTAGCTGCTGAATGGTCAATCGTCACGCCCTCTTCCTTGTTGTACTGCAAGGGATAATGATCTTCCCTGGTGTACTTGAGGGGTTCCTCATCACTCTTTTGCATGATCCCGTTGCACAGCCCCCGGGCGTCCAGCATACCCAGCACTTCTTCCAGCGTCAGGACGTAATCCACGTCTTCTGCCGTTGTGCTGTGGACGGCATCCAGCTTGCTCATGGCGCTGGGAGCGACCAGAACAACCAGAGTGTCCTTGTCAACCGCCTTGATGCCGGCGTTCATGCAATAGATCTCCTGGGAGATGCGTTCGGGATTGGTAGAGAGGTAAGAGTGAGGGCCGGTCATGGAGCCGATCTCAAAGACATCGCAGAAACCCAGCATCCGGAAGGCACTGGTGAGGTGCTCCTTGCGGATGGTTTCAGCGAACTGTTCGGACAGACCCGGCATCAGCAGTGCCATCACCTTGTGGCCATCACCGATGGCGCGGATCACCTGATAGAGGCTGCTCTTATCAGTGATAGCGCCCTGGGGACAGACACCTACGCAGGTTCCGCAGGAGGAACAAGCGGTGGGGTTGATAGTCGCACGACCGGTGGCATCCAGCCCGATAGCGTGGTTGGCACAGGCGGAGATGCAAGGGGGAGCGGCGTCCTGAGTCTGAGTGCACTTGTGACACATGGTGCTCAGCACACAGACCATGGGAGCTGCCGGATCATTCGTCTGTTCCAGCGGGGTCTTGTCAGCCAAGGTATCGAGATACCGGCTCGGTTCCATGCCCAGCGCCGCGGAGCACAGCTCAGCAGCGTAATCCAGGTCAGAGAAGATATCTTCCTTTGCGTCGTTGCCGCCCGTCCCGGAGACGATCCAATCGGGCAGCCATTTGAATGCCTCTTTGTTCATTCTTTGGTATGCTAAGGTGGCGACTTCCTCATAGACTTTGCGACGATAGCTTACCTGGAAAGTGCTGTTATACATAACTCAAAAACTCCTTTCGCCTTGGTTTGTACTTGCATTATAACGAAAGGGATTTTTCTTGTGAAATGTGAAATCCGTAACCCTCTATGTGTCTGTGATATAACGCAGGAACCCAGACGGGATAGGGGGGATCGGCACAGGACTTTCCGTAAAGAACTTCTGCTTTCTTATTATATATCGTTTCATTGCGCTTGTTAACCCATTTTACAGCATTTCTGTCAACAAATTTGCACGATCGTTTTTGGGCACTCTGTGGTCAGCTCAAAAATGAGCTGGGTTTTTTGTGCAGAACAGCAAAGGGGATGGGAAAAACGGCCTTAGATAGGTTGCATAAATTATGCAGGATTTCTTGTGGCAACTGGTCAAAACGAGGGCGGGCGAATGACAACAATGATAAGGCGGTGAGATGATTTTGGGATACCAGGACGAAAAATGCAGCATATCGCACAAAAAAGCACCCACAGCATACCGGGATGCTGTGGGTGCTGGGATAGGACAAACTCGTAGGAGGAAATTTGTCGTGGGGGTGATGCAGGTCAGGCGGAGGCGTCCGGCTGTTTGGGCTGGGTCTGCTCCAGGAAGTAGTCCAACCGCACCTGGGCGGCGCCGGTGGGACAGGTCTCGGCACAGATGCCGCAGCTGACGCATTTCTCGTAGTTGATGGACGCCAGATTGTTGCGGACGGTGATGGCGCCTTCCGGACATTCACGCTCGCAGCGGCGGCAGCCGATGCAGGCATGAGAGCAGGCCTTCCGTGCGCCGGCACCCGGTTCGGTGTTGCTGCACAGGACGGCGATGGTGCTGTCAGAGGGCACCACGTGGATGACCTGGTTGGGACAGACCTTGGAACAGATGCCGCAGCCGGTACAGATGTAGGGGTCGATCTGGGCGATGCCGTTCTGGATGCGGATGGCGCCGTTGGGACAGACGTTCATGCAGTCCCCGTGGCCCAGGCAGCCGTAGACACATTCGCCTTCGCCGCCGTAGAACTGCTTGGCGCCCTGGCAGCTGTTGAGGCCCTGATAGACGTATTTCTTATGGGTGTGGTCGCAGTCACCACGGCAGCAGACCACGGCGGTCATGGGCAGGACCTCTTCCGCTTCCACGCCCATGACGGCGGCGATGGCTTTTGCGGCAGTGTCCGCGCCTGGAATACAAAGATTAGTCTTGGCACCGGCTTCCACCACTGCCTTGGCATAGCCATCACAGCCAGTGTAGCCGCAGGAACCACAGTTGGCCCCAGGGAGGCATTCTCGCACGGCGGTGATGCGCTCATCCACCTTCACTTCCATGACCACAGAGGCCACAGCCAGCAGCAGGCCACAGATGAGACCGATGACGGTGACGGCCAGGATAGGAACTAAAATGCTATTCATTATGTGCTACCTCCTATCAACCGAACAGATTGGTGATGACCCCGGAGAATCCGAAGAAGGACAGGGAGACGATGGCGGCAGCGACCAGGGTGATGGGCAGGCCGTCAAAGGCCGGGGAGGGGGTGGATTCATCCACACGGGAACGGACGCCGGAGAAGATGACCATGGCCAGGAGATAGCCCAGGCCGCAGCCCAGGGCACAGACCATGGATTCCCAGAAGGTGTAGCCGTCGGAGATGTTGTTCATGGTCACGCCCAGCACGGCGCAGTTGGTGGTGATCAGGGGCAGGTAGACGCCCAGGGAGGCGTGGAGGGCGGGGAGGTACTTTTTCAGTACGATCTCCACCAGCTGCACCAGGGCGGCGATGACCAGGATGAAGACCACGGTCTCCATGTAGACGAAGTTCACGCCGCCGTCCAGCAGGAAGTGGTAGATGGGCCAGGTGACCGCGGTGGACATGAGCATGACGAAGATGACGGCAGCACTCATGCCGACGGCCTGATCCAGCTTACGGGACACGCCCAGGAAGGAGCAGATGCCCAGGAATTTGACGAGCACGTAGTTGTTGGTAATGGCGGCGGTCAACAGAATGACGATCATAGTTTTCATTTGGTTGCCTCCTTCTCACCGAGCTGCCCGCAGCTGCCTGCCATAGGACAGCCGGCACAGCCGAACTCTTTCTTCTTGAT
Organism: uncultured Eubacteriales bacterium; assembly: GCA_900545815.1. GTDB lineage: Bacteria > Bacillota > Clostridia > Oscillospirales > Oscillospiraceae > Onthomonas. Next base: position 9,857 of record URAM01000011.1, on the reverse strand, counting down.
GGCGCGCCCCTTGGAGATCTTGTTGACCAGGGCGATGAGGCAGCCGAAGACGAAGAAGCCGCCGGGAGCCATGGTCATGATGCCGATGGGGTTGTCGGAGAACCAGGGGACAGGCAGGCCACAGAAGGTGCCGCTGCCCAGAACCTCACGGATGACAGCCATGGCACAGATGGCCAGGGTGAAGCCCAAACCCATGCCAACGCCGTCCACAGCGGAGTCCAGCACTTTGTTCTTGTTGGCGAACATTTCCGCACGCCCCAGGATGATGCAGTTGACCACGATCAGGGGCAGGTAGACGCCTAGGGATTTGTAGAGGCTGTAGGCGTAGGCTTCCAAGACCATCTCTACAATGGTGACGAAGCCGGCCACGAGGACGATATAACAGGGGATACGAACTGAGTCCGGAATGATCTTCCGCAGAGCGGAGATGGCCATATTGGAGCAGATCAGAACCACGGTAGCGGCGATGCCCATACCAAAGGCGGCCACCACGGAGGTGGAGATGGCCAGGGTGGGGCAGGTGCCCAGCACCAGCACCAGGACGGGGTTCTCTTTGATCAGACCGTTGAGGAAAATTTGCAGTTTGCTGATCTTCGTATTGCTCATTTAGGCGGCCTCCTTTACAAGCTCATAAGCGGCAAAGGCTTTTTCCACGCAGCCGCGGTAGGCGGTAGAGGTGATGGTTGCGCCGGAGATGGCGTTGACACCGTCCAAGGACTTGTCCTTGCCCTGGTACTGGTCTGTGTATTCCGGATTTGCAGTCTTGCCGCCCAGGGTGGCAGTCTCACCAGAGACGTCCAGGGTGGAGCAGTTCAAAATGGTGCCATCATTGTCGATGGCGCACATGACGGAGATGGTACCGCCGAAGCCCTTGCCTTCTACGGTGAAGACGTAGCCGGCAGTTTTGCCGGAGCTGTCCTTGCCCTGATAGACGCTGACCACGCCGTCCGGCAGATCCTTCACGTTCAGCTGTTCAAAGTCGGTGGCGTCCGGCATGACGGACTGTCTGGCCTGGTTCTCCCGCTCTTCCAAAGCGGCCTGGATCACCGGTGCAGTATAGCTGTTGACTACAGCTAAGGCGCCGGAGGTCACCAGACAGATGATGACCAGGATGGCAATGCTCTTGATAACACCTAATTTCTTGCTCTTACTCACGGATTGACACCTCCGATCGGCTTATTACGGGTCCAGGAAGTGATGTAGGGATTGAGGATGTTCATAAACAGGATGGCGAAGGAAACGCCTTCGGGATAGCTGCCCCAGACACGGATGAGAACGGTGATGAGGCCGCAGCCGATGCCAAAGATCACCTTGCCCCAAGGGGTGGGAGGAGAGGTGACGTAGTCGGTCGCCATGAAGATGGCACCCAACAGCAGACCGCCGGAGAGAACCTGGTAAACAGGCTGCTGACCCAACAGAGCGGTGAGCACAAAGACGGTGCCTACGAAAGCCACGGGGATGTGCCAGGTGATGACCTTGCGGACGATCAGGTAGATGCCGCCGGCGATGAGTGCCAGGGAGCAGGTTTCACCCAGGCAGCCGCCTTCCCAACCGAGGAAAGCGTGCCACAGGGAGGGGAGCTGATCCAGCGCACCCTTGGAGATGAGCGCCAGGGGGGTGGCAGTGGAGACTGCGTCAGGGAAGACCCAGTTGGTCATGCTGCCAGAGAAAGCCAGGAACAGCACCACACGACCGACAATAGCGGGGTTGGCGAAGTTCTTGCCCAGGCCGCCGAAAAGCTGCTTGACCACGATGATGGCCACCAGGCAGCCAAAGACCGCCTGCCACAGGGGAATGGTGACCGGCAGGTTCATGGCCAGGATCAGACCGGTGACGGCTGCGGAGCAGTCGCTGATGGTGACGGGCTGTTTGGTGCCCTTTTGATACAGAAACTCAAACAGAACACTGGCAGCGACACATACGGCGCTGACCAGCAGGGCGCGAGCGCCAAAGATGATACAAGACGCAATGAGGGCGGGACAGAGTGCGATCAAAACATCTCGCATAATGGTCTGCGTGGTTCTGGGGGAGCGAATATGGGGAGAGACGCTGACATACAGTTCACTCATTGGTAGCAGCCTCCTTTCTCTCTTCCGCTTCTTTCAATTCCGTTTCTTCCTTGGCCTTCTGCTCCTGGAGCTTCTGCCAATCTCGCAGCATGACCTTGGCCAGCTTGTTGGTCTGCACCAACGGACGCTTGGCAGGACAGATGTAGGAGCAGCAGCCGCATTCCATGCACAGATTCACCTTCAGCTTGCTGAGCTTTTCAGGATCCTTCAGCCGATAGGCGGTTTCGATCTCCTTGGGAGCCAGCTTCAGCGGACAGTGGTTGATACAGTTGCCGCAGCGGATGCAGGCAGTGGGATCCGGAATATGGGCATCGGCCTTGTTGAAGGCCAGGGTGGCGTTGGTGGTCTTTTGCACCGGCAGATCCAGGTCAGGCACAGCCATGCCCATCATGGCGCCGCAGTACAGCACCTTGCCCGGCTCCTCTTTGAAGCCGCCGCAGAAGTCGTAGAGCACACTCAGGGGCGTGCCGATAGGAGCGATGACATTGCCGGGATTGCGGACGGCGGAGCCGTCTACCGTGACGCACCGTTCCACCAAGGGCATCCCAGTGTGGATGTAGTGGGTGATGGTGGCAAGGGTGGTGCAGTTGATGACCACAGCGCCTACGTCAATGGGCAGCTTGCCTTCCGGAATGATGTGTCCCAGCAAGTTGTAGACCAGGATCTTTTCACCGCCTTGGGGATACATATGGGGCAGAGCAGCCACTTCAATCCCTTTGGTTTTTTCACAGAGGGTCTGGAAGCGCTGGATACACTCCGGCTTGTTTTCTTCAATGGCGATGATGATGCGCTTGGCCTTGTAATACTCTTGGAGCATCAGGATCCCGTCCCACACTTCATCTGTGCGATCCAGCATGGTGCGGGTATCACTGGTGACATAGGGTTCACATTCTGCGCCGTTGATGATGATGGCTTCGATCTTGTCCAGATCCTTCACCATGAGCTTAACTGCGCTGGGGAAACCTGCGCCGCCCTGGCCGACCACACCGCTGTCGTTGACGGCGTGGATGAAGCTCTCCAAGTCGTGAACATCTGGCGGGGTCAGGGTCTCCAGGGGTTCGTTGCGGCCGTCAGATGCGATGGTGACTGCTTTGACGTAGTTGCCAGCGAACTTCATAAAGTTATCCACCGAAGCGACGGTACCAGAGATGCTGGCGTAGACCGGTGCGGAGACGAAGCCGCCGGCTTCACCGATGAGCTGTCCTACCTTAACAGTGTCGCCGCGCTTGACTACCGGCACAGCCGGAATGCCAATGTGCATGGACATGGGAATGGTGACCTTGGACGGCGTAGGAATCCGTTCCGGAGCACAGCCCGCCGTCTGCTTTAGATTGGGCAATTTGACTCCGTGCATTTTGATCATCACGTTACCTCCTATCCGTAAAGAGATGTTGAGATTGTCCTAAGTTACTACTGAATGGGTTTTATCTGAAGGCTCTTTGCAAGCCTTGCATATGTGAATTGTCCACAGAAGCCGGTGAATGCGCCGGTGATGACACCGGAGATGAGGAGCACCGGCAGGTAATAGCCGATGGCGGTCGTACCCATCACGGCGATGGCCACGGCCAGCTGCCCCAGGTTGTGTGCCACAGCGGCGAAGACGCTGACCACCCACATCTGTTCCGGCGCAAACCATCGGCGGAGCAGGGCACTGACACAGAAGGCCAGCAGACCGCCGGTCATGCTGAACAGGAAGGCCATCATCTGCCCCGTGGCGATACAGCCCAAGGTCACTCGTACCAGCACGATGCACAAGGTAGCGCCAGGCCCCAGGGCGTACATGGCAAAGACGGTGACTACGTTGGCCAGACCCAGCTTGATGCCGGGGATGGCGGTGAGCGATGGGAGCTGGGCTTCCGCTGTGAAGATACACAGGGCGATGGCGGTGAGCAGGGCGGTCAGAGTCAGCTTTCGCGTGTTCATGATACCGCCCCCGTCACTGCATCTATGCCTTCCCCTTGGCTGTCCTTGTATTGGATAAGCACCCGATTGGGCAGGCAGACGATGGGGGAAGCCTTCTCGCTGAGCTTGCCTCGGTGGACACAGACTTTGTCGGGACAGGTGGCATGGGTGATACAAATATCATCATGGGTAATATGAATGGTGTTATACGTTTCATCATCCCCTAACACAATGTCATAGGGTTCTTGGACGGCGTTCAAGTCGATGGTATACAACAATTTGCTGTTTTGGTAAATTTCTACCACATGGCACTCCGATTTGTTGGGCAGCGCCATCCAAGCGCCGGCGCAGATCAGGCAGAGAACGGAGAAGGCGATGAGCCAATATTTGTTCTTCATCGGGAGATCACCTCCATGGTGTACTGGTCTGTGGGCGTGAAGGAATCGGCGATGCCCTCGCTGCACAGGATCCGGTGATCCTCGGTGACGAGCACCATCTCGAAGGCGTCCTTGGAGCCTTGCCAATAGGCGGCGGCTTTGTCCGGCCCCATGACGAACAGGGCGGTGGACAGGGCGTCAGCCAGCACGTCATCTTGGCTGATGATGGTGGCGGAGAGAAGGCCGGATTGGGCGGGGAAGCCGGTGGTGGGGTCTAGGATGTGGTGATAGACCTTGCCGTTTTTTTTGAAGTTTCGCTGGTACCCGCCGCTGGTAACTACGGCGGTGTCCTGCACTTGCAAAATGCCGGCGTAATTGCTGGTGTTGTTGGGGTCAGTGATGGCCACTTTCCAAGTGGAACCATCTGGCTTTGTCCCTACCACATGGACATTTCCGCCCAATGATAAGTTGGCAGAAGTAACGCCTGCGTCCGTTAAGAGCTTGGCAGCCCGATAGGAGGCATAGCCTTTGGCGATTGCGCCCAAATCCAACTGGGTTCCTTTATCTAAGGTGACGGAAGTGCCCTTCAGGTGGCAATGGTTCTGACCGACAGTCTGTAATGCAGTCTGTATCTGACTGGAGGCCGGCACTTGAAAATCGCCGGAATAAAAGCCCCACAGCTGAGAGACGGGATAGAGGGTGATATCCAGCGCACCCTCCGTTTCCTGGCTCAAGGCCAGGGCTCGTTTCAGCAGTTTGGCGGTCTCGTTGGAGACTGTGGCAGAACCGGAACGGTTCAGCTTGGCAATGTCGCCGGTGGAGCTGGAGATGGAGAAGAGCCGGTCAAGCCGGTACAGCTCGGTCTCCACATCGGCCAATGCCGTCTCGGCGTGGTCGCCGTAGGCGGAGAGAGTCATGACAGTATCCATGGCAAAACATTCACGGGTCACTTCTTGACTGGCACAGCCGGTGAGGGGAAGGAGCAGGAGGGATACCAAAGCAGTCATACAGCAAAGGAATTGCCGCTGGCGCTTTCGGTGCCTTTGTGTGGCATTTTGTCGGGAAAAGTGCCCTCGCATATGAAAAACTCCTTATCAAAACGGGATTCCCTCGGTTAAATATTTCGTATGACTAGATTATAAAACCAGGGAAACGGGTTGTGAAATATTAGATTCGTATATGAGGTATGCAATTATAGTATGGAGGTCTTGCAAATTTCAGAGAGGGCGGTATAGAAAAAACGCCGGTGCAGCCAGGGCGAAACGGCGTGTTGTGCAGTTATCACTCCTGTCTGCGGTGTTGTATTTTACTACGCTCGAAGGGAAAAAACAATGTTAGAGATTGGACGAACTGGATTCATGTGGTAAAAAATGGGGCGAAATCATAGCATTCTAGTATAACTTATAAAATTTGTTTAATTTGCTCAAAGCACAGGAGAAAAGAATGTGGTGTTTTTTTTGAATCAAAAAGGGGTTGCGAAGGGCGGGATGCCGTCTTGTGAAAAAGAACGGCTCTGCTTGTGCCGTGCAGAACGCTGGTCATACACGGGGACAGCGTGGCTGCGGAAGGGGCGGTGTGACGGCGGTCTGCTGGGTGGATCAAGAAAAAGTGTGCGCAGAGGAGAAGAAGTGCTTTTGGACAAGTGTTTTAGAAATGTACGCACCAGAAAGACACATACATAAATGACCAAAAGTCATTTCTTTGGGTCTGATTATACACCTGTCTGAAAAAAATGCAAGGGTGATCTGCGAAAAAAATCTGCGAAATCCGTCGGTTTATTTTAGCAATGTGTCAAAGATGCGGGAGGATGCCAGGCGGTGGCGGGACACGTAAAAACGGATCCATTTAGCACAAATTGGATGGATGAGAGGGCTGATTGGAGGAAATACAGAAAATGCGGGGAGAAACTGCTTGGGGTTTGGTAAAAACGAGTCTTGCCATTGGGCGCCGAACCGATGTTATAATAAAGTGGTAAAACGGGGAGCTGGCAGGAGCTGGCTGAGAGGGAACTGAATGGTTCCGACCCATGACCTGATTTGGATAATGCCAACGTAGGGAAATAGAGCACGATTGTCTTTATGATTGTGAGGCGATACCTACGGTTGCAGGGATCGCCTTTTTCTGCGCCTTTTTCAGACCGGGTTTTCTAAATTTTCTTTCAGGAGGAATCCAACCATGAAAACCAAACAAAACACCACCCGTAAGCTGGCTCTGGCCGGCATCCTCACCGCAGTCGCCGTGGTGGGCAGTCTCATCAGCGTGCCCGTGGCAGGCAGCAAGTGCGCCCCTGTTCAGCACATGGTCAACGTTTTTGCTGCTGTGGTCTTAGGCCCCTGGTGGGGGGTGGCCATCGCTTTCTGTGCCAGTCTCCTGCGCAATCTGCTGAGCATTGGCAGTTTGATGGCTTTCCCTGGCAGCATGGTGGGCGCACTGTGCTGTGGGCTGGTCTACCACTTCTCCAAGCGCATCAGCCTGACCTGTGTGGCGGAAGCGCTGGGCACCGGCGTGCTGGGCGGCCTGGCCGCTTACCCCATCGCCAAGCTGCTGATGGGGCTGGAACCGACAGGGTTCACCGTGTATATGCTGCCCTTCTTCATTTCCACGGCAGTAGGCAGCGTGCTGGCCTTTGTGCTGCTGAAGATCTTGGAGAAGAGCCATGTGCTCCACGCGCTGGAAGCGTGAGCAGATGAAGCAGTGCCCGGTTTTCTCACAGATGCGTCAGCGCACCCCTAAGGTACACTGCTTGACCAACCCAGTGACCATGCAGGATGTAGCCAATGTGTTGCTGGCCGCTGGCGGCAGTGCGGTGATGGCGCAGGATGCAGCGGAGGTGGAGGAGATCACTGCCCTCTGTGACGCCACCCTGCTGAACACCGGCGTGCCCAGCCTAGAAAAGTTCCGTGCCTGCACTCTGGCCGGCGTCCGAGCCAATGGGCTGGGGCATCCGGTGGTGCTGGATCCGGTGGGGGCTGGCGCCAGTGCCTTTCGGCGCAGTCAGTTGGGTGCGCTGTTAGAGCAGGTGCGGCCGGCCATCATCCGGTGCAATCAAGAGGAAGCCGCCGCCCTGTTGGGGCTGCGGCAAGAGAGCGGGCTGCATTTGGCCAGCGGCGGAGTGGAGAGCGGTCTGGCCGCTTCTGAGGAAGCGGCTTGCGCTCTGGCTGCCCAGCTGGCGCAGGCGGCGGGGTGTACGGTGCTGATGACGGGAGAGACGGACGTGGTCACCGATGGCACGACGCTGGACACCCTCCACGGCGGGGACGCTCGTATCCGGCGCATCACCGGTGGCGGGTGTATGCTCTCCGCCCTGTGTGCGCTGTTCTGTGGCGGCGGCGTTGCAGCCTTTGATGCTGCTCGATTGGCTGGACAGTTTTGGCGTGACTGTGCCGCTCAGGCGGGAAAGCGTGTTGGACAGGGGCAGATTGGCACCTTCCATATGGCGCTGTTCGATGCTGTTTCGGCGGCAGTTTGGAAGGAAGGAGCGGTGGAAGCATGAACCCACAACAGCTGAAATTATATGCCATCACCGACCGTAGCTGGCTCAAGCCGGGGGAGACCCTGACGGAGGTGGTTGAAACGCTGCTGAAAGCAGGAGTCACCTGTGTGCAGCTGCGGGAGAAGGAGGCGGAGGATGCGTTCATCCTCCAGGAGGCACAGGAACTGAACGCCTTGTGCCGCCGGTATGGCGTTCCGTTCCTGGTCAACGACCGGCCTGATCTGGCTCAGATAGTGGGCGCAGATGGGGTTCATGTGGGTCGGGAGGACACCGGCCTGACAGAAGCCCGCAAGCAGTTAGGCGTCAACGCTGTGCTGGGCGGCAGCGCCCACACGGTGGAGGAGGCTCTGGCCGCCCAGGCGGCAGGGGCGGACTATCTGGGGTGCGGCGCAGTATTCGGCAGCGGCACCAAGCACAACGTGCGTCAGATGTCCCTGGAGACGCTGACCGCCATCTGTCAGGCGGTGGACATTCCTGTGGTGGCCATCGGCGGGGTCAACTTGGACAACTTGTCCCTGTTGGCAGGCACCGGCATTGCCGGTGTGGCGGTCATCAGCGGACTCTTTGCCCCAGAGGACAAGACCGCAGCGGCGCAAGGCTTTTTACAGCAGCTGGAGGGTCTGATATGAAGGCCGTCCTGACCATCGCTGGAAGCGATTGCAGCGGCGGCGCTGGGATCCAAGCGGATTTAAAAACCTTCCTCATGCACCGGGTGTATGGGATGAGCGCCATAACGGCGCTGACTGCCCAGAACACCACTGGTGTGTATGGGGTGGCGGAGACGGAGCCAACAGTTTTGGCCAGCCAGTTGGACTGTGTGTTCCAGGATATATTCCCGGATGCTGTGAAGATCGGCATGATGCCCTCTGTCCAGGCGGTGCAAGTTACCGCCCAGAAGCTGCGGCAGTACCGGCCGGCGCATATTGTCCTTGATCCGGTCATGGTCTCCACCAGTGGCCGCTGGCTCATGAGCACCCAGGCGGTGGCAGCGATCCAGCAGGAGCTGTTCCCCCTGGCAGAGGTGCTCACGCCCAATCTGCCGGAGGCGGAAGCGCTGATCGGACGTCCGATCACCAGCCGTGCGGAGACGGAAGCAGTGGCGGCGGAGCTGTCCCAGCGCTATGGCTGCGCCATCCTGCTCAAGGGTGGACACCGGATGGCGGATGCGGACGACCTGCTGTGGCAGAAGGGACAAGGGCTGTGGCTTCCAGGGCGGAAAGTGGAAAATCCAAACGCCCACGGTACCGGCTGTACCTTGTCCAGCGCCATCGCAGCCAACCTGGCAAACGGTCTGGAGCTGTCCCAAGCGGTGAGCGGGGCGAAAGCCTATCTGACGGCGGCGCTGAACGCTGGCCTGAACTTGGGTCGGGGTCAGGGTCCCATGGATCACACCTTGGGGGGAACGGCTCTCTGGTCAAATGACGAAACAAATGCAAGCCTTTTTTGACTTTTTGGAGGAACAGCAATGCAAACTTATACCACACAGATGGATGCAGCCCGAAAGGGCATCGTGACGGAACAGATGAAGCGGGTGGCGGAGAAAGAGCACCTGCCGGTGGAACAGCTGCGGGAGCTGGTGGCAGAGGGCAAGGTGGCCATCTGTGCCAACAAGCGGCACACCTGTCTGGATCCGGAAGGGGTGGGCAGTATGCTGCGCACCAAGGTGAACGTAAACCTGGGGGTCTCTCGGGACTGCAAGGATTATGATGTGGAAATGCAGAAGGTTATGAGCGCTGTGAACCTGGGAGCGGAGGCCATTATGGATCTGTCCAGCCATGGCAACACCCAGCCCTTTCGGCAGAAGCTGACCCATGAGTGCCCAGTGATGATCGGCACGGTGCCGGTGTATGACTCGGTGATCCACTATCAGCGGGATCTGGCAGAGCTGACCGCCCAGGATTTCGTGGATGTGGTGCGCCTCCACGCCCAGGACGGGGTGGACTTTGTGACCCTCCACTGCGGCATCACCCGTAAGACCATCGAGCAGATCCGCAAGCACAAGCGGAAGATGAACAT
>URAM01000010.1 GCA_900545815.1 uncultured Eubacteriales bacterium | reverse complement strand
CAGGAAGGGGCGGGTGGTCTTTTCCCAGCGGACAACGCTGCACCACTGGTTGTACAGCATGGGCAGCTGACGCCAGGAGTGGAGCACATGTGCCCAGTGGTCACAGAACATGGTCTCGGAAGTGGGGCGGATGGCCAGCCGTTCTTCCAGAGGATCGGAACCGCCGGAGGTGACCCAAGCCACTTCGGGAGCGAAGCCGTTGACCAGTTCGCCTTCCTTTTTCAGCAGGCTTTCGGGGATGAGCAGGGGCATGGCCACGTTCACATGGCCGGTCTTCTTGAACATCCCGTCCATGATGTTGACCATGTTCTCCCAGATGGCGTAGCCATAGGGGCGCATGATCATGAAGCCCTTGACGCTGGCGTAATCCACCATCTCCGCCTTCAGGCAGATGTCCGTATACCATTGGGTAAAGTTTTCTTCCATGGAGGTGATCTCTTTGACCTGTTTCTTATCCTGTTTTGCCATAGTGCGCAATCAACTCTTTTCCTTTGTGATCTATCGTATCTCCCTCCCTGGGGGATGAGAATCGTCATACAGTCCATTTTACGGCATAGAGTGATAGATTGTCAAGGAACGGGGGCTATTTGCTGGGTAAATCCTAGCCGGAAAAGAAGGTAAGAAAAAGATAGGTTCCAATGACGATCACTGCCAACTCCCAGTTTTAACTCCAAACGGGGTCACGGAGTTTACACTTGTCGATAGGGAGTTTGGCGACTAGACAGAGTAAGGACAAGAGTGTATAGCCTAAATTTGGGGTTCTGGAGACGCCAGATTTCCACAAAATTGGATTGGCAAGCAGGTAAAAGGCCGCGCAGAGGATGATGAGAAAAAGGTCAATCCAAAACCAGATGTTTTTGTAAAATGGCATGGTGGACAGACCTCCGTTCTGATGGACAGAGTTGACTTCCTGATTTTGAAGAAGAACTTGTTATTTTGGATTAACTTCCCAAAATAACATATCCTGTTCCTGGGCGAAACGCAAGTGCCTTTCTGTAGCAAAGCGGCAGAAATATTTTAGAATTCATCAAGATTCCCAATTTTTCGACACTACATTTCTTGCAATCCCCACACCGAGCCGATACAATAGAGGAAAACACAGGAGGGATACGGGATGATCTATACCGAATGGACGAAAAAAGCCATGAAGCTGGCCTATAAAGCGCACCATGGCCAGGTGGACAAGGGCGGGATGCCCTATGTGTTCCATCCGTTCCACCTGGCGGAACAGATGGACGATGAAATTTCCACCGTGGCGGCGCTGCTCCACGATGTGGTGGAGGACACCGACTGGACGTTGGAGGCGCTGGCGGCGGAAGGATTTCCGGCGGAGTCCATGGAGGTGCTGCGGCTGCTGACCCACCCCAAAGGGGAGCCTTATATGGACTACATCGCCCGACTCCAACACAACCCGATCGCAGTGAAGATCAAGCTGGCCGACCTGCGTCACAACAGTGATTTCACTCGGCTCAGTGCGGTGACTGCCAGCCAGAAGGAACGACTGCGGCAAAAGTACACACCAGCCTTTGCGCTATTGGAGGGGAAAAAGTATGATGCACATATATTACGGTGATGGAAAAGGCAAGACCACAGCGGCTTTGGGTCTGGCGCTGCGCTGGGTCGGACGGGGCGGCAAGGTGGTCATCGCCCAGTTTTTGAAGGGGGCGGACTCCGGGGAACGAGTGGCCTGGAAAGAGCTGCCCAACGTGACCTTGCTGCCTGTGCCGGAGAAACTGCCGTTTTTATGGGATATGACCGTAGAAGAACGAAAGAATGCGGCAGAAGAAGCAAAAAATATGCTCCAGCGCAGTTGTGAGCAGACCACGGCAAAAACGCTGTTGGTGCTGGACGAGCTGTGTGGAGCGGTGGAAGGCGGTCTGTTGTCGGAGCAGTGGGTGACCGAGCAGCTGCAGCAGCTGCCCCAAGGGGCGGAAGTAGTGGTCACGGGTCGAAACCCACCCAAAACATGGCTGGAACGGGCGGACTATGCCACCGAAATGTGCGCTCGAAAACACCCCTATGCCGAAGGCGTTCAGGCGCGAAAAGGAGTGGAATATTAAAGAAAAAAGGCTGTGGAACTCCACAGCCTTTCTCTATGCAGTTTATGCGATGGAAACCTCGTACCATCGTTTTCCATCGGTCAACTCCTCCAGCGGATGGAACACGGCGGAGGGAAACAGACCGGTCAGCTCCGCCAGCTCCTGGGGAGATAGGCGCAGCTCGTGACAGCCCTGAATGGGCATCCCGTCAAAGGCGTCCAGGAACAGTTCCAGGGCGGAGGACGGGGTTGTACTCTCTCTCTGTGCCATGGCAGATCCTCACTGATAGACCCGGGGAATGCCGTGGGCGAAGATGGCGTCCATCTGGAAGATGGCCAGGTCGCCCTCACCACAGCGCAGGTCAGTCACATCAATGGCGGTCTCTAGTGCGCCTACTCGGCCGATGACCTTGGCCTTTTGGCCGTTGATGGTGACGAACCGGTTGCGGCGATCCCGCCAGGCTTTGAAGAACGCCCAGAACCCGCTCTTGCGGGCACGCTGGATGCCAAAACCGTGCTGATACCCCACCGGAATAATGCCCACGCGGGTAGGACGGCGCAGGATGGTGATGACCTCATTGCCCACAGTATGCCCTTTGGGCAGCCAACGGACGGTGTCCAGAATGGCTTCCCCGTGATAGACCGGCCGGAGCTGACTGCCCCGCTTCTGGGTGCGGCAAGCACCCAAAAAGGCAGAGCCTACCCGCACTGCGCCCAGGCAGGTGTCAGTGCCGTTCATGAGGGCAGAGGAACCGGCGGCGTGAACGAGACCGGGGTTGAGGTGGGCAGACTGGATGGTGTCCAGAACGCTCTGGAACACGGCCATCTGACGGGTGGTGTCTCCGGCGTAGGCACACAGGTGGGTGTAGGTGCCGGTGATGGCCACGTTGGGCAGGTAGTGGTAGATGGACAGCAGTTTTTGAGGCTCGCTGGACAGAAAGCCGCCAAAGCCCATGCCGGTGTCGATGAGCACATGGGCTTCCGCCTTGACGCCCAGTTCTTCCGCTACGGCGTTGAGGGCGGTGCCCGTCTCATAGGAACCGATGGTACAGATGGCGCGCTGGTTCAGCAACTCCACCAGCTCGTCTCGGTTGGTGGTGGAGCGGAGCATCAGAATCGGCTCCTGGGCGAATCCGGCCTGACGCAGACGGGTGACATCCTCCGCCTCCTCCACGGCGAAATGGGCAATGCCCTCCTCCCGCAGGAGCTTGGCCAGCTCAACGAGACCTGCGCCGTAGGCATCGCCTACCAGAACGGCAAATATGACGGCAGAACCCGCCCGTTCCTGAATGATGGCGGTGTTGTGCTTGATGGCGGAGCGTTCAAAAACCAATTGTTTCACGGCAATACCACAACTTTCTGTCGAGAAATAAGTAATAGAAAATAATAACCATTATAACCCGCTTTGGCACTTTTGACAAGAGGAAACCAGAGCGGGCAGGGGAGCTTTTCCTTGTATTTCAAGGGGTGAAATGGTATACTGAATTACTACACAACGATTTGACACATGGCGTCCTGCACCAAGAAAATGCCTGACGCTGTTTGGGAGGAAACATAACGAATGAAGCGTCAGGAAGTTTTGATCCCCACAGGGGAGGTTCAGCGTCAGATGGAGATCTGCCGCCAGCTGGCACAGCACAATGCCAAGGCAGGGGGGCAGCCCTTGGCGTTGGTGGACACTTATGGCTGCCAGCAGAACGAGGCGGACAGCGAACAGATTCGAGGGATGCTTCGGGAGATGGGCTACGCCTTCACCGAGGATACCAGCGTGGCGGATGTTATCGTCATCAACACCTGTGCCATCCGGGAGCACGCAGAGCTGCGGGTGCTGGGCAACGTGGGCGCCCTGACCCACACCAAGCGCCGTAAGCCCAACCAGGTCATCTGCCTCTGTGGCTGCTCCATGCAGGAGCCCCACATGGCGGAAAAAATTCGCAAATCCTTCCGTCATGTGGATCTGGTGTTCGGCCCCCATGCTCTCTGGCGCTTTCCGGAGCTGCTCCAGCAGGTACTGCTGAAGAAGGAACGGGTGTTCGCTACGGAACAGTCGGACGGCCGCATTGCGGAGGGTCTGCCGGTGGTGCGGCGGGGGAAGATCAAGGCGTGGGTGTCCATCATGTACGGATGCAACAACTTCTGCACCTACTGCATCGTCCCCTACGTCCGTGGTCGGGAGCGCTCCCGGGAGCCGGAACAGATTTTAGAAGAAGTCCGCAGCCTGGTGGCTGAGGGGTACAAGGACATCACCCTGCTGGGACAGAACGTGAACAGCTACGGCAAGGATTTGGATAGCAACGTGGACTTCGCTGATCTGCTGGCACAGATCAACGACATCTCCGGCGACTTCCTGGTGCGGTTTATGACCAGCCACCCCAAAGATGCTTCTCAGAAGCTCTTTGAGACCATGGCACGCTGTGATAAGGTGGCGCCCCAGCTGCACCTGCCGGTGCAATCCGGTTCCAGCCGGGTCTTGAAGGCCATGAACCGCCACTATGACCGAGAGATTTACCTGGACGAGGTGCGGCGGCTGAAAGCGCTCATTCCGGACATCGTGCTCACCAGTGACATCATCGTGGGCTTCCCTGGGGAAACCCAGGAGGAGTTTGAAGAAACCCTGTCCCTGCTGGAAGAAGTGCGGTTTGACTCTCTGTTCACCTTTATCTTCTCCCCCAGAGTGGGTACCCCAGCGGCTAAGATGGACGATCCGGTGCCCATGGAGGAGAAAAAGAAGTGGTTCCAGCGGCTGTTGGACACCCAGAACCGCATTTCCGTGGAGAAGCACAAGGAGTACATCGGTCGCATCTTGCCGGTGCTGGTGGAGGAGGAGAACCCTGCCGACGCAGTGAACAACCTGAACTGCCGTACTGACGGCTGGCGGTTGGTTCATGTACCTGGTGACGTGAGTCTGCTGGGGCAGCGGAAAAAGGTAAAGATCACCGACTGCTCCACTTGGAGCCTCTTTGGGGAGTTTGTGGAGGAGTAACCCATACGTTTTAACAGATAGAGAAGGAGATAGGTCATGGCGCAAAAGATCACCCCCATGCGCAAACAGTATTTAGAGATGAAAGAGAAGTGCCCCGATTGCCTGCTCTTTTTCCGGCTGGGGGACTTTTATGAAATGTTCGATGAGGATGCCCGCATCGCTTCCAAGGTGCTGGATTTGACCCTTACCACCCGAGATCGGAACAAGGACATCCCTCAGGAGGAGAAAGTCCCCATGTGCGGCGTGCCCTATCATTCCTACCAGTCCTACCTGGCGCGGCTGGTGGCCAAGGGCTACAAGGTGGCCATCTGCGAGCAGACCCAAGACCCAGCCGCTGCCACCGGCATCGTGGAGCGGGACATCATCCGCATCGTCACCCCCGGCACGGCAGTGGATGCCTCCATGCTAGAGGAGAGCCGGAACAACTACATCGCCGCCATCTACCTGGAGGGGGAGCGGTGCGGTGTGTGCTTCTGCGATCTGTCCACCGGTGAGGTGTACGCCACAGCTTGCAGTGGGGAGGATTGTCTGACCCACCTGATGAACGAATTGGGGCGGTTCGAGCCGAGAGAAGTGGTGCTCTCCCCAGAGGCGTGGGAGAACACGGCGCTGTCTCAGGCCATGGAGCTGAAGCTGGACTGCCGCCGAGAGTTCGGTTCCGTCAAGCGCTTTGACTATGTGGTGGCCGGCACAGCGGCCAGCAATCAGTTTGAAAACTATCAGGTCATCCCCGCCGACCGGCCAGAGGCGTTGCAGGCGGTGGGCGGCCTGTTGTCCTACTTATACGAGACTCAGAAAAACAAGCTGGGGCATTTGCGTCAGCTGCAATACTATGCCAGCGGCCGGTTCATGGAGCTGGATTTGACTGCCCGCCGCAATCTGGAGCTGACCGAGACTTTGCGGAGCAAAGAGAAGCGGGGGAGCCTGCTATGGGTGCTGGATAAGACCAAGACCGCCATGGGCGGCCGCCTGCTCCGGCGGTGGCTGGAGAAGCCTTTGCTGGATCCGGTGGAGATTCGCAGCCGGCTGATGGCGGTGCGTGACTTGACCGAGGATATGGTAACTCGGGAAGAACTGGCACTCTGTTTAAAGGAGATCACCGACTTGGAGCGGCTCATTGGCCGCATCGTCTACGGTACTGCCGGAGGACGGGATTTGGTGGCTCTCTCGGCAGGGCTGCATCGGATTCCCAAAGTCCATGACCTGCTGGCCACCCTGCCTGCCGCCCTGTTCCAACGGCTGAGAAAGCAGTTGGATGAGCTGTCCGACCTGTGCCAGCGCATTGACAGCGCCCTGGTGGATGAACCGCCCTTCTCCGTCCGAGATGGGGGGATTATCCGCGAAGGGTACAGTAAGGAAGTAGACCAGCTGCGCAATGTGATGACCAACAGCAAAGATCTATTGGTGGACATCGAGAACCGCACCAAAGAGACGTGCGGCATCAAAAATATTCGGGTCAAGTACAACAAGGTCTTTGGCTACTACATCGAGGTGGCCAAGTCCCAGACCGACCTGGTGCCGGCAGACTGGGTGCGCAAGCAGACCACCGTCAACTCTGAGCGGTACATCAACCAGGAACTGAAGGAGTTGGAGCACACCATTTTGTCCGCCAAGGATCGCATCACCGATTTGGAATACGACCTGTTCTGCCAGGTGCGGCAGGCGGCTGCCGACCAGGTGGAGACCATCCAGCAGACTGCTGCGGCGGTGGCGCAGATAGATGTGCTCAACAGCTTAGCTGTCGTGGCGGCCAGCAACCACTACTGTATGCCGGAGGTGGACGAGAGCGATGTCATCGACATCATAGACGGTCGGCATCCGGTGGTGGAACAGGTGCTCAAGGGGAATATGTTCGTCCCCAATGACACCCACATGAACGGCAGCAGCAACCTGCTGGCCATCATCACCGGCCCCAACATGGCGGGCAAGTCCACCTATATGCGTCAGGTGGCGCTGATCTGTCTGATGGCGCAGATCGGCAGCTTCGTTCCGGCCAAATCCGCCCACATTGGGGTAGTAGATCGGGTATTTACCCGCATCGGCGCCAGCGATGACTTGGCGGCGGGGCAGTCTACCTTTATGGTAGAGATGAGCGAGGTGGCGGAGATTTTAAAAAATGCCACCAATCGTTCCCTGCTCATTTTAGACGAGATTGGACGGGGCACCAGTACCTATGACGGCATGAGTATCGCCCGTGCTGTGTTGGAACACTGTGCTGACAAGAAGAAACTGGGGGCCAAGACCCTTTTTGCCACCCATTACCACGAGCTGAGTGCTCTGGAAGGCGCTATTCCCGGCGTCCGCAACTATCATATGGCGGCCAAAAAGCGGCAGGATGACGTGATCTTCCTGCGCAAACTGGTGTCCGGCGGGGCAGATCAGAGCTACGGCATCGAAGTGGCGCAGCTGGCCGGAGTGCCGGCCTGGATCATCCGCCGTGGACGGGAGATTTTGAAGGAGCTGGAGGCGGGCGAGCGACCTGCACCAGTCCAATCCAAAGAGGAAGAATCTGAGGAACAGATGGGCTTTGCCGACCTGGCAGGGCAGGCGGTGTTGGAGGAGCTGCGTAAGGTAGAGCTGAACACGCTGACGCCCATCGAGGCCATGAACCTACTCTACGGCTGGAAAGCCAAGCTAGACGGATAAATGATGACAGGAGGTGACCGAAAATGCCTAAAATCCACTGTTTGGAACGCCATGTGGCCAATTTGATCGCTGCCGGTGAGGTGGTAGAGCGTCCGGCCAGCGTGGTGAAGGAGCTGACGGAGAATGCCATTGATGCTGGCGCCACTGCGGTGGCAGTGGAGATCCAGCGGGGCGGCATGGGCTACATTCGGGTCACCGATAACGGCTGCGGCATGGAGCCGGAGGATGCGGAGACCGCCTTTCTGCGCCACGCCACCAGCAAGATTCAAAACGCCTTTGATCTGGAGGCCATCGGCACCCTGGGCTTTCGGGGCGAAGCCCTGGCGGCCATCGCCGCCGTAGCTCGAGTGGAGCTGATGACCCGTACCGCAGACAGGGAATTTGGCACGGGCTTGACGCTGGAAGGGGGCAAGGTGGTGGAACGGGAAGTGGTGGGCTGCCCGGAGGGCACCACTATGATCGTCCGCAACCTGTTTTACAACACGCCCGCCCGGCTGAAGTTCATGAAACGGGATGTGGCAGAAGGAGCGGCAGTGTACGCCGTGGTGCAGCATGTGGCGCTCAGCCATCCGGAGGTGTCCTTCCGCTTTGTCCGAGAGGGCAAGGAGGAGCTGCTCACGCCGGGAGACGGGGATCTGCGTTCCGCTGTCTATGCGGTGCTGGGGCGAGAAGTGGCGCTGGGGATGCTCCCCTGCAAGCGCAAGGACGAGGAACTGTCAGTGGAGGGATTTATCTCCCGTCCCACCTGCTGCCGGGGGAACCGGAGCGGACAGCATTTCTTCGTCAATGGCCGCTATGTGAAATCCCGTACCATGTCCGCTGCCTTGGAACAGGCGTATCAGAATCAGAAGATGGTGGGCAAGTTCCCTGGCTGTGTCCTGCGGGTGGCGTGCAAACTCAATGCTGTGGATGTAAATGTCCACCCAGCAAAAACAGAGGTGAAATTCACCAGTGAGCGAAAGCTCTTTGATGCGGTATACTATGCGGTGAAGGAGACGCTGGAGGCGGAGCAGGGGCATCCCCAGGCGGAGTTGAAGCCCAAGGCACCGCCCAAGCAGGATCAGGTGACCCCCAACCAGACGTTCTTCCGCACTATGACGGCGGAAGAATACCGGCGGACAGGGCAGGTGCTCCACAGCAAGCGGCAAAGTCCAGCACCCCCTCGAGAGGATCCCTTTGAGACTGCTATGCGGCAGCGGCGGCAGGAAGTGCGTCCTTCGGAGCTGGTTCGCATTCCGGAGGCTGCGGAGCCAGTTGTGGTATCAGCGGTGGAAGATCGTGCGCTGGTGGAACAACCCGTGGATAACTGCGTGGAAAAGTCTGTGGAAACTGTGGAAAACCCTTTGTACAACCCGGGCGTTTCCCAAGTGGAACCGGTGCAGACACGGAAACCGGAGCCGATCCGGCTGGGGCAAACACCGGCACCTGCTCCCGCAGAACAGCCGGAGGAGACGCCGGATACAGCGGCCTGGCGACTGGCGGGGGAGCTCTTTGACACCTATGTGATTGTAGAACAGGGGGACACGGCCTACCTGATCGACAAGCACGCTGCCCATGAGCGGATGAACTTTGACCGGATGCGGGCAGCGGATTGGAAACCCATGAGCCAGCTGCTGCTGACCCCTCTGGTGCTGCACCTAGCACCGGAGGAATGCGGCGTGTTATTGGAGCAGATGGGGTTGTTGGAGCAGTTCGGCTTTGCTGTGGAGTCCTTTGGCGGGGACGAGGTGTTGGTGCGTGAAGCGCCCAACGACTTGAGCGCCGATCAGATCGAACCGGCACTGGAGGAGATCGCCTCTAAATTGCTGCTCACCGGCACTGCCGATCCGGCGGCTGTTCGGGATGAGGTGCTCCATACCATGGCCTGCAAGGCCGCCATCAAAGGCGGCTGGAAGAACGATCGGGCGGAGCTGGAAGTGGTGGCTCGTGCGGTGATGAGCGGACAGGTAAAATATTGTCCCCATGGCCGTCCAGTGGCCATTGAGCTGAGCCGGAAGCAGCTGGAAAAGCAGTTCAAACGAAGTTAAAGAGAGGAGGCGGAGCCATTGCAGAAAACGGTAGTCTGCGTGGTCGGCCCCACTGCATCGGGAAAAACTCGGCTGGGGGTGGCGCTGGCACACGCTTTAGACGGAGAAGTGGTCTCCGCGGACTCCATGCAGATTTATCGCCGGATGGACATCGGCACGGCCAAGCCCACAGAAGCGGAGATGGAAGGGATTTCCCACCACATGATCGACGTGGCAGAGCCGGAGGAAAACTGGTCTGCGGCTCGATATGTAGAAGCGGCTACCCAGTGTGTGGAGGATATTTTCCATCGGGGGAAACGCCCAATCATTGTGGGCGGCACTGGCTTGTATATTGACTCTCTGGTTTCCGGCCGCAGTTTTGCCGTCCAAAGCACCGGTTGGCGGCAGAAATTGCAGGCACAGGCGGCGGCAGAGGGCATTGAGCCTCTCCGAGCAACCCTAAAGCAGGTGGACTTGGCGGCTTACGAGCGCATCCAGCCGGCGGATGAGAAGCGAATCATCCGAGCGCTGGAGGTCTGGTATGAGACTGGCAAGACCATCACGCAGCACAATTTGGAAACACAGCAGCAGCCTCCCCGCTACCAGGCGGTGACCATCGGCCTGAATTTCCAGGAGCGTCCCCAGCTGTGGCGGCGCATCGACCAGCGGGTGGACGAGATGATGGAGCTGGGGCTGGCGGAGGAAGTGAAATGCCTTCTAGCCAGCGGCGTCAGCCGAGATTGCACGGCCATGCAGGCCATTGGCTACAAGGAGCTGGCGGCGGCGGTGAGCGGCCAGGGCGACCTGGCTACAGCGGTGGAGGAAGTGAAGCTGCGAACACGGCAATATGCCAAGCGACAGCTGACCTGGTTCCGCCGGAACAAGGCAACCCACTGGTACCTGTGGGGGGCGGAGCCGGATTTTGCGGCTTGTCGACAGGCTTCGACAGAAAAATTGGAGGAATATGGGTTATGATAGGCGCAAGGACAAGCCCTTCCGTCTGTCATAGAGAGAAATGGCATTGTCCTGAATTTGAATAGAGAAGGAAGTGCCAATGATGCAAAAAAACAGCAATCTACAGGACGTTTATCTGACCAACGTGAGCAAGAACCGGCTGAATGTGACCATGTTCCTGATGAACGGGTACCAGCTGCGGGGAGTGATCACTGGATTCGATGCCTTTACCGTGGTGCTCAACAGCGATGGGCGGCAGCAGGTGATCTACAAGCACGCCATCTCCACCATTGTGGCGGAACGTCCGGTGGATCTGAAGGATTATGAAGTCGGTGGAGGACCTCGTATCCGTCCGTGACCTAGGAAAGGAATGAGACAAGGGTGAAACCGAGCAAATGGATTCCGAAGATTGTCATGGTCGCCTTCTTTGTCGGCGCTATCCTCTATTTTGTCGGCTATGCCGTGCAGACCTTCCGCAACGACATCACCACCGTCACTGTCTATGAGACTGGGGTGGAGGACTCCGTGGATACCACAGGCTTGGTGGTTCGGCAGGAGACGTTATTGGAAGGCAGCGGCGAGCGGATGGAGGTGCTGCCGGCAGAAGGGGAAGCAGTGGCGAAAGGGGAGATCATCGCCCGTATCTACCAGGATCAGGCGGCATTGGAGCAGCACCAGAACCTCAAGGCCAAGCAGACCGAGCGAGAAGCGCTGCAATATGTCCTGAGCCACTCCACCGAGTCCTCGGACACAGCGGAGCTGAGCAAACGGGTCATTGCCTCCTTGGAATCCATCCGAGCGACTGTGTTTCATGAAGATCTGTCCGACCTATCTGACCAGATCCAGTCGGTGGAGAACATGATTTACCGGCAGGATTATACTTATAAGGGCAGCGAAGCGGTGACCAAGGAGATCAACCAGCTGAGCAAGGAGATCAAACAGCTGGAGAAGGAAGCGGACAGCACCGTTTCCACCATCAAGGCCAAGCAGGCGGGAACCTTCTCCGCTATGGTGGATGGCTACGAGACGGTGCTGGAGCCTGCCAAACTGTCCGGCCTGACGCCGGCAAAGCTGGATGAGCTGGTCAAGGCGCGGCAGGAGGTCAAGGAAGGTAAGTATCTGGGCAAGATCATCACCGGCGGTAAATGGTACTATGCGGTGAGCATGGACGTGGCGAATGCGGAGCGGATGCATGAAGGCATGACCGTGACGGTGCGCTTTGACAACGTGGCCGGTGAACAGACCATGAAGGTGGAAACCATCGGGGACGCCAAGGGCGATCAGAAGCAGGTCACCGTGGTATTTTCCTCCACCCGCCACCTGGCCGAGACCTCCCTGCTGCGGCAGCAGTCGGCGGCGGTCATCTATGAGAGTTACCGTGGCTTCCGGGTGCCCAAAGAGGCGCTGCGGATGGAGGGGGACAAGTATTACCTCTATCGGGTCAGCGGCGCCCAGCTGCGGAAGGTGGAAGTGGAGATCCTGTGCCAACTGGATGACTACTATGTGGTCTGGCAGGGCAAGTCCGTGGACAAGGACGGCAAATCGGTACAGCAGAGCGCATTGGAAAAAGCAAAGCAGATTCGAGACGGCGACACCATCGTGGTGCGGGGGATGAACCTGTACGACGGAAAAGTGGTGGGCAGTCGTGCAAAGACATAAAGAGAAAGGCGGCGAATCAGCTATGACGTTAGCGGAACACATCCAAGCAGTACAGGCACGCATTGCCGCCGCGGCAGAAAAAGCCGGGCGGGATCCGTCCGAAGTGACCCTAGTGGCGGCCACCAAGGTGCAGACCTCGGAGACCATTCGAGCGGCCATTGCCGCAGGCATCACGGTCTGCGGGGAAAATCGTGCCCAGGAATTTACCCAGCATTGGCAGGATGGCGCCTATAAAGGGGCAAAGGTTCACTTTATCGGGCACTTGCAGAAGAACAAGCTCAAATACCTGGTGGGCAAGGTGGACATGATCGAGTCGGTGGACTCAGAAGAACTCATCCGCCTGATCGACAAACGGGCACAGAACTTGGGCATCGTCCAGGATATTCTCATTGAAGTGAACATCGGCGGCGAGGCCAGCAAATCCGGCGTGAAGCCGGAGGAGGCGGAGGCGCTGGTGGCGCTGGCGGCCTCTTTGTCCAGCGTGGAACCCAGAGGCTTGATGGCAATTCCCCCTGTCGCCCATGAACCGGGAGCTAATCGGAGCGTTTTTGCCGCAATGCATCAGCTTTTTATTGACATAAAGGGGAAAACGTATGATAATAAAGTCAATATCGACTGCCTATCTATGGGAATGAGCGGCGATTTTGAAGATGCCATTGCGGAAGGGGCTACACAGGTTCGTGTGGGCACTGCGTTGTTTGGTGCTCGGCCCGCCAATCGGGTGAACGGATAAGGGGGCGCCCCCTGCTCAGAGATAAAAAGGAGGACAAACCACAATGAGTTTAATGGATGAACTGAGACGTCTGGCACGCCCTTATGAAGATGAGGAAGATTACGAGGAAGATTTTGAACTGGAAGAGCCCTTTGTGGAGACCAAGGAGGAACGCAAGACCCGCGGCAGAAAGCGGGAGGAGGACGACATGGAACGGGATTATGCAGATACCAGTCGGGATAAAGTGGTGAACATCAACACCACCACCCAGCTGCAGGTTGTGCTGGTCAAGCCGGAGAAATTCCAGGATGCCTCTGCCATTGCCGATCACCTTCGGGATAAGCGCACCGTTGTGCTCAACCTGGAATCTGCCAACAAGGACGTTGCCCGCCGTATGGTGGACTTCTTGTCCGGCGCAGCCTATGCTCAGGAAGGGAAGATCAAGAAGGTGGCGGTAGCAACCTATATTATCACACCCTACAACGTGGATATCATCGGCGACTTGATTGACGAGCTGGAAAACAACGGGATGTACTTCTAAGGCAGAGCGTGCATCAGAATCACAGAAACAAAGCAGAACAAACCTTTTCGGAAGAAATATAGAACGGCGAGGGGAAAGAGAAAGACCCCTAAAGAGCCGAGAGTAAAGGGGGATTATCCATGCTGACGCCGCAGGAAGTAGCAGAACACGGCTTTTCCAAATCCCGTATGGGCGGGTACAACATGAAGGAAGTGGACGATTTTCTGGATGAACTGACCGCTGACTTCAGTGAGCTGTACAAAGAAAACTCTGTGTTGAAAGGGAAGATCAAAGTGCTGGCGGAGAAGATCTCCGAATACCGCGAGACTGAGGACGCCATGCGCACCACCCTCCTTACGGCACAGAAGATGGCAAACTCCATGGTCGTGCAGGCGGAGGAAGAAAAGAAACGTATGATCGCGGAGGCAGAACGTGTTGCCCTCCAGCGGAAAGCGGAAGTGGAACAGGAAGTGGCAGATGCCGAATACCAGCTGAAGATGGCCAAGAATGCCACCGCCCAGTTCGTAGAGCATATGCGGGATCTGGTGAAGCAGGAAGCTTCCTTCCTGGATCAGCTGCCCGCCATCAAGGCGGAGCCTGTCCACCCTAAGAAGGCCGAGCCGATTCCCGCCCCTGCCGCACCCGAAGCGGAAGTGGCTGGAGATGAGACGGCAGAAGCGCAGAAGGATGACTGTATCAACCAGATCCTCCAAGAGGAGGCTGGCACCGAACAGGAACCGGCGGCGGCAGCCGTTGGTGCGGCAGAAGCTGATATGGAAGATACCGAAGGGCATCGGATTGACTTTAATAATCTGCAATTCGGGAAGGATTACGAAATCAAATGATCGAAACCATCGGGAAAATGCCACTTTATTCATTTTTTCGAAGCCTGTCGGCCTGAGATCAGGCCGACAGGCTCATGATTGTTTATAGCGATTACCTAGGTGCATCCTGTGAAAGAGATGCCCTAGAAAGACACAGAAAAGAAGGGACAATAGTAACCATGGCTGATTATAACAAGACCATCAATCTGCCCAAGACCGACTTCCCTATGCGTGCCAAGCTGGCACAGCGGGAACCGGGGATGCTGGAAGAAATGAATCGCAAGGATCTGTACCGTAAGGTGATGGAACGGAACAAGGATAAGACTCCGTTCATTCTCCACGATGGCCCTCCCTATGCCAACGGGGATATTCATATTGGCACCGCCATGAATAAGATCCTCAAGGATATGATCATCCGCTACAAGAATATGACCGGCCACTATGCGCCTTATGTTCCTGGCTGGGACACCCACGGTATGCCCATCGAGACCGCCATTCAGAAGAAGGGCGTCAAGCGCAACACCATGTCCGTGCCAGAATTCCGGGACAAGTGCCGGAACTTTGCCCTGGATTTCCTCAACCGTCAGCGGGAACAGTTCCGACGCCTGGGGGGCATTGGCGATTGGGAGCATCCCTACATCACCCTGAAGCCTGAATTTGAAGCCAAGCAGATCAAGGTATTCGGCGCAATGGCAGAAAAAGGCTATATCTACCAGGGGCTCAAGCCCGTCTACTGGTGCCCCACCTGCGAGACCGCTCTGGCAGAAGCTGAGGTGGAATATGCTGATGACCCCGTCACCACCATTTACGTCAAGTTCAAGGTTCATGATGACAAGGGCAAGCTGGCACAGTACGGCGATCTGGACAAGATGTACTTCGTCATCTGGACGACCACCACCTGGACTCTGCCCGGCAACATGGCCATCTGCCTCAATCCCCAGTTGGAGTACTCTCTGGTCAAGACCAATGGCGAGATCCTCATCATGGCCACCGATCTGGTGGACAGCGTCATGAAGGATTCCGGCATCACTGAGTATGAGACGGTAGGCACCCTGTTTGGGGACGAGTTCGAATACATGACCGCCTATCATCCCTTTATGAATCGGGATTCCCTCATCATCCTGGGCGACCACGTCACCCTGGATGCCGGTTCCGGCTGCGTTCACACCGCTCCCTCCTTCGGCCTGGACGACTTCTATGTGTGCCAGCGCTATGACGAGATCCCCACCGGCGTGGAGATGGAAGTCTCCGTCAACGCACAGGGGTTCCTGAACCAGTTTGCCGGCCCCTATGAAGGGCTGCATGTGACCAAGGCACATCCGGTCATCTTCAAGGATCTGGTGGACATGGGCGCCATCCTGTCCAGTGCGGACATCGTTCATAGCTATCCCCACTGCTGGCGCTGCAAGAAGCCCATCATCTTCCGTGCCACCCAGCAGTGGTTTGCCAGCGTGGATGCCATCAAGGATGCCGCTGTGGAAGCCTGCGACGACATCACTTGGAAGCCCGAATGGGGCAAGGAACGGATGATCTCCATGATCCGCGAACGTTCCGATTGGTGCATCTCCCGTCAGCGTACTTGGGGCGTGCCCATCCCCATCTTCTTCTGCAAGGACTGCGGCAAGCCCTACTGCACGCCGGAATCCATCGAAAAGATTTCTGAGATCTTCGGCGCTGAAGGCTCCAACGCCTGGTGGGCGAAGGAAGCGGAGGAACTGATGCCGGAAGGCGCTGCCTGCGAATGTGGCTGCAAGGAATTCACCAAGGAGACCGACATCATGGACGTCTGGTTCGATTCCGGCTCCACCTGGGCTGCCGTCTGCGACCACAATCCGGAACATCCTGAACTGGTCTATCCCACCGACCTGTACCTGGAAGGCGGCGACCAGTATCGCGGCTGGTTCCAGTCCTCCATGCTCACCTCCATCGCCGCCCGTGGTGTGGCACCCTATAAGCACATCATCACCCACGGCTGGACCGTTGACGGCCAGGGCAAGGCCATGCACAAGTCCTTGGGCAACACCGTCGCCCCGCAGGACATCATCAAGGACTACGGCGCTGACATCCTCCGTCTGTGGGTCTCCTCCAGCGACTACACTCAGGATATGCGCATCTCCAAGCCCATCCTGAAGCAGCTGTCTGACGCCTACCTGAAGATCCGCAACACCTGCCGTTATATCCTGGGCAACCTGACCGGGTTCGACCTGGCCACCGACCTGGTGGAGTACAAGGATCTGATGGAACTGGATCAGTGGGCACTAGATGCCACCAACCGCCTGGTGGAAGCCGCCCGTGCCGGTTATGACAACTATGACTTCCATAACGTCTATCGTGCCGTGTATAACTTCTGCGTGGTGGATATGTCCAACTTCTATCTGGACATCATCAAGGATCGCCTGTACTGCTCTGCCATTGGTTCCTATGAACGCCGCAGCGCACAGACCGCCATCTATCGCATCCTGGATACCTTGGTGCGGGTCATCAGCCCCATCCTGGTGTTCACCAGTGATGAGATCTGGGAGGTCATGCCCCATGAGGCTTCCGACAATGCCGAGAGCGTCCTGCTCAACGACATCCCCGAAGTCAATGCGGATTGGAAGCTCAGTGAAGAAAAGGCCGCCTACTGGGCTAACATCATGGCCTTCCGTGGTGTCGTGAACCTGGCGCTGGAAAAGGCACGCGCCGCAAAGGTTTGCAAGAAGTCTACCGATGCCAAGGTGACCCTGTACCTGGACGAAAAGGCGCAGGCTGTCTATGAGACCATCAAGGATGCTGACCTGGAACAGCTCTTCATTGTCTCCAAGGTGGACGTTTCCACCGGAGCCGCTCCCGCTGACGCTGTGACTGGCGAAGCAGTGGAAGGTCTGGCGGTCACCGTGGAAGTGAACCAAGACCCCAAGTGCCCCCGCTGCTGGCTCCATCACGCCGACATTGGCAAGGACGCAGCGCATCCCGAACTGTGCCCCCGCTGCGCTGCAGTGGTCAAGGCCATGCACCTGGACGTGTAACGCAAACAACCAGAGATCAAACCGCCGGAAGAAACCGTTCTTCCGGCGGTTTTTGTTGTGCTGCGCCTGAAAACATGATAAACTAAAACAAGTATACCTAATTGTAAGAGAGGAAGCAGACACCATGGAGTATCAAGCCGGAACATTTGACATTGCAGTGATCGGCGCCGGCCACGCTGGCATTGAAGCGGCGCTGGCTGGGGCACGATTAGGCTGCCGCACGCTGTGCTTTACCGTCAATCTGGACGCAGTGGGCAATATGCCCTGCAATCCCGCCATTGGCGGCACCGGAAAGGGACAGCTGGTGCGGGAGCTGGACGCCTTAGGCGGCGAAATGGCTCGGGCGGCAGACAAAGCCTGTATCCAATACCGGCTGCTCAACCGAGGCAAAGGGCCTGCCGTTCATTCCCTCCGTGCCCAGGCCGACCGGCGGAAGTATCAGGAGGTGATGAAGCACACCCTGGAACAGACGGAAAATCTGTTCGTCCGGCAGGCGGAAGTGGTGGAAGTGCGGGTGGATGACAGCGGCGCGGTCTGCGCCGTGGTCACTGCCACCGGAGCGGTCTTTCAGGTGAAGGCGGTGGTGGTGGCCACCGGCACCTACCTGGGCGGACGCACCATCGTAGGTGATGTGTTTCGAGACTCCGGCCCCGACGGCCTCCAGGCGGCGCTGGAGCTGACCGGCTGCCTGGAAAAGCTGGGCGTCACCATCCGCCGGTTCAAGACCGGCACACCCCCTCGTGTCAACGCCCGCAGCGTGGATTTCTCCAAGATGGAACTGCAAGAAGGGGATCCGGAACCGGTGCCCTTCTCCTTCGCCACCGACCATGCGCCGGAAAATCAGGCGGTGTGCTATCTCACCTACACCAATGAGACGACCCACGACATCATCCGAGCAAATTTAGATCGCTCCCCGTTGTATAATGGCGCCATCGAGTCCACCGGCCCTCGGTACTGCCCCTCCATTGAGACAAAAATCGTCCGGTTCGCAGATAAAAAGCGCCACCAGCTCTTTGTGGAGCCTATGGGGCTGAACACGGAGGAATTATACATCCAGGGCTTCTCCTCCTCCATGCCGGAGGACGTCCAGGTGCGGATGCTCCACAGCATCCCCGGCCTGGAACAGGCGGAGATGACCCGTGTGGCCTATGCCATCGAATATGACTGCGTTGACCCAACGGAACTGTTGCCCACATTGGAACACAAAAAAATCCCCGGCCTGTACGGCGCAGGCCAGTTCAACGGCTCCTCCGGCTACGAGGAAGCAGCCGTCCAGGGCTTCGTGGCCGGCGTCAACGCCGCCCTAAAGCTGCTGGGACGGGCGCCGATGATCCTCCGACGGGATCAAGGCTACATCGGCGTGCTCATTGACGACCTGGTGACCAAGGGCACCAACGAGCCTTATCGCATGATGACCAGCCGCACCGAGTACCGCCTGATTCAGCGGCAGGACAACGCCGACCAGCGCTTGACCCCCATCGGATACCAGATCGGCCTGGTCAGCCGAGAACGCTATGAAGCAGTCCAGGCCAAATACCAGGCGGTGGAGCAGGAGATTCAGCGGCTGGAGCACAGCGGCACCCCAGCCACCGACCCCCTCAACCAGATGCTCACCAGCCACGGCGAGCCCGCCGCCCGCCACGCAGTCAAGCTGGCCGACCTGCTCCGCCGTCCTCGTATCTCCTACGCCGACCTGGCGCCCTTCGACCCGACACGGCCGGAGCTGGATCGGCTCATCACCGAACAGGTGGAGATCCAGCTGAAATATCAGGGCTACATCGCCCGCCAGATGCGGCAGGTGGAGGAGTTCCGGCGGATGGAGTCCCACTTGCTGCCGGAAAATTTGGACTACGACCACTTGGACGGGCTGCGCCTGGAAGCGCGGGAGAAGCTGAAAGCCATCCGCCCCCTGAACTTGGGGCAGGCAAGCCGCATCTCCGGCGTCAGTCCGGCAGATTTAACGGCATTGATGATCTGTCTGGAACAAGAACCAAAGGGAAAACAGGTGGAAAAAACCTGAGAACCGCTCAGAAACCTGCCCTGCAAACGCAGGCTGAACGTAAGTGAGATGGCAGCTGACTTGTCAGGTATCAAATGTACAGAATCGCCAGACCCAACGGCGTTTGCCGCAGGTTGTCTGAGAGACACTAAGGAATGGATGGAATGGAGAATGCTTATGCGAAATAAAGTAAGGAAATCTTTGGCATTCCTGCTGGCATTGGCACTTGTCGTGTCGGTGATGAGCGGTCTTGGCCTCTCCGTGTCTGCGGAGCAAGAGTCGAACACACCCGGGACGGAAGAAGTACAGCAGCAGGACAAGACCGAAGCGGGCGCAGCGCCCAGTGAGGTGAAGGCGGAGGAAGAAGCCGCCAAGCCGGAAAAAAAGCCCGTCCAGGAAGAAAAAGAGGACGAGCAGAAGAAACAGGAAGAAACGAAAACGGATGATGCCGCAAAGGACGATGCCAACGCCCAGGACGGCGAACAAAAGCAGGAAGAGCCGAAGGCTGAAAATGATGCAGAGGATACGACAGATGTAAGCAAATTGCTGGGAAAACAGCTTTATAATTACATGACTGCTTTGGATGCCGAAGCGTATGATACAACTTGGAAAGAACTGAGCGAAACGCAGAAGGCTTCTTATGAGTCCTATGTGAAAGAACTTATGTTTGGCAAGAATCCGAAGATCATTAAGGAAACCGTCACCCATGGCGCAGCAGTCAGCGTGACAAATGCGGCAGGGCTGATGACGTTTAGTAACTCCGGCGTTAGAATGAAAGCGGCTGCTATGCGTGCGGCAACTAGCACAAATCTGAGTGATAAAAAAGTATCTGCTAGTGATGGGCTTGTCATGAACAAGACCATTTCGAAGGATGTATCGAATACGGCAGATACAAAGTACACCATTCAGTTAGAGTCTTATGCTACCGGCAAAGTGACTACTTCGACAAAAAGCACTCCGTGCGATATTGTGTTGGTGCTGGACGAGTCGGGGAGTATGAAGTATAATTTTGAAACAACGTATGGATATCAGAAGTTTGGTGCTAATACTACGAATCAAGATCTTTATGGGAATGATTTTTGGGGCAGCTACAAAGATAAAACGTTTGTGAAACAGATGGATAGTGGCGACCTAATTCCAGTAACGGTGACTAGCGAATGGGTATCGACCGGCTTTTTGCGGGGCTATTACACTTATACCTACACTTACGAATACAACGGTTCCACCTATAAATCTCAAGTATTTAAGGATAAAGATGGAGCGAGAACAAAGATTCCGAGCAGTACGAATAATGCGGAATTTTTTGCGGACGGAATTGAAAAGCAGTTATACTATGGACCTGAAAATATAAATGTTACCAGAAGAGAAGCGCTTCAGCAAGCGGCAACCAATTTCCTGAATTCTGTTGCGGCGGATGCTACTAAAAATAATGTTGATCACCGGATTGCAGTTGTTGGGTTTGCGTCTAACGTTTCCCCAAAGGTGGACTTGACCAATGTTGAGAACCAGTCGGGGAAAACCGCAGTACAGAACGCAATTAACGGGTTAGATGCGGACGGTGCAACGAACACTGGAGACGGCATGGGGCAGGCTGCGAAAATTTTTAAGAATCAGAGCACATATCAAGATGCCTACAACAGTGGTAAAAGAAAGTAGTTGTTCTTTTCACTGATGGTGTGCCGACGACGCAGAGTGAGTTTAGTACGACCGTAGCCAATACCGCTATTGGTCATGCCAAAACACTGAAGGACGACAAGACTACTGTCTATACCATTGGCGTTTTTGAAGGGGCGGATGCAACGCAACAGCCAACTGCGAGTGGTAGCGAAACTCAGAAGGCCAACACCTTTATGCAGTATGTTTCCTCTAATTTCCCCAATGCGGCACGAATGAATAGTGGTGGCGCCGGCAACATCAATGGTGGCTACTATTTGACGGCAAAGAATACTGCTGATCTGAATAAAATCTTTGAGTCGATTTCCGAGTCGATTGGTGAAAGTACCATTCAGTTGGATGGGACAACGCAGACCATCGACAAGATGAGTGCAGATTTTAAATTGCCGAATGGAACGAGTCCTGCTGATATTAAGGTCTACAAAGTGCCTTATACGGGCAAAGATACTGCTGGTAACGACACTTTTGAAACGGATGAAAGCCAGTGGACGCCGATAACCAGCGGAATCAGTGTAGACACAG
The DNA here is from genome assembly GCA_900545815.1 of uncultured Eubacteriales bacterium. Classification (GTDB taxonomy): domain Bacteria; phylum Bacillota; class Clostridia; order Oscillospirales; family Oscillospiraceae; genus Onthomonas. The sequence goes on along the minus strand of URAM01000010.1, from coordinate 33,471 downwards.
CCAATGATACTGTTACCGTTACCGGGTTTGACTACACCAAGGACTATGTTGTTGTAAAGGATGATAAACCGCAAGGTTACAAGCTGGTTGTACGGATTCCTGCCGAGTACAAGAACGATGCCTGGTTTGGCGGCAACGACATTGAATCCAACGATATTGGTTCTGGTATCTATAATGGTGGCTCTTGCTATGGCACCTTTGAAGTTCCCAAGGTCAACCGTGCGATCGACTACGAAATCGCAGCAAAAGATCAGACCATCTATGTGACCAACAATGCTGATTTGCAGGGCCTGCTGGATTATTTCAAGACTGCGGAAGGGAAAGAGTACAAACCCGACGGCACCAACAACAAATATGTTGACATCACCTACACCTTGAAGGATGCAGATGGCAATGAAGTCGGTACATACACCATTACCCATGGTAATGCTAGTGGCACTTGGCAGGCCGCTGCAGAATGGAATCCTGCTCTGGAAGATTGCACTGAGTACACTTGGACTTGCACCGTGACGCCGAATCAGTCGGACGGAAAGTCTCTGGGTGTTGCTGGTACGGGCAATGCTCCGGCAGAAGAAACCAAGTTTGAAGGCGACAAGGCTAAACAGGGCACCGTCCACGTCCTTTATCCTACAGTGAGCGCAAGAGATGAGTTCATCTATTGGGGTGAAACGAAAGAGCCTGATACCCTGATTACCGTTGCGAATGATTGGACTGACCAGGATAACTCTCATGGTAAGCCTAATTTGATTGGAGAAAAGCCGAGGATTACCAAGGAAGCTGCTTTCCAGGCTGGCGAAAATAGTAATACTCCTTCCAAGGACAGCGATTACAATGTGATTGCAAAGATTGGCGACCGGGATATCACTTCGTTGCTCCGCGAACATAATCGGATTGTATCTAATAAGCAAGCGCACGACAGTTGCGATGATACTTCTGTTGGTGCGGGATTAACTGAGAAGGACTTCCGCATCCATGTGAAAGTCAAGAAGCTGACCGTCCAAAAGATTGTCGAAGGCAACATGGGCGACACCAACCAGGACTTCACCTTCACTGGCGGAACGATTTACACCAATGATAAGAATAAGGCGGAAGTAAAGAACGGGTTTACGTTGAAGGATGGCCAGGATGTGACCTTCAAGCTGAAGGTAGGCGACAACGTTTCTATCAGTGAAACTTCTGTTGCTGGCTATGAAACTTCTTATAAAGTTGGCGATGACAGCGAGGTAAAGAACAATACGTATAACTACAACAAGGTCGAAGCAAACAGCCCCGATACAGTCACCGTAACCTACACCAACAAAAAGCAAATCAATCCCCCCAACGGCATCACCACCACCATCGCGCCCTACGCGATCATGGTCGTCCTCGCCGCTGGCGCAGGCGTGTACTTCGTGTACAGCCGCCGCAGACGCAATCGCTGATGCCAGCGAAGAACATGGAGGAGATCGCCGGATGGTTGAAGGAGCTAAAGTTCCGAAAAAAAATCATCGGCGGTGTGGATGAGGCCAACGTCTGGCACAAGCTGGACGAGCTGCAAGCCCAGTATCAATCCGCCTTCGATGCCCAGGCCGAGCGTTACCAGGCGCTCCTGGATGAGCGCGACGCAGAGATTCGCCGCCTGAAAGGGGAACGGTGACCTATGGGCATCGGAAAACACACCAAACCAACCAAAACCCGTCCCAGTCGGGGTCGCAAGACCCCGACGGACGGAGTACCCCAGGCGTTGACCCCAGAGCAGGTCATCGCCGCCCGTCGCAAACAGCTGCGGAACCGAAGGGACGTCACATCCTTCCTCCAGCGGCTGGTTATCATGGTGCTCATGCTGTGGGTTTTGTTCGGGTTCGTTTTTGGACTGACCCCCATGCCCAACGGGGATATGTCCCCCCGCCTCAGCGCCGGCGACTTGATGCTCTACTACCGCATGGCCTCCACCTGGCACACCCAGGACATCGCCGTGCTGGAAAAGGATGGCACCCAGTATACCGCCCGTATCGTCGCCCAGCCGGGTGATACGGTGGAGATCACGAAGGAAGCCACCTTGAAGATCAATGATAGTGTCGTGTTGGAGAACGACATCTATTATAGTACCCCCCGATACGATGAGAACGTGACCTATCCAGTGACGCTGGCGGACGACGAGTATTTCGTGCTGTGCGACTACCGCGAGGGAGCGAAGGACAGCAGATATTACGGACCGGTGCGTCGGAGTGAGCTGAAAGGGAAAGTGATCACCGTCCTGCGCCGTTCCAACCTGTAAGGGTGAGAGCGGCAGGAGAAAGGTTATTATAAGGCGCCCGTGCAAAGCATCATGGACGGGGGACGCCTTGTGGTAATAGAAGGATCCCAGCCTGACCGCGTGAGGGAGCGGATGGGGTTGGGAGACGCGTTGAATGGAAAAATTGCGATTTTGAATGGAAAGGATGAATGAACAATGTTAAAGAAGACGATCCGCCGCCTGGGTGCATTGGCGATGGTTCTGGCAATGGCAGTCTCTGTCTTTGCTGTTAATGCTTCTGCAGTTGAGACTGTTAATGAAAAACAAGATGTGACTATTACGAAGAACATTTCGGCAGACGATAATGTTCGTGTGCCTGGTGCTACTTATACGTTTACTATCGCTGCTGGTACTGCTGATTCTACTCGGAATATCTATGCAGGCGAAATGGATGCTATTAGCAAGGCAGCTAATGACATTGTATTTACTGAGGGCGGTGCAAAAACTGGCAACACTACTTTCACTATTACCGCAGAAAAGTTTACTAAGCCTGGTATCTATCGTTACACTGTAACTGAAACTGCAAGTCCTCTTCCTGACGGCATGACCCTTGCCTCCCCAAAGACTATGCTCGTTTATGTTGAGCAGGTAAATGGTGTGAATAGTATTGCAGCAGTTATTGTTGACGGCGCAGATGAGAATAGCAAAACTGATTTTAGTTTCACCAATACTTATGCCACCAACAATATGACTGTGAAGAAGGTAATCACTGGTAACCAGGCAAATCTGTCTGGAGAGTGGGAATTTGAGATTACTGTGTCTGGCCAAGCAGGCGAAAAGTTTGCTACCAGCAAGGATGTAGTTCTTGAGTCTGGCGTGCCGACCAAGGTTAAGCTGGGTCATAACCAGACTATCACCATTTATGGTCTTTCCGAGTCTGATACTTATACCGTGAAGGAAGTCAAGGCTAATACTGACGGCTATGTGACTACGATTAACGGTGAAGCAACTGACAATGGTGAAACTTCTGGTAATGCAAAAGCAGCCGATGTGAGCATTGAGTATAAGAACAAGAAGGATATTGCTACCCCCGGTGGCGTCATCATGACCATTGCTCCCTATGCTCTGATGGTCGTCCTGGCTGGCGCATTCGCAGTGGTCTTCCTGACCCGCCGCAACCGCGCTGAATAATTCAGACGAATCAAAACAACACCTCCGTGACCGTTCCTGATAAAATGGAACTAGAACGGAAGGATGTGAAGTACATCTTTTAATCTAACTCTCCCCACACACCACCCCGCCGGACAACCATGGCTTTGATGCAAGCTCCATCCGGTGGGGCGGTGGGGGAGCCGTTCTCCCTACGCCCCCTTTGGCCCTCGCCGGAGAGGGGCGGGGAGAACCCCACGCGAAGAAGAAAGGAAAAACGGTTTGGAATTCGCGGCAAAACTGGCAAGGGGAGCGGACAAAGTGCTCAGCCTCATCGCTGTCCTCATGATCCTCCTCCTCCTTTGCTACGGTGGTTACTCCCTCTGGGATACCGCCATGCTCTACAAAGGTGCTTTCAATTCCAGTGACCTTCTCCGATATAAGCCCTCAGCGGACGATCCGGAGAGTCTCACCTTTGAAGAACTGCTGAAACTCAATCCCGATGTCTGTGCCTGGATCACCGTGGACGATACCCATATTGACTATCCGGTGGTACAGGGGAAAGACAATATGGAGTACGTCAACAAGGATGTCAAAGGGGAGTTTGCCTTTTCCGGCGCCATCTTCCTGGACAGCCAGAACAAACGGGATTTCTCCGACAGCTACAACCTCCTATATGGCCACCACATGGAGGGCGGCGCCATGTTTGGGGATGTGGTGGAGTTCCGAGACAAGAGCTATTTCGACAGCCACGAGACAGGCACCCTCTATCTGCCTGGCAAATCCATACCCATCACCTTTTTTGCCTGCGTGAGTACTGACGCCTTTGACAGTGTGGTATACCACCCCGACGCACAGCCCGCAGGGGATGTGACGACCCTCCTGAACTATCTTCAGGGCACGGCCGTGCAGTACCGAGACATCGGAGTGACGGCGAAAGATCAGATTATCGGTTTGTCAACCTGTTCCGAAGCGGTGACCAATGGCCGTGTTGTGTTGTTCGGGCGGCTGGACAAATAAGATCCAAGCACAAGAAGGAGGTTCTGAAGGACACCATGAATCAAAAGAAAACGAGATTCCGCAAACTGCTGCTCCTTCCACTGCTGATTGCAGTCCTGCTGTTCCCCACGCAGGCCCTTGCGGTATACAGCTGTACGGTACAGCTGCCGGTGGAAGTGAAAACGATTACCAAGACCGAAGACACGGAGATCCCCACTGGGGAGGTCTATACGGTCGTCCTGACTGCCGAAGATGACGCCCCCCTGCCGGAGGAAACTCGGCTGACGGTGACCGACAACGGTACGGTGGAGTTCGGCCCCATTACCTACACCAAGCCGGGCGATTACGTCTACACGGTGTACCAGGATGTGGGCGAGACGGAGTTCTACACTTATGACCGTGCCATCTACACGGTGACGGTACGAGTGGTGAACGATGACGAGGGCGGCCTGACCGCAGAAATCTGGGCCATTCGGGATGATGAGACGGAAAAGATGGAGAATGTTGTATTCACCAACGTCTACACTCCGGAGGAAGAACCGGAACCTGACGGCAGCAGCTCCGCATCCACCTCTGCAAAACCGTTGGTCAAGAAACCCAGCACTCCCAAAACGGGTGACAGCGCCAACCTCACTCTCTGGACGTGCCTCCTGGCCGCCTCTGCTCTGGGCATCATCACCCTGCTGGCAGCCCTCTTGAAGCGCAACCAGAAGTAAGTGGAGACAAATCGGCGATTCGGCTCTTGTAAACGGCAGTGCCGTTTCGAGAGAAACGCAAAAACAACAGCACCACAGTATCGTGGTGCTGTTGTTTTTGCGTTGTCTTGCAGTTAATCCAGCCGAGGGAAGTTGCCCTGTGCCTGTTCCAAGGGATAGCAGATCTGATTTTCCGCCACCAGCACCGGCACCCCGTCTGTACCCACATCAATGATGGCGTAACTACAGTTGTATGGCACGCCGCCCCGCCAGAAAAAGCCCTCCGGCGGGTCGATGGCGTTGAGCAGAGCGGTGATGGCGCCGCCGTGGGAAGCCAGCAGGATGGTTTTGTCTGCCAGCTCCTGCCGGTGGCACAGGTCGAATAAGTAGTCCGCCATCCGCTTGGACAGTTCTTGGAACGTCTCCCCGCCCTCCGGCGCCTGATAGCGCTCGGCGTGGCAGATGAAATCCACCAGATTCTGATTCAGCGTCCCGCCGGGGCCGGAGTTGGCCGTGACGCCTTCGTAGACGCCGAAGGCCATTTCGATGAGCCGCGGCTCCACATACAGCGGAACGTCCCGCCCCGCCAGCACCAGCTCCGCCGTCTGGCGTGCCCGGCAGAGGGGGGAAGTGAAGGCCAGGTCGAAGGGGACATTCGCCAGACCCTCTCCGGTCAGTTCCGCCAGCAAAATGCCCTTGTCGTTCAGAGGTATGTCACTCTGACCCTGAAAACGGCGCTGGACATTCCAGCTGGTCTCACCATGTCGTAAAGCATAAAGTCTCATTGGCATACCTCCTAGATAGAATAAGATGTTGGGATAAGTGCGTAAAAAACTTAGAATTTCGCTCCGCCGAACTCGGACAAGACCAACGACTTGTTCTTGTCCTGCACCCACTTGATGGACCAGGGAGCGGAGAACAGGAGCAGCTTGCTGCCCTGATAATCTTCCACCAGCTTGATGTCCTGACCGTTGCCCATGACCAGATCATCGTCCAAGTTGCCGTCAAAAGCGTCCACCCAGCGGAGATATTCATAGGGCAGGTTGTCCATGATGATGTCCACCTTGTACTCGTTTTTCAGACGGTATTCAAACACGTCAAATTGCAGCGTGCCCACGCAGCCCACGATGACTTCTTCCATACCGGCGTAGGGGATCTTGAAGATCTGGATGCCGCCCTCCTGAGCGATCTGCTCGGTGCCCTTGATGAACTGCTTCCGCTTCAAAGTGTCCTTGGGACGTACCCGACGGAAGTGCTCCGGTGCGAAGGTGGGGATGGGGTCAAATTGGAAGGACTTGCCCGGGGCGCACAGGGTGTCGCCGATGGAGAACATACCGGGGTCGAACACGCCGATGATGTCGCCGGCGTAGGCTTCTTCGATGATTTCCCGATCGGCCGCCATCATCTGCTGGGGACGGGAGAGCTTCACTTTGCGGTTCTGCTGTACCAGGTACACTTCCTTGTCCGCGTCAAACCGGCCGGAGCATACGCGCACGAAGGCGATGCGATCCCGATGCGCCTTGTTCATGTTGGCCTGGATTTTGAACACGAAACCGGAGAAATCGTCATCGAAGGCGTCCACCACCTGGTCGCCGGCTTTGCGAGACAGAGGCGGGGTGGTCATGCGCAGGAACTCCTCCAAAAAGGGTTCCACGCCGAAGTTGGTCAGGGCGGAACCGAAGAAAACGGGGGAAAGTTTTCCGTGACGGACGCGCTCCATGTCGAATTCTGCGCCGGCGCCCTCCAGCAGCTCGATCTCATCGGCCAGCTGGTCTCGGCGGGCTTGTCCGATCAATTCCACCAGCTTGGGGTCGTCCAGTTCCACCTGGGTGGCTTCAGCGGCCTTGGCGTTGGTGTTGCTGGTGAAGTGGATAATTTTTTTGCCAGCCCGGTCATACACGCCCTTGAACTCCTTGCCGCAGCCGATGGGCCAGTTTATGGGGCAGGTCTCTACACCCAGCTCCGCTTCAATCTCCTCGCACAGCTCGAAAGGGTCACGGGCTTCCCGATCCATCTTGTTGATAAAGGTGAAGATGGGGATGTCTCGCAGGGCACAGACCTTAAACAGCTTTCGAGTCTGGGCTTCTACGCCCTTGGCAGCGTCGATGACCATAACGGCAGAGTCTGCCGCCATAAGGGTACGGTAGGTGTCCTCGGAGAAGTCCTGGTGGCCGGGAGTGTCCAGGATGTTGATGCAGAAGCCCTCGTACTGGAACTGGAGGACGGAGGAAGTGACGGAGATACCACGCTGTTTTTCAATTTCCATCCAGTCAGACACGGCGGCACGAGCGTTCTTTTTGCCCTTGACCACGCCGGCCTGGTTGATGGCTCCGCCGTAGAGCAGGAACTTTTCCGTCAGAGTAGTCTTGCCGGCGTCCGGATGGGAGATGATGGCAAACGTGCGCCGGCGGTTGATTTCGGAAGCGTATTTAGACATTGGATTTCCTCCAAACAGATCAAAAATAAAATTCTTGCCGGCGAACCAGGAGAACACCAGCCAAACCCTGCCGGCAGATGGGGTTCGGTGTGGATTTGACAAGGATAGCCTGCCCAGATCGGCACATTCTGAGCAGAACGGAGAGGAACTGTTTCGCCTGACCAGAGAAAAGGGCAGATACTTTTATTATACGTCCAAAAAGAAGAAAAAGCAAGGACAAGGGCACCCCTGCCTGACAGGAGTGCCCTTGTTCCGGTTATCTTCGCCGGTATTTATTCCTGGTGGCAATGCCGCCACGAATATGCCGTTCTGCTTTGTTCTCCTCCAAGATCTCCTTCACCTGACGATACAGGCTGGGATTGATGGCAGGCAACCGCTCCTGGAGATCCTTGTGTACCGTACTTTTGGATACACCGAAGGCTTTGGCGGCACTGCGTACCGTGGAACGGTGTTCAATCATGTATAAGGCCAAATCCTTGGCGCGGGCCTCGATCGTCCCTTTCAATGGCAACCACTCCGTCCTTTGGGGCCGGTTTTTCCCCGGCTGTTGGAATGTATGCGGAACTGAGGGGGGTTAGACCGGACGGAAGGAAACTTTTTTCGGAAACGCCCTTGACTTTACAGCTGTTGCAGCGTTTATAATAGGCGCAGTCAGTCAAAAGGAGGCGTAAGCCTATGGAACGGAACCTCACAACAGGAAGTGTATTCAAAAATATCGTCTTTTTCTCTCTGCCCTATCTGCTGTCCTATTTCTTGCAGACTTTGTATGGCATGGCGGACTTGTTCATCATCGGTCAGTTCGAGGGGACAGCCAGCACTACTGCTGTCTCCATCGGCTCTCAGGTCATGCATATGCTCACCGTCATGATCGTAGGCTTGGCCATGGGCTCCACCGTCAGCATTGGTCAGTCGGTGGGCGCCAACGACAAAAAGCGGGCGGCTGTCCATATCGGCAACACGGTCACCTTGTTCCTCTCCCTGTCTGTGGTGCTCACGGTGGTGCTGCTCTTGCTGGTGCAGCCTATTGTGAACATCATGTCCACTCCTATCGAGGCTGTTTCCGGTACAGCGGACTATCTGACCATCTGCTTCATCGGCATCCCCTTTATCACCGCCTATAATATCATCAGCTCTATCTTCCGCGGCCTGGGCGACTCCAAAAGCCCTATGTACTTTATCGCCGTGGCCTGCGTGGCCAATATCGGCCTGGACTACTTGTTCATAGGGGCAATGCGTTTAGGGGCTGCTGGCGCTGCGCTGGGCACCACTTTGGCGCAGGCAGTCAGCGTAGGGACTGCGCTGTTGGTCATTGGGAAACGGAAAACAGGGATTGTCATGGAGAAGGCTCATTTCAAACCCAAAAGGCCAGTGCTGGGCAATCTCTTGAAGATCGGTGTCCCCATCGCCGTCCAGGACGGGCTGATCCAGGTGGCCTTTCTCCTTATCACCATCATCGCCAACCGCCGTGGCCTCATCGATGCTGCCGCGGTAGGCATTGTAGAGAAGATCATCGGCTTTGTTTTCTTGGTGCCATCTTCCTTGCTTGCTGCCGTTTCTGCCCTAGGTGCGCAGAATTTCGGCGCCCACAAGCCGGAACGGGCAGTAGCTACGCTGCGTTATGCTATTTTCATCGCCCTAGGCTTCGGGTTTATCGTCTCCGGTTTGGTTCAGCTCATCGCGGAACCGGTGGTGGGGCTGTTCACCAACGACAGCGCAGTACAGAGCGCCGGCGGGCAGTATTTCCGTGGGTACATCTGGGACTGCATCTTTGCTGGCATCCACTTCAGCTTCAGCGGCTATTTCTGTGCCTGTGAGAAGTCCATCCTCTCCTTTTTGCACAACATCATCGCCATCGCCTTGGTGCGTATCCCTGGCGTTTATCTGACCTCCAAGCTGTTCCCCACCACCTTGTTCCCCATGGGGCTGGCTACGGCTGCTGGGTCGCTGCTGTCGGTTATCATCTGTGTGATCGCCTTTGCGGTGCTCAGCCATCGTGAAAAACAGGCGCAGGGAGAAGGAATGCTCTAGGGATAAGCCCAGCGTATACGCCGGCTGCCGCTGCGAAAGTCCCCGACAGCAGGTGCGAGTTTTTTAAAAATAGGGAGTAGGCCAAAGCCGACACAGAATCCGTTTCCGTGTCGGTTTTTTGCGGCAGAGCGGATTTTTTTGTCTAGTCAAATTGCACGAAAAGCCAAAACATGGTATAATGCCCCTATTCTTTTGGGTCGACCTGAGAAAAGATCGGACTGCCTGACGGCAGTTCCGGCAGGGGAGGAGACAAGGATGAACCATCTGCATCATCACCTGGTGGATCGGAAATTGATGCGCTTTGCCGCCATTGGCACAGCCAACACCATCCTGGGCATGGGCATCATGTTTGGGATGTATAATTGGCTGGGCTGTGGCTATTGGGTGTCTACGGCGGCCAATTATCTCATCACCAGTGTCATCAGTTTTTTTGCAAATAAGTATCTCACGTTCCATAATCATCAGAAAAGTATCCGGCAGGCGTTCCGATTTGCAGCCAATATCGCCCTGTGCTATGTGTTTGCGTTTAGCGTGGCAAAGCCTCTGGTCATTCGGCTCATGGCTCATGTCCGGCACAATGTGCAGGAAAATGTGTCCATGCTGGTCGGAATGGGACTGTTCTCCTGCTGCAATTACCTGGGACAGCGGTTGGTTGTGTTCCGAGAGGTGAGGGATACTTGACCGAAAGGTTCGAAAAAGGAGAGAAGTCGGAGGAAAAGTCGTGTTTTCGCTAATAATGTTAACTTTTCTTTGCCCATAGAATGGGAAAAAGATTACAAAAAGGGTGGACGTTTGATTAAATTTGTGTTAAACTGTAACCGTATTGTTAAGTTTCAAGGCCGAAGCTGTCCACAGGGGGTGGCTTCGGACGCTTTTTGTAAAATTTTTCAAATTCTAAACAGGAGGACAAAGAACGACCATGACAAGACGAACACGACAGTTGACCACCTTTCTCTTGACAATCGCACTAACTTTCAGTATGTTGCCGTCTGCCGCCTGGGCCACGGATTCGGCTGAGCCGGAACCAACTGTCGCTGTGGCAGAAACAGTGACCGGTTCGGAGTCCGAGGAGACGGCGAACCGTGTCCCTGCGGAGACAGAGGCCGCTACACAGCGTACCAAAGTCAGCACAGCTGCCCAGAAGGATGGGGGAACCTCCAGCAGTGCGGACAAGCAGTTGAACACCTTTGGAGTGCTGGCAACTTCTTCCTGTGACCCAAATGTGACCCTGAGCACAGCGGACGAGATCAAGGATGGGCAGATCCGGTACATTACCCAGAAATCTACGAATCCGTATTACAATAAATCAGGGCATTGGGGTTCTTATAAAGCCATCAATTATTGTTGGGCAGCCTGTATTTCCATGAGTCTGTCCTATCTGGGAATCGACCAGCTGCCAAAGGATATCCTCAAAAAGAGTACCAATGATGGGAAATCACCCACGATCAATCGAGGCGCAATTTATCAGGATGAAGGTTCACTAGAGGAAATGGTAGAGCGGTATGTCAACGGCAATGGTGCCTACAGCCCGCCTATCATCACTTGGGTCAACAAGGATTGTTATAAGACCAGTACGGGGCAGCATGTCCTGATGATCATCGGGAAAAAAACGGATAACGTATACCTGGTAACCGATCCGCTGGAAAAGAGCGAAAAGAAGAACTTCATTCGTGAAATAACTGTGAGCGGAAACAAGGCTAAGTCCACCAAGTACAGTGATTCGGAAAAGGTTTTTACGTTCACGATCAAACGGGTCTACCAGTATTATCGTCAAACGAGTACCACGCTGGAAAATGGCAAGCTGGCGCTGGATGGCGGCATCCTGAGGGAAGGGACTGCCCTGGCTGTTCGAGGGCATATCGGCGGTTCCGATCAGATCAGCACAGTCACTGCTGGTTGCTATGACCTGAATGGCGACCCAGTGAAAAGCTGCAACAAGACTGTGACCGTCAACTCGGTGGGGTATGACTTGAGCCAGATGAGCCAGAGCTTGCAGTTCAGCAAGTTGACGCCGGGCTTCTACGAATACCGGATCACGGTGAAGATGGCAAACAAGACGTCCAACGTCCTCCTGCGTCAGAAATTCGCCGTTCGCAATGCCAATAAAAATTTGCCCAATGCCACCTTTTACTTCGATAATGGTCGAAGTAATAAATATTGCGTTACAGCTAAGGACAGCAAATCAGGCAGTGTTCTCAGCCTGAGCTATAATACAGAGAGCGATTCCATGAAGATCCGTGCCCAGGCGGTGGGGAGCCATGGCTACTACCGTCTGATGATGGAGAAGAACGGTCTGTACCTGACCGTGTACAAGTCCTCTGCCGCCTCTGGCACTAAGGTCATCCAGTACCCCAAGGTGGACAAGGATGGTCAGTATTGGCAGATCCTGCCCAGCCCCAAGGATGGATACTATTACCTGATGCCCAAGTGCGCACCTACCTGCTGCCTCAGTGTGACCAAAGATGCCGTGGAGAACGGTGGGACGTTGGAGATCCGAACGGCGAAGGCCGGTAACGCCGCCCGGTATTGGCCGCTGCGTTACACTCGTCCGCTGATCTCTGATGTGAGAAATGTAGCCAGCGGAGTGCAGGTGAGCTGGGACGTGCCGGCTTATGCTACTGGGTACAAGATCTATCGGGCGACCGGTTCCAGTAGCACCTGGAAGCAGGTCAAGCATGAGACCAGCGGCAAGACGGCGTCCTGGGTGGACACCAAGGTGACCAATGGCATCAAGTATCGCTACAAGGTGAAGGCGCTGTATGGTGGTGAGGAAAGTCCTCTGACGCCGGAAGGGCATCGCTATCGGGTGGTTCGTCCGGCGAAGTTCACGGCCAAGAGCACCAAGGCGAGAAAGCTGACGGCAGCCTGGTCGGTCAACACCAGGGCTACCGGCTACCAGCTTTGCTACGCCACCAACAAGAGCTTTTCCAATAGCAGAACCTTGAACATCAGCGGCTCCAGCAGCAAAAGCAAGACCATCACCGGTCTGAGCCGCGGGAAAAAATACTATGTGAAGGTCAGAGCCTGCAAGAAAGTGGGTAAGGAGAGCTATTTCTCCGCCTGGTCCGCTGTGAAGCTGATTCGGGTCAAGTGATCCTTATCAAACAAACAACGTATAGAGACAGAAAAACGGCTCCCAGAGGGGAGCCGTTTTTTCGTGCTTGGATGCGATATTACTGCGCCTTCTTTTTCTGCGTCCAGAGCGTCCAGATGCATAGGAGGAGGAAGACCGCTGCCACAGCAATGGACACCACCCAACGCAGGCTGGCGCCGTCACCGAAAAGCAGTCCGGTGCCTTCCAGCATGGTGGTGAAGCCGAAGAAGGCGAAGATGACAAAGGCTAGGCCGTTGAGGAAGCCTTCCGGAGTCTTGCTCTTGAGCAGGTAGCCGATGAGCATCCCGATGATGTCTGCGGCGAACAGGCCAATAGAGCAGGCCAGCCAGATGGTGATGGCGTGTTCTAAACCCTCGTTAGCGGCGAAGGTGATGGCGGTCAGCTGAGTCTTATCCCCTAGTTCAGCCAGAAAAAAAGTGCTGAAGACGGTCAGGATGGGGAGCTTGGACTCTTTTTTTCCGCCGCCCTCGTCCTCTGCCTGGTCATCTCCGGACAGGGAAGACCAGGCGAAGAAGAAAAAGGCCAGCGCAGCAATGATTTTGATCAGGTATAGGGGGACGAATTTGCTGATGATGGAGCCAACCCCCACAGCCAGTCCGTTCAGGACTAAGATAGAGGCGGCGGAGCCGATGATAATGTCCCGCAGTTTGAAACGGGAGGTCATGGCCACCAGAAGCAGTTGGGTCTTGTCACCCATTTCCGCAATGAACATGGTCAGCAAGATGGTGCAGAACAGTGCCACAAGGGGACACCTCTTTTCTTCAGGTTTAAGATCAGGAACTGTGAATAGCAGACAGACCTTGCCGAAAGGGCAGAGCCTGCCTTTGTCGATCAGTCAATGAGGAAAGCGAATCATTCCCGAACCATCAGCTTTTTCAGCGCCAATTCCAATCCGGCGAGGGTCAAGGGATACATATCGAACATTTCGCAGAGGAGAGCGTAACTCTCTTTGCCGAAGATCACCGGCCGAGTGGTGGGACGGGGGTTGAGCCAGGCGGTGTGGGAGTAGCGCTGGAGAATATAGTGGAGCCAGTCCACGCCGGTGTAGCCCTTGTTGTCCTTGGTTTCAAAATATGGCGGCTGGATCAGATCATCAATATCCATCGTGGCATCGCCTAAGAGCAACACCTTGAAATCCTTGTCGCAATTGCGCAGAACCGTTTCCATCGATACTTGGTACTTTTTCTCCAAAGTAGGATTGGTGTATAAATACGCTTTGGGACAGTTGTGAAAGTAGTATACCTGCAGTTCCTTGAACCGGTTGGAACGGCTGGCCGCCTGAAACAGCTGACTGCACAGTTGGCTGTGGTAGTCCATGGAGCCGCCGGAGTCGATGAGCAGCAAGACCTTGATGGTGTTGCGCCGGGGCTTTTTGTAGCGAATTTGAAGGATGCCAGCCTTTTGACAGGTGTCGTGTATGGTGCGGGCTACGTCAAATTCCTCCTCCTGGCCGGCCTGGTCAGAGTAATGGCACAACCGGCGGAAAGCCATCTGGAATTGCCGGATATCCAGCATATTGTCATCTCGAAAATCTCGGTACGTCCGCTCACCAGCCACGCGCAGAGCGGCACGGTCGCGGCTGACACCGCCCACGCGGATGCCATTGGGGTTGTAGCCATTGTTGCCGAAAGGGGAGATGCCGTGGGTGCCGACCCAGTACTTGCCGCCGTTGTGCTCACGGCGCTGCTCCTTCAGCCGCTCTCGGAGCATCCGCTCGATTTCCTCTTGGGTGCGGTTGAGCATCTCCTCGGTCACGTCATCCCGAGTAAATCGCTCGTAGAGCACTTTGGGATCGTTGAGCCAGTTGAGCATCTCCTGGGTGATCTCCGACTGGATCTCGCCGGTGGCGGTGTGAACCTCGGCATCATAAAAATATTCGGAAAAAGCCCGCTGAAACCGGTCATAGTCCGATTCTGATTTGCACAGCGTCGCCAGTCCCAACTGATAAAACCCGTTCAGGGTAGCGTGATGAAGACCGTCCCTGAGTCCTTCCAAAAAGGTCAGCCACTCATGGGTGGTGATATTCAGGCCGTGGGCGCGCAGCAGATAAAAGAAAGGGGTAAACATAGGCAAGAACCTCGATCAATAACGGAATCCTGCTGAAGGGATTCTGCTGCGGTCGGGTTGGATGTTAAGAGAAACCGCAGCATATTCAGCAGGTTGATAGGGATAGGAAAGGGATGCGTAAGATCAACTGCTGAAATGCTGTTGAAAACCGTTGCGTAATGGAGAGAGAAAGTGGTTTTAAACATGGGGATTATCTGCGTTTTGGTCAAGCGCAGTACGGTATCAGGCTTTGACCATCAGCTTTTTCATGGCCGCTTCCAAACCGGCTGCGGTCAGATGGTACATATCGAACATAGAAGCGATTTGATCGTAAGTCTCGCCCCACTCTCCGAAGAACCCGCCGATGGGACGGGAGTAGGGGTTGAGCCAGACAATGTGCTCATATCGCCGGAGCATCAGCTGTAGCCAATCCAGACCGCAATAGCCTAGATTGTTCCGAGTGGTCTCCAGGGGGTGGAAGTCCAGGTCGCTCTTTTCCATGGTGGCATCACCCACCATGATAACGCGGTAGTCCTTGTCGCACTCCCGTAAAATCTTCTGGGTGGAGACGGCGTATTCCTTTTCCAGGGTGGGGTTGGTGTAGAGATATTCCTCAATGCAGTTGTGGAAATAGTACACCTTCAAATCCTTGAACCGGTTGGAGCGGCTGGCCGCCTGAAACAGCCGGCTGCATAGCTGGCTGTAGGGATCCATGGAGCCGCCGGAGTCCATGAGCAGCAAGACCTTGATGGTGTTGCGCCGGGGCTTCTTGTAGCGGATCTGGAGGATACCGCCCTTTTTGCTGGTATGGTTGATGGTCTCATCAATGTCGAACTCGTCCTCTGCGCCGTTTTGGGTGGAGAACCGCTGGAGGATGCGGAAAGCCATCTGGAACTGTCGAATGTCCAGCACATTGTCATCTCGGAAGTCTTTAAAATTCCGTTCCCCTGCTACACGCCGCGCGGAGCGCTTGCCGCCGGTGCCGCCGACCCGTATGCCGTTGTTGTTCAGGCCGTTGTTGCCGTAGGGGGAGATGCCCTGGGTGCCAATGAACTTGTTGCCGCCGTCGTGCTTCCGGTTCTGGTCTTTCAGAACCTTGCGGAACCGCCGTTCCATTTCGGTACGATCCATGTTCCGCATTTCTTCTGTGATGTCTTTTTCGCTGTAGTGCCGCAGGACGTGGCTGCCGGGGTCGTTGACCCAATCCATCATCTGCTGGGAGATGTGCTCCTGCACCTCCCCGTTCTCGTCAAATACCTTCGCATCGTGGAAGAACTCCAGGAAAGCCTGTCCGAATTTGTCATAGTCCGATTCCGATTTGCACAGAATGGCCATGCACAGTTGATAGAACCCAGTCATGGTGGAGCCATGCAGCCCCAGCGCCAGCGCTTCACTCAGGGTCAGCCATTCCTTCATAGAAATGTCCAAACCTTTTGCACGCAGATAGTAGAAGAATGTGTTGAACATTCTCCATCACCTCATTTCACACAGGATGAATGTTAGTTGTCCAGATGATGGTGCAGAACCTCCAGGTCACGATCCTTTTTCAGCAGAACGCCGGCAAAGGGGAGTTTCTGCAAAATTTCCTCCTGGGGGATGCCGCTGAGCATGAGGGCGTGGATCCAGTCCACCAGCTCGGAGGTGCTGGGCTTCTTTTCGATGTCGTCCATCTCGCGGATGCGGTAGAAAGCTTCCAAGGTCTGCTGGAGCAGGGACTCGTCCAGCTGGTCGAAGTGGACGCGGACGATTTCTTCCATCTGTGCTCGGTCAGGGAAGCTGATATAATGAAAGATACAACGGCGCAGGAAGGCACTGGGCAGCTCTTTCTCTGCGTTGGAGGTGATGATGACGATGGGGCGATGCTTTGCCTTGATGGTCTCGCCAGTCTCAGGGATATAGAACTCCATCTTGTCCAGCTCCCACAGCAGGTCGTTGGGGAATTCCAGGTCGGCCTTGTCGATCTCGTCGATCAGCAGAACCACCTGTTCATCAGCCAGGAAGGCTTCGCCCAGCTTGCCCAGCTTGATATATTTGGCAATATCGTCCACGCCGGCGTTGCCGAACTGGCTGTCGTACAAACGCTGCACCACGTCGTAAACGTACAGACCGTCCTGCGCCTTGGTGGTAGACTTGATATTCCAGATGATCAGCTCCTTGCCCAGGGCTTCTGCAATGGCTTCAGCCAGCATGGTCTTGCCCGTGCCCGGTTCACCCTTGACCAGCAGGGGTTTTTCCAGTGCCATAGCGATGTTGACAGCCCCCAGCAGATCTTCCGCAGCGATATAGTTGCTGGCGCCAGTAAATGTACCTTTCATAATGTATGACTTCCTTCCTCATATATATAACGTGTTTTTGTGTCAAAGAAACATAGAAACAAAGTTGATTCTAGCAGAAATGGGGGTGTTTCGCAATAGAATGGACGGGGAATTGCAGATTTGCACCATCAGATCGTAGGGTTTCACAAAACCAGACTTTTTATTGTGCATAATCTCACAAGACAGGTCTTTCCGTTCGGTGCTTTTATTGTAGCACCGAACGATCCAGGGGGCAAGAATACGCTTTTGGGCAATATACCAACCCAAAGGATATGTCCGACACCTATATCATGGAATGACCCCTTATTTCTGCACCATGAGCTGTTCCATGGCGTCCTCCAGTCCCTTCACGGTCAGGGGATACATCTGGAACAGGTCAGTGATGATGTCATAGGCTGCGCCCCAGGTGCCCATGCAGCTGCCCTTTTTCCGCAGGACAGGGGTGAGCCAGACGGTGGAGTGGTAGCGCTTCAAAATATAGTTGAGCCAGTCCTGACCGGAGAAACCCTGGTTGTTTCGGGTCACTTCCGCCGGAGGATAGAGCAGCTCGTTGACATCCATGGTGGCGTCCCCTACGAAGATGACCTTGTAATCCTTATCGCACTCTCGCAGGACTTTTTTGGTGGACACCTCGTATTTCAAACGCAGGGTGGGGTTGGTATAGAGGTACTCATCAATGCAGTTGTGGAAGTAGTAGATTTTCAGGTCTTTGAACCGGTTGGAACGGCTGACTGCCTGAAAGAGCCGGCTGCACAGGGCGTGATAGGGGGTCATGGTGCCGCCGCAGTCGATGAACATCAGAACCTTGATGGCGTTGCGGCGGGGCTTCTTCTGCCGAATTTGCAATAGGCCGCCCTTTTGGCAGGTGTCGTGGACGGTGCGCTGGATGTCCAGCTCCACCTCCGGCCCGAACTGGTCGGAGTAGAGACAGAGCCGCCGGAAGGCCATCTGGAACTGGCGGATGTTGAGGACGTTGTCCTCACGGAAATCCTTAAAATTCCACAGGGGCAGGGCGTGGCCAGGCTTTCGACGGGGCTTGCGCACTACCTGAATGATCTCTGGGTTCCCCTGAGGCAGGTCGTCCGGCCGGATGTTGTGGGAGCCGTCAAAGACCTCCCCTTCCAGCTGTGCCTGGGAGTCCTCATAGATGGGTGTCCCCTCCTGCTCCTTCATGGCACGGCGGCGCAGGGCTGCTAATTGGGCTTCCTCCTCCAGGGTGTGGGTGTACTGGAGGGGGTCAGGCCGGTTGGGGCGCTGGAGCATGGCTAGGACGTCCTCCGGCAGATCGTCCCGCAGCCTACCGGTGGCGGTGTAGAAGACAGCGTAAAAGTATTCCTCAAAGGCTTGGTCGAACTTGTCGTACTCCGATTCCGATTTGCACAGGATCGCACGGCACAGGTCATAAAACCCCGTCAGGGAGGAACCATGCAGTCCCAGGGACAGCGCCTGCTGTACCGTCAGCCATTCGGTGGTGGATACGTCCAAGCCGTATTGCCGCAGAAGGTAGAAAAATGCATCAAACATGACCGGTCACCTCTCCTTGTGTCAACCTTCAAACTAAAGTTGATTCTAGCAGAAAAGCTGACCCGACGCAAGGGAACCGGAAGATGATTCCATTCCAACCGATAAAAACTGGTCGGAGCATCAATGGGGGTGTGTTTGCAAGGAAAACGGATGCTCTCCACACGAACCACTCAAAAAACGGAAGGTTTTTCGCCACTTGTCCGCGCCTTTGTGGGATATGCACTATGGTGAAGATGACATAATAGAATTATGAACGCAAAATGAACAAAGAAAATCAAAAAAAGGGTTGACACAGATAGGGGGATGTGGTATATTACAGGTACAGAAAGGAAGCAGACAACAACAGGCAAGAGAAACGGTCAGGTTGACTCCTCAAAGACCAAATCCACCGCCTACCGTCATCCCGAGGATGACAAGCTCACTTCCCATTCTGAATGTAGAAATCAAGTTAGGAGGATAGTCCATTGAACAACTGACAAACCACTGGCAGTCTTCATAGCGGCAACTGTCGGTGAAGCGCAAATGAGTTTAGCCGTTGTTATAGAAAGTTCTCTCACAACCTGTCACGCATGATTTGGTAAGGAGGAGAGTCAAATGGCACTAATTCTGAAACTGATTTAAGTACCGGTGAGAAGGGGGATGGTTCCAAAGTACAACTCATGATTCATACCGACTACCATTGGCCGGCAAATGAGTCGGAAAGATGGACGGAAGGCCGGAACGCACAGGTTTTGAAAGGGTGAGTCCCATGATTCTGTATAAGGCCCCGATTCAGACCTATGAGGGAGGATAGTCCAATGACCTATTGAGTCCCCACGGATGATTTTTATGGCAGTCATTCGTTGGGTGTAAGCAGACGAAAGCCATAAACAGGTGAAACGCTTTCCGCAAGCAAAGGAGGAAGGCCCCAATGAAGATGATTCTGAAGCTGATTTAAAGGCAGGCTAGAAGGGGGATGGTTCCAAAGTGCAGACAACAGTCAGCCGACAAGGAGTTACGGTGGCTGGTCGGTGAAGTGTGACACTGAATTTGAGCATAACTTGAAAGGAGGCATGGACAACCATGAAACTCGACTTTAAGGCAGAACAGAAATGACCCGATTCAACGCTGTTAGCAATTTGGATTGGGTCATTTCTTTTGTGCTTTTTCGTCTATCCAGAGAAACCGGCTGATGTTAGCATCAGCCGGTTTCTTTCATGCCTGCGTCTTATCAAAAGAAGTTACATCTCAGGCGGACGCTTCTTCTTCGGCAGCTTCCGCTTGTTGCCGTGGACATCCACAATGTATGTGTTATCCAACTGGCCGCGCAGGGACTCCTTCATGGCGTCGATATAGAGCCGGCGCAGCTTAGCCTGTTCCTCTTTTTCCTCTGCCGTCAAGCCCTCTGCCTTGGATTTCCGAGCCAGTTGGTTGATGCGATCAATCTGTTCCTGTGTTACGGGCATATCTTTTGCCACTCCTTTATAAAATAAATTTGAACTCGTTTAAAGATAGCGCTCCACGGTAATGGCCACTCGCCCTTTTCGGCTCAGTCCGCCCACCGCAATCAGGCGGCATTTTCCCATGCCTCGGCAAGCCAGTACATCTCCCTCTGCTACTGCTTGGTCAGCGCGGGTGCATTCCAGATGATTCAGGGATACCCGTCCGCTGGAGATAGCCTCGGTCATCTTTGCTCGGCTGGTGCCGAATCCGGTGGCTGCCACAGCGTCCAGCCGCAGGGAGGATACCGTGCCATGGAGGAGTTTCTTTGCAATTGGGGGGACAGACAGTTCTGGCAGAGGGATTTCAGAGCATTTTAATTTGACTCGGCCGGCCTGGGTGAAATTTTCCCGCAGATAAGGCAAAATCTCTGGCAACAGCAGAATATCACAGCTGTGCTGGGACACCAGCAGGTCGCCCACTGTCTCTCGGCGGATGCCAAGTCCCATCAGTGCGCCCAAAATATCCCGATGCCCCAAGGTATCTCCTTCGTACCAGACGGCTCGCAAGGCAGCCAGTCCATAAGGCTCCGGAAGCGCATCCTCTGGTTCAAGCCAGTCTGGCAGGAATAGGCACACTTGTCGTTCCGCTTCTGGATAACCGCCCTCAAAGCGGTGAGCGGGATGCCCCAGGGCAGCGATGAGTTGCTTGGCTAAGGCGCACTCTCTGGGTGTCAAAAATGGAGTCCGACAGGGCTCACACTTGCGCACGGCTCCCATTGATTGATCCAGTACTCGGCGCAACAACAGACGTTCTTCTGGTGTGCGTCCCAAGCGATTGCAAAGCTCCGTTTCTCGTCCCATCCTCCTGCCCTCCTTGTACCAGCATTCCCGTCAGGGTATCCTCATTGTAACAAAGGAACGCAGTGCCGTCAATGCGAGGTGATCGGGGGATTTGTGCAGGTACGCCATTGTATTCCGATACAGAATCCGGTATAATCAAAACCAATGTTGGAATCCGAAGAAAGGGGTTGTTTCCGTTGATCAAACAACGTCATATCTATCGCATCACCGCTGCCGCCCTGACTGCCGCTTTGCTCTTTCTGCCCGGTTGCGGCACCTTGAGTAGCGGCAGTGCAGTCTCCTCTGCGCCCGCTCAGGTGGAGGTGGAGAAGGAGTACGCCAGATTTCCACGGTTCCAGGATCGCAAGGTAAACCAGGACAATCGGGTGCTCACCTTGACCAACTGGAAGAAAAGCCCCTTTCGTCTGGTCTACACCTTGTCCGTCAACGGCCAAACCATCTATGAATCTCCGGTGCTGGAACCGGGGGAAAAGCTGGAGTGGGACATTTTGGCCTATTGCAAGGAGAGCTGTGATCTGGACATTACGGCCACTGCCTTTTCCAAGGAGGGGAAGGAACAGAACAGCGTGACCCAGACCATCCGCTTGACCTTGCCCAAGGCGAAAAAAACAAAGAAAAAAACACAAGAAAAAGGAAACCAGCAGACCGACCAGGAGATGGCCGCAGCAGCTCAGACAGAGAGGAAGGATACACCGTGAAGAAAAATTATTCCGCCGCATTAGCCGGCGTCACCGTCTATCGTCACTTGCTGAAACTGCCGCCTTTGGCGGCGCTGACCAGGCTCTTTCGGGCGCTGGAGCAGCAGGACGGCGAAAACGCCTTGGAAGGGTATACGGAAACCTTTTACACCCTGACCCAGGAGGGGACGGACAGCCTGTCTGACTACTTGGTGGATCAGCTCCGCTATGGTATCTCCTCCTACGCCCAGGCGGCCGCCCATGGACAAGCTGGCGTGGTGCTCACCCAGGCGGCAGAACGGGATCTGGCGGTCTTTGCGAGTCTGGCCGCGCTGGAACCGTCTGAGATCAAAGCAGAACTGGCCGCTCTGGTGCCGGAGGATTGGCAGGACACCGTGCAGACCTTGCCAGAGTGGGGACACGGATCGCTGCCGGAATTTGGTGCGCTGACCGCTTTTTATAAAACCCATGGCTGCGGGATTTTCTCTCGTTACCAGGCGTTTGTCTGGCAGGACGGGGCGCTGCATCCGGTGAAGGAGCCGGATTTTGTTCCAGAGGATGCGTTTATTGGCTATGAACGCCAGCGGGAGCAGGTGGTGGAGAATACCCGCTTGCTGGTTTCTGGCCGCCAGGTCAACAACGTCCTGCTCTATGGCGTCTCCGGCACTGGGAAATCCGCCACGGTCAAGGGTTTGCTGGGAATGCCGGAATTTGCTTCCTTGCGGCTCATCGAGGTGCCCAAGGAGGAGCTGGGCGACATTCCTAAGCTGGTGCGGGATCTGGCGCACCGGCCTCAGAAGTTCATCATCTTCATTGACGACCTGGCCTTTGACAAGGAGGATCGTACTTTCTCCTCCCTCAAAACCATCCTGGAAGGAAGTCTGGAACCGCGCCCTGTGAATGTGGCCGTATACTGTACCTCCAATCGTCGCCACCTGGTGCGGCAGAATTTCTCTGACCGAGACGGTGATGAGATCGATGCCAGCGAGACCATTCAGGACAAGACCTCCCTGGCCGACCGGTTCGGCCTGCGCATCCTGTTTTCTGAGCTGACCAAGCCTCAGTTCATCGAGATGGCACTGGATATGGCACAGGCCAAGGGCATCCAGCTGGATCGGCAGGAGCTGCATCGTCTGGCCGTCCGCTGGGAGGCGCGGCACACCAGCCGGAGTCCTCGTTCTGCGCTGCAATTTGTTTCCAGCCTGCAAGGGCAAAGTTGATGTCAAAAAAGCACGTCCAAGTTGTGTGAACAGAACCAGTAAAACAGGACAATAGACAAAAAGCCCCCTGATGTAGGATCATAACTACATCAGGGGGTAATTGCATATCAGGAAGAAAAGGAATGACGCAGTATCCAGAATGGGTGAAAAACCAGGTTCGGGAGCGGTTAGCAGCCGGAGAAACGCAGAATCAACTCAGCAAGGAGTTGGGAATGAGTCGGTACAGGATTCAAAGTTGGCGCGGGTTACGCCCGGAAACAAAGTTGCGGCAATTAGCACCTATGCCTAAGGGTAGACCCAAGAAACATAAGACCATAGAGGATTACGAAAAGGAAAACAAATCTGAAAACAGAATGTATCTATCGGCACAAACCAAATACATTCAGGGAAGCAGATAATTTGATCGACAGATATATTTATTTTTATAACCACGAGCGCATCCAAAATAGAACTGGAGTGGTGCCGCTAACGCTGCGCCACTCCGCTTAAAATTTAATATTTCCTACATAGGAGCTTTTTGGTGCTGTCCGTATAAATTGGGGCAGGTCACACTGTGGACGTGCTTTTTTTGGGCGGAAAAGTGTGACTGCCTCACCGGGGGCAGTGAGGCAGTCAAGGAGAACGAACAATATAATCGATATTTGCTGGGGAAGATTACCCTACCTTCTGTCCTTCCTGAGCGACCAGGTGGTAGGGAAGAGCCACAAAAACGGTACCTCCCACCATATTGCCTAAGGTGACGAAGACCAGGTTCCATACATATCCGGAGAGGGTGACATCTTGGGTGGTGTTGAGCAGGCCGGTGCCGATGATGGTCATGTTGGCAATGCTGTGCTCAAAGCCGCAGATCATGAAGATCAGGATGCACCAGACTACCATGATGAGCCGAGCGGCCTCGTCTTTCAGCCGTACCGAGCACCAGACGGCTAGGCACACGCAGATGTTGCACAGGATGCCACGGGTGAAAAGTGCCAGAGCGCCTTGGCTAACCTTGCTCTGGGCAGTGGTGACAAAGAAGCTGGCGACTGCCTCGTTGCCGGTGATGCCGGTGGCCTGGAAGATCAGGATGAGTACCCAGGAACCCAGTAGATTCCCCACATAACACACAAACCACAGCAGGGCGGTGTCTCGCCAGGAGACGGTGCGGTTCAGAGAAGCGGCACCCAGCACCAGGTTGTTGCCAGTGAACAGCTCACATCCGGCGGCAATGACCAGACTCAGCGCAGCGGCAAAGACCAGGGAGACGAGGAATTTCACCGCAGTGGAGCCAGCGGCGGTGGCGAAGCCGCCGATGCACATGGCGGCAAAGCTGCCCAGGGCGATGAACATCCCAGCCAGCATGGCAGACAGGAAGTAGCCAAAGGGGCGGCTGCGGAAAAAGTCCAGCTTCTTCCGGCCGTTTTCACAAATCGTCAAATAATCCTCTCTGAACATGATAACACACTCCATTTCTCTTGTGCTGCCCTTTCTTGTGTCCGTGAGCGGTGAACAAAAAAGGGCAACATGATACAATCTCATGTTGCCCAGACGGTCGGCGATTTTGTCGATCCGTGACCTACACTGTGGTGCTCCACATAACCCGTCAGCAGGTCACTTTTTTAAAAGTATATAACTAGGATAGCACAATTTAGGCGGAAAAGTCAATGAAAAAAACTGGTTTTTGTCAAATTTTCAAATCCACCCACTTCCCTTGCCGGAAACGGATATAGGCCAAGATCAATCGGCAGCTCTGATCTGTGAGGACGCCCATCCACACACCGGTCAGACCCCAGTGCAGTCCCAGCACCAACAGACAAGTACAGGCGGTACGCACAACTGTGATGCTGGTGACCGAGGCAAACAGGGTATATTTCACATCGCCGGCGGCACGGAGACAGCCCATATAGATGACCGAGGAGATTTGGAAGAAGGTGATGAGGGTAGAGAAGCGCATGATCTCCACGCCGTACTCCACGATGTGTGGCTCGGTGGGGAAGTACAGCCCGTAGAACCACCGGCCAAAGACCAGGAAGAGGATGGCGAGGATGAGGGAGATGGTGACGCCAATGCGCTGACACAGACGGCCATAGGTTTTGGCCAGCTCCTTTTGCCCCTCGCCTAAGCTGCGTCCGGTCAACGCCACCGCTGCCACCTGCATCCCGTCGCCGAAGGAAAAGCTGATGGTCAGTACATTCATGCCCACCTGATGGGCGGCCATAACGTCGGTGCCCAGGGAGGCGGCGACTAGGGCGGTGGCGATGAAGCCGATGCGCATGAGCAGGTTTTCCACCAGAATATTACCGGACAGGCGGAACAGCTCTTGGACAGAGTTCCAGGCTGGACGGATCTTGATCTTGAAGATGTGTGGCAGGCTGACAAATCCGTCTGGATGGCGCAGGGAGAAGATGCTCATGCCGCAGGCCACTACCGTGCCAAAGACGGTAGCAATGGCGGCGCCGGCGATGCCCAGGGCGGGGAATCCGAAGTGACCTTCGATGAGCAGATAGTTGCCGCAGATGTTCAGGACACTGGAGGTGACGTTGGTGGTCATGGCGATGCGGGTGTTGCCGCTGCCCCGAAGGGCGGCGTTGATGGTCATGGAGATGACGCTGAAGATGATCCCGCCCATGATGATGCGGAAATAGGTCACTGCCGCTGCGTGGGTGTCCGGCTGAGAGCCGCACAAGTTGATGATGGGGTTGGCTAAGGTGACGCAGAGGGTGCTGATGACAGCACAGACCAGGATGGACATAACAAGAGCAGTGATCATGACCTGATTGGCGTCCTCCCGCCGTTTTTCTCCAAAACGGCGGGCTACCAGGGCGGACAGAGCCACATTGGTGGCGATAAAGAAAGCCAGCCCAAGGAATTTGGGCTGAGTGGTCAAGCCCACGGCGGCCACAGCGTAGCTGCCCAGGTTGCTGACCATCTTTACATCGATCATACCAGCCAGGGCGATGAAAAAGCTCTCCAACACGGCGGGCCAGGCCATGCCGAGGGTGTTCTTCAGCAGTTGGCGGGTATTCTCTGCTGGCTGGTGCAGCAGTTGTTTTGCGTCTTGCATCCTGAGGCTCCTCCCTTGTATCTTTGCTAAGTATCTATTTTTGACAGCGTAATTTAATATTATAGCACATTCTATCGTGTTTGCCAAATGCCTTTGCTTTTTTCTAAGGCCAACAAGGAATCTGCGTTTCCAAGGGCGGAAATTTGTGCTATACTTGAGCGGAAAGAATCTAATATGTTTGAAATAAAGGAGGAGTGACCATGGCAATCAAATGTATTGCGCTGGATCTGGATGGCACCACGTTGGATCAGGATGGAAGATTACCAGAGGCAAATCGCAAGGCAATGGAAGATGCCATCACCCAGGGGATCGAGATTGTTATCGCCAGTGGCAGAGCGTATGATACCTTGCCGCAGGAGGTTTTAAGCATCAAGGGTATCGGCTGGGCCATCACCAGCAATGGTGCTGCTGTCTACCGTGTGCCAGAGGGCGAGGCCGCCTTTCGCTCCACCCTGCCGCCGGAGGTGGCCGAGGAGCTTTTAGCGTGTACGGCAAAAGAGAATATCAACTATGAGACCTTTGTGGGTGGGAACGCCTATACGGATCGAAAGATGTATGATGACCCCATGGCATACGGCTGCACGGAGTATGGGGCGAAGTACCTCCGTTCTACCCGAAAGCCGGTGCCGGATATTCGAGACTTTATCCTGGAGCACTGTACGGAATTAGACAGCATCGAGCTGGTGACCCACGATAAAGCGGAGCGGGATCGGCTGTGGAAGGTGCTGGAGCAGCGCTTTCCTGATCTATACATCACCTCCTCCTTCTTTCATTTGTTGGAATTGTCCAGCCCCAGCAGCGGCAAGAGCAATGCCCTGAGCTGGGTGTTGGAGCAGCTGGGGCTGACGCCGGAGGAGACGGTGGCCTTTGGCAATGCAGATAACGATATCGATATGATTCAAATGGCCGGCATCGGTGTGGCTGTGGCAGATGCTACGGAAAGCTGCCGGAAAGCAGCGGATCGATGCACAGGGGCCAGCTATGAAAGTGGCGTAGCGCAGGCGCTCCGAGAATTACTGAGTTGATTCCAAAATAGAGAGGGGATTTTAAAGTGAAATTTGTCAGCATGAAGAAAGTGAATGAGGGCAAGTTCCTCAGCCGTTACGACATCGTCTATGAGACTGTGGACGGCGGTGTGAAGAACTACGAGATGGTCAGTCGTGCCAAGAATCGAACCCAGTTTGACCAGCTCCACGACCACAAGCCGGAAGCAGTCATCATGATCATGCACGATCCCAGCGGTGAAAAACTGCTCATCAACCGAGAGTTCCGGTTGGCCATGGGCGAGTTTATCTACAATTTCCCTGCCGGCCTGGTGGATGATGGGGAAGAACTGGACACCAGTGCCGCCAGAGAGCTGCGGGAGGAGACTGGTCTAAAGCTGGTGCGCATCGATGAGTGGATGAAGGAATCCTATAGCGCTGAGGGCATTTGTGACGAGATGGGTGTGGTCTGCGTAGGGGTGGCCGAGGGGGAACCCGTCCCCAGCCCCGACCCAGAGGAGGAGATCCTGGCGGCCTGGTACACCAAGGAAGAAGTACGGGAGCTGCTGCAGAAGGAGCGTTTCTCTGGACGTACCCAGCTGTACGCCTATATGTGGGCAAAGGAATAACAACGAAGGACGAGAAAACAGCGTAGGAATCATTCCTACGCTGTTTTTTTGAGCAATCAGTGCCCCTTATGCTTCGCCTTGCGCTTTTCCTGACGCTGGGCGAACCGGCGTTCCTGTTCTGCCGCTTTCTCCGCACGGGAACGCTTGTTCCGAGCCTGTTTGCCTGCTTCCTTTGGTTGTCCCTTCTCTGTGATATGAATGAATAGAGCAACGAGGCAGTTGTCATACAAAAACCAAGCCGTGCAGCGCGTTTGAATTTTTTGCCAATCTTTTTATAAAAAAGCGGAAGCGTGGCGGCAGACGTGGCAGCACAAGTTCACGCAGATGGGCAGTTGGGCGATGTGGGTGGCCGCCGGCAGGATGGAAACAGCCAGGGCAGTTACCGTACCCCCCAGACCCTGGGGGCCAATGCCTAGCTTATTGATACGTTCCAGCAGACGCTCCTCCATTTCCCGATACAGCGGGTCAGGGTTGTGCTCGTCCAGGGGACGCAGCAGCGCCCGCTTAGCCAGCAGGGCACACTGTTCCGAGTTGCCGCCAATGCCGATGCCCACCACCACCGGAGGACAGGGGTTGGAGCCGGCTTCCTCGACTGCTTGGATGATGGCGTTTTCTACCTCGTCCAGGGGCGTGGTAGGTTTGAGCATCTTCAGCGTGGTCATGTTCTCGCTGCCAGCGCCCTTGGGTGCCACCGTGATGGACATCTGGTCACCGGGAACCAGGCGCAAATGGAGGACAGCCGGGGTGTTGTCCTCCGTGTTCACCCGCCGCAGGGGGTCGCTGACGATGGACTTGCGCAAAAAGCCATCGGTGTACCCGGCGGCTACACCGGCGTTGACGGCGTCCTCTAAGGCACCGCCGGTGATGTGACACTCCTGCCCCAGGTCGATGAACACCACTGCCATGCCGGTATCCTGGCAGATGGGCAGGTTCCGTTCCCCGGCGTAGGTGTAGTTCTCCACCAGATCGTGAAGGATGGATTGCCCCACCGGAGAACGCTCCTGAGCGCAGGCGGCGCAGATGGCGCTGCGCACATCGCTGGGCAGCTGGCAGTTGGCTTGGATACATAGATCCCGCACTGTGGCGGTGATCGCAGCGCAGGTGATCTCACGCATGATGCAAGTCCTCCTCATGATACAGGGAAATGGGATGGGGTGTGCGGCCAATGAAGTGGGTCACATAGCGGAAGCCGCACTGCTTCAGCAGTTCGTGTCCTTCTGGGAAGGCTTTTGCCACATTCTCAGGGGCGTGGGCATCTGCGCCCACGGTGACCAGCTCGCCGCCCAGTTCCCGATAGGTGCGCAAAATGCCCTCGTAGTCGGCGGCGGAGCCGGGGTGATATTTGCAGGTGTTCAGCTCAATGGCTTTGCCGGCATGGATGACTGCGTTCAAAATTTCACGGATGATGGGTTCATAAGGTGCCAAAGAGATGTCGTGCCCGTCCCGATCCCGCATATAGCGCAGCGGATAGGGGATGTGCCCCAGCGTGTCAAACTTGCCCCACTGCGCCAGCAGGAGCATGGACTGAAAGTAATCCTCCAGGAACTGATGGCACATGGCAGGGGAGTTGAAGTCGGCATAATAATAATCCTGGTGCTTCAAGGCGGCGGAGCCGTTATGGATGGAGCCGATGACCAAGTCCAGCCCTGGCTCTGAGATGATCCGCTCGGCCATGGAGAAATCCTCCGGAGCGTTGCCCACTTCAATGCCGAAGCCCAAAAAGAGCTGGTCGCCCCAGTCCTTTTGTGCCTGAGCGTGGGCTTCCCGAGCGGGAGCCCAGTCGTAGTGAGGAACGAAGGTTCCGTGTTCGTCCACCACGTCATAGTGGTCAGTAAAACACAGGGCGGAAAGCCCCGCCTGAGCCGCTGCGGCGGCCATATCGGAGCGGGAACTGTGACTGTCAAAGGATACGCTGGAGTGCATATGCTGGTCTGCGTAAAACATGGGAAAACCTCCAGTCAGAAAATAGAGTACGGAATTCATTGTAACCGGTAACGGGGGATTTGTCAAAAAAAGTGGACACCGAATCAAAAGGATTCGGTGTCCGGTAGGATTGGTAAGTCGAGCGGCCGGAGTTCCATGCCTTGGGTCATTGCGGACGCTCAATTTTAGATGAAATCAGAGATTATTTCCATTTCCCCTTGTCAAAAAAACCTTTCTTGTGAGCCTCCTTGTGCTTCATGGCACTGTCAAAGGCACGCAGGGCGCTCTTTGCCTCGGCGCTCAGGTTGGTGGGCACCTGGATGTTCACGGTCACATACTGGTCACCGCGGCCGCTCTTGTTCAGGCGGGGGATACCCTTGCCCTTCAGGCGGAAGGTGGTGTCCCCTTGGGTACCGGCAGGCAGGTTGTACTTCACCTTGCCGTCAATGGTGGGGATCTCCAGTTCGCCGCCCAACGTGGCGTCCACGAAGGAGACGGGATGGGTATAGTGTACATCAAACCCGTCCCGAGTAAACAGGGGATGGGGGGAGACGGCGATGCTGATGATCAGGTCGCCGTTGGGGCCGCCGTTCCGACCCACATGACCCTGACCGTGCATATTGATGGCTTGACCGTTGTTGATGCCAGCGGGCACCTTCACATGGACCGTGGTACGACGGCGGACAAGGCCGCGGCCGCTGCACACTTTACAGGGGTTCTTGATGATATGTCCATCGCCGCCACATTCCGGACACTCCTGCTGGGTCTGCATGACGCCAAAGGGGGTGCGCTGCTGGGTCTGGATGACGCCGGTGCCGTGGCAGCGCTGGCAGGTCTGTACCCCGTTGGGGTCGGTAGTGCCCTTGCCGTGACATTCCTTACAGGCTTCGATCCGCTCGATGGGAAGATCCTTCTCACAGCCGAAAGCGGCTTCTTCAAAGGTCAGCCGCAGCACTTCCCGCAGGTTGGGGCCTTGCATAGGGGCGTTGCGGTCGTGACCGCCGCCGCCACCGAAGCCGCCGAACCCGCCGCCGCCAAAGACGGAGGAGAGGATGTCGCCGAAATCGAAGCCGCCAAAGCCACCGCCGAATCCACCGGCGCCGAAGTTGGGGTCTAATCCATCGAAGCCGAACTGGTCATACTTGGCCTTTTTATCCTCATCGGAGAGCACTTCATAGGCTTCGTTGACTTCCTTAAATTTATTGGCGGCCTCATCGTCTCCCGGATTCATATCGGGATGATATTTCTTGGCGAGTTTTCGGTATGCTTTTTTGATCTGCTCAGGGGTCGCGTTCTTCTCTACACCGAGTACCTCGTAATAATCTCTTTTATTTGCATCTGCCATAAATTCACCTTCTTATCCAGGCGGCAGCTTCCCAAAGGGCCGCCTCAACGCTCTGAGACGGGCGGCGGAAAAAATCCTCCGCCGTCCGTCTGAAACCCCGCTGAGCCGCCGGTACGGCGGCTCTGGAGCACGGGTATTGTTCTGTTCTGTCAGGAGCAGACGGAGCAGCTGAAATTACTGCTGGTCATCGTCCACTACTTCGTAATCGGCGTCATAGAAGTCCTTCTTGTCGGCTGCGCTGCCACCGGCAGCGCCTGCGCCTGCTGCACCGGCACCAGCTGCACCGGCAGCGCCTGCTGCGCCAGTTTCCTGATAGACGCGAGCGGAAATACCCTGGAAGATGTCGCCCAGTTCAGCGCTTGCGTTCTTGATGGCGTCGGAGTCGGTGCCCTTCAGCACTTCTTCCAGCTTCTTCTTGGCGTCATCGATCTTGGTCAGCTCATCGGGAGTGATCTTGTCGCCCAGTTCCTTCACGGCCTGGTCGCACTGATAGATCAACTGGTCAGCGTTGTTGCGCAGATCCACGTCTTCCTTCCGCTTTGCGTCCTCAGCTGCATACTGTTCCGCTTCCTTCACAGCCCGGTCAATGTCATCCTTGGACAGGTTGGAGGAAGAAGTGATGGTGATGTGCTGTTCGTTGCCAGTGCCCTTATCCTGAGCGGAGACATTGACGATGCCGTTGGCGTCAATATCGAAGGTGACTTCAATCTGAGGTACGCCGCGGCGTGCCGGAGCAATGCCGTCCAGCTGGAAACGACCCAGGGTCTTGTTGCCAGCTGCCATTTCCCGTTCGCCCTGGAGGACATGGACTTCTACAGAGGGCTGGTTATCTGCTGCGGTGGAGAAGATCTGACTCTTCTTCACGGGGATGGTGGTGTTACGGTCGATCAGCTTGGTGAACACACCGCCCATGGTCTCGATACCCAGGGACAGGGGGGTGACATCCAGCAGCAGCAGACCCTTTACATCGCCGCCCAGGACGCCGCCCTGGATGGCTGCACCGACTGCAACACATTCATCGGGGTTGATGCCCTTGAAGCCTTCCTGGCCGGTGATCTGCTTGACCGCTTCCTGAACAGCGGGGATACGAGAGGAACCGCCCACCAGCAAAACCTTATGCAGGTCGCCGGACTTCAGGCCGGCATCGGACAGAGCCTGACGGACAGGACCCATGGTAGCCTGCACCAGGTGGTTGGTCAGTTCGTTGAACTTTGCACGGGTGATGGTCACATCCAGATGCTTGGGGCCGGTGGCGTCTGCGGTGATATAAGGCAGGTTGACGTTGGAGGTGGTGACACCAGACAGCTCGATCTTTGCCTTTTCAGCCGCTTCCTTCAGACGCTGCATAGCGACCTTATCAGTGGTCAGGTCGATGCCGTTTTCCTTCTTAAATTCAGCCGCCAGGTAATCCATGATGCACTTATCGAAGTCATCGCCGCCCAGGCGGTTGTTGCCGGCGGTAGCCAACACTTCAATAACACCATCGTCGATGTCCAGGATGGACACGTCAAAAGTGCCGCCGCCCAGGTCATAGACCATGATCTTCTGGGCTTCTTCTTTATCCACACCATAAGCCAGAGCGGCAGCGGTGGGTTCGTTGATGATACGCTTGACTTCCAGACCGGCGATCTTGCCTGCGTCCTTGGTGGCCTGACGCTGAGCATCGGTGAAGTATGCAGGAACCGTGATGACTGCTTCGGAGACGGGCTGGCCCAGATAAGCCTCAGCGTCGCCCTTCAGCTTTTGCAGGATCATTGCGCTGATCTCCTGCGGAGTATACTGCTTGCCATCAATGGTGACCTTGTGGTCGCTGCCCATCTCACGCTTGATGGAGCTGATGGTGCGGTCGGGGTTTGTGATAGCCTGACGCTTTGCCACCTGGCCTACCATACGTTCGCCGTCCTTAGAAAATGCGACGACAGAGGGAGTGGTGCGGTTCCCTTCCGCGTTGGGGATAACGACAGCTTCGCCGCCTTCCATAACGGCTACGCAGGAGTTAGTAGTACCCAGGTCAATACCAATAATCTTAGACATAATGTTGCCTCCTAATATAGAAAAGATAATTGTTAACAAAAGTTAGGTGTCCCGATTCCGGGACGGGGTGGTTTAGTTTGCAACCTGTACCATGGCGAAGCGAATGACCTTTTCGCCCATCATGAAGCCGGTCTGGAAACAGGCGGCCACAGTGTTTTCCCCGTATTTTTCATCTTCAATGTGCATCACTGCATTGTGAAGATTGGGGTCAAAGGGCTGGCCAACGGCCTCAATGGGCTTGATGTCCAGGCTGGCCAACACATCCAGCAGCTGGGTCATGGTCATCTCCACGCCCTTGAGGAACGCTTCGTCCTCGGTGCCCTGATTCAGTGCCCGCTCCAGGTTGTCGTAAACGGGGAGGAATTTCAGGGCGGCGTCTGCCTTGGCGTTGGTGTAGGCTTCCGACTTTTCCTTGATGGTGCGGCGTCGGAAGTTGTCGTACTCAGCGGCCAGACGAAGGTAGGCGTCTTCCTGGTCTTTTAGTGCCTTCTTGGCACGAGCCAGGGCGGCGGATGCCTTGCCCTCCGCTAAGCTGTCCTCGCCTTCGGCTGCGGGCGCTTCCGGTACGGGAGCTTCCGCTTCTGCGGTTTCCTCGATCACGGTTTCAGCCGGAATCTCCTCCGCCGCAGTGGCTTCGGGCGCCATCTTGTCTTTTTCTTGATTCAGTTCCATTTATGTCAGCCTCCTTGATCGTTGGAGTCGTTTTTACTTGGGTCAAGCTCAGAGGGCGGATTCAGCTCCAATGCCTTCTGCGCAGGGGGAGCCAGGGCGTTGCCGGACATTCCATTGAACAGCTTGCCCAGGTTATCCGC
>URAM01000009.1 GCA_900545815.1 uncultured Eubacteriales bacterium | reverse complement strand
ATCCTGGACGAGATCATTCTGCCTGTCATCCCCGAACCTCGTCCTGAGATCAGCCCCAACGCCCCCAAGATGATCAAGATGAAGATCCCCACCGACATGATCCGCTCTGTCATCGGCTCCGGCGGCAAGGTCATCCAGAAGATCCAGGCAGACTCCGGTGCCAAGATCGACATCGAAGAGACCGGCGAGATCTTCATCTCCGCTCCCGACACCGCCTCCTGCGAGCTGGCCAAGAAGGCCATCGACACCATCGTCTTTGTCCCCGAAGTGGGCAGCCTGTACTATGGCAAGGTGGTACGCATACTGAAGTTCGGCGCCTTCGTGGAGCTGGCTCCCGGCAAGGACGGCATGGTCCACATCTCCAAGCTGGCTGACCACCGCATCGGCCGGGTGGAAGACGCGGTCAACGTGGGCGATATGATCTGGGTCAAGGTCACCGACATCGACGAAAAGGGTCGTGTGAACCTGAGCCACATCGACGCCATCCGCGAGATCAAGGCCAAGAAGCTGGCAAAGCAGAACTAAATCACCAAAATGCCGGATGAAGTTCGGCAACAGAACCCAAACTAACACTGCCCGGACGGACGAAATCGCAAGCGTCCCTCCGGGCAGTTTTGACCAGGCCGGACACCGGCCGGGAAGGAGATGTATGCGTTGAGATTAGATTGTCATACCACCACCCTGCCCAACGGGGTGCGCTTTTACACCGAACACGTTCCCGCCGTCAGCAGTGCCGCCCTGGGCATCTGGGTGGGCACCGGTTCCCGGGAGGAAAAGGCCAGCGAGAACGGCGCCGCTCACTTCATCGAGCATATGCTCTTCAAGGGCACCAGCACCCACACCGCAAGAGAGATGGCCCAGCGGATGGATGCCATCGGCGGGCAGATGAACGCCTTCACCACCAAGGAGTGTACCTGTTTCTACGGCCGTGCCCTGAACACCCACCTGCGGGAGGCGGCGGACATTCTGTGCAGTATGTTCTTCGACGCCAAATTCGCGGAAGAAGATGTGCAGACAGAGCGGGGGGTCATCCTGGAGGAGATCGGCATGTACGCCGACGACCCGGCTGATCTGGTGATGGAGCGGATGAGCGCTGCCATCTATAAGGGCAGTTTTCTGGCCCGTCCCATCCTGGGCAAAAAGTCTACCCTGGAGAAGATGACCGGTCAGTGGCTGAAAGAGTACAAACAGAGCCACTACACTCCCGACCGGGTGGTGGTTTCCCTGGCTGGCAGCTTTGAAGACGCCTTTGTGGAGGAGCTGATGGAGCGCTTCGCCGCCATGGAGCCGGGGCACCTGAAGCCCGGCAAGCCTGCCGTGTACCATCCCGCCATGACCCTGAAACGCAAGGCCACTGAGCAGAACCACCTGCTGCTGACCTTCCCCTCCATCTCGGACACCGACCCCAGACGGTTCCCCATGCAGCTGCTGTCTTCCATCCTGGGCGGCGGCATGTCCTCCCGGCTGTTCCAGGAGGTGCGGGAGCGCCAGGGGCTGTGCTACAACGTCTATACCTATGGCTCCGGCTACCAGGAGACCGGCACCTTCTCCATCTACGCCGCCCTGAACAAGGAGACGGAGATGCAGGCTCTGTCCGCCATCCGGCAGGTGGTGGAGCAGTTCACCCAGGACGGCGTCACCGAGCAGGAGCTGAACCGGGTGCGGGAGCTGGCCAAGGCCAACGTGCTCATGGGCTTGGAGTCCACTACCGCCCGGATGAACAGCATGGCCCGCGCCGCTCTCCGCGGAGAGAAGGTGCGGACGGAGGAAGAGATCATCGCCGCCTACGATGCGGTGACAGCGGAGGAGATCCGGGCGCTGGCCCAGGAGACCTTCCAGTGGGAGCAATGTGCCTTCTCTGCGGTGGGAAAGGTGGACACGGAGGAACACTATCATCAGATCATTCACGCCCTGTAAGAGGACACATTGACAAAGGGACAAAGTGCAGGATGATAAAACGCCCAGTGCAGGAGCCATGCACTGGGCGTTTTGTGGAGAAACGCTGGGAAAAGTGGACAAAGGGGGAGAAAAAAGAGGGAGGAAGGTTGTGCAAAAGGACGTATCCGGAGAAATCAATAAAAAATGGTTTACAATCCGGCAACTCTCTGCTAGAATGAATCTTGCAATTTTGAGCATAGTTTGTTGCAAAAGCG
Source organism: uncultured Eubacteriales bacterium (assembly GCA_900545815.1). Taxonomy (GTDB): domain Bacteria; phylum Bacillota; class Clostridia; order Oscillospirales; family Oscillospiraceae; genus Onthomonas. The sequence goes on along the minus strand of URAM01000009.1, from coordinate 53,015 downwards.
TTGGCGTATATTTCATTCGACCGAAGATTTCCAACAAATTGCGCAATAAAATGAATGGGATGTTGCATAAAGGAGGGAGCGTCACAAGTTTTCTTGCAAGATGCTTCATTGCAAACCTTCCAAATTTCAGTGAAAAGGATGATCGATGTATGAATATTAAGAATGCATACCTGTTGGACGTATTGGCAACCGTAGAAAAGCGTAATCCCGGCGAACCGGAATTCATTCAGGCCGTCACCGAAGTGCTGGAGAGCCTGGAACCGGTCATCGAAGCCCGTCCCGACCTGGTAGAAGCCGGCGTCCTGGAACGCCTGGTGGAACCGGAACGGCAGATCATCTTCCGCGTCCCCTGGGTGGACGACAACGGCAAGGTGCAGGTCAACCGCGGCTATCGGATTCAGTTCAACTCTGCCATCGGCCCCTACAAGGGCGGCATCCGGCTCCATCCTTCCGTCTACATCGGCATCATCAAGTTCCTGGGCTTTGAACAGATCTTCAAGAACAGCCTGACCACCCTGCCCATGGGCGGCGCAAAGGGCGGCAGTGACTTCGACCCCAAGGGCAAGAGCGAAGGGGAAGTCATGCGTTTCTGCCAGAGCTTCATGACCGAGCTGTATCGCCACATCGGCGCAGACTGCGACGTTCCCGCAGGCGACATCGGCACCGGCGCAAGAGAGATCGGCTACATGTTCGGCCAGTACAAGCGCCTGGCCAACGAGTTCACCGGCGTCCTCACCGGCAAGGGCCTGGCTTATGGCGGCTCCCTGGCTCGTACCGAGGCTACCGGCTATGGCCTGTGCTACTTCACCGAAGAAATGCTGAAGGCCAACGGCAAGAGCTTTAAGGATCAGACCGTCGTCATCTCCGGCTCCGGCAACGTAGCTATCTATGCCTGCGAAAAGGCAACCACCCTGGGCGCAAAGGTCGTGGCCATGTCCGACTCCAACGGCTACATCTATGACGCCAACGGCATCGACCTGGCTGCCATCCACCAGATCAAGGAAGTGGAACGCAAGCGCATCAAGGAATACTTGACCTATCATCCCGAAGCAGAGTATCATGAAGGTCACGGTATCTGGTCCATCCCCTGCGACATCGCTCTGCCTTGCGCAACTCAGAACGACATCGACAAGGAAGACGCAGAACTGCTGGCCATGAACGGCTGCTATTGTGTCTCCGAAGGCGCGAACATGCCCTCCACCCCCGCTGCCATCGAAGTGTACTTCGCCCACAAGATGCTCTACGGCCCCGCTAAGGCAGCCAACGCAGGCGGCGTAGCTACCTCCGGCCTGGAAATGAGCCAGAACTCCATCCGTTACGGCTGGACCTTCGAAGAAGTGGACGCAAAGCTCCATGACATCATGAAGAACATCTTCGCCGCTTGTGACAAGGAAGCAAAGGCCTATGGCATGGAAGGCAACTACATGGCAGGCGCAAACATCGCCGGCTTCCTGAAGGTTGCTGAGGCTATGAAGGCACAGGGCTGCTGCTAAGCGCAGCCCCTGTCGGCACAGGAAAACAATGAAATAAGTTCTGCGGCAATGGCGCTGAGTGTAACTCTGTGGTGCTGTTGCCGCAGTTTTTTTCTGTCCGGTTGACGGTTGTGATGGAACTGTGTCATAGAGAAGAACATACGAGCGATGGAAGGAGGATCTCCTATGAAAGACCGATCAAAGCACGGCAAGGAGCAGGAGATCGCCGTCCTGCTGAAAGAGGCGGCTCCAGCCTGTGCAGAATGATTCCGTGATCCGCGGAACCTCTATGGTGCATAAAAATCGCCAGGTGGGAGAATCCTAATCTGAGGTGATTTTTATGTTCCCACGTTGGAAAGCGGCTGTGGCAGCCGTCCTGGCGGCGGTTTTGGCTTGGTGCGGTGCGCTGGCGCTGGTCGGTTGGTACCAACCGGCGCAGCAGGCAGACTTGCCTATGAGCGGCCAAAAGAGGCTCCATTCGGTGGAGCTGCCCATCCTGATGTACCACCACATTCATAAATCTGCCAGCCAGTGGGGAGATCATGTGGTGTCCCCTCAGACCTTGGAGGGGGATTTCCAGTACCTGACGGCGCAAGGATATACGGCGGTGACGGTAGCGGATTTGACTGCTTACACTCAGAATGGGACGCCCCTGCCGGAAAAGCCCATCATGATCACCTTTGACGATGGGCAGCTCAGTGTGTTAGAGTACGCCCTGCCCCTGTTGGAGCAGTATGACCTGAAAGCGGTGGTGGCGGTGGTGGGCTCCTTTGCCGATGCATACACCCAGTCCGGCGACCGGAATATCAATTATGCCTGCATGAATTGGAAGGACATCCGGAAGCTGACCGAGAGCGGCCGAGTGGAGATCGCCAACCATACCTATGATATGCACAACCTGAAAAAGCGCCGAGGGTGTCAGAAGAAGGACGGGGAGAGCTTGTCCCAGTACCGGTCGGCGCTGGCGGCGGACTTTGAGAAAAATCGAGCCAAAATCCAGGCGGCCACTGGCGTTAAACCCACCGCATTTGCCTTTCCTTTTGGCGCCTTGTCCAAAGAGGCTCGAAAGGTGCTGAAGGCGGAAGGGTATCAGGTGATGCTCACCTGCACCGAGCAGGTCAATCACCTGACCGGCGACCCGAATGAGCTGTGCGATCTGGGACGGTTCAACCGAGCCAACAGCCTGGATCGGGAAACCCTGTTTCAGAAGCTCGAAAACTGAGAAAATTGTGAAAAGCGGACGTCAGCAGACGTCCGTTTTTTCGGCGGAAAAAATGGTTGACTCATACTTTAAAGTGGTATAGAATAAAAGCAATTCAACTTTAAAAACGAGGAAGGTGGAACCATGAAATTAAAGGATAAGATCGCCATCGTCACCGGCGCAGGCCAGGGGCTTGGCCGTGCCATCGCCCTGATGCTGGGCGAGGAAGGCGCTGTGGTCGCCGTGGTCGGCAGAACGACCTCCAAGCTGGAGTCCGTGGCAGCGGAGATCACTCAAGCAGGCGGCCGTGCCTGGCCCATCACTGCTGACTTGACCGAAGAAGATCAGGTGCAGGGGATGGTAGACCAGGTGATGGAGAAGTATGGCCGCATTGATATTCTGGTCAACAACGCCGGCGGCTATCCCAAGGAGATGTACGACATCTCTACCCAGTCTCCCTTGAAGATTTGGGAATGGAAACCGGAACAGTGGGATCAGATCATCCGCACCAACCTGCGCATCCCCTTCCTTTGTATGAACAAGGTCACTCCGGTCATGCGGGAACAGGGGTTCGGCGACATCGTCAGCGTCTCCTCCCGTATGGGGCGTATCGCCTCGGAAATGGGCGCTTACGCTGTGGCCAAGGGCGGCATCGTCACCCTGACCAAGACAGCCGCCATCCAGATGAAGGAGTACGGCGTCCGCTGCAACGCCGTGGCGCCCACCATCGTGGACACCCCGGGTCAGCGGGTCTACAATACCTCGGTAGGCCAGGATGGCATCCAGATGGGGGATGCCCGTCATGTGGCGTTGGCTGTGCGCTACCTGCTCTGTGATGCGCCTCCCGTGATGACTGGCCAGGTGCTGGATCTATTCACCACCCTTTAAAAGGAAAACAAAACGCAAACAGAGGAATCCAACCTTGGATTCCTCTGTTGTTTTCCACAGGGTTATTGGAACTTGTGGATTTTGACGCCCGTATAATAGTGGCGTAGGATCTGCTGAGCGCTCTTGCCCTGCTTAGCCATGGCGTTGGCGCCGTACTGGCTCATCCCCACCCCGTGGCCGTAGCCGGTGACGTAGAACCGCACCTGCTTCCCATCCCATTCCGCCGTCACGCTGGGACTGCGCAGGCCAAACAGAGTGCGCAAGGTGGCGGTGGGGACGGTCTGGCTGCCGATGCGGATGGCGTGGGGGAGGCCGCTGCCGTCATAGATAACCTTGCCGAACCAGTTGGATGGGTCTTGGGGCAAAGTCAGGTTGGGGTAAGTAATGCGCAGAGCTTCGCAAAACTTCGCCTTGCTCACCGTCACCACACTGTAATACTTGGGCACCTGCTGCTTGGTCTCCGGGCTGGAGACGCTTTGCAGGTAGGGCACATCCTTGCCCCAGACCGTCTTGGCCGATTTGGTCACTCCGGCGCTGGCGGCATGGAAGGCGGCCATGATGGGCTTGTCTTGGTAGAACATGGCCAGCCCTTGGGTCTTTTGGATGGCTGTGGTGATCTTCTTGCTGTATTCCGATCGCTTGCTCTTTTCCCACCCTTTCAGCCGATCAGAATAGGAGACCCACGCCTGACAGCAGCCCGAATCGGTGCAGATGCTGGCCTTTGAATGGTTTGGGCTGGGGGACGCCATGCGGTAGAGGGTGTAGGTACGGGCGGCGATGGCTTGGGCGTTCAAGGCCTCCTGCTCGAATGTCGCCGGCATTTCAGCGGCCACTACCCCCCAAAGGTAGTCCTCCAATCCCATCGTCTGCACTTTGTCACCAACGAGAACTGTTAAGGTCTGGGCGGAAGCTGCTGCGGCCGGTATCGGGGCATTTGTTGTTGGCTTCCCTTGTTTGGAAGCGGCACTTGTATTCGCTTCGGAGGTATCCGGCTGAGGCGATGCAGAAGCGTCCACCGCATCGGAGGAAGCCGGAGTCTCCCAAGAGGATGCAGCACCGGCCTCGAACGAGGTGTCCGCTGCCTGGGCGGAGCCGAGGAGAAGAAGGGCGGGCAGGAAAAAGACGGAGAGGGTGAGCAAGAATGCATTGCGCAGGAAATGGAAGGTCAGAATGGAGGAGCGATGCAAGTTTCGTTGTTTCATACTTCGTTCTGTTCAACTTTCTGCTGGATTTCAGCGTGAAAATCAGTCAAAATGACAGACTTTATCAAAGCAATGTATTGTCAGGTTGACTTCATTTTTCAGATTGCGTATACTTAGCATAATAGTTTCTATGTGAAAAGGAGGTACTTTTATGTCGAATGCATTGTCATCCACTGCCAATGACTTTCTCCACGAGATGAGCCAGAAATTTACCCAGTGTAATCAAATCGACCCAAAGGCGTCCAAAGGAGTGGACATCAAGCGCGGTCTGCGGAACCATGATGGAACCGGCGTTATGGTGGGCGTGACACAGATTGGCAATGTGTATGGCTATTATATGCAGAACGGCGAACGAGTGCCCATGCCTGGCAAGATGGTCTATCGGGGGATCAATGTAGAGGATTTGATTTTGGGTTTCACCTCCGAAGGGCGTTTTGGCTATGAGGAGACGGCATTCCTGCTCCTTATGGGGCACTTGCCTACCAGAGAAGAACTGGACGGGTTCAACCAGGTGCTGGACGAGCTGCGCCCGCTGCCCCCTATGTTCACAGAAGATCAGATTCTCCGTGCCCCCAGCAGCAACCTGATGAACAAGCTCGCTCGCAGTGTCCTGACCCTTTATTCCTATGATCCGGATCCGGAGACTATGACTCTGGAGAATGAACTGCGTCTGGCCATGGGTCTCATCGCTCGGACGCCGATCATTGTGGCGCATGGCTACGCCGCAAAACGCTGCTATATCGACGGCGGTTCTCTGTACTTGCATCGAGCCATGCCCCACAAGGGCACGGCGGAGAATTTCCTGGCTGCCTCCCGAGATGACCGGAAGTACAGCGATGAGGAAGCAAAGCTGCTGGATCTGTGCTTGGTACTCCACGCAGAGCACGGCGGCGGCAACAACTCCACCTTCAGCACCCGTGTCATCTCCTCCTCGTATACCGATATTTTTTCTGCCATCGCAGCTGGTGTCGGCGCTTTGAAAGGCCCCCGTCATGGCGGTGCCAACATTCGCTGCAAAGAGATGGTGGATGTAGTTGCGGAGAACACAAAGGACTGGAACGATGATGATGAAATTCGCAGCGTCCTAGTGCGTATTCTGAATAAAGAGCTAGGCGATGGTTCCGGCCTGATCTACGGCATGGGTCATGCGGTCTACACGATCTCTGATCCCAGAGCCAAGGTGCTGAAACGGTTTGCGCGGAGTTTGGCGGATCAAACCCCCAAGTGGCGCGACCGGCTCCATCTGATCGAGTCCATCGAGCGGCTGACCCCAGACGTGTTCCGCCATATCACTGGAAAGGATAAGCCAATGTGCGCCAACGTGGATCTGTACTCGGGCTTTGTCTACTCCATGCTCAACATCCCGCAGGATCTTTTCACCCCGTTGTTTGCCACTGCCCGTATGGTGGGCTGGTGCGCCCATCGAATGGAGGAGATCTATACCGATCCTGGCCGCATCATTCGTCCGGCCTACAAGGCCGTGGCACCCAACCGCCCCTTCATCCCCTTGGACGACCGCTAAAACAAAAAGAACCTCCCGTCTCAGGAGGAAGTGGAACCACAAAAGTGGGACAATATACAGCATCAAACAAAGAAAACGGCCTGAATCCTGTACTGCACAGGACGCAGGCCGTTTTGGTTTGCTTTGATTGGGCGGTTATTGTAGTAGTCGATTGATTTGACAAGGGGATGTTCCCGTTGGCGCATGAGATCAAGTTTTTCTGCGGTCGGAGACGGCCTTGTGAAAGGATTTGACCGGCGTTCCGTTGATAAAGACCGCCTGAACCTTGGTGTTCAGCTCAAAAGGATGCCCAGAGCACAGGACAATATCCGCATCTTTCCCCGGGGTCAGCGACCCAACGCGGTGAGCGATACCGCCCAGCTCTGCTGCCGTCAGAGTGATGGCCTTCAGGGCAACCTCTGGGTTCATCCCCTCCCCAGCGGCCAGAGCGGCGCTCAGAAGCAGGTACTGAATGGGCAGCTCCGAGTGATCTGTGCAGATGGCCACCGGCACACCGGCTTCCACCAGGCGGGCGGCATTGGTCACCCGCTGGTGTGCCAGCTCCGGCTTGGAGCGGTCACCGATGATGGGCCCCACCACGGCACGGGCGCCCTCTCGGGCGAGAATATCCGCCACCAGATACCCTTCCGTGGCATGGATCAGCACATAGTTCAGGTGAAATTCCTTGGCGATGCGCAGCGCCGTGGCAATGTCATCGGCGCGGTGGGCGTGAAAATGGACGGGCAGCTTGCCTTGCACCACCGGCACCAAGGCTTCCAACGCAGCATCATAGTCCGGTGCATCCTCGTTTTCCGGATCTGCTTCGTGTTTGGATATCCGCTCTGCATACTCCAGCGCTTTGCGCAGCTGTTCCCGCATGAGGGCGGCAGTAGCCATCCGAGTGGCAGGGGCTTCGTTGCGGCCGCTGTAGGTCTTTTTGGGGTTCTCCCCCAGGGCGAATTTCATGGCCGCCGGCTCCAGCACCACCATATCATCCGCCCAGCGCCCCACCGTCTTGATGGCGGCGATCTGGCCGCCAATGGCGTTGGCGCTGCCGGGACTGGTGAGGACGGTGGTGACGCCGGCCTCCCGAGCCTCCTGGAAGCAGTGGTCTAAGGGGTAGAGGGCGTCAATGGCTCGGAGCTGAGGGGTGCAGGGGTCAGAGACTTCGTTGCAGTCGTCCTCATCATAGCTCAGCCCGTCAGCCAGCAGACCCAGGTGACAGTGGACATCCACAAACCCAGGCAGCACATACCCGCCCTGGGCATCTACGTCCTGATCGGGCACAGGGGCAGGGCATTGGCTCATGTCGCCCACCTGGGTGATGCCACCAGAGTCCCAAGCCACAAAGCCATTGGGGATCTGGGGCTTGTCCATGGGACAAACGACAGCGTTGTAAATCATCATAACGGTTTTCTCCTCCTGTCCCATCCCCACAGGATGCGACAAATTTAGAACTTGACAATAAGTGGTAAAACGGGTATGCTGAAAAGCACAGCTTATCAAATCGCAAGGAATGACCGGAAGCCGAGGCTCCCTTTTCGCAGAGTGCCCGGCAAATTGTCCGCTGACACAGGATCAGCGGACTTTTTTAAGAGGGTATGTCCAGTACGATGTGCTCCGTCCAGGCAGAAAACAGGCCGCACATGGTGTGCGGCCTGTCCGATTGGTTGCGCTCAGTTTCCCCGGCGACTGCGGCGGCTCCGGCCACGGTCGTTGTACCGGCTAATTTCCGACAGACGACTTTCCGACTCGGCCATATACTGCTTGAGCTTATCTTCAAAGGTCAGCGGCTCTTTGGAGGCGCTGCGGGGATTGCCGCTTTTGCCCCTGGTGTCTCGGCTGCCGCTGCGGGAGCCACTTCGGCTGCCCCGTTCGTCTCGCTCCTTGCGTTCCCTGCGCTCTTGAGGGGCGCTGCTGCGTCCGCCGCTACGGGGAAGCCGTGGGGACGACGAGGACTGGACGTGTTTGATGGACAGATTGATACGATCGTTCTGATCGATATTCAGCACCTTGACCTTGACTTCCTGCCCGACTGTCAAGAACTCGTTGATGTCGCTGACATAGGAATCAGAGATGTTGGAAATATGAACCAGACCGGATTTTCCACCGGGCAGCGCCACGAAAGCGCCGAATTTTGTGATCCCGGTGACCTTGCCTTCCAGGATTGCACCCACTGCGAACTCCATAAATGAAATGTTTCCTCCCGTGCTGTCTCTCTCTCGTTCGGGCGATTCATCTCTCTCACCCGACAGCAAAAATGTGACTCTCTCGTTAGTTGGTCGTGTCGTAGAAAATGATCTCCCCCGACTCCACCAGACGCATCCGTTCCTTGGCGATGGCCAGCACCGTATCCGGGTCATTTCGGTTTGCGATGTCGGCGGCCAGACTGGCGTTGGTCGCGGTCTGCTCGTCCACCTGGGTCTGGAGCGTCTGAAGGTTCGTCTCTGCGCCGCGGATCTGTGCGCGTACACTCAGCAGCAGAATGGCCAAGTAGGCCACGAGAATCAAAATGACGACTTTTGTGATGATGCCTGCCCGCTTGAACTTCAATGCCCTTGCCTCCTCTGGATGTGTGCCGGTAGATGCTACGAAGGCAATCCATTTTCCGGAACTTTTTCCTTATTGTAAACCATTCCTTTCGATAATGGAAGTGGTTTTTGCAAATTTCAGAAAAATTTTTCCCCAATCGGCAGAATGTCGCCAACGGGAGCAGGATGACCCCCAAAGCTTTGGTAAAAATGGTAGCGAAACGGTAATAAATGGGCAGCAGGTGGGAGGAGAGCAGGGCGAAGTAGCCCCAAGCGCCGGTGAGGGCGGCGATGGCGGTGTAGACACGCACCAGCCCCCCTGCGCTGTCCACTGACCACAGGAAAAAAGTGATGGTGCAGCACAGCCAAAAGAGCAGATCCAGCACCGGTCCCAGCCAGCGCAAGGGGATGCGCACCCGCAGGACACGGAACAGGTCATAGAGCAGCCCAGCGGCTGCGCCCAGCCCGATGGCGCCCAACAATGCCCTGGCCTGGTCGGCCACAGAGACCGCCATACTCAGCCCAACAAACGGGCGAAAAAGCCGCCCCGAGGCGTTTCATCCTGGAAGGTCAGTGCCTCTACCGTCCCCTCTACCTTCAGGTCACCGCCCCCTAAGCTCAGCGTTTCGATGTGCAGATCCTGCCCCCGAACGATCAATTCGCCCAGGGTGGTGGACAGCACGATGGTAGTCTCGTCAAACCGTTCCACCTCCTCCACCCCGGAGATGGATAGATGCTCCCGATTCTCCAGGGTGATGTGCTGTGGGGCTTTCAGATCAAAATCTCGGTTGTCAAATGCCATACGTCAAACCCTCCTGTGTCCTTCATGGGATGTTTGTTTCATCCTATGAGAACTGGGACGAGGGTATGCCGGAAAATCTCCTTCCCTTTTGCGGCGTTGGCAGGTATAATAGAGCAACAGACTCTGAAGGAGGAATCGTGAATGAAACAAAAACTAGCCCTGATCCTGTCCCTTGCGCTGACCTTGACCCTCACCGCCTGCGGCGGCTCCAACCAGTCCCAAACGCCCGCAGGGTCTGACCCGATCAAATCTGCGCCCACCCAGTCGGTTGTGTCCAGCTGCAAGGCGGAAGCACCGGAGACCTCTCAGGAAGCCGATGGCCAGGATGTGACCGATGCCTATCGGGACGTTCTGTCCGGCACCTATGTGGATGAGTACGGTGACAAGTACACCATCCGGCAGGACGGCACCTTGACCTGCGAAGCCACCAATGGGGAGACGGAAGAAGGCTCCTGGTGGGTGTGGGAGGAGGGGAGCAAGGAATATCTCTCCATCTACATCAAAAATACCGCCCACCCCACCTCTTACACCTTCGAGACCACCGAAGAAGGGGGGATCAGTCTCTTTGACGACACCACCGGCGAGCTGTCCAACCTGTTCACGCCGACCAAATAAGGGTTTCAGAACCCTGTGCAAAAGAACGCACACCAGATGCAAATGCTGGTGTGCGTTTTCTGTTCGGTCAAAGAATCTCTTTGTACATGGCCGGAGCGTCATCCTTCCGGACGTTGTCCGCCACCACCAACACCTCAACCTTCAAAGTCTTTTGGCCAAATTGGATCTCGATGAGATCCCCCACCTTCACATCGTAGGATGCTTTCACCGGTCGACCGTTGGCCATTACTCGGCCTGCGTCGCAGGCTTCGTTGGCTACGGTGCGACGCTTGATGATGCGGGACACTTTTAAATACTTATCTAAACGCATGGATGCTTTCCCCTCCTCTGATGAGGCGTCACTGCGCTACGGCACGCTTGAGCACCTTGCCGGACTTAAACTGTACTGCTTTGGACGCAGGGATGGTCACTTCCTCCTTGGTGCGGGGATTGCGGCCGATGCGGGGGGCACGCTCCCGCACTTCAAAGGAACCAAAGCCCACCAGCTGAACCTTTTCCCCCTCTGCCAATGCCTCTGTGATCAGATCCAGGGCAACGGTCAGTGCTTCTTCCGAATGTTTCTTGGATGCGCCCAGCCGTTCGGCCATGGCGCTGACCAGTTCCGTTTTATTCATCGTTCCGTTCTCCTTTTGTATTTCGTGGGGTTATGGGGTGAAGTTATGGGTTTGTATCGTCTAATGTGTGCTTGGCGTCTTTCCACAGAGCCACCAGCTCGTCCACCGAGCAGGCATCCAGCGCCCGTCCCTGTGCTTGGCTGAGCTGTTCCACCTGTCGGAAGCGCCGGATGAATTTCTCCGTGGCGGCGTTTAATGCGTCCTCCGGGTCCACCCCCATAAATCGGGCGGTGTTCACCGAGGCAAAGAGCAGGTCGCCGTACTCCTCCATCATGTGCTCCAGGCTGCCCTCCGCAATGGCGTCCTCCAGTTCGCCCAGCTCCTCGTGAACCTTGTCCAGGGTCTGGTTTACGTTGTCCCAGTCAAAATGGGCCTTGGACGCCTTTTTCTGCACTTTCTCCGCCCGCCATAGGGCTGGCAGGGAACGAGCCACTGCGTCCAACGTGTCCGTGTAGCTCTCCTGATGCTTCTCCTGGCGCTTGAGAGCGTCCCAGTTCACCAGCACCTCTGAGCTGTCCGCCACGTCCACCGAGCTGAACACATGGGGATGGCGGAAGATGAGCTTCTTCACCGCCATATCCGCCACATCGTCCAGATCGAACCGACCGGCGTCCGCCTCAATGCTGGAGTGGAACAGCACCTGCATCAGCACGTCGCCCAGCTCCTCCTGGAGCAGGGTGGTGTTCTCTGTGTCAATGGCCTCTGCCGCCTCGTAGGCTTCCTCCAGCAGGTTGCGCCGGATGGATTGATGGGTCTGTTCCTGATCCCAGGGACAGCCGCCTGGGTGGCGGAGGATCTCGATCACCTGACGGAAATCCGCCAGGTCGTAATGTTCTTTCTGTGGAAAGGATACCATAGTTTTCCCTCTTATCTTACGCAGTAATTTGATTCAGTTGATGTGCAGTAATTTTGCGATCTTATCTCCCTTGGGCATCAGGGAAAGATCATCCTTGGTTAGCACCTGGAGCAGTACCAGCAGTACAGCATACAGCACCACCGCCAGCAGGATGGCCAGCAGGACGGCCAGCTTTACGCCAATGAGGTGGCTGGTCAGCCCGTACACCGCCCAAGCGGCGGCACCCATGATGATAGAGGCGGCCAGGGTTTTTCCAAAGAGCTGTGCATAATTGGGGCAGCCGGGAACCACACGGCGCACCAGGTGCAGATCCAGCCCGCAGGTCAGACCGAAGCACAGGCAGGTGCCCACAGGGGAGCCGTAGATGTTGAATTGCACCGTGCCTACCATGAAGTAGTCAAAGAGCACCATGACCACGCCCCCTGCCAGCATGGTGAAAATGGGCAGGGAGAGGATGTTATAGGCTTGCAGTACGGAAGTTGCCACCAGCATGAGGCAGACGAAGATGTTGGCGATGCCCAGGATGGACAGAATGGTGCCGGCGATGTCTGCGTCCAGGCTGGGGAAGAGCAGCTGCACGATGGGCTTGCCCAGCACCAGCATCCCGATGCCGGAGGGGAAGGCCAGCAGAGCGGCAGTTTTCAGTGAGGAGCCAACGATCTTGGCCGCGCCCGTCCGATCCTTCTGGGTGAAGCAGATGGTCACGGCGGGGATGACGGAGGCGGTGATGGCTACCATCAGGGCGGCAGGGATCTGATAGACTGTCTGCACCCCAGTGTAGTTGCCCATCAGGCTTCTGGCGGCATCCTCGCTGAGCAGCAGTCCGGCGTTTTGCAGCCGACCCAGCACCAGGGCGTTGTCCACAGCAGTCATGATGGAGGTGGAGGCGGCGGTGATGGTGATGGGGATAGCCAGCAGCAGACAGGTTTTCAGGATCCGCTTGGCGCTGTCCGGCCGCTCCGAAGGCGCCGGCGAAGGGGTGTGGCGCTGGGTGCGCAGATAGTCCCAGGCCATGTAGAGCAGAGCGGCAAGCTCGGAGACGGTGACGCCAGCGATGGCGCCTGCTGCGCCAATGTAGTCCGGCTTCCCCAGCACCCGGATGAAGTACCAGGCCAGGGTCAAGCCGACGATGAGCTTGAACAGCGCTTCGATGATCTGAGACACCGATGAGGGGGTCATGTTGCTGTACCCCTGGGCGTACCCACGGAACACCGACAGTCCAGACACCAGCGCCACCGACGGCGCTAATACCCGCATACACTCGGCGGCCTTGGTGTCGTTCATAACGGCGGCGAAGAAGTTGGCCCCGAAGAACATGACCAGGGAGCAGAAGATGCCCACGGCTCCGAAGAAGAGCATAGAAACGCGGAAGATCTTATGGGTCTGCTTGTGTCGCCGTGAGGCGTTGGCCTCGGAGATCATCTTGGACATGGCCACCGGGATACCGGCGGTGGAGACCGTCAAGAGGATGTTGAAAATGTTGAAGGCGGCGGTGAAGTCCGCATAACCGCTGCTGCCCAGGATGTTGACCAGGGGCATTTTGTAGACGGCGCTGATGACCTTCACCACGATAATGCCAGCGGCGAGAATGGCTGCGCCGCCAAAAAAGGTATCTTTGCGTTGCTTGTTTTCAGACATAGGCGCGCGGCCCTCCCTTATGCGATTGCGTTTCCCACAGCACGTGGCCGTGCCGACTGGGCGTCAGTTGCCGAAGAGCGTCGGCAGAGCCTGTTCCAGTTCATGGTCTATTCTATCCATATCCAGAGTGGAAAAGAATCCATTCCGGTAGAGAATTTTCCCGCCAGTCATGTTCAGCACCACATCGCTGCTCTTGGCGGAGTACACCAGGTTCTCCATCACATCGTGACAGGGCTTCAGGTGGGGACGGTCAAAGTCCAGCGCGATCAAGTCCGCATCCCAGCCAGCGGCCAGCACACCGGCCTTCCGCCCCAGGGCCTTCGCACCGTTGACGGTGGCCATCTTCAGCACTTCCGCCGTGGGCAGGATGGTGGCGTCCAGGTTGGCGCCCTTGTGGAGCATAGCGGCCAGCTTGATCTCGTTGAACAAGTCCAGATCGTTATTGCTGCTGGCTCCGTCGGTGCCCAGGGTCACGTTGACCCCAGCGGCCATCATGGAGGGCACCGGAGCGATGCCGGAACCCAGCTTCAGGTTGGAGGTGGGGCAGTGGAGCACAGAGATGCCCCGTTCGGCCATCAGCTTCCAGTCCTCCGGCTCCGTCCACACGCAGTGAGCGGCCATGCCGCGGGTGCCAGTCCACACGCCGTGCTGATCCAGCACCTGGAGTGGGGTCAGCCCGCCGTGACGCGCCTTGCACTCCTCATGCTCCGCCTTGGTCTCGGACACATGGACGTGCATCCCCAGGTGGTGCTCGCTGGCGTAGCCTGCCAGGTAGTCCCACAGGTTGGGGGAGAGGAAGGAGGTGTATTCCCCGTGAATGGAGAAGTCGATCTTGATCTGGCCGTTGTTGGCGCCGTTCCACTTCTCCGCCAGAGCGATGGCTTCCTGACAAGGGACAAAGGTGGCAGGGTCGTCCAACTTGGTGAACACGGTGGTGCCGCGAGACAGGTTCAGGTTCAGACCAGCCTCCAGAGTCACCTCTGCCATGTCGTCACAGAAATAGTACATATCCGCAAAGGAAGTGATACCGCTTGCGATCATCTCCGCCGCGCCCAGGGCCGTACCGGCACGGATGGATTGGGTGGTGAGCTTGTCTTCCACCGGGAAAATATACTGGTTCAACCAGGTGTTCAGGTCGTGACCGCCGCCGTACCCGCGCATGAGCACCATGGGCACATGGCAGTGGGTGTTCACCAGGCCGGGCATCAATACCTGCTTGTTCTGGCCATCGATGACCTCGTCAAAGTCGCCAGTGGCAGCACCAGCGGCCACTTCGGTAATCTTGCCGTCTTCCACAATGAGATAGGCGTCCTTCAGCACGTCCAGATTCTCGTTCATGGTGACGATAGTGAAATTTTTCAGCAGTGTTTTCATGAGAAACTCCTCCTTGTTCAGGATAAGCGGCGCAGACAGCCACGGATGAGGGCAGAGAACTGTGCCTTGCCTGCCTCAGCGGCGATGAGCACTTCCTCCTCGGTCAAGGGCTGATCCAGAATGCCAGCCGCCATGTTGGTCAGCATGGTCACGCCCAGCACCTGCATCCCGCAGTGGCGGGCCACGATGACTTCGGGAACAGTGGACATACCTACCGCGTCCGCACCCAAGATGCGAGCGGCACGGATCTCCGCGGGAGATTCATACTGGGGGCCGGGCATGTACATATAAACGCCCTTCCGCACCGGAATCTTCAGCTCGTCCGCCACTTGGTGTGCGATCTTGCGCAGGGCGGGAGTGTAGTTGTAGGAGCTGTCCGGGAACCGGGGGCCGAATTCCTTCAGGTTGGGGCCGCAGAGGGGGGAGTCCAGGATGAGCTTGATGTGGTCTTCGATGACCATCAGCTCCCCAGCGTGCCAGTCCACATTCACACAGCCGGCAGCGTTGGTGACGAACAGGGTGTCAGCCCCCAGCAGACGGAGTACCCGCACGGCGAAGGTCACTTCCTCAAAGGAGTACCCCTCATAGTGGTGGAACCGCCCCTGCATCATGGCCACGTCCTGTCCTTCCAGCTGCCCGAAGACCAGCCGGCCTGCATGACCGGGCGCCGTAGACGTCATAAAGTGGGGGATGTCGCCATAGGGCACGGCGATAGGGTTTTCCACTTCGTTGGCCAGATAACCCAGCCCGGAGCCTAAGATCAATAACACCTTGGGGGTGAATGTTCCAATCTGACTGCGCAGATAGTCCGCGCTCTGCTGATACTGTTCAAATGTAAACTGCATAACAACCTCCTAGCTCACCCCATGACGGGGCGTTGTCGTGTAGAAATCGTTGAAAAAATACAGATTCTATTGTACCTTGCGGAGCGGGAAAAAGCAACCAGGGAGCGGGAAAAAGCTGATGTGTCAAGGAAAAACCGCCCTGTCAGATGACAGAGCGGCCTTGATGATCGTCTCTTTGGATAGATAAGTGTCGAGGATGATCAGCTCATCGTCGGAAACAGCATCTCCTGCGTCTCCTTCAGCGCCTGCACGAAGCAGTCCACGTCCTCCTTGGTACTCCAGTCGGAGAAGGACACCCGAAACGCCCCGTCCCGCTGGGGTTTGGTCAGCCCCATCACCTCATACACATGGCTGGCCTTCCCACGATGGCAGGCGGATCCGGCGGAGATGCAAACCCCCTTGTCCCCCATCACCCGCACCAGCACTTCGCTCTTATAACCGGGCAGGGTCAGCGCCAAAATATGAGGGGCGTCACCAGAGATGATCTCCTCCACCTGGGGCACTTCCGCATGGAGCCGTTCCAGGGTGTAGGCTTTCAGCTGGTTCATATGCGCCAGAGATTGTGCCATCTTCTCCTTACCCGTCTGACAGGCTACGGCGAAAGCGGCGATCTGACCGGTCGGCTCGGTGCCCGACCGAAGCCCGTTCTCCTGCCCGCCGCCCAGGATGAAGGGTTTCAGCGGAAGCCCCTGCCGGATATACAGTGCGCCGATGCCCTTGGGGGCGTGGATCTTATGCCCGCTGAGGGAGAGCAGGTCAACTCCCAGCCCAGCGGGAGTGAAGGGCACTTTCAAAAACCCCTGCACGGCGTCTGTGTGGAACAAAATCTGCTTGTCATAGGCTTTGACCAGCGCCGCCGCCTCCTTTACCGGCAGGACACAGCCCAGCTCGTTGTTCACCAACATCATGGACACCAGCACCGTGTCCGGCCGCAGGGCGGCTTTGAGATCGTCCAGGGAGATCTGCCCCTGCCGGTTCGGCATCAGGTAGGTCACTTCCCACCCTTCTGCCTCCATCTCATGGCAGGTCTGCAAAATGGCGGAGTGTTCAAAGGCAGTGGTGATGATGTGACGCCCTTTGCGGCGGTTTTTCTGTGCGCCCAGCCGCAGCGCCCAGTTGTCACTCTCGGTGCCGCAGGAGGTGAACACCACCTCGGCAGGCTTGCAGCCCAGGGCGTCCGCTACCGCCTTTCGGTGGCCGTCCAGTGCTTTTTTTGCCGCCTTGCCCAGGGGATATTGGGTGGAAGGGTTGCCGAAGTCAGTGGTCATGGCGTTGCAGGCCGCCTGTGCGGCCTCGGGGGAGACTGGGGTAGTGGCGGCGTTATCTAAATATGCGATCATAATGGTTCACCTGATTTTCTCATTGGATTGGGGTCACAGAATGACGCCCTCTAAAGCCTGTCCATGCAGGCCGGTGATTTTTACGTCTTTCAGCACGTTGTGCAGGTCAACGCCAGCGGCGTACACCGCCACATAGTTGGGAGCGTGTCCCCGCCACAGTCCGTCCGCTTCTTCTTCAAAGAGCACCGGCAGGGTTTCGCCCACCCAGCGCTCCAAATAGCGCTGCTCCATCTCAGCCGCAACCGTAGCCGCCTGATGACAGCGGGCGTCCTTGACGGCGTTGGGCAGCTGGTCGGGCATCCGGTCGGCCACCGTGCCGCTCCGGCGGGAGTAGGGGAAGATGTGCATGGCGGAAAAATCGGCTGTTTCGATCATAGCCAGGGTTTCCGCAAACTCCTCCTCTGTCTCGCCTGCAAAGCCGCAGATCAAGTCGGTGGTGATGGCAGGCCGGTCAAAATACTGACGCAGCAGACGGCAACTCTCCAAAAATCGCTCCGCCGTGTACTTCCGGTTCATCCGTTTCAAGGTGGCATTGCTGCCCGACTGGAGGGACAGATGGAAGTGGGGGCAGAGGTTGGGCAGGGCAGACGCCCGGCGGCAGAAATCCTCGGTGATGGTGCGGGGCTCCAAACTGCCCAGCCGCACCCGCAGGGCGGGGACGGCATGGCAGAGAGCTTCCAACAGGTCGATGAGGGAGACATCCCCTTCCAGATCTTGTCCCCAGCTGGAGATTTCGATGCCGGTGAGAACGATCTCGTGGTACCCTGCCTCGGCAAGTGCCTTGGCCTGGGTCACAGCGGCGTCAATGGATTCGCTGCGCACCGGCCCACGGGTGAAGGGGATGATGCAGTAGGTACAGAAGTTGCCGCACCCGTCCTCCACCTTGAGCATGGCTCGGGTGCGCCCCACCAAACCGCCGGCGGGGAGCACTTCAAAATCGTGCCGTTTCAGCGCATTGTCTACAGATACCCAGGCGGCGGCGGAGCGATCCAGCGTGGCCTGCTCCACCTGATCCAAAAAAGCCATCCGGTCGCCGGTGCCTGCCACCAGATCTACCTCCAAGCCAGCCACTTCCTCCGGCTTGGCTTGGGCGTAGCAGCCGCAGACGGCGATGAGAGCGTCCGGATGGGCACGCTTGGTGCGGCGGATCATGTTCCGGCACTTTTTGTCGCTGACAGCGGTGACGGAACAGGTGTTGATGATATACACATCGGCCTCTGCGTCAAACTCCGTGAGGGTGTGGCCGCGGCCGGTCAAAATAGTCTCCATGGCCTGCGTCTCATACTGGTTGACCTTGCAGCCAAGGGTGTAAATGGCATAGCGCATAAAAAATTCTCCTTGCCGGAAATTGAGAACCCCTCTCCGATGGGGGAAAAGAGGGGAAAAGCAGTTCAATTTTTTATTATAGCAGGAATCTGCGCTCTGTGCATTGATTTTTCCAACAAATATTGTAGAAGCTGGACATTTACAAGAGAGTTTTGCGTGTGATAAAATAAATAAAATCCTTTACTGTAACAGAGAAAAAGGGGGACGTCCATGGACGGTCATTTTTATGCCCTGCTGGCTCGGATGCGCTACATCCAGCGCTGGGCGCTCATGCGCAACACGGAGCCGGAGAACATCCAGGAGCACTCCCACATGGTGGCCATCCTGGCGCACGCCCTGGCGCTCCTCCAGAACAAGCACTTCGGCGGTCACATCGACCCTGGCCAAGCTGTTCTGTTGGCGCTTTACCACGATGCCACGGAAATTTTGACCGGCGATCTGCCCACCCCCATCAAATATTACAACCCAGCCCTTCGCGCCTCTTACAAAGAGGTGGAGGAGACGGCAGCCAACCGGCTGCTGGAGCTGCTGCCGGAGGAACTGCGGGGGGACTACGCCCCCTACCTGCTCCACCCCGACCCGGAGTTGGAGGCGGTGGTGAAGGCGGCGGACAAGCTGGACGCCTACCTGAAATGCGTCAAGGAGCGCAAGGCGGGCAACGGAGAGTTCCAAACCGCCCAGGTGCAGATCTGGGACGCCCTTCAGGCCAATCCTCTGCCAGCACTGGGGTATTTTATCCAGCACTATCTGCCCAGCTTCGAACTGACGCTGGACCAGTTGAACGGAAGCACACACACGATGTTTTAAAAAGGAGAAAATATTATGCGAGCCATTGTCACTGTCGTCGGCAAGGACCGCGTTGGCATCATCGCCAACGTCTGCAATCTGCTGGCCAAATATCAAGTCAACGTCCTGGACATCAGCCAGACCGTTTTGCAGGGGTATTTCACCATGATCATGATGGTGGATGCCACCCACTGTGAGCTGCCCATTGCGGAACTGATCAAGATGATGAAGGAAGAGGGCATCAAGCAGGCGCTGGACATCCACATCCAGCGGGAGGACATCTTCAACGCCATGCATCGGATTTAAGTGAGGTGTCGTTATGCTCAGCAGAAATGAAATTTTACAGACCATCGACATGATCGACCAGCAGCACCTGGACATCCGTACCATCACCATGGGCATCTCCCTGCTCTCCTGCTGCAACAGCGATCCGGTGGAAGCCTGCCGGAAGATCTATGACAAGATCTGCCGCCACGCCGAACGTCTGGTGTCCACCGGCGAACAGATCGAGCTGGAATTCGGCATCCCCATCGTCAATAAGCGCATTTCCGTCACCCCCATGGCTCTGGTGGCGGCGGCCAGCGACACCTCGGATTACGTCCCCTTCGCCCAGGCCATGGATCGGGCGGCCAAGACCTGCGGCGTCAACTTCATCGGCGGCTACTCCGCCCTGGTGCAGAAGGGCATGACCGATGGCGATCGGAAGCTCATCGCATCCATTCCGGAAGCCCTGGCCAGCACCGAGTACGTCTGCTCCTCTGTCAATGTGGGTTCCACCCGAGCGGGCATCAACATGGACGCCGTGCGGCTCATGGGGGAGACAGTGAAAAAGACCGCCCTGCGCACCGCTGAGCAGGCCGGCTTTGGCTGCGCCAAGCTGGTGGTGTTCTGCAATGCGGTGGAAGATAACCCCTTTATGGCCGGTGCGTTCCACGGTGTGGGCGAGGCGGAGACCATCATCAATGTGGGCGTCTCCGGCCCCGGCGTAGTGCATCACGCCCTTCAGGCCGTCAAGGGTCAGCCCTTTGACGTGGTGGCGGAGACCATCAAAAAGACCGCTTTTCGGGTCACTCGTATGGGTCAGTTGGTGGCACGGGAAGCCAGCCAGCGGCTGGATGTACCCTTTGGGATCGTAGACCTGTCCTTGGCGCCCACCCCCGCCATCGGCGATTCGGTGGCGCGGATCTTGGAAGAACTGGGGCTGGAGCGTTGCGGCACCCATGGCACCACCGCAGCCCTGGCGCTGCTGAACGACGCCGTGAAAAAGGGCGGCGTCATGGCATCCAGCCATGTAGGCGGCCTGTCCGGCGCGTTCATCCCGGTGAGCGAGGATGAAGGCATGATCGCCGCTGCCGAATCCGGCGTGCTGACCATGGACAAGCTGGAAGCCATGACCTGCGTCTGCTCTGTGGGTCTGGACATGATCGCCATCCCTGGTGATACTACCAGCGAGACCATCTCCGCTATCATCGCAGACGAAGCGGCCATCGGCATGATCAACAACAAGACCACCGCTGTCCGTGTCATCCCCGCCATGGGCAAGCAGGTGGGCGAACGAGTGGAATTGGGCGGCCTGTTGGGTTCTGCTCCTGTCATGCCAGTGCATCCGGAGTCCTCCGCCGACTTCATCGCCCGCGGCGGCCGCATCCCAGCGCCCCTCCACAGCCTGCGCAACTGAGTTCATGAAGCTCTGCGTCTATGGCTCCTTGTCGGAGCCAAAGCAGTCCGGCTGGTCTGCCCAGGCGGCACAGCTGGGACGGGAATTGGCGCATCGTGGCCATACCCTTATCTTTGGCGGCGGCGGAACCGGCCTGTTGGGCGCCTTGGCACAAGCCGCTTTGGAAGCAGACGGTTCACTGCTGGCGGTGGTTCGAACCGACTCCACCTGGGAGACGCCTCTGCCGGGCACTTACCACAAAGTGCCCGCCCATGGCTATCGCCGGCGAAAACAGCAGATGGAGGAGCTGGTGGACGCCTTCCTCATCTTGCCCGGCGGTATTGGCACCTTGGACGAGTGTGTGGAAACGCTGATCCTAGAGAGCCGGTGGAAGCCTGTCGTCCTTTGGAATCTGGACGGGTACTATAACGGCTTAAAAGACTTCTTCTGCCGAGCGAGAGCGGAAGGACTGCTGTCACAGCAGTGGGATTTTGCGCCCTGGTTCTGTGAGACGACAGAAGAAATTTGGACGGCGTTGGAGCGAACAGAATAACAAAAGAAAACCAGCACGATTCTAAAATCGTGCTGGTTTTTTGTCATGGGTTAATGTGAGGGTTCTTGGTGCGTCCCAATAGGTAGTCGGTAGAGACGTGATAAAAATCCGCCAGCGTCAGCAGATGTTCCAGGGGGATGGTCTGGAAGCCACGTTCATACCTGGAATACACCGTCTGCTGAATCCCCAGCAGAGCGGCCACTTGTTTTTGCGATAAATCCGCATCCTCTCGTAAATCACGCAGACGTTGGAAGTACATCCTATCCCTCACAGTACTTTTAAGTACTCTTGACAATAGCATGAGATGCGACTATCATGACTTTATTAGTACTTTCAAGTACTAATAAAGAAAGTGAGGGTGTCTATAGGTACTGCTGTCGGTGTGGAAAAGAGCTTTCAAAGTATTGGCTCCTTTGTCCTGCTTGTGGGAATACAGTTATGATAACAGAAAATACGGTGGTTCATACAGAAAGTTCAATTCCACAAAAGCGGAAATGGGTGACGCTGTTGCTGGCTATTTTTCTGGGATGCCTTGGAGTCCACCGGTTTTATGTTGGAAAATGGAAGTCAGGACTGCTTTGGCTGCTGACAGGAGGATTTTGCGGTCTAGGCTGGGGGATAGATATGGTGTTGATCTTACTGGGGCGATTGGAGGATAGTGAGGGAAGGGGACTGATATAAAAAACAGCACGATTTTGAAATCGTGCTGTTTTTTCATAAATCAAGTTGTGTTTCTAGGAAACGTCCGAGCGTCAGGGCAGCAGATCAGCCAGCTTCTTGCCAACGGCCAGCAGCTGATCGCTGACCACGTCCTCGATCTTACCGGCGTCACAGGCGGCGGCTACAGCGGGATCCATGGGCAGTTGTGCCAGCACCTTCACTTCATTCTCGGCGGCTACCTTGTCAATGTGGCTCTTGCCGAAGATGTCATGACGCTTGCCGCAGTCGGGACACTGGAAGTAGGAGAAATTCTCCACCAGACCCAGCACCGGGATGTCCATCAGCTTTGCCATGTTCAGAGCCTTGGTCACGATCATAGAGACCAGATCTTGAGGAGAGGTGACCACAATGATGGTGTCTACCGGCAGGGACTGGAATACGGTCAGGGGCACATCACCGGTTCCGGGAGGCATATCCACGAACATATAGTCCACGTCGCCCCAGTACACGTCCGTCCAGAATTGCTTGACCACACCGGCGATGACCGGACCGCGCCAGACAACGGGATCCGTCTCATTGCGGGCGATCAGGTTCAGGGACATGACCTTCACGCCGCCCTTGGATTCAGAGGGCAGCAGACCCTTTTCGGAGCCGCGTGCCCGTTGGGTGATGCCGAAGGTCTTGGGCACAGAAGGGCCGGTGATGTCGGCGTCCAGCACGGCGGTCTTATAGCCGAGCTTTGCCATGGCGGCGGCCATAGAGCAGGTGACCATGCTCTTGCCCACGCCGCCCTTGCCGCTGACCACGCCGATCAGATGACGGATGTTGGAATACTGATTCTGTCCCACCTTGGGGGGAGCGCAATGCTCGCTGCAAGAGGAGCAGTCATGGCTGCAAGAGGACTCCTGCTGGGTCTCACGGGAGGCACAAGAGGTGTCGCCGCAGGAGGCGCAGTCGTTATTGCAGTTATTGGGGTTGGTGTTGTTAGAAGAACAGCTGGAACAAGACATAATAAAAAACTCCTTTACCAAGAATTTTAGATTGAACATCATCATATCTTTCCCAATTTATCATACCTGTTCTCAAAAAGCAATGAAAATCCGGATATTCTTTTCCTGCAAGCGAAAAACGACCCACGCAGACAGCCCTGCGCGGGTCGAAAATTTCTTAGAGCGTTATATTGTGGAAGGAGATAGCCTCGCAGAGTTCCGTCATCTTGGATGACGGAATAAAGTTAAATTTGAAAAAAGTGGCGGCGTGTACGTCACTTTTTTCACTTCTCAGACTGGTAGCGTAGGCTCTACCTGCTTTGCAGGTGGAGAACCTACCGGCGGAGTGAGTGTATGCACCAGGCTGCAACCTCGATAAAATGCTTGCATTTTATCGAAAGTGCCTAGATGGTTTTCACATAGCGGCGTTCGTACCGGTAGATGAGCGCCACGCCCAGAGCGGATACGATCAGCCCCACGACTGCCCACACGATGAACCAGTGCCACAAGGGCATCTGCCCGTACAGCACCGTGTTGCGCAGCTGGGTGATGATATAGCAGGTGGGATTGATGCGGATCATCAGATAGCGCACCACGCCGGTCAGCTGCACCTCCGGATTGTAAAAGATACCGGACATATAGAACAGCAGCCGCAGCCCCACGCGGACAATGTTGGCCAAGTCCTCAAAAAAGACACCGCAGTGGAGCAGGAAGCAGCTGAAGCCAAAGGTCAGCAAAAAGAGCAGCAGCAGGTAGGGGATGACCCATAGCATGGTCAAACTCGGTGGGATGCGGTAGATGAGCATGGTGATGGCCACGATGCCCAGGGAGATGCCCATTTTGAAGGCGTTGACCATCATGCTGGATAAGATCAGCACGAACTTTGGCAGGTACACCTTGGAAACCACTGCCTTGTATTTCTTGACGATCTTCACGCTTTGGTTGATGGAGCGGTTGAAGAACTCCCAGGAGCAGTAACCTAGGAAGATGAATGCGCACAGAAAATCCTGTTTTCGGCCGAACACGATGCTGTAAACGAAGGTGTAGACCAGCATAAACAGCAGCGGGTCTAGGATCCACCACAGCCGGTTCAGGAAGGAACCCGCCACCTCGTTTTTCAGCTGTGCCTTGGCGGAGTAAAACATATAGCGGCGATAGCGCTGCATATCATGGAAAAAACGTCTCATAAAGCACTCCCTTCGGGGGAAAGTTGATAACAATTCATTATATCAGGCCAAGCTCAAACCGTCAACTCACACCAGCTCTCGGCAGATGCCCTCGGTAATGCGGTCGATGTCCGCCATAGTAGAAATTTGAGAGATTTCCTTCTTCCACTGCACCGAGTGGGCCACCCCGCGGAGATACCAGGCGTAGTGCTTTCGGGCTTCCAGACAGGCGATCTTTTCCCCCTTCTGCTCCGCCGCCAGCCGGAATTGCCGCTGAGCAACCCGGCACCGCTCCGCCAAAGGGGGACGAGGGGGGATCTCCCGTCCTTCGATGGCGGCAATGGCACGGGGGAAGATCCAGGGGTCGCCAAAGGCGCCCCGACCTACCATAGCCATGTCTGCGCCGGTGTAGCGCAAAATATGAGCGGCATCCTCCGGCGCAAAGATGTCCCCGTTGGCAATGACTGGGATGGAGAGGGCTTCCTTCACTGCTCGGATGATGTCCCAGTCCGCCTTGCCAGCGTACATCTGGGTCTTGGTGCGCCCATGGATGGTTACGGCGTCTGCTCCGGCGGACTCCAACACCTGGCAGAATTCCACAGCGTTTATGTGCCCCATGTCCCAGCCCTTTCGAGTCTTGACCGTCACGGGGATCCCACACCCTCGCTTCACCGCTTCCACAATGCGTCCCGCTTTGTCCGGATCCTTCATCAGTGCGCTGCCGTCTCCGCTGTTGGCCACCTTGGGCACGGGACAGCCCATATTGATGTCGATGACGTCCGGCTGTTCCAGCTCCATGATCTTGGCCGCCGCCTCCTCCATGCACACCACATCGCTGCCGAACAGCTGGATGGCGGCGGGGTGTTCATCCGGCGCCAGCGCCATGATGCGGCGGGTCTTTTTGTCCTGATAGCATAACGCCTTGGCGGAAATCATCTCCGTCACCGTGTAGCCGCAGCCCAGTTCTCGGCAGATGATGCGGAACGCCTGGTCGGACACCCCTGCCATAGGCGCCAGGGCAAGTTTGCTGTTGATTGTAACGGTTCCAATGTTCATGGGGTCGCTCCATTTCCAAGTGATAGGGTTGCGCGAGCAGAGGACTTCTCACACAGATTTTCCTATTCTATCATGTTCCGCCCCTATGAGCAATGCCGCCTTTCATTTCCCGACCACATTTTTTGTCCCTCCACGGTATACTTGTCCCACGAGAAACCACAGGTTAGGAAAGGGAGGTTGTCATGAACACGAAGGATACGCTGTCCCGCTTGGCGGCACAGGTCAGGCAGGATTTTTGGGAAAAGGGGGAGGTGGTCTTGCAGTCGCCTGTGCTGGTGCAGGGGGCAGAGTGTGTCCGCAGCTTGGTCTTCGGGCTCATTCTCTCCCACAGTGTCATCTTAACTGACTATGCCCCCTTTGCCCTGGGCTGGATCGGCGCTGCCGGCTCCGGCTTCGGCGGCTTTGCAGCGCTGTTGGGGGCAGCGGCTGGGTATCTGCTGGGGATGGGGCTGGTGGATGGTCTGCGCTATGTGGCGGCGGGCATCTTGGTCTACGCCACCGCCTTTGCCCTCTATGACCTGCGCATTTACCGAAAGGTCTGGTTCATGCCCTTGGCCACGGCGGCCATGACGGCGGTGACCGGATTCATCTACTTATCAGAAGCAGGCTGGGAGGGGATGGAGGCGGCTTGTTTTCTCTCAGAAGTGGTGCTGGCCGGTGTGTCCTGCTTCTGCTATCAGCAGTTGCCCACCCTATGGGCACAGGCAGAGGAACCGCCGGTGGCGGAGCGGCTCTTTCTGCTGGCCACCGTAATGGCGGCGGCAGCACCCCTGGAATGGGGCTTCGGCCTGTCACCGGGGGTCATGCTGGCCTGCTTCTGCCTTCTGCCTACTGTGCCCGCCTACCGGCCAGGGGCGGGCGCTGGCTTTGGCCTGGCTTTGGATCTGGCCAGGGGCACTGGCGGCGTCTATACCTGTGCCTTTACCGCCGGAGCGCTCCTTTCCCTCTGGGGACAGGGGCGGGGGAAGGTCTTTCCGGTCGGCCTGTTCCTGGCGGCGT
Source organism: uncultured Eubacteriales bacterium (assembly GCA_900545815.1). Taxonomy (GTDB): domain Bacteria; phylum Bacillota; class Clostridia; order Oscillospirales; family Oscillospiraceae; genus Onthomonas. The sequence continues at coordinate 26,944 of URAM01000009.1, read as the reverse complement.
CTCTGGCATCGGTGGTCTGGTTTGGCGGACAGGTTCAGGATGTGGGTAGTCTGCTGGCGGGGAGTGCGCTCTACCTGGCGGTGCCGGAACAGGTGGAGGAACGGATACGGCAGCGGCTGGGCAAACGGGTGACGGTATCCACCGGAGCTATGACCGCATCTGACAGCGTCCGGCAGCAGGTGGGGCAGCAGCTCCAGGAGCGGGCGGAGGTGTTCCGCCAGCTGAGCCAACAACTGGAAGGCCAACTGAAGGAAGAACCTGCCGAATATGCCGGAGCGGTCTTTGACCGCACCGCCGAGCGGGTGTGCAAGGGCTGTGCCCTGCGGCAGATGTGCTGGAAACGGGATTATCGCGCCACCTATCAGGCGCTCAACGGCGCACTGAAACGGATGGAGGAGCGGGGTTTTTGCAGGGAAAAGGACTTTCAGGAACCCTTCTATGGCCGCTGTATGCGCCTGCGGGCCTTTGTGAACACGGCCAACGAGGAGCTGTACGCCTGGCGGAACCGCCGGCGATTTCGGGTACGGCTGATGCAGAGCAAGGAGCTGTTTTGCAAGCAGTTCCGGCAGACGTCCCGCCTGCTGCAGGAAACGGCGGCGGAGTTAGGAGGAGAATGGATGGCAGACAGCAATGGGATCGCTGCTGTGAAACGGGTTCTGCGCAGCAGCGGCATCAACGCCGCCGTGGCAGTACAGCGCAGCAGCCAGGGCAGACGGGTCATTGAGCTGACCGGACAGGAGCTGTCCCAGCTGGCGGCGGCAGAGGGACGGCGGCGGCTGTCCCACGCCGTGGGCATCCCCTTGGAGACAGGGGAGCTGACCCGCACCGCCCAAGGACAGCGTCTGCGCTTTCGGGAAAGCCCTCGCCTGGCGGCTCGTGTGGGCGCTGCCGCCCGTCCCAGAGATGGGGAGTCGGTGAGCGGGGATAATGGCAGCTGGTTTAAGGACAGCAAGGGCTGCCTGTGGGTGGTGCTCTGTGATGGCATGGGAGCAGGCAGCGGCGCAGCGGCAGAGAGCCGCCTGGTGCTGCGCCTGCTGGAGAGCTTTTTAAAATCCGGCGTCACGGCGGAGACTGCTCTGAACACCCTAGCCGGCGCCCTGACCATGCGCACGGACAGCGGCTTCCGATTCAGCACCATTGATCTGCTCCAGGTGGATCTGTTCTCCGGCGAAGGCGCCGTGTATAAAATGGGCGCCGCCCCCAGCTATTTCCGCCACAGCGGCATTGTCAGCCGTATCACCACCAGCGCCCTCCCCGCCGGTCTGAGCTTGGAGCCGGAGGGACAGATTGCTCTGACTCGCTTCCAGGTGACGCCGGGGGATCTATTGGTGCTGGTGACGGACGGAGTCTCCGATGGAGACGAGGACGGCTGGATCCAGGAGAAGGCGGCGCAGTTTTCCGGAGAAAGCCCGCGGGAACTGGCGCTGGCGCTGTTGGAGGACAAGCATTCCAGACGGGATGATGATCGGACGGCGGTGGTGATCTTATTGGGTTGTCGGGAGGAGCGGGATTGGACGGCACCAACAGCATAAATCTGCACACGTTGGGTTATACTGGAAACATAGCGGGACAGCTTGTCTCAATTCGGTAAGAGAGGTGCGGCAGCCATGGTAAAAGGCATTTCCCGACGGGTCATCGTGGTTCGATCTCCGGATCCCCGTTTTTTTGAACAGGCCATCTTCCTTATGAAGGAGGATGCCTTCCACAACAACACCGTTTCCGCCGACCAGGTGGTAGCGGAAGCTCGCCAGGCGGCGGCAGGCTACCTGCGGCGCAGCGCCGGAGTGTGCGGCGCTGTCTGGTGGAGCTGGCTCCCCAAAGCGCTGTGGTTCGCCCTGGGCGGCGGTGTCATCGCAGCTGTGTGGGGGCTGAGTTTCCTATTATAAGAAAAAAGCGTTGTCTGAACAACAGACAACGCTTTTTTGCTGTATCACTCCTCCACATCCTGTACTACCTGACTGGTGGTCTGGGCAGTGGGGGAGTCAAAATTGACCCGGAAAACAACAGCACCAACAACAATAAGCGCCAGCAGACCGACCAGCACACCCAGCACGACCCGCCAGATGCGCTTGCTCCGCCGGTTGCGGATGGCGTACTGCTCGTTGAGCCGGATGAGCTGGGCGGCGATCTCGTTTTGCTGAGTCTCATCGTTGGGGAGCGCCGCTCCCAGCAGGTCGCTGATGGAGACATCCAACACGTCAGCGATCTTCAGCAGAATATCCGCATCCGGCACAGAACGTCCGGACTCCCATTTGGAAACCGTCTGCCGCACCACGTTGAGCCGGATGGCCAGCTCCTCCTGGGTCAGCCCCTTCTGTTTCCGTAGTGCCTTCAAATTTTCGTGCAGCATACTGCTCGCCTCCTTTGTTTGTGTCCCTATTCTAGCGCAGATCCACCCGTTGCCGCAAGCAACGCAGGATAACATGGCGAAAAACGCCTCCGGAACAGGGTTCCGGAGGCGTTGGTTTGGATCAAGTTGCGTCAGAGACGTTTTTTATAGGTTGAGAGATCAGTTATACAGATCGCCCAGCTTTTCCAGATGCTCATAACGAGCGTTGGCAGTGTCTTCTGCCTTCTGGAACAGTACCTTCGCACGTTCGGGGAAGGAACGGGTCAGAGCAGAGTAACGCGCTTCGCCCATGATGAAGTCACGATAGCCGTTCTGCGGCTTCTTGCTGTCCAGCACGAAAGCGGGCTTGCCTTCTGCCTTGGCAGCGGGGTTGTAACGGAACAGGTTCCAATAACCGCAGTTGACAGCCTTCTTCATCTCGGCCTGTGCGTTGGTCATGCCGCCGGGGATGGAGTGCAGTTCGCAGGGGCAGTAGCCGATGATGATGGAGGGGCCGGGATAAGCCTCTGCTTCCACAACGGCCTTGATGCACTGTGCGGGGTTGGCGCCCATGGCCACCTGTGCCACATAGACGTAGCCATACTGCATCATGATCTCGGACAGGGACTTCTTTGCCAGGCTCTTACCAGCGGAGGCGAACTGTGCCACCTGACCGATGTTGGAGGCCTTGGAAGCCTGACCGCCGGTGTTGGAATAAACTTCGGTATCGAAGACGAAGATGTTGATGTCTTCGCCGGATGCCAGTACGTGGTCTACGCCGCCGAAGCCGATGTCGTATGCCCAGCCGTCGCCGCCGAAGATCCAGCAGGACTTCTTGTTCAGATAATCCTTCTTGGACAGGATGTCTGCTGCCAGGCTGCAAGCCTCACAGTCACAGTGATCCTTACCGGCAGCCTTCAGCTCCTTCACATGAGCCAGATAGCTTTCGGCGTTGGCACCCAGAGCCTTCTTGCCTTCGTCAGTGCTCAGGAATGCGATGGCTTCATCGACGCCCATGATGCTGGTTTCCAGAGCGGCGATATAATCCTTGGTGGCAGCCTGGTTTGCGTTGCCGTCATTGAAGGTGTCCAGCCACTTCTGTGCTGCTTCCTTCAGTTCGGGACGAGCGTGAGGAACTTCCAGCAGAGCGCGGGTGGAGTGTTCCAGAGCGTCACGGATGGACTTCTGGCCATAGTACAGACCCAAGCCGTGTTCTGCGCCGTCTTCGAACAGGGAGTTGGCCCAAGCGGGACCCTTGCCTTCCTTGTTGACGGTGTAGGGAGAGGTAGCAGCGGTGCCGCCCCAGATGGAGGAACAGCCGGTGGCGTTGGAGATGATCATGTGATCGCCGAACAGCTGCGTGACCATACGGCCATAGGTGGATTCGGCGCAGCCTGCGCAGGAGCCGGAGAACTCCAGCAGGGGTTCACGGAACTGGCTGCCCTTGACGGTCTGGTCAACCAGCTCGTCCTTGACGGAGACTTTGTCTACGCAGTAATCGAAGACGGGCTGCTGATCCAGCTGAGAATCCAGATCTTCCATGGTGATGGACTTGGTGGGGCAGATGTTGGCGCAGGCGCCGCAGCCCATGCAGTCCAGGGGAGAGACGGAGATAGCAAACTTGTACTTGTCCTTGCCGGCGCCGACCTTGAAATCAGCCATCTTGGTGTTTTCAGGAGCGGCAGCCTGTTCTGCTTCGTCCAGAGCGTATACACGCAGGGTAGCATGAGGACAGACGAAGGAGCACTGGTTGCACTGGATACACTTTTCGGGGTTCCAGCAGGCAACGCTGGTGGCAACGCCGCGCTTTTCAAAGGCGGAGACGCCATCGGGGAAGGTGCCGTCGGCCACGTCTTCAAAGGCGGAGACAGGCAGGCTGTAGCCGTCCATCTTGTCGATGGGCTTGAGCAGGGTTTCCGCAATCTTGACGGAAGCGGGACGGCCGGTCAGTTCGGATTCAGGAGCATCGGGAGCGGGATTTGCCCAGCTTTCGGGTACATCAATCTTGACAAAAGCGGTAGCGCCCACGTCGATGGCGTTCCAGTTCTTATCAACCACATCCTGACCCTTCTTCAGGTAGGAGTGTTCTGCGGCGTCCTTCATATACTGGATGGCATCTTCGGGAGGCAGCACCTTGGCCAGTGCGAAGAAAGCGGACTGGAGGATGGTGTTGGTGCGCTTGCCCATGCCCACCTTCTTGGCCAGGTCGATGGCGTTGATGGTATACAGATTGATCTTATGATCGTGGATATACTTCTTGGAATCTGCGGACAGGTGGTGTTCCAGTTCTTCCGGAGTCCACTGGCAGTTGATCAGGAAGGTGCCGCCGTCACGGACGTCGTTGACGATCTTGAAGCCCTTGGTGATATAAGCGGGGGTGTGGCAAGCCACGAAGTCTGCCTGATGGATATAGTAGGGGCTGCGGATGGGGCTGTCGCCGAAGCGCAGGTGGCTGATGGTGACGCCGCCGGTCTTCTTGGAGTCATACTGGAAGTATGCCTGAACGTACTTGTCGGTGTGGTCGCCGATGATCTTGATGGAGTTCTTGTTGGCGCCAACGGTGCCGTCGCCGCCCAGACCCCAGAACTTAGCCTCGATGGTGCCGGGAGCAGAAGTGCTGGGAGAGGGCTTCTCCTCCAGAGACAGATAGGTCAGGTCATCGGTGATGCCGATGGTGAAGTGTTCCTTGGGCTGATCCTTAGCCAGTTCTTCAAACACAGCAAATGCGGAGGAAGGAGGAGTATCCTTGGAGCCCAGACCATAACGACCGCCGCAGACGGTGATGTCAGTGCGGCCAGCCTTTGCCAGAGCGGTGACCACGTCCAGATACAGGGGTTCGCCCAGAGCGCCGGGTTCCTTGGTACGATCCAGGACGGCAATCTTCTTGACGGTATCGGGGATTGCGGACAGCAGACGGTCTGCTGCGAAGGGACGATACAGACGAACCAAGATCAGGCCGACCTTTTCGCCGTGTGCGTTCAGGTAGTCTACCACTTCGCTTGCCACGTCAGTGATGGAGCCCATGGCGATGATGATGCGGTCTGCATCGGGAGCGCCGTAGTAGTTGAACAGCTTGTAGTCAGTACCCAGCTTCTCGTTGATCTTGCCCATATACTTTTCAACGATCTCGGGCACTGCATCGTAATACTTGTTGCAGGCTTCACGATGCTGGAAGAAGGTGTCGTCGTTCTCGTGGCAGCCCTTGGTGGTGCCATGGTTGGGGTTCAGGGAGCGGGCACGGAAAGCGGCCACAGCATCCATATCCACCATGTCGGCCAGGTCAGCATAGTCCCAAACGGACAGCTTCTGAATCTCGTGAGAGGTACGGAAGCCGTCAAAGAAGTTCAGGAAGGGGACGCGGCCTTCGATGGCAGCCAGATGAGCCACAGGAGCCAGATCCATGACTTCCTGGGGGTTGGATTCAGCCAGCATAGCAAAGCCGGTCTGACGGCAGGCCATAACGTCTTCGTGGTCGCCGAAGATGTTCAGGGCATGGGTGGTCAGGGCACGAGCAGCGACGTGGAAGACGCCGGGGAGCAGCTCGCCTGCAATTTTATACATATTGGGGATCATCAGCAGCAGACCCTGAGAAGCCGTGTAGGTGGTGGTCAGGGCACCAGCGGACAGGGAACCGTGGACGGTGCCGGAAGCGCCAGCCTCGGACTGCATTTCGATGACCTTGACAGGATTGCCAAAGATGTTCTTCTGACCCTGGGCAGACCACTGATCCACATAGTCAGCCATGGGGCTGGAAGGAGTAATCGGATAGATGCCGGCCACTTCAGTAAATGCGTAGGAGACCCACGCAGCGGCGTTATTGGCGTCCATAGATTTCTTCTTTCGAACTACCATTATAGTAACCTCCTTAGTATTATTCCTCATAAAATTAATATCGTCAGGACGAAGGGGTAGATGTTTGAAGCATCATTATCATACCAGTAGTTTGACCGTTTGTAAATACAGAAAATGCACTTCTTTCAAAAAAGGTTTGAATGTGAAAATAGGAAAAAACTTGAGAAAGATATAAAAAATCTATGAGAAAAAAGAGGTTTCGTAAAGAATAAATACCAATTTCTTTTGACAAACTGTTTGGCAAATGTGTTGATTTAAGTGGCGGTGCGTTGACATAAGATGAGCTGTTCCTTTTGCAATGTCAAGTTCTGTTTGCAAGCTCTCCCTGCATTTTTTGAGGGGAAAGGAGAAAAGTCTACAAAAAAGAATTGGCCGCCTCCAAGAAAGTAGGACATTTCCACGGAGAATCTTCGACCCAACCGGAATTTGACAGAGAGAAGGGGGAAATCTCCCACAGCGGGAACAACCTGGGGCGGAAGTGGGTTTGACCTGGAAACCTTGACAAACCGTTGGATTCCCCCTATGCGGAAGCAGACTGGAGTACAGAGCGGACGGAGCGTGGAAAGCGGCAGGGAGAGCTGGCGCAAAAGGGCACGGAAAATTTTGCAGTTTTTACGGAGGTGTATTGCATTTAAAAGGGGAAAACAGTAAAATGAGGAAGACAAAAAGCGTAGGAAAGAGAAAAGGAGGGGATTGCTGTGGTGTCCGTAGTGCGTTCGCTGGGGCTGACCGGCGTAGCAGGCTATGAGGTAAAAGTGGAATGTGACCTGTCCGATGGCCTGCCCACCTTTGACGTGGTGGGGCTGCCGGATACGGCGGTGAAGGAAGCACGGAATCGGGTGCGCTCGGCAACGAAAAACGCCGGATACACCTTCCCGCTGGCTCGCATCACCGTCAACTTGGCGCCTGCCGACCGGCGCAAAGAGGGGACGGTCTACGACCTGCCCATGCTGGTGGGACTGCTCCAAGGCAGCGGCCAGATCTTTGGCGATCTGTCTCGATGGGGCTTTGTAGGCGAGGTGGCTCTGTCCGGCGAGCTGCGCCCCGTGCGGGGGATACTGCCCATGGCGCTGGCCGCCCAGCGGGCTGGCATGGAGGGACTGTTTGTTCCGGCGGAGAACGCAGCGGAGGCTGCGTTTGCAGACGGATTGCAGATCTATCCGGTGAAAAACCTCAATCAACTGGTCAGCCACCTGAACGGTCGGCAGGAGCTCCAGCCGGCAGAACCGGCTCAGTGGGACATGACCGCAGACGACCTGCCGGATTTTGCTGATGTAAAGGGGCAGGAGCAGGCCAAACGCGCCCTGGAGATCGCCGCCGCTGGCGGCCATCATGTGCTCATGGTAGGCCCGCCTGGTGCGGGTAAGAGTATGCTGGCCAAGCGCCTGCCGTCTATCCTGCCCGACCTGACCCGACAGGAGGCGTTGGAGGCCACCGAGCTGTGGTCGGTCTGCGGCCTTACGGACAGCGCTCACCCTTTGGTCACCCGCCGCCCCTTCCGGGCGCCCCATCACACCATATCTGCCCGTGCCCTGGCCGGAGGGGGCAGCTTCCCACGACCGGGTGAGATTTCGCTGGCACACCACGGGGTGCTCTTTTTGGATGAGCTGCCGGAGTTCCAAAAGAGTACCTTGGAAGTTTTGCGCCAGCCCTTGGAGGACGGCCAGGTGCAGATTTCCCGTGTCTCCGGCACCATGACCTTCCCCAGCCGGTTCATGCTGGTCTGCGCCATGAACCCCTGTAAATGCGGCTGGTACGGCCACCCCGGCGGACGCTGTCAGTGCGGCATCAAGCAGGTGCAGCGCTACCGCAGCCGCATCTCCGGCCCGCTGTTGGATCGCATCGACATGAAGGTGGAAGTGGCCGCCCTGGACTTTGAGGAGTTGACCCGCCGGAAGCCCGGCGAACCCTCCGCCGCCATTCGGGAGCGGGTGAACAAGGCTCGTGCCATCCAGAACCAGCGCTATGCCGCCTCCGGCCTGGTGTGCAATGCCCAGATGGGGCAGGAGGAGCTGCGCACCTACTGCGTCCTGGACGAAGCAGGGACGGCGCTTATGCGGCAGGCTTATGACAAGATGGAGCTGACCGCCCGAAGCTATGACCGCATCCTGCGCCTGGCGCGCACCATCGCCGACCTGGCTGGGGCGGCGGACATCGCCCCCAACCATTTGGCGGAGGCGTTGCAGTACCGGACGACCGGGTATTTGGACGAGTGAAACGGGCAGGTCGGGGGAGACAAATTCCCCCTTGACTTTTGCCGAAAAGATTGGGACAATAAAAAACAGAGTTGGAATACTTCGGACAAAATCAAAACAAATCGTGAAGGCAATGTAAATTATCCGTGAATTCCGAAGACGTTGTATTGACAGAGCGCTTTCTTCTTGATTATCCTGGCCTTATTAGGACTAAAATATCCTAGACTCCATACCAAGGAAGGAGAGCGGCAAAACAATGCAGACAGCCAAGCAAATTTTACACGGATATTTACGCCTCTACCGCAGCATTTCTGAGGAATATCGCGGTCAGTTCGGAACGGTGACCCTGACCTTCCCCCAGACCTTAGTCCTATCCCTCCTCAGCGCAGAAGGCCCCATGCCCATCAGCGAGCTGGCCAAGGCCACCGGCAGTGCCAACAGCACCATCTCTGGTGTGCTGGATCGTCTGGAGCAGATGGAATTGATCCAGCGCATCCGTTCGGAAAAGGATCGTCGGGTGGTCTATGTGGCGTTGACGCCCCACTATGAGGACGTGCGGGAGGAGATTGAATCCTCTGTGCTGCGCAAATTCCCGGATCTGATCGGCCGCATGAGTCCGGAGGAGATCGAGCAGATCCAGACCGGACTGGCGGTGCTGGAAAAAGCACTGAAGCGGCCGGGATAACCAGCGGGCGGCAGCGCCCTGGAAAAAGGCGTGTGAACAATGAGAATGAGAAGAAGAGATCGGTATGGCTACCACACCTATTATGGCGGCGGCGGGCCATCCCCAATCGTAAAAGTGATCGTCATCGTTTTGGCGGTGGTTGTATTGAGCTTGGTGCTGGCCATCGTGGGTCTGCAACGGTATATGGTCTATACGGACGAGGGCGGAAAGCTGGTGCTTCCCTGGGCACAGCAGACGTCGGACTCCAGTGAGCCGGACAGCAGCGATGGGGCGGCCTCCTCTGCCGCACCAGACGTCAGTCAGGTAGTCACGGAGCCGAAGCCGGACGATCAGACCAAGGAACCGGATTCCACTGTGCCCATCACCGGAGACAGTGTGAAGGCAGTCCAGCTGGATCAGAGCGAGCTGCTCCAAGGGGATGCCAAGACCCTTCTGGAGGGCAAGAAGGCGGACGCGGTACTGCTGGAGATGAAGGCGGCCGATGGTACTCTGCGCTATGTGTCCGATCAGGATCTTGCCAAGCAGCTGGGGCGTTCCGCCGTCAAGAAGGTGGACACTGCCACCGGTCAGCAGGTAGACCAGGCGGCACAGCTCGTGCAGCAGCTGAAGGCTCAGAATATCTACACCATCGCCTATGTAGACTGCTTTGAAGACCGTGCCATGGGCGGCCAGAAGGAGCTGGCCTTTATGACCGAGTACGGCTTCAACTGGATGGGACCCAACAACAACTATGGCTGGGGCAACCCCAGCTATGAGAAGGTGCGGGACTACCTGGTGGGGATCGTAGGCGAGCTGTCCCAGATGGGCTTTGACGAGATCCTGCTCTACAACGCCGGCTTCCCCACCGAGGGTAAGATCGACACCATCAAGAAGGATGAAAATTACGATACAGCCAAGTTCGCCCAGATCATCGGCGACTTCTACGACCAGGCTGCCCAGGCGGCAGAGCAGGGAGGTGCAAAGCTCTCCGTGGTCACCACGGCGGACACCATTCAGACCGGCAGCGATGCCAAGAGTGGGCAGACCCTGGACAACCTGAGCAAGCTCAGCCGCGTCTGGCTCACCGACGCTGGCAACAGCGACCTGAACGCCCTGGAACAGAAGCTGGCGGAGGCTGGCATGAAGGAACGTCCTCTGGGCGTGTTCACCAACAATCTGGACGCCGGACAGACCGTCTGTCAGGCCGTTCTGAAATAAGCACGACAGGAAAAACCACTGATGGTGAAAAATCGGTGGTTTTTTCTCTTGTCACCAGGGGAAAAACTCCGTATAATATGGAAAAAACCAACGAAAGGCGGGGGCCGGAATGGAACCGAAACGAGTGGATAAGGTCAATTACTATCTGAATATTGCTGACGCAGTGCTGGAGCGTTCCACCTGCCTGCGCAGACACTACGGAGCCATCATCGTCCGTAATGACGAGATCGTTTCCACCGGCTACAATGGCGCCCCCAGAGGGCGGAAGAACTGTGTGGACTTAGGCCGCTGCACCAGAGAGGAATTGCAGGTGCCCAGCGGACAGCGCTACGAGCTGTGCCGCAGCGTCCACGCCGAAGCCAACGCCATCATCTCCGCTGCCCGCAGCGACACCTTAGGTGCGACCCTCTATCTCTCCGGTCGAGACGCCAAGACCGGCCAGCTGCTGGGGGACACCACCTCCTGCTCCATGTGCCGTCGCCTCATCATCAACGCCGGCATTGAGCGGGTCATCATCCGCAGCAGCAAGACCGCCTACAGCGTGGTACATGTAGAAGATTGGATTCGGGAGGATGACACCATGCCTGTCGATTGCGGCTGCAACGGTGGCAAAGCATCAGAATAAAGCCAAATCAGGCCGTCCATACTAGAGGAAACTCTGGTGGACGGCTCTTTGTTTTGTGGCCGTCCGCACCGAATGATTTTGGGGAAAGGATGGCCTTTTGCGATGAAAGCGGTCATTTTAGCAGGCGGAGCCGGTACGCGGCTCCAGCCCTTGACGACAGAACTGCCCAAACCTATGGTCTCCCTGCTGGGCAGACCGGTGCTGGAGCATATCTTATTGCTGCTGCGCCGCCACCAGGTCACCGAGGCGGCTGTGACCCTCCACTACCACCCGGAGGCCATCACCGGCTACTTCGGAGACGGCAGCGCCTGGGGGATGCGCCTGCACTACTTCTACGAGGACACCCCTTTGGGCACCGCAGGCGGGGTGAGAGCTTGTCGGGACTTTTTGGGGCAGGAGGATTTTTTGGTCATTAGCGGCGACTGCGTCTCCGACTTCGATTTGACCGACTGCTATCGCCTCCACCGCCAGCGCCAGGCAGAGGCGACCCTCCTCCTCCATCGGGTGGCGGAGCCGCTGGAATACGGCCTGGTGCGCACCGACCAGGAGGGACGTGTGCTGGCCTTTGTGGAAAAACCGGGCTGGGGTCAGGTGTTCACCGACCAGGTGAACACCGGCATTTACCTGCTCTCCCCCTCCGTCCTAGACCTGGTGCCGGAAGGGGAACCCTTCGACTTCAGCAAGAACCTATTTCCGGAACTGCTGCGGCAGAAACGTGCCCTCTACGGCCAGGTTCCCGCCGGATATTGGCGGGATATGGGGGAGTGCGGCAGTTACCTCCAGACGGTGGAGGATGCATTGGAAGGCCGAGTGAAGCTGGACATGACCCTGCCCCAGCAATCCACAGGGGTGTGGAGTGCGGAACCGGTTCCCGACTCCGTGGAGGTGCTGGCGCCCTGCTGGATCGGCTCCGATGTGACCCTTGCGCCCTGGAGCAGCATCGGCCCCCACACTGTCCTGGAGCCTGGCTCCACGGTGGGACGGGGCTGCCGTCTGCGGCGCACGGTGGTCATGGGTGCGTCTGTAGGGGCGGAGAGCCAGGTGGAGGGGGCGATCTTGTGTTCCCACGCCAAAATCGGGGAGGGGGGCTTCCTGTACCCTGGCTCCGTGGTGGGCGCAGACACCTGGCTGGGCGACCACGCCACCCTTCGGCCTCAGGTGCGCCTCTGGCCTGGTCTGCACATCCAAGCGGGCAGCCGAGTCACCAGCACCCAGGTACACGGCCCAGGCCCTGGCAGTCTGCACTTTGACAACTATGGCAATATACACGGGGTTATTGGCGGAGACGTGGACACAGAACAGGTCATGGATTTGGGCAGCGCTCTGGCCAGTATGGGACAGGTGGCCTTGGGACACTGCGGCGGCGCAGGGGCAGAAGCGCTGGCGCTGGCCGCTGCGGCTGGGGTCACCGCCGCCGGCGGCTGGGTCATCCGCCACGATGGGGCAACTCCGGCGGCAGCCAACTGGCTGTGTGATTACTACGGTCTGTCCGGTGGCCTGTTCTTAGAGCAGCAGGGGGAACAGCTGACCCTGTACCCGATCACCGCAGGCGGTCAGCCCTTAGAGCGGGAAGCCCAGCGGAAGCTGGAGAACGATCTCCTCCGCCGGAACTTCCGCCGTCCGCCTGCTGCGGAGATGGGGGGCGAGAGTCAACTGGCCAGCGTCATGGAGAGCTACCTGGCTGCCGCCGTCCACAGCGCCGGTGCGGCGGGCAGCTACCCATGTATTCTGGCAGTGGAGCCGGGACAGACCCTCTTGAAACAGGGTCTGCGCTGGCTGGGCTGTCAGCTGGCGGAGCGGGACGTGGTGGGCGTGCCTGCCATGGCCTTGGCGTCTGGGGGACGGGAGCTGCTCATTTGGACGGAGGACGGCGAACGCCGTTCCAGAGAAGAAGTGCTGCTGCTGACCTGCGCAGCGCTGCTGGACAGCGGCCAGCGCAGCCTGTACTTGCCGCCGGAAGCGCCGGCAGCCATCGAGCGGCTGGCCCGTGATCGGGGCGGGACGGTGCAGCGGATGGAGTCCGGCGTGCCCACCGGCTGCCAGCGCAGCCTGAGGGATGGCCTGTTTGCCGCCTGTCAGATCGTGCGCTATGTCCAGCGCACTGGTGAGACCTTATCCCAGCTGTTTCAGCGGCTCCCAGGCTGCCAGGTGCGGCGCAGGGTGGTGCCGCTGCGCACCAGCCGCAGCGCCGTCATGGGCGCCCTCTCTCGGCAGTATCCTGATGCCCAGCGGATGAAACAGGGGATGCGGCTGGATCTGGAGGACGGCTCCGTGTGGATCGCTCCGGCCAATGACCGAGAGGCACTGCGGGTGGTCACCGAGGGCGCACGGGCGGAAACTGCGCTGGAATTGTGCGATTTCATCACAAATGAAGCGGGAAAATGGGACGCCTTATGAAATTGTCTGGTATACTCTGGAACTCAAATGTGATATAATACTTTTACAAATGTCTCGGACATGGGTGGTGTCCAGACAAAACAAACAACCGATAGACCAGAGGAGGAACGCCGCTGGCGGCCACATCCGGAAGGCTGTGGCCGTCAGTTGGGACACCGGAAGGGGGCTGTGCCCCAGGCAAGAGGAGCAGGGCTTGCCTGCCGCAGACCAAAGACTCCGGTTCCGCAGTGTCTCCTCCCGTTACATCCAGTACGGAACAACGCAAAGGAGTGAAAGAAACTGATATGGCAGAAAAACTGAAGATTATCGCCCTAGGCGGTTTGGACGAGATCGGGAAAAATATGACCGTGTTCGAGTACGGCAACGACCTGATCGTAGTGGACTGCGGCATGGGCTTCCCGGACGACGATATGTATGGCATCGACGTGGTCATTCCGGACATCAGCTACCTGATGAAGAATCGGGAGAAAATCCGAGGAATTTTTCTCACCCACGGCCACGAGGATCATATCGGCGCGCTGCCCTATGTCCTTCGGGACATCCAAGCGCCCATTTACGCCACCCGCATGACCGCCGGTCTGGTGGAGCTGAAGCTGGAGGAGCATGGTCTTTTAAAGCAGACCAAGATTCACACCTGTGCCGCCGGCGATAAGATCAAGGCGGGCGCCTTCACCGTGGAATTCATCCACATCAACCATTCCATCGCTGACGCTGTGGCCTTCGCCATCCACACCCCTGTGGGGGTCTGTGTCCACACCGGCGACTTTAAGATCGACCCCACTCCCATCTCCGGCGGCATGGCCGACCTGGCACGGCTGGGACAGTTGGGGAAGGAAGGCGTTCTGCTGCTGCTCTGTGACTCCACCAACGTGGAGCGCTCCGGTTTTACTAAAAGTGAGCGCAGCGTGGGGGACAGCTTCGATGCCCTCTTTAATGGCTGTGATCAGCGCATCATCGTCACCACCTTCTCCTCCAACGTAGATCGCATCCAGCAGGTGGTGAATGTGGCGGCACGGTATGGACGGAAGGTGGCTGTGTGCGGCCGCAGTATGGAAAACGCCTTAAAGGTATCCACCAAGTTGGGTTACATGAAGGTGCCAGAAGGCACCCTGGCAGACTTGAACCAGATCAAAAGCCTGCCCAGCAATAAAGTCTGTATCGTCACCACTGGCAGCCAGGGCGAGACCATGTCCGCCCTCACCCGGATTGCCTTCTCCACCCATCGACAGATCGAAATCCAGCCTGGTGACCGCGTTATCCTCTCCGCTTCCGCTATCCCTGGCAACGAGCATGCCATCGGCACGGTCATCAACGAGCTGTACCGGAAGGGCGCAGAAGTGGTCAACGAGCGACTGGGTGCGCTCCATGTCTCCGGCCACGCCTGTCAGCAGGAGCTGATGATTATGCACGCTCTGGTGAAGCCCAAGTTCTTCATGCCCGTCCACGGCGAACAGCGCCACCTGAAGGTACACGCTCAGCTGGCACAGCGGATGGGGATGAACCCGAAGAACATCGTCATCAGCGAGACCGGCCGAGTGGTGGAAGTCACCCGTGACCGCATCAAGCTGGCCGGCAGTGTCCCCTCCGGCCGAGTGCTGGTGGATGGCTACGGTGTAGGCGATGTGGGCAGCGTGGTGCTCCGAGACCGGAAGCGGCTGGCGGAAGATGGCGTCATTGTGGTGGTGCTCACCCTGTCCAGCACGGACAGCAGCCTGGTTACCGGCCCAGACATCGTGACCCGCGGCTTCGTCTATGTGAAGGAGTCAGAGGAGCTGATGGACGCACTGAAGGAGCTGGCCACCGATGTCATGAACGACTGTGAGGCGCGGCACATCACCGATTGGGCAGCCATCAAGGGCGCAGTCAAAGGGGAGATCTCCAGCTTCCTGTATAAAAAGACCAAGCGCAGTCCCATGATCCTGCCGGTCATCATGGAAGTGTAAACGGAATTAAGATCGAAAATAACGAAGGGCGAACCCACAGCGTGTTAGGCTGCACACTTTTTTTCGCTCATCTTTCTCCACAAAAGACCCTGGTCTATTCCAATGGAAAATGAGTGAGAACGCCCACAGACAAAGGGCGGGAAGGGGAGTATAATGAGGCTGCAATCTTGAAGAGAAAGAGAAGAACAGCCCATGAAACAACATCATCGCATGGCCTTAGGCTATTGCATCACCATCCTAGGCGGCATCTGCTGGGCCATCGGCGGTGCCTGTGGCCAGACCCTGTTTGAACAAAACAGGATTACATCTGATTGGGTCGTCCCCATCCGCCTGTTGCTGGCGGGGACCCTCCTGGTGCTCTTTTCTGCCCTGTCCGGAAAGCACCCCATGGCGGTGTGGAAGGACAAAAAGAATTACCCGCCCCTTATCGCCTTTGGCCTCATTGGCTCCGCCCTCTGCCAGTATGGCTACTATACTTCCATCCAGTACTCTAACGCCGCCTTCGCCACGGTGCTCTCTTACATGGCACCGGTGATGATCCTGGTCTACACCGTTGTGAAGGAGCGGCGTGCGCCCAGGGGGTATGAGCTGGCAGCGGTGCTGTTGGTGGCCTTGGGTGCGTTCAGCTGTGCCACACAGTTCAAATTGGGCGCCCTGCATATCGCCCCTCTGGCGCTCATTTGGGGATTGCTCTCTGCCGTGGCCTTCGCCTTTTACACCATTACGCCGCAAAAACTCATCCAGGAGTATTCCCTCCTACCCATTGTGGGCTGGGGCATGATTCTGGGCGGCATTGTCTTGGCACTCCTCTGTCGGCCGTGGACGGTGGCCGTCACGGTCAACGCCCATCTGTTTATCATGCTGGCCGGGGTTATTTTTCTGGGCACCATCTGTTCCTTCTGCTTCTACCAGGCCGGTGTCAGCATCGTCGGCGGTCTGGCCGGCAGCATCCTGTCCGCAGCAGAACCAGTCACCTCGGTTATGATTTCCACTTTGCTGCTCCATGTACTATTCACTTCCTTCGACTTGGCAGGCTTCGTCATGATTTTGACTGCCATCCCCTTGATCGCTGTCGGGGAACACTGGAGCGAAAAACAAGTGGTGTCTCTGCGTAAATAGAGAGAAAACATCCGGAATTGAGTCAACTCAATCCGGATGTTTTCTTTTGGCAGGCGCTGCATAACGATGCAGTGCCTGCCGCATTTTTGTATCTTCTTACAACAACTCCGCCTGCACCAGCCCCGTCCAATCGGTGGCCTGCTTGCCATCGCAGAACTGGGCGCAGGTCATCAGAGTGGCGCCGATGTTGGCCATGTCCACCAGGTTGGCCTGCTGAATATCTTCCCTGTTAGAGGAGCAGCAGTCGGTGAGAATGCCTACATTATAATCCAAGGACAACCCGTCATAACAGGTGGTGCGGATGCAGTTGGGGGTAGTGGTGCCGATGAGGTAGAGGGTGCGCACCCCCAGGCGGCGGAGGATGAGATCCAGCTCTGTGTGGAAAAAGGCAGAAAACCGAGGCTTTTGCACTACATAGTCCCCTTCCTGGGGAGTGACCTCCGGCGGCGTCTCCACCGAGCCGGAGCCGGTGCTGCCGGGCGTCAGGGGCTTCCCGCCAGCCTGCCAGCCGGAGTAGCGGCAGGCCTCCACATCGCTGCCATCGGCACGATAAGCGCGGTGGATGAAAAACACCGGCACGCCCTCCTCCCGTGCGTAGGTGATGGCCTGTCCGCAGGCAGGCAGGGTAGCTGCCGCATCACGGATGCACAGGGGGGAGCTTTCATCAATAAAGCCACGCTCCAGGTCGATGACCAGCAGAGCGGCACGTTCTTCTTGTCGACTCATCGCTGATATTCAAACTCCAAGTCATACATGATAACGGTGTCGCCATCCTGAACGCCCATGGCCTCCATCTTGTCAAAGAGACCGGACTCCCGCAGCTGCTTATCCAGCCAGTTCCGAGACTCGAAATCGTTCAGGTTGGTGCAGGCCAGCAGATGCTCCAGCCAAGGAGCTTCTACGAACCAGTAATGATCCTCCACCTCGATGGTGACTTCGGCGGAGGTATCCACTGTGGGCAAGGGCGGCACATAGTCTGCCTCATACACCTTCACCGGCGGCAGCTCCGCCAGCTTGGCGGCGATGGCCTGAATGAGGGGTTTCACCCCCTGGTGGGTGGCGGCGGATAGGGGGAAATAGGGGAGACCCAGCCCCTCCACATGCTCCTTCAGGGCGTCTGCGCCCTCCTGGTCAAAGAGCAGGTCGGTCTTGTTGCCGCAGACGATCATAGGACGGGAGGCCAGTTCCGGAGAATACTCCTTCAGCTCGGCGCAGATGGCCTCAAAATCCTCCACCGGATCCCGCCCTTCGCTGCCAGAGGCATCCACCAGATGCACCAGCAGACGGCACCGGTCGATGTGCCGCAAAAAGTCGTGACCCAGGCCAGCTCCTTCGCTGGCGCCCTCGATGATGCCAGGGATGTCTGCCATGACGAAGCTGACCCCTTCATCCACATAGACCACGCCCAGGTTGGGCATGAGGGTGGTGAAGTGATAGTTGGCGATCTTGGGATGAGCCTTGCTGACCACGCTCAGCAGGGTACTCTTGCCCACGTTGGGGAAGCCCACCAGCCCCACATCGGCCAGCAGCTTCAGCTCCAGCACCACCTCCCGACTCTGGCCAGGCAGGCCAGCCTTGGCGAAACGAGGCGCCTGACGGGTGGGGGTGGCGAAATGCTGGTTGCCCCAGCCGCCTCGGCCGCCCCGTGCCAGCACATAGCGCGCGCAGCCGGACATATCCTGAATGATCTGCTGAGTCTCAGCGTCTCGGATGACCGTGCCATCTGGCACCCGGATGATGAGATCCTTGCCGTCCTTGCCGGTGCGGCGTGCGCCAGAGCCGTCCGCGCCATTTTCGGCCACATATTTGCGTTTGTAACGGAAATCCATCAGGGTGGATAGGTTCCGATCGGTGACCAGCACAATGCTGCCGCCTCGGCCGCCATCGCCGCCGTCTGGGCCGCCGTTGGCCACATATTTTTCTCGGTGGAAGGCCACCGCCCCATTGCCGCCGTTGCCGGCGCGGACGGTGATCCGGGCAGTATCTACAAAGGGAGCTGCCATAGTGTGTCCTCCTTTTATCAGTGATGGGGTCGGCGCTGAATCAGGGTGCTCAACCGCTGCGGTTTGTTTCTCCCGGCTTCTGTGTCAACAGACGCTCCGATAGGAAAAATCGGAGGAGATACAAGGGAAAAGCGCCCCAAATCTGAGATTTGGGGCGCTTTGGCAGCAGTCATTACTGAGCGACCTCCACGATGGAGACCTTCTTGCGATCCTTGCCGTAGCGTTCAAACTTAACGGTACCGTCCTTCAGAGCGAACAGAGTGTCATCCTTGCCCTTGCCGACATTGGTGCCGGGATGGATCTTGGTGCCGCGCTGACGAACCAGGATGTTGCCGGCCAGAACGAACTGACCGTCGCCGCGCTTCACGCCCAGGCGCTTGGATTCGGAATCTCGACCGTTACGGGTGGAGCCAACGCCCTTCTTATGTGCGAAAAACTGGATGGAAATCAGCATAGGTTGTTACACCTCCATTATCGTAAAGTTAGGGGGTGGTGTCAATCCTCCGCCGGGGCGTTATCCTCCGGGGAATCATCCACCACTTGGAAAAAATCAGGGTATGCCTGATGAAGCTCTGCGAAGTAGACCATCAGCCCTGCCAGCAGATTCTGACAGGTGGCCTCATCGGTCACAGAGAGTCCCCCAGGCAAATGGAAGGACAGCCAGGCGTTGTCCGGGTCTATCCGCACGGCGGCAGCCAGCCCCAGCACTTCGTTCACCGTGGCGTTGACCAGATTGACGGCGCTGGAAACAGCGGCGCAGACGATGTCCTCTCCCGCTTGGGCGTAGCCGCTGTGGCCGCGAACCTCGAACGAGACAATCCGTTCCCCTTCCATGGAAAATGCGACAGTGGTCATAGCATTAAGCTACAACGATCTTACCAATGGTAACCTTGGTGTAGGGCTGACGATGGCCCTGACGCTTACGGTAACCCTTCTTGGGCTTATACTTGAAGATCCGGATCTTCTTGCCCTTGCCGTTCTTGACAACGCTGGCTTCGACCTTAGCGCCTGCTACAACGGGAGTGCCGAAGGTAGCGGTTTCGCCGTCGATAACGGCCAGAACCTGGTCAAACGTTACGGAGTCGCCGGCCTCTACGGGCAGCTTTTCGATAAACAGGGTATCACCCTCAGCTACCTTATACTGCTTGCCGCCGGTCACGATAATTGCGGTCATTGTGATTGCACCTCTTTCCTTCAATACGGGCTCGCTCTCGTGGGTGTTGGGGCAGCCTGTCCCTCTAGGAGGGTATACCTCACCTTAGGAACCCAGTCAAAGCGGCCTTTATAGTATACCAGCGGCAACCAGCCCTGTCAAGGTTAAAATTCTGTGAAATGCTTGCGCCAGAAGGGAAAAATGGGTATAATAACAAGAAATCATGGGGAAAGGATACGCTGATATGAAAAAACGGTTTCGGAAGATCACAACCCTCCTCCTGACCTTGGCGCTGGTGTGTTCTCTGCTGCCGGGGACAGCACTGGGGGCGGATCGGACGGTCAACACCAGTATCTCGGCAGCCAGCCAGGACAAGACCCTGCGCATCCTGGCTGTGGGCAACAGTTTCAGTGTGGACAGCCTACAGTATCTGTATCAAATGGGGAAAAGTGCTGGATATGACCTGGTCATTGGCAACCTGTACCACGAAAAGAGCAGTCTGGCCGAGCACTGGAACAGGCTGAACAACCAAGAAAACGGCTATACATACTATAAGATCAGCGCTGCTACCAATGGCGTTTGGAGCAGGCAGACCAGCAAGAGCATCCAATACGGCGTCAAGGACGAGCCGTGGGACATCATCACCCTTCAGCAGGCCAGCGGTGTGTCTGGCGTGCCCAGCAGCTACTACTCCGTGAAGCGGTGGGACTGTGTGAACATCGGCAAGAGCGTGACTCTGACGGAGCAAACCGCCGCCACAGCAGCAACCGCAGCTACCATGGAAGAAGCGGTGGTACAGCAGCTGAGCAACCCTGTTCAGCCCACAGCGGAGGAATCCACCGAACCGATGGAAGCACAAGAGGAAACGCCCACCCCATCGGAAGGGGACACGTCCACAGAACCCGCCGATACCGGAACCGGAGACAGCTCTGCCTCCACCTCTGCCACGGAACCGGTAGAACCCACCGAGCCGACCGAACCGGTGGAGCCATCGGCAAAGCGGAGTGAGCAGACCATCACTTGCGGTGTGCCCAAGTGGGGAGATACCAGCAGTGTCTCCTTGAAGGCATCGGCGCAGACTGCCTTGACCTATACCTCCTCCAACCCCAAGGTGATGACGGTGGATGAGAGTGGTCGGGTCACCTTCCTGCGCACCGGTAAGGCGGTCATCACCATCACTGCGGCACAGAGTGAGGAATATTACGGTGCTCGATGTCAGGTCACCATGACCTGTGAGCGGTTCAACCTGACCAGCAGCCTGCAGAAAAAGCTGAAGAGCGACTGCTCCAATAAAAAGGTGAAGTTTGGCTGGAATCTCACCTGGGCCTATGCCCAGCCCAGCCAGTGGAAAAAGAATCAAAGCTTCTTGACCAACTATCAGGACTATTATAATCAGGATCAGATGACCATGTACACGGCCATCACCGATACGGTGGCACAGGTGGTTGCTCCGGTGGGCGGCTTTGCGGTGTATATCCCCACCGGAACTGCCATCCAGAACCTGCGCAGCAGCTATGTGGGGGATAAGGTGAACCGAGATGGGGTGCATCTGAACTGGAGTCTGGGACGCTACACGGCGGCCATGACCTGGGCGGCTGCGCTGGGCATTGACGTGAACCAGATCACCTATCGCCCCAGCGGCAGCCATGCCGTTTCCCCGTTGGATGTGTCCGCTGTGCGTGCCAGCGTCACTGATGCCATCAAGACCCCGTTGGCAGTCACCCAGTCCAGCTGCACCACAGCCCCCATCCTGAACAATACGGAAAAGGTCACCCTGACCAATGAAGCGGGCGGTGTGCGCCTGACCTGGAAAAAGGCTGCTAATGCCACCGGCTACCGCATCTGGCGCAAGACGGGGAACGGGAGCTTTAAGGAGCTGCCCAAGATCACCAAAGGCAAGACTACCACCTATCTGGATACGGCGGTGCAGAAGAAATCCGGTGTCACTTACACCTATTCCATCCGAGCGATCTCCGGCAGCTATATGGCGCCGGCCAACCAGCGCAAGACCATCCTCCGCCTCAGCTCTGCTGGAGAAGCGGCGGCCAATGAGAAAAACGGCATCAAGCTCACCTGGAGCAAGGTGACCGGTGCGGAAGGGTATCGCATCTACCGAGGCAACAGCGGCGGAGAAGAAACGATGCTCAAGACCGTGACGAGTACCGTGACTGCCTACACAGATAAGACAGTGGTGAGCGCAAATGGCAAGAGCTATACCTACACCGTCCAGCCCTATTCCGGCCAGTGGGATGGCTCTTCAGAAGGGGTCAGCACCGTGCGGCTCACTGGCGTGACCCTGAAAAAGGCGGCTAAAGCAGGTTCCGGCATCAAGCTGACCTGGACACGGAACAGCAAGGCCAAAGGGTATGAGATCTATCGCAAGATGAATGGCGGCAAGTGGACAAAGGTCAAGACCATCACCAAAAACAGCACCTTGAGTTGCGTGGATAAAGCAGTCAAGCACGGCAAGACCTATTCCTACAAAGTCTGTGCCTACAAGGATACCAGCACCAGCCAGCTCAGCAACACCAAAACTGTGAAGCGTTAAAAAATGACCTGCCCCTCATTTGCTATAGACTGCCCCAGAGAAGGAAGGACAGTACAAAAAAGCCCTTGTGGAGGGAAATATTGCATTTTATGCGGAGTGGCGCTGCGTAAGCGGCGCCACTCCGGTTTTTGATTTGTATTATATCCAGTCCAAAGTGGTTCGCTAGTTCTTGCCTGTTTTTACGGAACCGGTCCAGTTTCATCGTGGACTTCCGGTTGTGACAGTTCCATTAGATGACTGGCACACCAGCTGACAACATATCCGTTGCCGTCCAGACAACCATCGCAGCGCTGGTTTGTCTCCAGCACCTTGACCGGAGACGGAGTAACCGAGGCTTTTCGGCTAAAATTAAATTCATTCGCAGTTGCTCCTTTCCTTTCGCAAAAAGGAGCAGCCACCCACCGTAGTGCATGACTGCTATGCAAAAATCATATTCCGTTTGATAAACTGGAAGGGATCGCTTTACTTCTGTTGTATCTTAACCAAAACACATTCTGCTGCAAGTGCTATTGTGATAAAGGCTCCTACGGGGGTGTAATAATTTAATCCATACATCAACGGTAAAAGAGAAACAATTGCGGCGATAAATGAGAAAACAAATACAGCATTGAGAACATTATTTTTCTTCCGTGAAATCAACGAAAGCAACAAGATGATAATAGTAAGTATGGCCGTAATAAGCGGAGCAAAATTTGCATAGCCAAATGGTATAAGGCTAAAGTAAGAGAATGTTTCGGTTATTCTTTCTGTCGGGGAGGGAGCAAAGATACAAACTGCTCCCAGCGGAAGTGCTTCTAACAGTATTGTTAAAACGGGCAAAACGATGAGGCTGATTTTCTTCATCTCGTGTCCCTCCTTCACAGAGCCTAATCTCTATTTCTGTTGCCAAGACATTGTGTATTCATTTTCATCAGTAGATGCATTCCATCCCTCGCATTGAATAATAAACCCTTCTCTTTGGTAAAAAGAGATTGCTCTGGTATTCTTCTGGTAGACATTTAACCGTAATCTTGACTTTTTCTTCTTGATATAATCCAGCAAAAGCTTACCGATACCGCAGGACTGCATTTCATCAGCAACGAAAATGCCTTCCAGGTATTCATTATTTAGTCCTACAAAACCTTGAATTATTTTATCATCTTCATACACATAGACTTCCGCCTGTGCCAACATTTTTTTCACTAATTCATAATTACTTACCCAGTAGTGTTTAGAAATGAAATAATGTGCGTTCAGATTTGCCTTTAGCCATATGTCGGCGACACTGTTTATATCTATATTCTGTAACATTCGAATCATATCAGTTAGCTCCATCAACCCCTAGTCGTCTTACTTTATTTTTCCATTTAACTGCAAGCTCCGTGCGAAACGATCATAGTTTTCTGACAGCCCATCTATGGTAATCAGCTTTCTCCCGACTTTATCATACAAGATCATAGCATCCTTTTTGCCGATTTCTACTTTGCCGATATCCTGTATGAATAATTCAGCTCTTTTATGAAACATCCTGCGCAATTCCATTTTCGATTCCTTCACAAGGATACTCCATCTCGAGGCCCATATCATGACAAGCAGTCCGATTCCCGCAAAGACAAGCGAAAAATAGAGGTGTCCCATCGTGACGGACTCATTTCCACTTACCTTGAATACGAGGAATATCAGAAACAAACCAATTCCCAGCATAAACATTGCCATATAGACATATTTCAAAGCGGACGGAACTCCAACAACATACTGTGTATCATTTTGCTTTTTGCTGCTAACAGCAGGCTTCCTATGGTTCCGATATCCGATTACACCGCACAAAACACCTAGGGCGATTGCGCAAATAATGCATTTGACGATGTGAATGGTCATTTTTTGTTCTCCACTTATAGGGGTTTCTTATTTCGGTATGTTCTCTACAAATCCGATTTTGTCACGCTCAGTACTTATACAAATTATATCACATCGGTTTTCAAAAAACCATCATCTAAACAGACTGGCACCGCAATTCCGGCGGTGCCAGTTTTTGTGGCGCTTTAGCAGCCCCAGTTCTACTGGGGGCAGGGAAAATACTTTAGATGTGGAGCAGCTTCAGAATCATCGGGAGAAGGAGAAACAAAAAACGCTGCAAACCCCGAAAAAAGGCTTGCAGCGGTGCTTTCTGGCGTCCCAGAGAGGATTTGAACCTCCGGCCCCACGCTTAGGAGTACGGCGTACCATTTCGTAAATTGTTCATATCATATCTTCCCGTGTTGTTTCTTCGCAAATTGTGCTGCCTGGAGGCAGGTCAATTTGCACAAATTCCCCTGAAATATGCTGCCTTACAACGGCTTTTCAAATGTCGTATTAGCAAGGTATTAGCAGGAACCCCTTGTGACAGAGGGCTTCCAGGGGCCATTTCAAAATCATATTAGCAAGGGAGGATCATTTTATGAGCACCAACGAAAAAGAGATGCCCCAAAGCAGAACATACACCGAGAATGACATCGCAGCCATTCTCGGTATCGGCCGCGCTTCGGCCTATAAACTCGCCAACTCCGGATTGTTCAAGACGATCCGCATCGGCAACATGATCCGCATCTCCAGGAAGTCCTTTGAGGATTGGCTGAAGGCGGAGGGTCTAGACGACGAAATGGAATATTGACATTAGTAAAACTGCCGCAGGAGCAAGACTTGCGGCAGTTTTTGTGTAATCATAGAATATTAGACTTGCTAGTCTATCCTATAAATTCAATTATGAAATTTTCAGATACGATTTGCGGCCAAGTATTTTTTATCGCTAAAGTACGAATTTACGATTCTGACCAACGGCAACAAGTAATTGTATGTAGCTTCGCCATATTTCTCCATATCATTAAGACTATAACCTTTTCCTACTTCCTTAAATGCACGTTCACCATGTGCTAAAATGTTGCGGAAATTTCGGATGTCGTGAAGTTTTGCTTCACCTGTAGCATGAAAGTCGTCTGCAAATCCCCAATTTTTTAATAAGATCCGGATTGCTCTTGCGTCTATATTTCCGGAAAAAAGAGTTATTTTACCAGAATATTTTGATAAATCCAATTTGAGCAAATCATTTTCCGCCATAGTTCCGTTGTTGTCGTATTTTTTGTATTGTATTTGCAATTGAGGATCTAATTGATTAAAATCCGAACAATTTACTGCCACTTCATCAAATAACATCTCAAACATCGAATAAACAATGCTTTCCATCAAGTTATAGTACAAGAGAAAAAGTGTTGCTTTTAAAGTAGGATTGGTAGGAGCATAACCCATCGCCCCTTCTTCGTCTTTGTACAGCCGAAGAATCAATTCTTTAATTTCATCGTATCTAGAGTTAAGCAGTGTACTCAAATCATTCATTTTAATAATTCCCGCTTCACATATTCAATTCTTTCTTGAATGTGAGCCTTGTTATGGGTTTTATATTTGGACGAAGTAATACGGCTTAACTCACCTGTCTGCAACCACGCTTGTGTATCTTCAGGTTTTTTGTCCAGGTCTGGATTTTCTTTTAAAGCTAATGCAGATCCCACCGCAATGGCTTCAAAATATACTCTTGAGACCTGATGCACATTACCTTTTGCAAATCCATAAGCAAACGCTTTTGAAACAAAAGTAATCATTTGATTAAAAAGATTCCGTTTGGTTTGCAATAGATTTGGATCTTGCGTAGCCTTTTGGTTCATTTCTTGCAGATATGTATCCAAATAAGTGGCGATTCCTACTTTATCAGTAAAAGAAAAGTTCGGGTATGCATCATATAATGCAAAGAACCTTAAAATAAGCTCTTCATGTTCCTGCCGATTTGCAACTAAAGGAGCCAATGGCGTCATACGTTTGAACACGTCATTAATCGCACATTCTTTGTAGATGAAATCATTAAATGGCCCTTTGAAAATTCCTTTTCGCTTCTCCATAGAATATAAAGGATCACTACCGCGATTAATTCTCTCAAAAATATCGTTTTTAATTTCTTCGGTAGTATTGTCACGTAAAACAATAGCCCTTAGTGCAGAATTCTTGATTTTCCGCTGGCGACCAAGCGATAATTGCGAAAAGCAAAATCCGTTTAAGTTGGTCAGTTTTTTCAAATCACAAAGCATTAACTCATCAGCGAGAAATGCCGCCAGTGTTCTAATTCGTTGAGAACCATCTACGATTTCCAAGCGTCCTTTGTCGTTTTCTGCAAGGAAAATGAGGGGAACAGGTAATCCTAAAACAATGGATTCAATAAACTTTGACTGTCTTTGCTCATCCCATGTAAACTCACGTTGATAATCAGGAACAAAGATTTCATTATCATTTTGCTCAAGATTTTTTAAATATTTATCAACGACGATTTCAATAGTAAATTCGCGAGTATCATAATCTACACTTTTCTTTTCCTCTTCAATTTGAAGTTCAATTTGTTCATTAATATCCATCAAAGAACCTCCTAATCAAATTATCGACAAAAATGTTATTTATATGTTTTCTCCAAAATTATACGTAATATTATATCAGAGTTGTGCATTAACATCAATACATACCATTTCCTGCCCATTAATTTTACGCCGTAGGTTTCATTCCTACGGCATTTTTCGTGCTAAAGAGTCCCTGTAATTCTGCCACCTTTAATCCATTCGCAAGTGTATCCATGCCACTATTTTAAATTCCTCTCGAATGAAGTCGAAAATCCCATGTTCCCCCTTGTTCCCCCTAGCACAATCAGCCGAAAGGCCGCCTCCCATAGGTTTTCCCCTCCGGGGTATCCAAGCGGCATAGAGGCCAACTTTTCCTCAAAAACGAACACTTTTCCCAACCGCCGAAAGGAGGTGATACCATGGCGGTATTTCGCATTGAGAAAACCCGCGATTACACGGTGATGTCCAACCACCACCTGCGCAACGCGGGGCTGTCGCTGAAATCCA
>URAM01000008.1 GCA_900545815.1 uncultured Eubacteriales bacterium | reverse complement strand
GGGCGAAGGTATAATTGGACAAAACAAAGCGCCTGGGGCAGTGCCCCAGGCGCTTCTACATTGTGTAAAAAAGCTGCGATTTTTATACGGAATTTCAGCGCCAACTATTGACACGTACGTGTCGTTGTGGTAGGGGGTGGTGATAACGGGAAAGCGAGAGCTGAAAAAGACTCAGCCGAAAATCAACTGGCCGCAAACCTTGTTTGATTTCCTTCTGAGTCTTCTGGTTGGGGTTTTGCTTCTGCTGATTGACAAATACCTAATCTAACCACAAAGCAAAACGAAAGCAGGGGGCGGGGTTGCCGCCTCGCCCCTTCGCTTTCAGTATAACAAAAATAGCGGAACTGTCAAGGAGGTATTGACATGGGAATTTTAGGTTATGCTGGGGTCACTTTAATTATCGTTGCCTTTATTCGGCTGATTCGGGCAGCTTTGCCTATAGAGAAAGGAAGCACACCGATGAGTGAAGCGAAGTATAAACGTCAAGCAGAGTATAACAGGAAAAACTATGTCCGCTTCCCGCTGGACTTGAAGCCCGATGTGCTGGAAGCCTACAAGGCTGCCTGCAAAGCCAACGGGACAACGCCGACCACGGAGATCAAGAAGTTTATCACTGCTTATATCGAAGCAAACAAGCCCTCGGAGTAATCCGGGGGCTGATTGCATATGATTCGCCAACAAAACAGCTAACACCAGTTGATAAAATGTTGATATATCAATGGTTTTGCACCGGTGGATGATGATCCACAGGCAATTACCGCCCCAACCATTATTACAACACATAAACATAGCCTCCTAAAATCGTTTGTTCCGCCCGGAAGCACCGGGCTTCATTTCATCCTATGTTGCGGCGCCAAAAGGGTGCAGGCGGAAAAGAGAAACGTCCAACGGGATCAGCGCCGTTGGACGTTTCTGTATGCTGTTACTTATCCGGAGTCGGGTTGGAGATCAGATAGCTGAGGGTGAGCAGAGAATCGGCAAAGTGAATGCTCTCTACTGCGACATGCGGAGATTGAATATCAATTTCCGTGTTGGTGAAATTCCAGATACCCTTCACGCCCGCAGTGACCAGACGCTGTGCCAGGTCATGGGCGGCGTGCATGGGGACGGTGAGGATGCCAACGCTGATCTCGTGTTCAACCACAAAAGAGTCCAGTTCCGAAAGGGGAAGAACTGGAATGCCATTGATCGCTGTACCGATAATGTCCGGATCGGTATCAAAGGCGGTCAGCAATTCAAAGCCGCTGTCGTGGAAGGGGAAGTTTTTGATCAGGGCGCGCCCCAGGTTGCCGGCGCCCAAGAGGACGGCGCGGTAGCCTTTGGTCATGCCCAGGATCTCGGAAATCTCCTTGCGCAGATCGGGGATAGTATAACCGTAACCCTGCTGGCCAAACTCACCAAAACAACTCAAGTCCTGGCGAATCTGGGAAGCGGTGACGCCCATGTAATTGCCCAGGGCAGAGGAGGAGATGCGAACGTGGCCTTCCTTATACAGGTGATCCAGGGTCTGATAATAGCGTGGTAAGCGGCGGATGACGGCATTGGAAACCTTGCGTTTTTTCATCGTGTGTTGTGTTGCTCCTTTAGCCAAATTATCCTGCTTCTATTTTAATCTTATTTTACAAGATTGTCAACTTTTTAACGAAAAGATTTTGTAAATTTATTCACAATGTGTGTCAAAAGAGCGTTAGAAATAGATCAGGTCATCCTTGGGAGCCTGGCAGGGGGTGACTTGTGTGGTGTAGAGGACAGGGCCTTCACCGCCTAGAACCTTGAGGTTTTTGATACGCACCTGAGCGGTTACCTCTACCCAGTCTCGGGTCTTGAGCTGCTTCTGTTCCGGTCCGGTGCAGAGCATCCCCAAGAAGGCGGTGTCTTCTGCGCAGCAGACCATAGCGAACCGGCCGACTGCGTACATATTTCGAGGGAACTTGGGGGACTGTGCCACGATGCCGCGGAATTTCACCGTCATGCCCTCGTAGCGCTGAGGGTTGTCCATGCAGTCGGTGTACCAGAAGCCATAGTCGTCGTCGCTCAGCTCCAGCACCGGCACGTCCAAGTCGAAGGGGCACAGACCATTGTCATAGTTTTCCATCCGGTCATCGTTGTATTCCAAATACATCTCCGCCCGACGGTTGAGCATTTTCAGATTGCGCTGGCGCAGCTGTTCTACCAGTTCATCGGTGCAACGGTTGAAAACGATCAAATCCGCCTCCCGCAGCTGTTCCATCATCAGGCTTGCCATGTTCTTGGCATAACTGTCAAAGGTGGTGGCATCCACCACAGTGACGATCTGATAGAGCGTCCAGTGCTTGGGCAGGGCAGGCACTAGGTCGCCCAGCTGCCACATTCCGTTGTACTCTACCACCACCTGGGTGGGGTGGTATTCTTTCTCGATGGACAGCAGTTTTTCCTGGGTCAGCGCCTCTTTTCCGTCCAGATAGATCGGACGCACGTTGTGCTTGCCCAGGGCGGCCTCGTCATATTCTTCCTCGCCTTCCTCGCAGATCACCAGCAACGTTCGCTCGTCCTCGGTGAACTCCTCACCGGTGAGCATGGGGGCGATGAAATTGGTCTTGCCTGCGTCCAGAAAACCGCAGATCAAATAGACAGGAATGGGTTTTTGAGCCATATGGGCTACCTCCTTATAGAAATCCTCTGCCATCCGAAAGGGACGGCAGAGGGAAACCGATGTTACAGCTGGAACAGGGTCTGAATGTCCCCTTCCTTCAGCTGGGAACCGATGACGCACAGGCGGCCGGTGTAGTCGGCAGAGCCGCGGCGGAGCTCGATCTCACCGGGCACCATGTCAAAGTGCAGCCAGCTGCCGTCGGTGCAGGGGACGATGCCCTTGGCACGGAGGACAGCGCCATAGGCGCCGGTGTCCAACGCTTCCAGAGCGGTCTTGATCTCTGCTTCGGCGAACTTCTTGGGAGTCTCCATGCCCCAGGAGGTGAACACCTCGTCGGCATCGTGGCCGTGATGGTGGTGGCCGCAGCTGCATACGCCGTGCTCATCGTAGTGGTGTTCGTGTTCATGCTCATGCTCATGGTCATGATCGTGGCAGCAGTGGTCGTGGTCGTGATGATGCTCATGGTCATGCTCATGGCAGCAGCAGCCGTCCTCGTGGTGATGGTGGTGCTCGTGTTCATGCTCCTCATGGAGCTGTGCCATCAGCTCCTCTGCCAGAGAGGTGCCGCCGGCCATGGCGGACAAGATCTGGTCGCCGGTCAGGTCGTCCCAGGGGGTGGTGACGATGACAGCGTGGGGGTTCTTTTCCTTCACCAGAGCGATGACCTCTTGGAGCTTGTCCTCCTTCATGTCCTGGGTGCGGCTGAGGATGACGGTGCCGGCGTGCTCAATCTGGTCGTTGAAGAACTCACCGAAGTTCTTCATATACATCTTGCACTTCTTGGCGTTGACCACGGTCACTGCGCTGCCCAGCTGCATTTCACATTCCTTGGCCACATCGCCTACCGCTTTGGCCACGTCAGAGAGCTTACCAACGCCGGAGGGCTCGATGAGGATCCGGTCGGGGTGGTACTGCTCCAGCACCTTCCGCAGCGCCTGGCCGAAGTCGCCCACCAGGGAGCAGCAGATGCAGCCGGAGTTCATCTCGGTGACCTGGATGCCGGCGTCCTTGAGGAAGCCGCCGTCAATGCCGATCTCACCGAATTCATTTTCAATCAGAACGATCTTCTGGCCGGAGAAGGATTCCGCCAGCAGTTTTTTGATCAACGTGGTCTTCCCAGCGCCCAAAAAGCCGGAGATAATATCAATGGTTGTCATAAGGGTACCTCGCTTCTCATAATAAAAAAGATTCAACTTTTATTGTACCCTAAATGCGGGAAAAAGCAAGGGAAAAATACGGCCAAGGATAGGAAAAATACGTTTTCTGGCTCGTTTGTATCAGATGGCTACAGGCGAAACAAAAAGGGTCAGCTGCATTTTCGCAGCTGACCCTTGCGGTCGGCAGAAAAGGGATTACGGTACCAGCACGTCCTTCAACGCTGCCAGGCCGGTGTCCATCTCCTCCTGGCTGATGACCAGCGGTGGCAGCAGACGGATAGTCTTGGGGCCGGCGGTGAGCACCAGCAGGTTGTGGTCGTACAAGGCTTTGACCAGGGCAGAGCGATCCACACCCTCCTTCAGGACGATGCCGATCATCAGCCCCATGCCACGGACGGTGTCCACATAGGGGGAATCGAAAGCGGCGATGGCGCTCTTGAGATACTCACCCTTTTGGTTCACTTCCGCCAGCATGGCATCGTCCAGCTCGTCCAGCACCACATTGGCGCCGGCGGCGGCGATGGGGTTGCCGCCGAAGGTGGTGGCGTGGGTGCCCGGACCCAGGACGTTCCGGCACTTTTCGCTGCACATGACCCCTGCCATGGGCAGGCCGCCGGCGATGCCCTTGGCGAAGGTCACCGCATCCGGCTGGATGTCATACTGCTGGAAGCAGAACAGGCTGCCCGTCCGGCCGACGCCGGTCTGCACCTCGTCCACCAGCAGCAGGTAGTCGTTTTCCTGGCACCAAGCGGCCAGCGCCTGGATGAAGTCCTTGTCCAGGGGCAGCACGCCGCCTTCGCCCTGGATCAGCTCCAGCATGACGGCGCAGGTGGTGTCGTCTGCCTGTGCCTTGACGGAGTCCAGGTCGTTGGCTTCGGCGTAGCGGAAGCCCTCGGTGAAGGGGAAGAAGTACTGGTGGAACACGTCCTGACCGGTGGCCTGCAAGGTGGTGATGGTGCGGCCGTGGAAGGAGTTGTGGAGGGTGATGATGGTGGAACGCCCCATGCCGTACTTGTCAAAGCTGTACTTTCTGGCCAGCTTGATGATGCCCTCGTTGGCTTCGCCGCCGCCGTTGGCGAAGAACACGGCGGCCATGCCGGTGCGCTTGCACAGCTTTTCGGCTACCTTGGCGTAAGGCTCGGTGTAGAACAGGTTAGAGGCGTGCTGGAGCTTCTGTGCCTGCTCGCTGACCGCCTTCACCCAGGCGGGGTGGCCGTAGCCCAGGCTGGCTACCCCGATCCCGCTGGCGAAATCGGTGTAGACTTCGCCCTCCAGACCGTACAGGGTTGCGCCCTTGCCGTGGTCTAATGCCACGTCAAACCGGCCATAGGTCTGCATAGTGTACTGATGATCTAACGCTTTTAATTCTTCAAAGGTCATGGGATACCTCGCTTTTCTCAGTCAGGTGGATTCGGTTACAGCAGCATGGTGCCGATGCCCTGGTTGGTGAGCATTTCGATGAGGATGGAGTGGGGGATGCGTCCATCCAGGATGAACGTCCGCTGGACGCCCTGTTCGATGGCACGAACGCAGCAGTCTACTTTGGGGATCATGCCGCCGGAGATGGTGCCGTCCTGCTTCAGGGCGGGCACGCCGTCGATGGGCAGCAGGGGGATGAGGGTGCTCTCATCCTTGGGATCCCGCAGCAGGCCGCGGACGTCGGTGAGCAGGATGAGGTTCTCCGACCCCAAAGCGATGGCCAGTTCGGCGGCGGCGGTGTCGGCGTTGATGTTGTAGGAGCACTCTGCGTCTACGCCGTAGCCCACGGTGGAGACCACAGGGATATAGCCGTTGTCCAGGCAGTTGTAGATGATGCCCGGGTTCACTTTGCTGATCTCACCCACCAGGCCGTACTTGGGGTTCTTCACCCGTGCCTCGAACAGTGCCCCGTCCAGGCCGCACAGACCGATGGCCTTGCCGCCCATCCGGTTCAGGGCGGCCACCAAGTTCTTGTTCACCTTGCCGCACAGCACGTCCTGCACCACGTCCATGGTCTCCTCATCGGTGTAACGCAGGCCGTCCACAAATTGGGATTCCTTGCCGATCTTCTTCAGCATGGCGGAGATTTCCGGGCCGCCCCCGTGGACAACCACCACATGGACGCCCACTAAGGAGAGCAGAATGATGTCGCTCATCACCGCTTCACGCAGTTCTTGGGAGATCATGGCGTTGCCGCCGTACTTGATGACGACAATCTTGCCGTTGTATTTTTGGATATAGGGAAGCGCCTCAATCAAGGTTTGGGCGCGGGTGAGGTAATCATTGGACAATCTGGGTCACACTCGCTCTCCGGAAAAGATTTTTTAGATGGAAGGGGAAAGATCAGGTACGATAGTCCCCGTTGATGCGCACATAGTCATAGGTCAGGTCACAGCCCCAGCAGGTAGCGGTGTAGTCGCCCTCGTTGACGTTGATGATGATGCTCACCTCATGCTCGGACAAGATTTTCTTGGCCAGGTCTTCGTCAAACTCCACGGCGGAGCCGTCCTTGCAGACCTGAATCTTGCCAGCGCTGGAGTAGAAGGAGGCGTCCACCCGATCGGGGCGGAAGGGGGCTCTGGAGTAGCCCATGGCGCACAGGACACGCCCCCAGTTGGCATCTGCGCCGAACATGGCGGCCTTGACCAGCATGGAACCGACCACTGCCTTGGCCAGACGCTCTGCCGCTTCCTCGCTGCGGGAACCGCTGACCGTGCAGGTGAGCAGGTGGCTGGCGCCTTCGCCATCGGCGGCGATGGCACGAGCCATATAGGTGCAGACGTACATCAGGGCGTCCTTGAAGATGTTGTAGTTGTCATCCTTCCAGTCAATGAGGGGGTTGCCGGCACTGCCGTTGCAGAGCACCATGCAGGCGTCATTGGTGGAGGTGTCGCCATCCACTGTCACTCGGTTGAAGGTGCGGGGCACCACTTCATGGAGGGCGGCGGTGAGCATATCGGAGGTGATGGCGCAGTCAGAGGTGATGAAGCAGAGCATGGTGCCCATGTTGGGGCAGATCATGCCGGCGCCTTTGCAGATGGCGCCCAGGCGGACGATCTTGCCGCCGATGGTGGTCTCTACCGCAATCTCCTTCATGACGGTGTCGGTGGTCATGATGGCTTCCGCAGCGGACTGGGAGCCGCCGATGCTCAGGGCGGAGGCCAGAGCGGGAACGCTGTCCTGGATGGCCTTGATGTTCAGCTCCACGCCGATGACGCCGGTGGAGGCTACAGCGAAATCCTCGGCCTGACGGCCGGTGACGGCGGCTGCGGCGGCGCACATGGCTTCTGCGTGTTCCGGACCATTGGGAGCGCAGGCGTTGGCGTTGCCGGAGTTGACGATGATGCCATGGAGGATGCCGTTCTCCAGGTGGTTCATGGTGGTGTAGACGGGTGCAGCTTTCACCCGATTGTTGGTAAAGGTGGCGGCGGCGGCACACTCACAGTCGGAGAGGATCAGCGCCAGGTCGTTCTTGTCAGGGCTGCTGCCAGCCTTTACGCCAGCGTGGATGCCAGCGGCAGTGAAACCCTTTGCGGCGCAGACGCCGCCGGAAATCTTTTTCATATCGCAATCTCCTTTGTATGGAAGTTGATGTAGGAAGGTCAAATCACAGTGCCAGACCGGCAGTCTCGTCAAAGCCCAGCATCAGGTTCATGTTCTGCACGGCAGCACCGGAGGCGCCCTTGCCCAGGTTGTCGAACAGGGCGGTGACGGTGGTGCGATCTGCGCCGCCGCAGACGATGAGCTGCAAGCTGTCCTTGTCCGCCATGGTGTTGGCGGCGATCATGGGCTGGTCGTAACCCAGCTCTGCCACAGACACCAGGGCGCAGCCGTCATAGTGAGCCTTCAGGGCTTCCCAGATGTTCTCTGCCGTGGGCTTGCCAGGGAGCAGGCGATTTTGCAGCAGAATGGTGGTGGCCATACCTTTATAATAGTTGTCCACGATGGGGCAGAACACGGGCGGGAAATCCAGACCGGATACCGCCTGCATTTCCGGCAGGTGCTTGTGGTTCAGGGTCAGGCCGTAGATACGGGGGGAGAAGAATTCATAGGGTGGTTCTGGATCCTCGTACTCGGCAATCATGCCCTTGCCGCCGCCGGAGTAGCCGGTGAGGGAGTAACAGGTCATGGGGTAGTCGGTGGGGATGATACCAGCCTGCACCAGGGGCGCAGTGGAGGAGATGAATCCGGTGGCGTGGCAGCCGGGGTTGGCCAGGCGTTTGGTGGTGCGGATGGCGTCCTTCTGGGCGGCGGACAGCTCGGAAAAGCCATACGTCCAGGCCGGATTGGTGCGGTGCGCCGTGGAGGCGTCGATAACCCGCACGTTGGGGTTGTCGATCAGGGAGACCGCTTCCACAGAAGCGGCGTCCGGCAGGCACAGGAACACCAGGTCAGCGGCGTTGAGCAGCTTTTTCCGTTCCGCCGCATCCTTCCGCTTGGATGGGTCGATGGACAGCAGGGTGATGTCCTCCCGATCGCCCAGCCGCTGGTAGATTTGCAGGCCGGTGGTACCCGCTTGGCCGTCAATGTAAATGGTAGGTTTCATGATAGGTCATCTCTTTTCCCAAAAGCGGCTTAGCGATGGTCAGCCACAAAGTCTTTGATGTACTGGATCTGACGGGTCACATCGTCCTTGCTGGGGCCGCCGTAGACCTTCCGTTCGTGGACGCAGTGCTTCAGTTCCAGCGCTTCGTACACGTCGGAGTCGAACAGGTCGCTGATGGCACGGAAGTCCCGCAGGGTCAGAGTTTCCAGGTTCTCGCCGGAGCGGATGCACATATTGACCAGGCGGCCCACGATCATATAGGCTTCCCGGAAGGGCATCCCCTTCTTGACCAGGTAGTCGGCGCAGTCGGTGGCGTTGATAAAGCCGCCGGCGGCAGCCTTGGCCATGTTCTTGGGACGGATGGTCAGGGTCTGGAGCATGGCGCCAAAGACGGGCAGGCACATTTCCACCGTGTCGATGGCGTCAAAGACCGGTTCCTTGTCCTCCTGCATATCCTTGTTGTAGGCCAGCGGCAGCGCCTTCATAACAGTCAGCAGGGTCATCAGATCGCCGTACACACGGCCGGTCTTGCCGCGCACCAGCTCGGCCACGTCCGGATTCTTCTTCTGGGGCATGATGGAGGAGCCGGTGGAATAGGCGTCGTCCAGGTCGGCGTATTTGAACTCCCAGCTGCACCACAGGATGATCTCCTCGGCGAACCGAGACAGGTGCATCATCAGGATGGAGCAGGCGGAGAGGAATTCGATGGCGTAGTCTCGGTCAGAGACGGAGTCCATGGAGTTTTCCGTGGGCTTGGCAAAGCCCAGTAGCTTTGCGGTCATCTGACGGTCAACGGGATAGGTGGAGGTGGCCAGGGCGCCGGCGCCCAAGGGGCACTCGTCCAGCCGTTCCAGGCAGTCCTCCAGACGGGTCACGTCTCGGCGGAACATATTGGCATAGGCCATCATGTAGTGGGCGAAGGTGGTGGGTTGTGCCCGCTGGAGATGGGTGTAGCCGGGCATGACGGTGGACAGATTCTCCTCGGCCTTCTGAATGAGCACCTGTTCCAGATCCAGCACCTGGTTGATGATGGTGGGGATCTCCTCTTTCACATATAGACGGAAGTCCACGGCCACTTGGTCGTTCCGGCTCCGAGAGGTGTGCAGCCGCTTGCCGGTGTCGCCAATGCGCTGGGTGAGGATGGCCTCGATATTCATATGAATATCTTCGTTGTCCATGGTGAATTCTACTTCACCAGCCTCAATGTCCGCCAGGATGGCCTTCAGGCCGCTGATGATCTTATCCGCTTCTGCCTGCTCGATGATGCCCTGCTTGCCCAGCATGGTGGCGTGGGCGATGGAGCCGGCGATGTCCTGCTTGTACAGGCGGGCGTCGAAGTTGATGGAAGAATTAAAATTATTGACCA
Organism: uncultured Eubacteriales bacterium; assembly: GCA_900545815.1. Classification (GTDB taxonomy): domain Bacteria; phylum Bacillota; class Clostridia; order Oscillospirales; family Oscillospiraceae; genus Onthomonas. The sequence goes on along the minus strand of URAM01000008.1, from coordinate 47,026 downwards.
GGGTATCGGTCTCTTTTTGGAACCGTCCAGCCCAAAGTTTCATAACGTATCGCTCCTTATTGGCTTAGATAAAGGGATTGCCGCACGGGTTGGGTGCGGCAATCTGCTTACTGTATGCGAAAAATAACTTACTTCAGCTTGCCCTGTTCCCGCAGTGCCTGCACGGTGGTGGGCAGACCCCACAGGTTGATGAAGCCAGCGGAATCCTTCTGGTCGTAATCGGATTCATCGAAGGTGGCCAGCTCCTCGGAGTAGAGGGTGTAGGGGGAAGTCATGCCGGCGGGGATGATGTTGCCCTTATACAGCTTGAGCTTGACGGTGCCGGTGACATATTCCTGGGTCTTGTCCACAAAGGCGGACAGGGCTTCCCGCAGGGGGGAGTACCACTTGCCGTTGTAGATCAGGTCAGCAAAGACAATGCTCAGCTTTTCCTTCTCATGCATGGTGTCCTTATCCAGGGTCAGGGATTCCAGCATCTCATGTGCCTTATACAGGATGGTGCCGCCCGGAGTTTCATAGACGCCGCGATCCTTCATGCCGACCAGCCGGTTCTCCACGATATCGATGATGCCGATGCCGTTCTCGCCGCCCAGCTTGTTCAGGGTGCGGATGACGTCGGAGGCCTTCATCTTCACGCCATCCACGGCCACGGGCGTGCCCTGTTCAAAGTCGATGGTGACGTAGGTGGGCTGATCGGGCGCTTGGAAGGGGGAGATGCCCATTTCCAGGAAGCCGGGCTTGTCGTAATCGGGTTCGTTTGCGGGATCTTCCAGATCCAGACCCTCGTGGGACAGGTGCCACAGGTTCTTGTCCTTGGAGTAGTTGGTCTCTCTGGTGATCTTCAGGGGCACGTTGTGGGCTTCTGCGTAGTCGATCTCCTGGTCACGGGAGACGATGTCCCACTCTCTCCAGGGAGCGATGATCTTCATGTCGGGAGCGAAACGCTTGATGGCCAGCTCGAACCGAACCTGGTCGTTGCCCTTGCCAGTGCAGCCGTGGCAGATGGCGTCGGCGCCTTCGGCCAAGGCGATCTCCGTCAGCTTCTTGGCAATGACGGGACGGGCGAAAGCGGTGCCCAGCAGATACGTCTCATACTTTGCGCCAGCCTTCACGGAGGGGATGATGACGTCATCCACCATCTCATCGGTCAGGTCAGCCACGATGAGCTTGGAAGCGCCGGTCTTGATAGCTCTCTCCTCCAGACCTTCCAGTTCGTCCGCCTGGCCTACGTTGCCGGAGACTGCGATGATTTCAGGGTCATTGTAGTTTTCCTTCAGCCAGGGGATGATGATGGATGTGTCCAGACCGCCGGAGTATGCCAATACAACTTTCTTGATCTCTTTCTTGTCAGCCATGATAATGCCTCCCAAAATGTAAAACGAAATAAGATATACTAGAGAAAAATGTCCGCCTGAACAGGCTTCTGTTGAATTCGTGAGTCTAGGATACCACTCCCATATCAGAATTGCAAGCATAAATTTGCATAAAAAACCGAATCTCCCCCCGAAAAAACCGGTTAAATTGAAAGAAACATGTATAAATATACGCATATACTTGAATAGAAGAAAGAATATGCAGAATGAGACGGTACCTTCGGGAGAAAATACGAAAGGGGAGCTGGGAGGGTATGAAAAAACGGACGTTGCAGAACAACGTCCGTATTCTCAGTAAGACCGAAATTAGCCTTCCACGATTGCGCCCATGGGGCAAGCGCCAGCACAAGTGCCGCAGCTCACACAAGCGTTTTCGTCGATGACGTAAGCGCCGTCGCCTTCGGAGATAGCGCCAACGGGGCAAGCGCCTGCGCAGGAACCACAAGCGACACAGCCGTCAGAAATAACATATGCCATTTAAGTATCCTCCTCATTTAGTATATCGTTATTGTATCATGTCGCAGGAAAAAATCAAGAGGGAAAATCAACATTTTCAGTGTTTTTGAGAAAAATTTCACAATCCAGGATGTGGGAGGAATGGAATGAAGGTGGTATGGGAAAGCTAACTGAACGGAGGAAAGGGGGAGAACCGATGAAAAAGCGCAAACCGCTGTCCGCTCTGGGCAAAGCACAGATGGAGATGGCCGGAAGCCTGACGCCGGATTTGGAAGGGCAGGCGCACAGCCGTCAGCATGATGGCCGAGGCGTCCGCCAAGAGGGCATCGACTGGGGCCGGATGCATGACGATGACCGGAGCACCATCACGCCTCACTTGGGGCGCAAGGGCGGCGAATATTAAAAACAACCGCTCCAATACGCAAGGGTATTGGAGCGGTTGTTACATATTATAGTATTATAGTATTATAGTAGTGCAGTCGCTTACTTGATGGCTGCGGAGTGCGTGCGCACGGCGTTGAATTCGTCCATCATGTCCTGATCGGGAGCCGGAGTAATGAGGCTGACGATGACCATGAGGATGAGGGCAAAGACGAAAGCGGGGAGCAGTTCATAGATGTTGAACACGCCGCCCAGGGGCTTGATGGCGAACTTCCACACAAAGACCATTACGCCGCCGCCCAGCATACCAGCCAGGGCGCCCCAGCGGTTGCAGCGCTTCCAGAACAGAGCCGCCAGGATGACGGGACCGAAGGAGGCGCCGAAGCCAGCCCAAGCGAAGGAGACGATCTGGAACACGGAGGATTCGGGATCCAAGGCGAAGATCGCGCCGATGATGGAGATGATCACCAGGGTCACACGAGCCACGATCATGGTTGCCTTGTGACTCAGGTTGATGTTGAACACACCGCGGAGGATGTTTTCGGAGATGGAGGAGGAGGCGGCCAGCAGCTGACTGTCACAGGTGGACATGGTGCAGGCCAGGATCCCTGCCATGACCAGACCGGCCAGCAGAGCGGGGACGATGCCAAACTTGGACATGAACTGTGCGATGACAATGATGATCCGTTCCGGGTCAGTGACGGCGGAAATGGCGCCTTCATGCACCATGGTCAGGCCGATGACGCCGATGAAGATGGCCACAGCCATGGCGATAAAGACCCAGATGGTGGCAATACGACGGCTGAGCTTGATCTTTTCCGGCTTTTCAATGGCCATGAACCGGAGCAGGATGTGAGGCATCCCGAAGTAGCCCAGACCCCATGCTGCGGTGCAGAAGGTGGGCAGGAAGCCGCCATAGGAGACGGCGGAGTTGGTGGCTGCGTCATACATATGGGTCATGGACAGGTAGCCGTCCATGGAGGCGGCGTAGTCGCCCACGTTGCCGATGCCGCCGGCCTCACCGATGCCGAAGCAGACGATGCAGATCAGCGCCACGGTCATGACGATGGACTGCACCAGGTCGGTGGTGGAGGCAGCCATGAAGCCGCCGGTGGCGGTGTAGGCCACGATGACAGCGGCGGAGACGATCATAGCGATGCGATAGTCAAAGCCGAACAGGGAGGAGAACAGCTTGCCGCAGGCGGAGAAGCCGGAGGCAGTGTAGGGGATGAAAAAGACCACGATGACCAAGGCAGAGATGCCCAGGAGCAGATGGCTGTTGTCCTTGAAGCGGCGTTCAAAGAAATCGGGCACGGTATCTGCACCGATGTGTTCGGTGTAAGTACGCAGGCGCTTGGCCACAATGAGCCAGTTCAGATAGGTACCGATGCCGATGCCGAGGGCAGTCCAGGTGACGTCGCAGATGCCGGTGGAGTAGGCCAAGCCGGGCAGACCCATCAGCAGCCAGGAGGACATATCAGACGCCTCGGCGCTCATAGCGGTGACCAGGGGACCCAGCTTACGGCCGCCCAGGTAGAAGTCGCCCACGGACTGGCTGGAGGAGTCGGCATACCGGAAGCCCAGGTAGAGCATGAATGCCAGATAGAGCACGATCGTAATGATAATGCAGATGTTGGATTGGGTGAACATGAATGATTCCTCTCTTTTCTAAACAAGATACTTCTATTCTAACACGAAGAAATAACGGAGTCAATAGGATACAGATTAGGAACTTTATTCTATACATTTTCAATTTAAATACATTATAAAGATTGTAATTCCAATGAAAATAAGCCGTACAAAGTAGTGAAAATTAAAAATTCATTTAGAAAACAAAACGATAGAAAAACAATGAAACAAATCAAAAACACAGCAGGCTGGGGAAGCCTGCTGTGTCAAGACATTATGATCGGCTTTATTGGGGGATGCGCAGATAGTGCAGGAGCTTGGGCAGCATATCGGCGGAGTAGGCGGCCAGAGAGTATTCCCCGCCCCGTATGCACCAGTCGTAGATGAGGGCGCGCTCGCACATGGCGTAGATGCGGGAGAACTCGGCGGGAGAGACGGTATTGGCGATCTCACCGCGCTGCTGCCCCTCCTGAGAGATCTTGCGCAGCAGTTTATAATAGGTGCGTCCTTGGTCTAACAGATGCTTTTCTCCCATTGTGGTCAGCTGGGTGGCGTACATCCGGCTCATCAAGTCCACGGAAACCGTGTCCTCGATGACCTGGAACAGCTCTCGGTTGAGCAGCATCAGCTTGTCAAAGCTGTTCATCTCCGGATCGATCTCCTGCATCAATTCCTCGTATTTGTCGTCAAAAAGAGAGGAAAGAGAGGATAAGAGCGCATCTTTCCCGCTGAAATAGTGATAAAACGAACCTTTGGAGGTGCCGGATTCCAGGATGATCTGATCCACGGTCGTCCGGTCGTATCCCTGCTCGTAGAACAGCTTCCAGGCGGCGGTGACGATTTTGCGGCGGGTGTTGCGCGGGTCTTTTCTAGCCATGATTCTGAATCTCCCAACCGGACACGGTATGGGGTAGTGTCCGTTATTTCGTCTATTTTTCATTATAAAAGATTCTGTGAAAAACTGCAAGAGAAAAAGTGCTGTATCGCAAAAATCGTGACAATCCACGCTTTACAACGGGGGGAATTATATTATAATATGTGGTATACCTCTGCATTCGCATTGACTCGAAAGGAGCAGTGTCCATGAAATTTACAAAAATGCACGGCTGCGGCAATGACTATATCTATGTGGACTGTACCCAACAGCCCCTGCCAGACCCAAACGGCGTGGCGCGGAAGCTCAGCGACCGACACTTTGGCATTGGCTCCGATGGGCTCATCCTCATCTGCCCCTCCGACCAGGCGGATTTCCGCATGGCTATGTATAACTCCGATGGCAGTGAGGGCGCCATGTGCGGCAATGGCATCCGCTGTGTGGCCAAGTTCTGCTATGACAAGGGTCTGACGGACAAGACCGCACTCTCCGTGGAGACGAAAGGCGGGATGAAGTACCTGGATCTGACCGTAGAAAACGGTGTGGTCACCTGGGTCAAGGTGGACATGGGCGCCCCTTCCGTCCAGGCGGACGCCATCCCTGTGGTGGGTCTGGGCGATCCGGTCATCGGTCAGCCGGTGACGGTAGGCGGCAAGGAGTGGGTGATGACCTGTGTTTCCATGGGCAACCCCCACGCAGTGGTCTGGTGCGATGACGTGGATGGACTGGAGATCGAGAAGATCGGCCCCCTGTTTGAACACCACGAGATGTTCCCCGACCGAACCAACACGGAGTTTGTGAAGGTGCTGGATCGGCACAACGTCCAGATGCGGGTCTGGGAGCGTGGGGCCGGAGAGACGCTGGCCTGCGGTACCGGCGCCTGCGCCACGGCTTATGCCGCTTGGCGGAACGGGCTGTGCGACCGGAACGTGACGGTGCATCTTCTGGGCGGCGATTTGAACATTGAGATCACTGACGGCAGCATCTTTATGACCGGCCCGGCCACCACGGTGTTTGAAGGAGAAATCGACCTGTAAGGAGCGTTATGGCTCAGAAAGGATTTTGATATATGAAACTGATCGACCTGATTTTCCGTATGAATTATACTCTGCTCCAGGGCAGCCTGGAACAGGACATCACTGAAGTCATCTACGACTCTCGAAAGGCCGTTCCCGGCTGTATCTTCCTCTGCCTGCCGGGTGCGGTCACTGACGGCCACAAATACATTCCTGACGTGCTGGAAAAGGGCGCTGTGGCGCTGGTGGTGGAGCAGGACGTGAAGGTGCCGGAGCACATCACCGTGCTCAAGGTGGATAACAGCCGTGTGGCTCTGGCTGAGCTGGCCGCCGCCTGGTACGGCCATCCGGCGGAAAAGCTGACCACTATCGGGGTCACCGGCACCAAGGGCAAGACCACCACCACCTACATGATTCGGGGCATCCTGGAAAAGGCCGGCCTGCCCACCGGCCTGATCGGCACCATCGAAGCCATCATCGGTGACAAGCACATCCCTTCCCTGAACACCACGCCGGAATCCTTCCTGGTGCAGAAATATTTTGCGGAGATGGTGCAGGCTGGCATCCGCTATGTGGTCATGGAGGTGTCCAGCCAGGCTATGAAGCTCAGCCGTGTGGCAGGCTTCCAGTACGACTATGCCATCTTCACCAATCTGGAACCGGATCACATCGGCCCCGGCGAGCATGAGAGCATGGAGGAATACATCCAGTGCAAGGGGATGCTTTTCCGCAACTGTAAGATCGGCATCGCCAACGTTGACGCCGACTACCTGGAACAGGTCATGGCCGGTCACACCTGCCAGCTGGAGACCTTTGGCATGGGTGAGAACGCCGACTTGCGTGCGAGGAACGTCCAGCGCATCCATCAGCCCGGTTACCTGGGCGTCCAGTACGACCTGGACGGCCTGGAACACTATACCGTCCATGTGGACATTCCCGGTGACTTCACCGTTTACAACTCTCTGGCCGCCATCGCCCTCTGCCGTCATCTGGGCATCGCCCAGCAGGCGATTTTGGACGCCCTGAACACCATCCAGGTCAAGGGTCGTTTGGAAATCTATCCGACCCCCGGCGACTACACCCTGATGATCGACTACGCCCATAATGCCATGGCGCTGGAAGCCCTGCTGACCAACATCCGTGCCTACGGCCCTAAGCGCATCATCTGTCTGTTCGGCTGCGGCGGCAACCGTGCCAAATCCCGCCGGTACGAGATGGGCGAGGTGTCCAGCCGCTTGGCTGACCTGACTGTGGTCACCAGCGACAACCCCAGAAACGAGGAGCCGATGGACATCATCAACGACATCCTGGTAGGAGTCCACAAGGCGGACGGGGAATATGTGACCATCCCCGACCGGAAGGAAGCCATCGCCTATTGTATGTCCATCGGCCAGAAGGGGGACATCATCCTGTTGGCCGGAAAGGGACACGAGGACTATCAGGAGATCAAGGGCGTGAAGTACCATATGGACGAACGGGACTTGATCGAGGAGATCATTGCTGGGAAGTAAAACCTAGCGGAGACAGGTTCACGTTTGGGTGATTCTGTGTGTATTTGATAAGAAAAACCACGCAGCGTGTTTGGTTCACGTTGCGTGGTTTTCTTTGACATTCAACAGCATAACGAAGGGAGAACCCCCGGGGGACGCAGAGGTAAAATTCCCTCCTTCTACTCCTACCCGAACCGCCACCCCGCCTGTTGACAGGCGGAGCCTTCGCTAAAAAACCTGCCCCCGGCAGGTTTTTTTAACGCTGCGGGGTTCTCCCTCTTTTCGGCTTTGGCCGAAAATTCACCCTTTCCTGCGCTTCTTTAGGCTAAAGAGAGTTTCGCTGACTGCGGTCAGCGACCAGGGGCTTTGCCCCTGAACCCCACTTCCTTTTACTTCTCTGAAGAAAAGGAAGCGAAAAGAAGCTAAATGGCCCTGCGGGGCTTGATTTCCGATAGGTTTTACGTCATTCCGGCTCCGCCAGCGCCAACGTAGGCGCCTGCACGGTCAGGGTCAAATTTTCTCCCTCTGCGTCTACGGTCAACCCACTCCCCGGGCACAGCTGCCCGTTCAGCAGCAGCTCCGCCGCCGGATTCTCCAGCGCCTGCCGCAGGTAGCGCCGCATGGGGCGGACGCCATAGGTGGAATCGTGTCCCTGCCGGGACACGGCGGCCAGCGCCTGCTGGGTGTAGGTCACGGTGATGTGCTGCTTTTGCAGGCGTTTCAGGGACTGGTTCAGCATCAATGCTGCGATCTCCTGTACTTCTTCCTCCGTCAAGGGCTGGAAGCAGATGATCTCGTCGATGCGGTTCAGAAATTCCGGTCGGAATACCTTGCGCAGGGCGGTTTGCAGTGCTTTTTCCGTGTCATCGGGCTGGGTGGGGGAAAAGCCCAAGGGGCGGGCGGCGGAGGCCAGCACTTCCGCTCCGGCGTTGGTGGTCATGATGAGGACGGCGTTGCGGAAGTCCGCTTTCTGTCCCTGGGAGTCGGTCAGAACCCCGTCCTCCAGGATTTGCAGCAGCAGGTTCCACACGTCCGGATGGGCTTTTTCCAGCTCGTCAAAGAGCACCACCCGATAGGGACGCTTCCGGATGGCCTCTGTCAGCCGACCGCCCTCCTCGTAGCCCACATAACCAGGGGGCGAGCCGATGAGCCGAGAGACGCTCTGCGCTTCCATATACTCAGACATATCCAGCCGCAGCAGGGCATCTTCGCTGCCGAACAGGCACTGCGCCAGACTCCGGCACAGCTCGGTCTTGCCCACGCCGGAAGGGCCGGCAAAGAGGAAGGAGCCGACAGGACGGTTTTCCTCCTGCAATCCGGCACGGCTGCGGCGGATGGCGGCGGCGAGGCTGTGGACGGCGGTCTTTTGGCCGATGACCCGCCGGTGAAGGGCGTCCTCCAAGTGGAGCAGGCGGCTGGCCTCGTCCTGGGTCAGGGCGGTCACTGGGATTCCCGTCCAGCGGGAGAGCACCTGGGCGATGGCGTCTCCGTCCACCGTCAGCGGGGCGTGGGTGCGGGCGGCTCTCCACCGCTCCTGCGCCTCCTCCAACTGGTGGCGGAAGCTCACTTCGGCGTCCCGCAGCAGGGCGGCCTGCTCGAAATCCTGCCCTCGGATGGCTTGCTCTAAGGCGGAGATGGTCGCCTTCCGCCGCTGTTCCAAATGGGAACAGTCCTCCGGCTCCTTGGCTCCGCCGATCTTCACGCAGGCTGCTGCCTCGTCCATCAGGTCGATGGCTTTGTCCGGCAGGTTCCGGTCGGGCAGGTAGCGCTGAGACAGGGCCACGGCGGCGTCAATGGCCTCATCGGTGATGACCAGCCCGTGATAGGACTCGTACCGAGGACGCAATGTGGTCAGGATGGTTTTGGCCACGGCCGGAGTGGGCGGTTCCAGCTGCACCGGCTGGAACCGGCGCTCCAGGGCGGCGTCCTTGCGGATGAATTTCCGGTATTCCTCCTGGGTGGTGGCGCCCAGCACCTGAATCTCCCCACGGCTCAGCGCCGGTTTCAAGATGTTGGCTGCATCAATGGAGCCTTCCGCGCTGCCGGCGCCGATGATGGTGTGCAGTTCGTCCAAAAAGAGGATGATGCTGCCCACCCGCTGGACTTCCTTCAAAATGCGCTTCACCCGATCCTCGAACTCGCCCCGATACTTGGTGCCCGCCACAGTGGCGGGTAAGTCCAGCGCCAGCAGGGCGCAGCGGCTCAGGGCAGGCGGCACCTGACCGCTGGCGATGCGCTGGGCTAAGGCTTCCGCCACGGCGGTCTTGCCTACGCCCGGTTCGCCCAATAAGACCGGATTGTTCTTCGTCCGGCGGCACAAAATCTGAATGACCCGTTCCAGCTCCTCCTCTCGGCCGGACACCGGATCTAGGCGACCGGCGGCGGCCATCCGAGTCATGTCTCGGGTGAACTGCTCCAGGAGCCGAGATTCCCTGGGGGTTTCGTAGTCCTTCGCCCGTCCCCGATAGGGGCTGGGACCGCTGGACTCGCCGAAGGCGGCGTACAACCCGCCGTAGAGCTTGCGCAGATCGGCTCCGCTGCCGCCTAAGATGCGGGCGGCGGAGCCATCGCCGTCTCGCAGGATGCCGATGAGGAGATGCTCCGTCCCCACCAGACGGCTGCCCAGCCGTTTGCTCTCCTGGGCGGCGATCTGGATGATGCGGCGGCAGCGGGGAGTCAAGCCCATGGAGGGGCCGCAGCCACGGGTGCCCACCCCCACCAGACCGGCGATGGCGGTCTGAACGGCGGTCTCCTGGATGCCTGCGGCGGTCAGGGCACGCGCGGCGGCGCCCTGAGACGCTCGGAGCAGTCCCAGCAAGAGATGTTCACTTCCCACATAGCCATGCCCCAGCTGGGCAGAGCTTTCCCGTGCCAGACGCAGGGCGTTCTGCGCCTGACGAGTCAAATCACAGCCTGTCATAATCCGTTCATCCTTTCCGTAAAAAGGGGTTACGGTTATTCTATACAGGTTTTTCCACCTTCATACCGAAAAAACACGACCTGCCAGAACAGGTCGTGTTTGCTTTCAGTCCAGTCCATCGTGGGACGCTTTGGGCAGGTGTTTTTCCTCGTCCTCGTACACCTCGCCGGTGTTCTGGTGGATGTAGAGGGATTTTGATTTGGAATAGAGGATGTGCTGCTCGTGGTACAGCCCGCCGTAGCCGGAGAGCATATAGGACACGGCGATGGTCAGCGCCATGGGCACAAGCCCCACTCCGGCGAACAGCTCAAAGCCTAGGGCGATGGAGGTCAGGGGACAGTTGGTGACGCCGCAGAACACGGCCATCATGCCTGCCGCTGCGGAAAACGCCGGGGGTAATCCTACCAGCGGCCCCACCGTGCAGCCGAAGGTAGCGCCGATGAAAAAGGCGGGGACGATCTCGCCGCCGCGGAAGCCGGAGCGGAGGGTGAGGACGGTAAAGAGGATTTTCAAGAGGAACGCATAGGGCACCGCCTCTCCGGCGATGGCGCGGATGATGACCTCCATGCCGGCGCCGTTGTAGTCGGTGTTGCCCACGGCCAGAGTGAGTAGGATGACCAGGACGCCGCCCACCACCACACGAACCCAGCGGTTGTGGAGAAAACGGCTGTATAATTTGCCCCCCTGCTCCATGGCTTCGCAGAACAGCGCTGCGGCAAAGGCACACAGGACGCCCAGCGCCAGCAGCTGCAACAGCACCAAGGGCGTCAGATGGGGGGCGGAGGCCAGGGTGAAGCTAGTGGCGGCGATGCCCAAGGCGCTGGCCACCCATTTGGCCACCAGGGCGGAGAGGAAACAAGGGACGATGGCGGAGTAGTACATGACGCCCACGCTCTCCACCTCCATGGCAAAGACGGCGGCGCCGATGGGGGTGCCAAAGAGGGCGGAGAAGCCGGCAGCCATGCCGGCCATGGTGATCATCCGCTCGTCTCGGTCATCCAGATGCAGCAGCTGCCCCAGCTTGTTGCCCATGCTGCCGCCAATCTGCAGCGCCGCCCCCTCTCGGCCGGCGCTGCCGCCGGTCAGGTGGGTGAGGACGGTGGCGATGAAGATGAGGGGCACTTGGCGGACGTGGAGCTGTCGGGCATCTCGGACGGAGGCCAGGATGAACTCGGTGCCGCCATCGTTGTCCATGTTCAGAATGTGATACAGTGCCAAGATGACCAGACCGGCCAGGGGCAGGCAGAACAGGATCCAAAAGTGCGCCTGCCGAAAGGCGGTCACTTGGGACAGACAGAAAGCAAAGGCAGAGCTCACCAACCCCACCGTGCTGCCCACCAGCACAGACAGAGCCACCCACTTGCAGAACGCCCACAAGTCACGGTGCTGCCAATGATGAAACCGAGCCAACTGGCCGGAGAAAAACATAGAAAACCCCTCCCAAACGGTGCAAAATCCTACGGAATAGGGTCATTGTAGCATAGCAGAGGAGGGTTGACAAGGGAGCGGAACGGTTTGCACCAGATAGAAAGGGGGCTGCCAACTGTGGCAGCCCCCTCATAAACTGCCCCAAAACAGTTTGTTTTGTTGCGTGATGTAGGAGCCTCGCAGAGTTCCGTCCTCTTGAGGACGGAAAAAATTCAATCAGAAAAAACTGGCGGCGTGTACGTCAGTTTTTTCTCTTCTCAGACTGGTAAGTGCCGCAGCGTTCAGAAAACTTGCCAGTGGCAAGTTTTTAGCGTAGGCCCCGCCTGTTCTACAGGTGGGGAACCTACCGACGCAGTGAGTGCATGCACCAGGCTGCTATCTTCGAAAAAATGCTTGCATTTTTGAGAGAGGGTGTCGACAAAGTCGACACCCTCAGGGGGGCTGCCAACTGTGGTAGCCCCCCAAAAGTAGGAGTGCAACGAATTATATCGTGCAAGATCAACGGATAAAGAGGGTGTTCCCATCCAGATCCACGGTGAGCACGGTGCCGGTCGGAAGATCCTCGGCGATGATCTTCCGACCGATAAGGGTCTCGATGGTGTGCTGGATATACCGGCGGAGGGGACGGGCACCGAAGGCGGGGTCGTAGCTCTCGGCTACGATGAAGTCCTTGGCCGCTTCGGTCACTTCTACCCGAATCTGCTTGTCCTCCAGGCGCTTGTTCAGGCCAGAGAGCAGCAGGTCGATGATGCCATGGATGTTCTCACGGGTCAGCGGCTTGTAGAACACGATCTCGTCCAGACGGTTCAGGAATTCCGGACGGAAGGAGCGTTTCAGCAGCTCCTCCACCTGGCGCTTGGCCTCTGCGCTGATCTCGCCGTTGGCGTCGATGCCGTCCAGCAGGTACTGGCTGCCCAGGTTGGAGGTGAGGATGATGATGGTGTTCTTGAAGTCCACGGTACGACCCTGGCTGTCGGTGATACGACCGTCATCCAACACCTGGAGCAGGACGTTGAACACATCGGGGTGTGCCTTCTCCACTTCGTCGAACAGGACGACGGAGTAGGGACGGCGACGGACGGCTTCGGTCAGCTGACCGCCTTCCTCGTAGCCCACATATCCCGGAGGCGCACCGATGAGCCGAGAGACGGAGTACTTTTCCATGTACTCGCTCATGTCGATACGCACCATGTTCTTCTCGCTGTCGAACAGGGCTTCCGCCAAGGCTTTGGCCAGTTCCGTCTTGCCCACGCCAGTGGGGCCCAGGAACAGGAAGGAGCCAATGGGACGGTTGGGGTCTTGGATGCCGGCACGGCTGCGGAGGATGGCCTCACAGACCCGGTTAACGGCTTCGTCCTGGCCGATGACTCTCTGATGCAGAATGTCGTCCAGGTGCAGCAGCTTCTCCCGTTCGCCCTCCATGAGCTTTGCCACGGGGATGCCCGTCCAGCGTTCGATGATGAGGGCGATCTCTCCATCGGTAACACGGTCACGGAGCAGGCTGCGCTTCTTGCCCTCGTTGGCGATGTTTTCTTCCTCCGCCAACTGCTTTTTCAGCTCAGGCAGCTTGCCGTATTTCAGCTCGGCGGCCTTTTCCAGGTTGTATTCCCGTTCCGCCTGTTCCATCTGGGCGTTGGCCGCTTCGATGTCCTCACGGATCTTCTGCACCTTTTCAATGGCGTTCTTTTCATTCTCCCACTGAGCCTTCTTGGCGTTGAACTCCTCCCGCATATCGGACAGTTCCTTCTCGATGGTCGCCAGACGTTCCTTGCTCAGCTGGTCGTCTTCCTTCTGGAGGGCAGCTTCTTCAATCTCGTGCTGGATGATCTTACGGGAAATGACATCCAATTCGGTGGGCATAGAGTCCATCTCGGTACGCACCATAGCGCAGGCTTCGTCCACCAGGTCAATGGCCTTGTCCGGCAGGAACCGGTCGGTGATGTACCGGTTGGACAGAGTGGCAGCGGCGATGATGGCGCTGTCGTGGATTTTGACGCCGTGGTACACTTCATACCGCTCTTTCAGGCCACGGAGGATGGCAATGGTGTCCTCCACAGTGGGTTCTGCCACCATGACGGGCTGGAAACGACGTTCCAGAGCGGCGTCCTTTTCGATATACTGACGGTATTCGTTCAGAGTGGTGGCGCCGATGCAGTGCAGCTCACCACGAGCCAGCATGGGTTTCAGCAGGTTGCCGGCGTCCATGGAGCCTTCAGTCTTGCCGGCGCCTACGATGGTGTGCAGTTCGTCGATGAAAAGCAAAATTTTGCCTTCGCTCTTGCGGACTTCGTTCAGAACGGCCTTCAGACGTTCCTCGAATTCGCCGCGGTACTTGGCGCCTGCCACCAGAGCACCCATATCCAGGGAGAAGATGGTCTTATCCTGGAGGCTCTTGGGCACATCGCCCCGAACGATACGCTGTGCCAGACCTTCTACCACGGCGGTCTTGCCCACGCCGGGCTCACCGATGAGCACAGGGTTATTTTTGGTCTTACGGGACAGGATACGGATGACATTCCGGATCTCATCATCTCGACCGATGACCGGATCCAGCTTGTTCTGCTTTGCCCGTTCCACCAGGTCGAAGCCGTACTTTTTCAGGGCGTCATAGGTCTCCTCCGGATTGTCCGAGGTCACACGCTGGTTGCCGCGCACCTGAGACAGGGAGTTCAGAGCGGCTTCCTTGGTGATGTGATAGGTCTGGAACAGCTTTTTCAGGGTGGGGTCAGCGGCGTCGATGAGACCGAGGAACAGATGTTCCACAGACAGGAACTCGTCCTTCATCTCACCGGCGATCTCATCGGCACGGGTCAAGGCACGATCCATGTCACGGGAGATGTAGACCTTGTCCGCCTCCCGTCCAGCGCCGCCCACCTTGGGCATCCGCTGCAGCTCCGCCTTGACGGCGGCTTTCAGGCTGGCGGGGTCAGGCCCCATGCTGGTGACCAGCTGGGGGATCAGGCCGCTCTCCTGATCCAGCAGGGCGTAGAGCAGATGTGCCTGCTCAATCTGAGGGTTGCCATATTCACGGGAGAGCATCTGAGCAGCCTGGATGGCTTCCTGGGATTTCTGGGTGAAGTTTTTTTGGTTCATATCAAAACCTCCTTTTCGGAGTAGGGTCCATCAAATGGAAATGTGGAACAGGGGACGGAATCCGTCCCCTGCTTCAGACAATGTCAGGCGCACGTTTCCGGAACGGTGAGCGTGCCAGGGCAGTCGGTGTATCCACCAGGCTGCAACCTTACCAAAATGCTTGTATTTTGGTGTCTTACTGGATCTCAATCCTGCGGCTGGCAGGAACTTCTTCTGTCTGCTTGGGCAGAGTCAAGGTCAGCACGCCCTTGTCATAGGCGGCGGTGATCTTCTCCGTGTCGATGCCGGAGACATCGAAACTTCTGGTGAAGGAGCTGGTGGAACGTTCGCGGCAGAGATACTTGCCTTCCTCGTCCTTGTCCTCCTTCTCGTTGTTGTGCTGTGCGGTGATGGTCAGAACATCGCCCTGAAGCTCCAGATGAATGTCCTCCCGGTCAAAGCCAGGCAGGTCAGCGTCCAGCACATAGTGGTCGCCTTCCTCACGAATATCGGTGCGGAAAGAGTCGAACTTGGGGGTGTTCATGTCACTGAAAAAGTGGCGGTCAAAGTTATCAAAAAAGTTGGACAGGCTGTTGTTGCGTCCAAAGGGGGTCATGCTGTACATCATCATAAATGCTTCCTTTCTGAACCCGGTTTCTTGAACCTTAGGTTCTCTTTTCATCTGCTCATAATATAGAGCACAACAATGAACAAGTCATGAACAAAATATGAATTTTTAGCACTCTTTTAAAGTGAGTGCTAATGAAAAGCGGGAAAGTGAAGAAATCAAAGGCAAAAACAAAAGAAAAGATAGCAAATAAGGTGAAAAAGTGCGAAAAACCGAGCAAAAAAAGATTGCTCTGTGGAATAGACCTTGCGCAGAAGGCAGCGCTCGAGTAAAATAGATGAAAAAGAAAAGAACCAATGAGGGAGAAGGAGTGTGTTACTATGCCAAGAGCGAGTATCAAGGCCAATGCCAAAGAGAACCTGCGGGGCAACTGGGGGACTGCCATTCTAGTCCTGCTGCTCAACTGGATGCTGTTATCAGCGGCCACAGGGGTCATGGTGATCGGGAAGCTGATCATCATGGGGACGTTGGAAACTGGGGTGGCGCTGATCTATTTGAAATTATCCTACCGAGAACCGGCGGAAATTGGCGACTTGTTCCAGCCTTTTCAGAACTTTGTCAACACCTTCTTTGCCGGATTCTTGTCCACGATCTTCACCTTCCTGTGGTCGCTGCTCTTTGTCATCCCCGGCATCGTCAAGGCGCTGGCCTATTCCCAGGTCTATTATATCCTGTGTGACCATCCGGAATACACCGGTCGAGAGGCTATCGACGCCAGCCAGGAGATGATGCGGGGGCACAAGGGGGAGCTGTTCGTCCTCCAGCTGAGCTTTTTTGGCTGGTTCTTGCTGTCCTTCCTGACCTTTGGCCTGCTGCTGCTCTATGTCAAACCCTATTATCAGGCTGCTTTGACGGAGTTTTACCGTTATTTGAAGGAGACGCAAGGGCAGCAGGATTGGCAGCCCCAGCAGAAGCCAGACGTGCCGGAGCAGGCGGCGCCTCCGCTTCCAGAAAAACGCAAGGTGAATTACGATCCGGAACAGTTTGAATGAACCGGTCGCTGATTTGGAAAGGCGTCGGCATCCTGTTTGCAGTGGTGGGACTGTATTTTATGATGCAGAGCATCCAGTTTTATGTGGAATGCTGCCGCCAGGTGGATTGGCCGATGGAGACTGCCACAGTGGTGGCGGTGGAGCAGCGGTGGGAGCGCAGCGGCATCCGGTCTGGCAGAAAGATGGTGTATGACGTGGATTATCGGTACACCGTCGATGGAACCGTCTATGCTGGGGAGATCTATGGCACGGTAGACAGCACCAAGCAGGGGGGCACCACCTTTCTGGTCAAGTACGACCCCGCCGCGCCGGAGCATTCCAACCATGTCCTGTCGCCCAGCGTGCCAAACTTCATCATCGGGGTGGCGGGTGCTCTATTCTTTATCCTGTTTGCTCTGGTCATGACCGGTGTGGTCAAGCTGAATCGAAGAACATCCTCCGTATGACGATACGGAGGATGTTTTTTGGTCTATATTTCGGTTGTGCTGGGGCGGACAATCCCTCAGTCAGCCATTGCGGCTGACAGCTCCCTTTACACAAGGGAGCCATTGAGCGAGTCCTCCAAAGAAACGATTTTACAAAACCTGAAATTCTCTCTTATGTAGGTGGAGGTGGCATGGAGCAAAATCTTCCAGCCTCCCCTGTGCAAGGGGAGGTGGCATGGAGCAAAATCTTCCAGCCTCCCCTGTGCAAGGGGAGGTGGCACGCAGTGCCGGAGGGGTTGTCCGGCGAGCGTTGTTTTTTACAGCAGATCCTTGATGCCCTCGTAGACCCGAGAGACCACGTCCAGGTTGTTCATGGCGTAGATGTGGATGCCGTCGGCGCCGCACTCCATCATGTCCCGACATTGTTCGATAGCGTAGTCGGTGCCAGCCTTGAACAGACCGTCCGGATCGTCCTGCCACTTGTTCAGCAGAGCGCCGAAGCGGGTGGGGATGGTGGCGCCGGAGAGCTGAACCACATTCTGGATGTGAACCTTCTTGGCGATGGGCATGACGCCTACCGAGATGGGGGAGGTGACGCCGATCTTCCGAGCCAGGTTGGTGAAGCGATAGTAATAGGTGTTGTCAAAGAAAAGCTGGGAGACCAGGTGGGTGACGCCGGCTTCCTCTTTGATCTTCAGGTTCTGCACGTCCTCCAGCAGGCTGGCCGCTTCCGGATGATGCTGGGGATAACAGGCGCCAGAGAGGCCAAAGCAGCCATAGTGTTTCTGGATATAGGCGGCCAGGTCGCTGGCGTGGAGGAAGTCCTTGTGCAGGGGCAGCTCTGGGTTGATGTCCCCCCGCAGGCACATGATGTTCCGGATGCCGGAGGCCATCAGGTGCTGGAGGTTGTCGTTCAGATCGGCCTCGCTGCTGCCCACGCAGGTGATGTGGGTCAGGGGCTCGATCTGCACCTCGTTCTTCACAAAGGCGGCCACCTGGGAGGTGGGGATGCCAGCGGTACCGCTGCCGCCGGCACTACAGGTGATGCTGATAAAGGACGGATCCATCTTCTTGGCCTCCCGCAGCAGGTGCTGGAGCTTTTCCCAGCCCGGTTCCGTCTTAGGCGGGAAGACTTCCAGGGAGAGGACACACTTTTTTTGGGCGAAAAACTGACGAATCAACATGGCAAACTACCTACGGAGCACGCCCCGTTCCTTCCTTTTTTTATTTATAGTGATAATACGGCATAGTGTTAGAGCTATTATACGAGTTTTTTTCGGCAAAGGCAAGAAGAACCACCACAAATTTTGTGGTGGTTCTTGTGATCACAGATCGTCAAAATCGTCGAGATCAGAATCATCAGGAATAGAGTGATCGGAAAATGGATCGTCCGAATGGTCGGGCGTGTCCGTTTTGTCCTCCGGAAGGGGCAGCTGATCCATCATCCGGATGTGCCGTGCCGGCGGCTCCACACCGCTGGCGTCCGCCTTGGGCTGGGCACGATTTTCCAGCCGAGCGTTGGGGTTGGTGCCATAATTGTCCACCAGAGCCGGATCACGGCCTTCGATAATGGCCATCATCTCCTGACCGGTGATGGTCTCCTTCTTGAGCAGATAGGAGGCAATTTTGTCCAGCATCTCTCGGTCGGTGAGCAGCATATTCTTGGCGTCCAGGAAGCACTGGTTCAGGATCTTTTGAATCTCCCGATCTGCCAGGGCAGCGGTGTCCTGGGCGCAGTCCAAGCCGTAAGCGCCGTCCAGGTACTGGCTCTTTACGGTGGCCAGACCCATGATGCCAAAGGTGTCGCTCATGCCGAACATGGTGACCATCTTCCGTGCCAGGTCAGTGGCGCGCTCGATGTCGTTGCTGGCGCCGGTGGTGGCGGTGTGGAAAACCACTTCTTCCGCCGCACGGCCACCCAGCAGGATGCGGATGCGGCTGAAAAGTTCTTCCTTGCTGTTGAGGAACTTCTCCTCCTCCGGCGTCTGCATGGTGTAGCCCAGGGCGCCCTGGGTGTGGGGGACGATGGTGATCTTGCTCACCGGCTCCGTGCCCTTCTGACGGGCGGCGATGAGGGCGTGGCCTACCTCGTGGTAGGCGATGAGCTTCTTCTCCTGTTCGGTGAGCACGGTGCCCTTCTTTTCGGTACCGGCGATGACCACTTCAAAGGAGGTGAGCAGGTCGTTCTGATTGACCGCCTTGCGCCCCATACGGACGGCACGGAGGGCGGCCTCGTTGACCAGGTTGGCCAGATCTGCGCCCACGCAGCCGGCGGTGGCCTGGGCGATCTTGTTCAGGTCTACGTCCTCCGCCAGCCGGATGTTTCGGGTATGCACTTGCAGGGTGGCCAGACGGCCGGCCAGGTTGGGCCGGTCCACGATGATGCGCCGGTCAAACCGGCCAGGGCGGAGCAGCGCCTTATCCAGCACTTCCGGACGGTTGGTGGCGCCCAGGACGATGACGCCCTTGGAGGGGTCGAAGCCGTCCAACTCAGCCAGCAGCTGGTTCAGGGTCTGTTCCCGTTCGTCGTTGCCGCCCATGCGGTTGTCACGGCTTTTGCCGATGGTGTCGATCTCGTCGATGAAGATGATGCAGGGAGCCATTTTGGACGCTTCCTTGAACAGGTCGCGGACACGGCTGGCACCGACACCCACGAACATCTCCACAAAGTCCGAGCCGGAGATGGAGAAGAAAGGCACCTTTGCCTCCCCTGCTACCGCCTTGGCAAGCAAGGTCTTGCCGGTACCGGGGCTGCCCACCAGCAGGGCGCCCTTGGGGAGCTTTGCGCCGATGGCGGTGTATTTGTCCGGATTGTGGAGGAAGTCGATGATCTCCTCCAGGGACTCCTTGGCCTCGTCCTGACCGGCTACGTCACGGAAGGTGACGCCGGTGGACTTTTCCACATACATCTTGGCGTTGGACTTGCCCACGCTGCCCAGTCCGCCGCCCATCTTGGAGCCCAGCATCCGAAAGAGGAAGATCATGGCCACCACCATGACCGCCATGGGCAAGAGATAGGTCAGGAGGAAATTGGTGATGGCGCTGTCCGATTGATAGGGGGTGTAG
This sequence comes from uncultured Eubacteriales bacterium, assembly GCA_900545815.1. GTDB lineage: Bacteria > Bacillota > Clostridia > Oscillospirales > Oscillospiraceae > Onthomonas. Next base: position 27,276 of record URAM01000008.1, on the reverse strand, counting down.
TAGGCCACTTTGTGTTGGTCGAACAGCAGCGCCAGGTCAGTGTAGTTCAGGGGGGCGGTGTAAAGGGTGGGCATCTCCGCTTTGGTCGGGTCTACGTCCTTGTCCTCAGCGTAATACTCCTTCAGCCAGCCCTGCTGCGCCTCCTTTTTCAAGGTGAAGGTGTACTTGTTGCTCTCCAGCTTTACCTCCTCCACCTTGTCCTCTTTGACCAGGGAGATGAAATCGCTGAATTTCACCTCGACTGCGTTGGCGGTGGAGGCGATGGAGAAAAAGTAGTTGAGCAGGGCGGTGATGATCAGTGCCCAGACCACCAAGGAGATCAGCCCCATGATATTGGGGGAGTTCTTCTTGCCGCCGGAATTCTTTTTATTATTGTTGTTTAATTTCAAAGGCAATCCCTTCTTCCAGAGGATGAATCCATAATGTGTTTCTAATCTTAACATACGGGTTAGACAAATACAAGGAACGGATGGTGAATAAACTGTAAAAAACAGCGGGAAAAACAGGAAGCCTAGTGCTTTTTCTGCGTGGTTTTTTATGTTATAATAATTTCTATGTGTATCCATCCATACGCTGGCGGATGCCAGCGGAACCTGATAAAGTGAGTTGAAGAAACGATGAAAGAATACCGCAAACGCCCGCCTCAGCGGGACGCCGAAGCGGATGGCGTCATTGAAGGACGCAACGCGGTCATCGAGGCACTGCGTGCCGGTACCGCCATTGATAAAATTTATTTGGCCAAGGGAGATACAGACAGCGCCCTGGGTCACATCGCCAACACTGCCCGAGCCAACGGCGTGGTGGTGGTCAACGCCGACCGGCGGAAGCTGGACGAGATGTCCCGTACCCACGCCCATCAGGGGGTGATCGCCGTGGCCGCCGTTCGGGAATACGCCTCTATCGAGGACATCTTCCAGCGAGCGGAGGAACAGGGGGAAGCGCCCCTGATCGTCCTCTGCGACGAGCTGTCCGACCCCCACAACCTGGGGGCGGTCATCCGGACGGCGGAGTGTGCCGGCGCCCATGGGGTGGTTATCCCCAAACGCCGCAGCGCCGGTCTGACCGCCATCGTGGCCAAGACCTCCGCCGGTGCCGTGTCTCACATTCCGGTGGCACGGGTGCCCAACCTGACGGTGCTGATGAAGGAGCTGCAAAAGCGGGGGGTGTGGATCTTCGGCGCGGAGATGAACGGAACCACATCTCTGTATGAAGCGGATTTGAAAGGCCCTGCCGCCATCGTCATCGGCAGCGAAGGCAGCGGCATGAGCCGCTTGGTGGCAGAGACCTGTGATTTTACTGTCAGTATCCCCATGAAAGGGAAGATCAATTCCCTGAACGCCTCGGCAGCAGCGGCCATCCTGCTCTATGAAGCAGTGCGCCAGCGGCTGAACTGAGGGCAGAACACCGATTGAGGAGAGCCATGAAGGACGAAACGAGAAAAGATGTTCCTGCGGCGGAGCCAGAGCAGGAGACAAAGCGGATCCCCCAGCCGGAGGAGACGCAATATGATCTGGAAGAAATTTTAGAGGAAGCGCTGGAGGAGCAGTATACCCCGCCGACCCAGGAGAACGGGGAGACGCCGGAGCCGGAAGCAGACCAAGCCGCAGGCCAAGGGGAGGATGCGCCGGAACCGGAGGAGACAGCGGAAGGGGAACCGGAGGCGATCTCTGTGCCGGAGGCGGATGCCGAAGGGGAACAGGAGGAGACGGAGCGGTTCATTCAGGAGCAGGTGACCTCCGCCCTGGGGGACACCTACAGCGAGGAAACCCTGCGCAAGCAGGAGGAACGGGCGGCGCAGATGCGCAAGGTTCGTGCCCACCAAGAGGCGCAGCAGGAGAAAGCGCGCAGAAAGGTGCGGCGAAAAAAGGCGGTGGAAGCCACCGTCCGGAATTGGAAGCGCACCCTCATCCCCAAGTCGCAAGAGCCATCGGAGGAGGGAGAGCAGGACAACGTCATCCAGATGCCTGTCTCCAAGCTCAAGCCCTTCCGAGATGTGATGGGGCGGGTGACCGAGAAAGCGCTGCACTATGCCGATGGGATGTACGAGCAGTCCGAGCCGCTGGATCCGGAGGAAGAACTGCAAGAGAAGTATATTCCCGCCACCGACGAAGAACAACCTGTCCGGCGGAAAAAGTGGCGCAAGGAGCGCAAGCCCCGCCGCCTCATCAAGCCGGAGGAGGATATTCCCCCCAGCGAGCTGGCCAAGCGGTACAGCAAGGGGCTGAGCAAGATGAAATTCCGCATCCGTACCCTGCTTATCCTGTGTGTGGTGCTGCTCTACCTGACCATCGCCGCAGACGGAACCCTGCCCCTGCCCCAGTTTTTCCAGGTGGAGACCAAGGTCACCGCTGGGATTTTACTGTGGGGCATGGGCGTAGCCTGCCTGCTGGGATTGGACGTGCTCTGGCTGGGCATCACCGCACCCAAACGGGGACGCATCGGGGCACACACCTTGACGGTCTGCGGCGTGGCAGCCACGCTGCTGGACAACATTTGGTATTGCCTGGTAGGACGGGAAGGATTGCTGCCCTTCTCGGCTCTGGCGTCCTGCTCGATTCTGGCCTGCCTGTGGGGGGTGTATGACCGGAAGAAGGGATTGGCCAAAGCCTGCGAGACCGCCAGTCTCTCCTCCTCCCCCTATCGGGTGACCTTGGACAGCGACAAGTGGGAGGGGCGCAGTGCCTTTTCCAAGGAGTCAGGCACGGCGGAGCAGTTCGGCGCCCAGATTCAAAGCCCAGACGGCGCCCAGCGCATCCAGCAGGTGGCCGTGCCTCTGGTGTTTATCGCCGCCGTTCTCTTTGCCCTCATTACCTCGGCGGGACGGCTGCATCCGGAACGCATTTTCTGGTGTTTGTCCGTGGTCTTCACCGCTGCGGCTCCCCTGGCGGGGATGCTGGTCTACAGCCAGCCTTTCCTGCGCCTGACCAAACGGCTCAGCGGCACCGTGGCTCTGGCCGGTTGGGACGGGGTGCTGTCCATGGAAGGGGACGCCAATATTTTGCTCAAGGATGACGACCTGTTCCCCGTGGGCAGCGTCAAGTCCCAGGGCATCAAGACCTTCAACGGCACCCCTCTGGAACGGGTCACCGGCTGCACCGCCTCCATGATCCAGGCGTCGGGCAGCGGGCTGACCAAGCTGTTCAGCGACCTGGTACATATCCAGGGCGGCTTCTTCCGTCGGGTGGACTCTATGCACTACCATGAAGCCGGCGGCCTGGTGGCCACCATCCGTGGGGAGCAGGTCATGATCGGCACCGCCGGATTCATGACCGTCATGCACATCCCCCTTCAGCAGGGGGAATATGTGAAAGAGGCCATCTTCTGCGCCATCAACGGCCAGTTGCAGGCCATCTTCTCCCTGAAATACGAGCAGCCTCGCAAGATCCGCAGCGCCCTCCAGTCCCTCATTCGAGCGGGGGTGAAGCCGGTGCTGGTGACGAGAGATTTCAACATCACTCCGGCCATGCTCCACCGGCGGTTCCAGCTGCCCACCAACAAGATGGAGTATCCGGAGATCAAGCGCCGCTACGAGCTGTCCGACCCGGGACAGGCGCACAACCCGATTTTAGGTGCGCTGGTTCGTCGGGACGGGCTGGGCCCCTTCACCGAAGCCATCATCGGCGCCCGCCGCCTGCGGATGGTGGTGCGGCTGAACAACATCCTGTCCATCCTGGCTTCTGTGGTGGGCTTGGTGCTGGCCTTCTATCTGACCTTTATCGGGGCATTTTTGTCCCTTAGCTCCTTGAATATGCTGCTGTTCCTGCTGCTGTGGCTGGTGCCCAATCTGCTGATCTCTGTTACGGTGGATAAATTCTAAGAACGCAAACAGCAAAACGCCACGCCGAAAGGCGTGGCGTTCTAGTAGAACCAGTTAGATTTAAATGATAAGCCCGCCGTTGGGGGCGATGACCTGTCCGGTCAAAAAGCGGGACGCCGGAGAGGCCAGATAGAACACCGCCTCAGCGATGTCAGACGGCTGTCCCAGCCGGCCGATGGGCGTCTCCTCCTCCAGCATGGCACGGGCTTCCGGCGGCGCCATGGAGAGCATATCCGTGTCGATGACGCCGGGAGCCACGCAGTTGACCAGGATGCCGGAGGGCGCCACCTCCTTCGCCAGCGCCTTGGTGAAGGCGATGACCGCTCCTTTGGCGGCAGAGTAGGCCACCTCACAGGCGCCGCCCACCTGCCCCCACATGGAGGAGATGGTGACGATACGTCCGGCGTGCCGGTGGAGCATATGGGGCAGCACCGCTCGGACGGCATAGAATACCCCGCTGGCATCCACCGACAGCACCTCCGACCACTGCTGGTCGGTCACGTCCTGGAGGAGCATCCCCGGCAGGCTGATGCCGGCGTTGCACACCAGCACATCCAGATGGCCGAACCGTTCCAAAACTGTGTCCGCCATGGCGCTGACTTGGGCGGGATCGGACACGTCCCCGCAGACCGGAAACGCCCCGTTTCCAAGCTCGTCACAGAGGGCGAAGGCGGCGTCCTTGGACTGAAAATAGTTGACGGCGACCTGATAACCGCCGGCGGCAAAACGGCGGGCAGTCTCCGCCCCGATGCCACGACTGGCGCCGGTGATGAGTACCGTTTGAGACATAACATACACGCTCCTCGTTTTTTCGTGGCTCTAGTGTACCATAGGGAACAGAGGGCGGCAAGGGTTCAGGAGGAACTGACATGAAACAACGCTATGACGTGATCTTATTTGACGCCGACCGCACCTTATTCGACTTCGATCAGTCCCAGCGCCTGGCGTTGGGAGAGGTGTACCGTGCCAATGGCATTGCGGAGACGGAGGAGAATCTCCGAACCTATGTGCATCTCAACGACCAGCTGTGGGCGCGGTTCGACAAGGGGGAGATCTCCTTGGAGGAGCTGGAATATGTCCGGTTCCGGAGCTTTACAGAAGCCCTGGGGCTGACAAATCTGGACGCCAACCAGCTCAATGGACAGTACATCGAAGCCCTGGGGCGCAACAGCATCCTGCTGCCGGGGGCGGAGGCGCTGTGCAAGGCGCTGGCGCCCTATTGCCAGCAGTACATCGTCACCAACGGCATCAAGGAAGCCCAGGAGGGGCGGCTGGAGCGCTCACCCATCCGGCAGTACATCAGGAAAATGTATATCTCCGGCGTCATGGGGGTTCGGAAGCCGGAGCGGGCCTATTTTGAGCTGGTCTACAAGGATTTGCACATGACCTGGGAGCGCTGGCACAGGACGGTCATCGTGGGAGATGGCCTTTCCTCGGATATCCAGGGCGGCGTCAACGGCCATCTGGACACCATTTGGTATAATCCCAAGCATAAGCCCAATGACACCGGCATCCGCCCCACCTGGGAGGCGGACTCCTTTGATACCGTCAAAGCGGTCATTCTGGGGCAGGTGTAACCGGCAAATTTCAGAATAAATGCCGAAAGATTGAGAAAATACCATTGTCAATCGGTAGAAAATGCAGTATAATAGCACAAGAATCATGCGTATTAGCAGACGTAACTGTCTGAGATGCTGAAAACAGGTTTAAGGAGAGAATGTAATATGAGCTATTCCGCCGCGAATATTCGTAACATCTGCCTGCTGGGTCACTCCGGCGTGGGCAAAACCATGCTTGCTGAAAGTATGCTGTATCTGACTGGTGCCACTGACCGCCTGGGCAAGACCGCGGACGGCAACACAGTCTGTGACTATGATCCCGAAGAAATCAAGCGTCAGATCACCATTGCTACCGCTCTGGCTCCGGTGGAGTTCGGCGGCTGCAAGATCAACGTGCTGGATACTCCGGGCAACTTCGACTTTAACGGTGACGTCCTGGCCGCCCTGCAGGTGGCTGACGCTGCCGTCATCGTTCTGCCCGCAAAGGGCGATATCTCCGTGGGCGCAGAGCGCGCTTACAAGGAGATCAAGGCGCGGAATCTGCCCTGCCTGATTTACGTCTCCAAGACCGACGAAGACAACGGTGACTTCCACGCTGTCGTGGCAAAGCTCCAGGAGAAGTTCGGCAACGCCGTCACGCCTCTGGTCATCCCCAAGTTTGAAGGGGAAAAGGTCGCCGGCGTCATCGACGTGGTGGGCAAGAAGGCCTACACCATGAACAAGAACAAGACCGTGGCAGAGGACGTCCCCGCTGACGCTGCCGACGCTGTGGAAGAATCCTACATGGCTCTGATGGAGAACGTGGCGGAGACCAGCGAAGAACTGATGGAAAAGTTCTTCGAGGGTGAAGAATTCACCGCAGAAGAAGTGGCCGCTGGCCTGCGCGCCGGCGTTAAGGAAGGCTCCCTGATCCCCGTGTTCTGCGGCAGCGCTTTCTCCGGCCTGGGCACGGAAACCTTCCTGAAGGCTGTCATTGACCTGGTTCCCAACCCCGCCGAAGGTCTGCCCGTGGCAGGCACTGACGCAGACGGCGAGCCCATCGAGCTGACCGTAGGCGACGGCGATACTGTGGCCTTCGTGTTCAAGACCGTCTCCGACCAGTATGGCAAGTACTCCTATGTCAAGGTCATCAACGGCCCCCTGACCGGCGATGCACCGCTAACCAACAGCCGTACCGGCGACAGCGAAAAGATGGGTCGTATGTATATCATGCGGGGCAAGAAGTCCATCGAGGAAGTCAAGAGCATCGCCACCGGCGACATCGGCGCCATCGCAAAGATGGACAAGCTCAAGACCAACGACACCATCAGCGCCAAGGGCGTGGCTCTGAACCCCATCCCCTTCGCAGAACCCGTTTTCTCCAAGGCCATCGCTCCTAAGACCCGTGGCCAGGAAGATAAGATCGGCATCGGCCTGAACCGTCTGAACGAAGAAGATCCCTCCTTCTCCGTCACCAACAACTCAGAGACCCATCAGATGGTCGTTGCCGGCGCAGGCGACATCCAGCTGGATGTCCTGGTCTCCAAGCTCAAGAGCCGCTTCAGCGTGGAAGCAGTCCTGGATACCGCTCGTGTGCCTTATCGTGAAAAGATTCGCAAGACGGTGGAAAAGCAGGGCAAGTTCAAGAAGCAGACCGGCGGCAGCGGCCAGTACGGCGATGTCTGGGTGCGTTTTGAACCGTGTGAAGAAGAAGAAATGGTATTCGCTGAGGAAGTCTTTGGCGGCAGCGTGCCCCGCAACTACTTCCCCGCTGTGGAAAAGGGTCTGCGTGAGGCTTGCCTGCACGGCGTCCTGGCAGGTTATCCCGTTGTGAACCTGAAGGCAGTCCTCTATGATGGCTCCTATCATCCCGTCGACTCCTCCGAAATCGCCTTCAAGACCGCAGCACAGCTGGCTTACAAGGCTGCTCTGCCCGAAGCAAGCCCCGTCCTGATGGAACCGGTTGGCGAGCTGAAGGTCACTGTGCCTGACAGCTACATGGGCGATGTTATGGGCGACCTGAACAAGCGCCGTGGCCGTGTTATGGGCATGGATCCCACCAAGGACGGCGACCAGATCATCACCGCGGAAGTTCCCATGGCTGAAATGAGCAACTACGCCATCGAACTGCGCGCAATGACCCAGAGCCGTGGCTCCTTCACCTTCCACTTTGTCCGGTATGAAGATTGTCCTCCCGCTGCACAGCAGAAGGCCATTGACGAAGCAAAGGCAATGCAGGAAGAATAAGTTTATTCTGACAACAAAGCGGTGTGGCATCTGCCACACCGCTTTCGCTAAAATGCAAGCATTTTAGCGAGGATTGCAGACTGGTGCATGCACTCACTGCGTTCGCACACTTACCAGTCTGAGAAGAGAAAAAACTGACGCGCATGTCGCCAGTTTTTTCAGATTGCACTTTATTCCGTCATCTGAGATGACGGAACTCTGTGAGACTTTATGTTACTTGTCGATAAAAACTACAACTAGTCGAAGTTAGAGCGGCGTGGTGGATTATGTGCCACACCGCTTTTCTTTCGGGAAAGGAGAAAAATATGTTCCCAGCAATGAGAAGATGGAAGCAGCAGCTGACCCAGCAGGCGTGCGTGGAGCTGCTGAAACAAGAACCCCGCGGCGTCCTGTCCCTGATGGGGGAGGACGGGTATCCTTACGGACTGCCCATCAGTTATTGGTACTGCGAGACAGACGGAAAGATCTACTTCCACGGCGCCAAGAGCGGACACAAGATCGACGCCATCCAGCGCTGTGACAAGGCGTCTTTCTGCGTGTACGACCAGGGCTTCCGGCGGGAAGGGGAGTGGGCGCTGAATATCAAAAGCGTCATCGTCTTTGGCCGCATCCATCCGGTGGAGGATGCGCAAAAAACCGAGGAAATTTGCAGAAATCTCTGCGCCAAATTCAACGATGATCCGGCCTACGCCCAGGGAGAATGGGAAAAGTCCGGTGCCCACGTCCGCTGCCTGGCGCTGACGCCGGAGCATATGACGGGAAAGCAGGTCATCGAGTCCTGATTCGGACATCTTTGCGCAAAAATCTTTACAAAAAAGCGAATGGCTGACATAATGAGAGCAGTCAAAAAGGGGGCGTGCCGTATGGTTCAATGGGACAGCGTGGAGCAGTTGGAGCAGTATCAGCTGCACCAGCGGAATGACTTGCCCAAGCTGGGCACCGATTCCAAGTTGCTGGCGCAGTTTGCCACCCTCCACCGGCGGGAGAAGGTCTTGGATCTGGGCTGCGGCGTGGGGGTGCTGGGGGTGCTGTTGGCACAGCGGCAGAAGGAGCTGACCCTGGACGGCATCGACATCGTGCCGGAGTCGGCGGAGCTGGCCGCTTACAACCTGACCGCCAACGGCCTGACCGGCACCATCCGCCAGGGCGACCTGAACCACTGCCGCCAGTGGGCGCCCCGCCCCGGCGGTTACGACCTGGTCATCTCCAATCCTCCTTATTTCGCCCCCAACACCGGCAAGACCGCCGAAGGCGCCCGCAAGACTGCTCGCAGCGAGGCAGCGTGTACGGTGGAGGGGCTGTGTGCGGCTGCTGGCTGGCTGCTCCATCCGGGAGGGCGCTTTGCCCTCTGTTATCGGGCAGAGCGGCTGGCGACCCTGTTTTCCGCCTTAGAGGGCAGCGGAATAGCACCGAAGCGGCTCCAGCTGGTGCAGCATTCCCCTGCCCATCCACCTAAGATCGTCCTGGTGGAGGGGGTGCGGATGGGACGGCCGGGGCTGAAGATCTTGCCCACCCTGTTCGTCAATCAATTCAACGCCCAATGGAGAAAGGAGATCCCCCATGAAACTGCTCTTTAAACAGCGCTTTTTTTCCTGGTTTGACAGCTATGACATCTATGACGAGACTGGTGCCGCCGTTTACACCGTGGAGGGCAAGCTCTCCTTTGGGCACCATCTGGAGATTCATGACGCCATGGGTAATGAAGTCGCCACCCTGCAAGAAAAAGTGCTGACCTTCCTGCCCAAATTTGAGATCTATCTGGAAGATACCTATGTGGGCTGCATCCGGAAGGAATTCACCTTCCTGCGCCCCAGGTTCACCCTGGACTGTAACGGATGGTATGTGGAGGGGCGGTTCCTGGAGTGGGACTACCGGATTCTGGACGGCAGCGGCCGGCTGGTGGCCACCATCACCAAGGAGATCCTGCACTGGACGGACACCTATGTGATCGATGTGGAGCGTCCGGAGGATGCGCTGCTGTCGCTGATGGTGGTGCTGGCCATTGATGCGGAAAAATGCTCGCGGGATTGAGAAAGGACGTGTGAGTTTTGGCAGGAACTTTATATCTGGTGCCCACCCCCATCGGCAACCTGGGCGACCTGTCCCAACGGGTCATGGACACCCTGGCGGAGGTGGATTTCATCGCGGCGGAGGACACCCGGGTTTCGGTGAAGATTTTGAACCATTTGGGCATCAAAAAACCAATGGTCAGTTATTACCGGCACAATGCGGAAAACAGCGGAGCGACCATTTTAGGGCGTCTCATGGCCGGTGAGAGCTGTGCGCTGGTCACAGATGCCGGCACGCCGGCCATCAGTGACCCAGGTGAGCTGCTGGTGCAGAGCTGCGCCCAGGCGGATATTCCCGTGGTGGCCATCCCCGGCCCCTGCGCCCTTGTCACCGCCCTGGCGGTGTCCGGACTGCCTACCGGACGGTTTACCTTTGAGGGCTTTTTGGCGATGAACAAAAAAAACCGCCGGACGCATTTGCAGTCCCTGGCGGCGGAGGAGCGCACCATGATCTTCTACGAAGCCCCCCATAAGCTCTCTGCCACCCTGGGGGATTTACAGGATGCCTTTGGCGCTGACCGGCGCATCTCCCTCTGTCGGGAGCTGACCAAGCTCCACGAGGAGGTGCGGCGCACCACTCTGGGGGAAGCGGTGGACTATTATCGTGCCAACCCGCCTAAGGGCGAATTCGTGCTGGTGGTGGAAGGCGCACCCCACCAAGCGCCGGAGCAGATGACCCTGGAAGCGGGGGTGGAACGGATGGTGCAGCTGATGGAAGCGGAAAAACTGTCTCGGAAGGAAGCGGCCAAGCGTGTGGCGGCGGAGACAGGACTGGGCAAAAATGAGCTGTATCAAAAAAGTCTGGTAAATTGAGCGTAGGAAATCAGAGTGCCTGCATTTTCTAGAATTAAAAAAACGCCGTCTGTTGTGAAAACAGGCGGCGTTTTGGTTTGTATCGTGTAGAAAAAGTGAGATAGGTTTTGCGATTAAAGCTCCTGAAGCTGCTGCAGGCAAGCGCTGCAAATGTTCTTGTCCTTGTAGTGGATGATGTCTTTGGCGTCACCGCAGAAGATGCAGGAGGGCTGATACTTCTTCAGGATGATAGAAGAACCATCAACATAGATTTCCAGTGCGTCTTTCTCGACGATGTCGAGGGTTCTGCGCAATTCGATAGGAAGGACGATGCGTCCCAATTCGTCAACTTTACGAACGATACCGGTCGATTTCATAAGGGGGCTCCTTTCTTTATAGCACAAGCTCGCACAGCAGGGAAGAGTGTGTGTTTTTTGGATTTTTCCGCTGTGGTAAATCGAGCTTGCATTGAACAAAACATAAGGGGGTTCCGTCCCGCAGCGCGCATATTCCAGCCCTGCCCACGCATAGAGGTAACAACAGCAAGGGGGGAGAACGCATGGCAATGACAGTGTTATGGATGGCCATGGTGACGGCCAGCATCCTCTGTGGGCTGGCCACCGGCCGAATGCCCCAGGTGTCCGCAGCGGCCACGGAGGGCGCGGCGGCTGCCGTGCAGCTCTGCCTGTCCATGGCAGGGGTGATGTGCCTGTGGTGCGGGGTCATGGAGGTGATGCGGCGGTGCGGCCTGCTCTGTGGGTTGGAACGGATACTGCGGCCGCTGTTGGGGCGGCTCTTTCCGGAGGCGGCTCGTCAGCCGGAGACGATGGAAAAAATCGCTGCCAACGTGTCTGCCAATCTCTTGGGGCTGGGCAATGCGGCAACCCCTCTGGGCATCCAGGCGGTGCGCCGGATGAGACAAGGGGAGGATGACCATGCCACCGATGAGATGTGTCTGTTGATCGTCTGCAACACTGCATCCATCCAGCTCATTCCCACCACCGTTGCGGCAGTCCGCAGCGGGGCGGGCTGCGCCACGCCCTTTGATATTTTGCCTGCCGTGTGGCTGGCGTCTGTCCTGTCTGTGACAGCGGGCATCTGTGCTGCCAAGGTGCTCCGGCGGGTGTGGAGGTGAAGGGATGTGACGTTGTTTTTTACGATGCTGGTGCCTGGTATCCTGGCCGCTGTGGCCATCACAGGCACGGTAAAACGGGTGGATGTCTACCAAGGGCTGGCCGATGGCGCTGTGGATGGGATGAAGATCCTTGTCCGCATCCTGCCCGCCCTGGTGGGGCTGCTGACGGCGGTGCATATGCTTCGGGCATCCGGCCTGCTGGACTGGCTGGCCCAGGCGCTGTCGCCGGTGCTGCATCGGCTGGGCATTCCGCCGGAGACGGTGGGACTGATGCTCATCCGCCCCATCAGCGGCAGCGGCGCCCTGGGGGTGGGGTCGGAGCTGATCCAGCGCTATGGCCCCGATTCCCTCATCGGCCGCACAGCGGCGGTGATGCTGGGCAGCACGGAGACGACCTTTTACACCATCGCCGTCTACTTCGGCGCTGCCGGTATCCGGAACACCCGCTACGCCATTCCGGCGGCGCTGTGTGCGGATCTGTGTGGATTCGTGGCTGCCAGTTGGGCAGTGCGCCTGTTTTTCGGCGGATGAATTGCCAATCCTGCGTGTCCATGCTAGAATAGGACAGCATCAAAATCTGTCACCAGAGAGGATGGTACACGCAATGGGAAAACAGGAAATACTGGCCATGCTGAAGCAGCAGCAGGACTATCTGTCCGGTGAGGTCATCAGCCAGCAGCTGGGCGTCAGTCGGGCGGCAGTCAGCAAGGCCGTTAACAGTTTGCGTCAGGATGGATACCACATCGAATCCGCTACCCGAAAGGGGTACCGGCTGGTCGCCTCCCCTGACCTGCTCACCGAGGGAGAGATTCGCCCCTGGCTGCGGACGGAGCGGCTGGGAGATCCTCTGATCTGTTTTCAGGAGGTGGACTCTACCAACAATTATTTGAAGCGGGAGAGTCATAACCTGCCCTCCGGCGCAGTGGCGGTAGCCAATTGTCAGACTGGCGGACGGGGTCGCTTGGGACGGGCATTTCACTCTCCCAAGGACAAGGGGATCTACCTGAGTGTCCTTCTGAAGCCGACAGTGGAGCCGGCGCAGGCACTGAACCTGACGGCCTATGTAGCAGTGGCAGTCTGCGAAGGGGTAGAGCGTGCAACGGGGCTGCGGTTGGATATTAAGTGGACCAATGACCTTCTGCTGGCCGGAAAAAAGGTCTGTGGGATACTCACAGAGATGGCCATTGAAGGGGAGTGTGGCACGCTAGAGTATATTGTACCTGGAATTGGATTAAATGTCAATGAAGTAACAGCAGATTTTCCCCAAAATATTCAGAAAATTGCCGGTTCTTTGGTTATGGGAGTCGGTAAGCCAGTGCAACGGGGGCCGCTGGTGGCAGAAATCGTCAACAGCCTCGATCGGATGTACGCTGCGTGGCTGACCGGAAAAGGGGATTATTTAGAACGCTATCGGGCTGCCTGCATCACCCTGGGCAAGGAGGTGCAGATTCTCCGGACAGGACAGGAGCCCAGGGTGGCCTTTGCCGAGGATATTGACGATCACTTCGGCCTCATTGTCCGTTATCCGGACGGCAGCCGAGAGACGGTGACCAGCGGGGAAGTGACGGTGCGGGGACTGCTGGGATACAGTTGACAGGAGTCAAAACAGAAACACAAAAATGTTGATATAAAAAAGCGGCTGCTTGTCCAGGGACAGCAGCCGCTTTCTGCGTTCACAGCGGCCAACCCAGCAGGCGGATGGCGTTGCCGCAGTAGATGGCTTGGCGTTCCTCCGATGTCAGGGGGAGCGCTTCCAAGTAGGCCAGCATATCCTCCGGCAGGGCGTAGGGGAAGTCGCTGCCGAAAAGAACTCGATCTACGCCGAAGCCCTCCAGCTGGCGCAGAAAATCATCTGGCTGAACGAGCAAGGTGGAGAGGGAAGTGTCCACATAGATGGGCTGATCCATGGCCATGGCGCGTTCTTCCGCAGTGATGCAGGCGCCGCCCATGTGCGCCAATACCACCGGTGCGCCGCGAAATTCTTCTGCCATAGACAGAAAGACCTTGGGGGTCAGCTGGGGCACTTTGGGGGAGAAGGAGATGCCGGAGTGGATGACAGTAATAAACCCTAATGAGCCGATTTTGTTGTATAATGGCCGGTATTTGGGGCTGTCAAAGGGGAAAATCTGCAATTCCGGATGCAGCTTGACCCCTTTGACGCCCTGAGCCTTTAACGCATCTAGCTGCTCCATCACATCGGGACTGTCCGGATGGATGGCGGCCAGCGTGAGAAAGGTGGGGGATTGGAGATGAAAGGCAAAGTCGTTTACGCTCTGCACCGTGTCTGGCCGAAAGGCTACGGGGAGGTTTACGATGCAGTCAGCGCCGGCGCGTTTTTCGTGCGCCAGGAGATTCTTTGCAGTGGGGGCGGGGATGGGACGGATCTTGGCGAAGTTATCGACCACCCGTTCAGCCAAAGGGTCGGGAAACGTGTGGGTGTGGAAATCAATTAGCATGGGTTGTCCTTTCCAAATTGTAGGGTTGCGGGGTCGGGATAGGTGTAATCGGGAAAGAGAGCGGTCAGATCGGCAGGGGGAGGTGCAGTAAACTCCAGTTTTTTACCTGTGATAGGGTGGAGAAAGGAGAGGTGCCAGGCGTGCAGCGCCGTTCGGCCGATGATCTCCGGCTCCTCCTGGCCGTAGAGAAAATCACCGAACAGGGGATGTCCAATGGAGGCCATGTGGACGCGGATCTGATGGGTGCGTCCGGTGGCCAATTTCAGCGCCAGGAGCGTGCGATCAGCTCGGCTGGCCAGCACCTGAAAGTAGGTCAGTGCAGGCGCGCCGTCTGAACGAATTTCCCGCTTTAAAATACTGTCTTTTTCACGCCCGATAGGGGCGTTTACGAAATTCTGTTGTAGTGGCATAAAACAGTGGCAATACGCCGTATAGATTCGAATAAAGGACTGGGTGTGAAGTTGCAGTTTTAGAAGTTCTTGGACATATCCGGTTTTTGCCACGCACAAAAGTCCGGAAGTGGAACGATCCAGGCGATTGACTGGACGATAGGTGTGATGGACACCTTGCTGTAGATAATGCCAGGTCACAAAGTTGCCCAGGGAGTCTGTGTGGTGGCCTGGGCCAGGGTGAACGGGGACATAGGCGGGCTTGTTGATCACCAGGAGATGTTCGTCCTCAAAAAGGATGTCCAGCGGCGCGGCACGGGGAACGATATCCGAGGGCGGGTCAGGCGGCAGGGTCAAAATGAGTCTCTGTCCGGCGGACACGCGCTGGTCTAAAAAGGCACGGGCGCCGTCTAATAAGATCCCATCCGGCAGGTATTTCAGTTGTTTGACCAGTCGGGCGGAACAGCGGCAGTCTGTGCGCAGGAGACGGGACAGGCGGCGGCCATCCTGCTCCGGCGTGATGAGAAAGGTGAGCGTTGACAAGTTCTGACATCCTCCCTTATTAGGAAACAGGGTTAGCAAAACTAAGGATAGCGCAGGAAGGGGAGAGGTGTCAAGTTCTGCGGGAATTTTGGCAGGATTTCAGTTGCAAAATCCAGATAATCCTTTATAATGTTACCAGATTACCAGAACGGGATAGGAACCCTGGAAGCGAGGAACCTCCATGAAAAAACAAATTCGCCAGCACCAAAAACGAGAGCTGAAATTACAGCGGAGACGGATGCGCAGCCTGCGGGGACGCAGGTTGGGTCTGTATATCCACATACCCTTCTGTCGGCGAAAATGCGATTACTGTGATTTTTATTCTCTGGCCAACAGCGAGGATCGGATGCGGGATTACATCCGGGCGTTGTTGCTGAACTTGCAGGAGCTGGCGCCTCGGACGGAGGGATATGTGCTGGATACCATCTATCTGGGCGGCGGCACGCCCAGCATTTTGCCGGAGAGCGCCCTGAAGCAGCTGTTCAAAGCCATCCATAAGGAATATCACCTGACCAGAGACTGCGAGATCACCGTGGAGGTGAATCCGGACAGCGTGACCCCCTCTCTGCTGCGCACCCTGCGCCACGGGGGCGTCAACCGCATCTCCATGGGCGTCCAGTCCGCCCATGACCAGGAGCTGACCCTACTCAACCGGCTGCACACCTTTGAGCAGGCGGAGCAGGCAGTGAAGCTGATCCGGAAGGCTGGGTTCAAAAATCTGAATCTGGACTTGATCTTCGGCCTGCCTGACCAGACCATGGCGGCGTGGCAGGAGTCAGTGGAGGCCATTTTGGCGCTGGAGCCGGAGCACATCTCCATGTACGCCCTGACCCTGGAGGAGGGGACGCCCCTGTGGCAGCGGAAGGACGAGCTGAACCTGGTCAGCAGCGATGACCAGGCGGACGAGTACCTGTGGGCGGTGAACCGGCTGGCAGAGCTGGGCTATGAGCAGTATGAGGTGTCCAACTTTGCCAAGGAGGGCTATCGCTCTCGGCACAATAGGAAGTATTGGCTGGGGCAGGAGTATGTGGGGGTAGGCCCCTCTGCCCACTCCGACTTCGGCGGCCGCCGGTATAGCTATGTGCGGGATCTGGAAGGATATATTTCCGGTATGCTCAACGGCGGTGTCATTGTGGACAGCTCGGAGATGATCCCCCCAGAAGAACGGGGATATGAATATCTCATGCTCCGGATGCGCACGGTGGAAGGCATCGAGGGCAACGAGTACAGCAGCACCTTCCGGATGAATTTCACACCGCTGGAAAAAAAGCTGGAGCGGTTCCGAGACAGCGGCTGGGTGGTGCAGGAGGACAACGGCCGGTGGCACTTTACCCCCACGGGCTTCCTGCTCTCCAACCAGCTCATCGGGGAATTGCTGGAGTCCCAGGAGGAAAATCGGCTGGAAGTGATGCTGGCCACCCATCGGGCACAGCAGGCGGCGGAGGCGGCGGCAGCCAAGAAAAAGGCCGCAGGCCAGACAGAAGCAGAGGAAGGGTAAAAATAGGGTTGCTTTTTGGGTTTGTATAATTTATACTATAAAAAAGTGTTTTGCAATACTGACTTTAGGAGGTTATCCCATGGAAAACGTAAGAGACATTTTGAATGATTTTATGAACGGCGTCAACACCATCTCCAAGGAAGAAGGCATGACCGTCCAGGCTTTCATGAGTTTGCAGAATGCCGCCTTTGAAGCCAGTGCCTTGGATGTCAAGACCAAAGAGCTGATCAGCGTGGGCATCGCCGCCTACAACCGCTGCAAGTACTGCATTGTGGTACACGTCTACAACGCCTATCAGGCAGGCGCCACCCGTCAGGAGATTTTGGATGCCGCTATGGTTGCCGCAGGCGGTTTCGGCGCAGGCCCCAGCATGGCCTATTCTTCCACCTACCTGCTGGCAGCGGTGAATGAATTTGAGCACGACTTCGACAAGTAAAAAAGGTATTTTTGACCGCTCTCTTTGGGAGAGCGGTTTTTTTCTGGGCGAATGGGACATACTGTGAAAAAGCCAGGAAAGGGGTTGCATTTGGATGGATATGACCGACCAGGACTATGGGAAATTGGTCAATAAGAAATCGAAACCATCCCCCATGTGGAAGAATATGCTGTGGGCCTTTGTGGTGGGCGGTCTGATCTGCTGTATTGGCCAGGGGTTCCAGGAGTGGTACCAGAGCATGGGGCTGAGCAAGACGGATGCCGGAACGGCGGTGACCATCACGCTGGTGCTGTTGTCCGCCCTGCTCACCGGTCTGGATCTCTATGAAAAGCTCGCCAAGCACGCCGGCGCCGGCACGTTGGTGCCGGTGACTGGATTTGCAAACTCAGTGGTGGCGCCGGCCATGGAGTTCAAGAGTGAGGGGTTCGTCGCCGGTATGGCGGCCAAGATGTTCACCATCGCCGGACCGGTGATCGTGTTCGGCATCGGCTCCAGCGTCATCTATGGCATCATCCTACAGCTGATCGGAATGGGGCAGTGAAGGAAACGGAACAGAGTGGGCAATGCCGCAGGTGGTACACCTGCGGCATTGTTTTTGGGTCAGATTTTCAGTATAATGGCGGCAAGAACCTTGTTTTTTGCAAGAGGGAGCAATCGAAAGGTCAGAAAACACGTTGGACATCCTCCTTGTCCTGGTGCTGCGTCTGTGGACGCTGCTGGACTGGCGGCGGGGGCGACGGAGCGTTCACGCCGGGCAGGCCGCCAGGGACAAGAAACGCGTAACTGTGTGAAACGGACAGCTCCCATTGGATGACTTGCGCTGGGAGCTGTTGTTTGCACAGAAAAAATGCGCAAGGCCTCTTGACTCTCACACAGTGTCATGCCTTATCCTCTCCTTGAGCTCAGAAATCAGAACCAGCACG
Organism: uncultured Eubacteriales bacterium; assembly: GCA_900545815.1. Lineage (GTDB taxonomy): Bacteria > Bacillota > Clostridia > Oscillospirales > Oscillospiraceae > Onthomonas. The sequence continues at coordinate 9,433 of URAM01000008.1, read as the reverse complement.
GAGGTACCGCTATGCTGAAGATCGGTGAATTTTCCAAACTGTCCAGAGTCAGTGTCCGGATGCTGCGTCACTACGACCAGAAAGGGCTGCTGACCCCCTCGGAGATCGACCAGATGACCGGCTATCGTTACTACAGCGAGAACCAGCTGTCCCAGGTGTTCCGCATCACAGCGCTGAAAGACTTAGGGTTCAGTCTGGCCGCCATTCGAGAGATTTTGACCATCTATGAGGATCGGGAGGCGCTGGACGCCTATTTGAAGGTGCGGGAGGCGGAGCTGACCGCTCTGTGGGAGGACACGACTCAAAAACTGCGGCTTTTGGAGACAGCACGGAAACGATTGAGAAAGGACGACAATATGAAATACAATGTGACCGTAAAGACCCTGCCCGAACGCTATGCCGCCTGTGTCCGCATGACCCTGCCCCGCTACGAGGACGAGGGAATGGTGTGGGATGTGCTCTGCTCGGAGACTGCCCCCCTGCATCTGGTGCCTGATGACCCCTGCTATTGCAGCGTGACCTTCCTGGACAGGGAGTTCAAGGAATCTAATGTGGAGGTGGAGGCGCAAAAAACGGTGAAGGGAACCTATCCGGACACGGAACATGTGCAGTTCCGCACCCTGCCGCCGGTGACTGTGGCCAGCTGCGTCTTTCAGGGGGGCTATTCCCACATCGGCGAAGCCAATGAGGCAGTGGTCGCTTGGCTGACGGACAATGGCTATGTGTGCTGCGGCCCCATGTTCAACATCTATCACGTCAGCCCAGCAGAGACGCAGAATCCGGAGGAATTTGTCACGGAAGTCTGCTATCCAGTGCGCAAGCGGGCGGGCTGATTCTCACATTTCCCCTTTTCCTTCCTTTGATTTCCTGATATAATGGAAACAGTTCCCCCAAACCCTGCCGTCCGATGGCTCCATCGGATGGTGACGAGAGAAGGAAGGAGAGAGGGTCTTGGTTGAAAAACATGGTGAATCAGGTGCGGGAAAACGCCGCACAGGGGTGACACGGGCGGTTGTGGTGCTTGCTGTCCTGCTGGTGCTGTGCGCCGCTGTGTACATGATCGGAACGTCCAGTCGGGATACGCTGCCAGATGAGGTGCAGGTGGTAGGCTGGCCGGAGAGCGGCGGCATACCGGCGGAGACGGTTGTCTCTGCCGCCGACCGTCCCACCTTGGAGGAGTTCCAGTGGTACGACACGGTGCGGGAAACCGGCGTGTGGCAAAAGGCAAAACGGCTGACGGAATTTGACACGCTGTCCGGCAGCTGGAAGGGGATGATCGTCTACGCTGCTGACCGGAAGATGGAGCCTTACGCCAGAGAGCTGCTCAATGTAACCATCACCGGTAAGGCCCAGGACTGCCGCCTGACCCTGGACTGGTATCAGATGTGTTGGGAGGAGCGAACACCACGGGACGAGACAGGCAAGGCAGACAGCGTTCTCTCCGGCGTCTATCGCAACAACGAGTGCTATGTGGCTGGCTCTGGCAGCATTATCCTGGGGAAGTTCTGCCGCTATGAGGGGAAGGAGTACGCTTTCGGCAGCCTGACGCTGACGGACGGGAATACGGTGGAGTTGGTGCTCCTGCGGCCTTGAAGGAAAAGTGACACGTGATTGCAGTGCCTTGAAGCCTCCCTTGTGTAAAGGGAGGTGGCACGGCGCAGCCGTGACGGAGGGATTGCCGTGCAACCGAAGCATAACAAAGAATTGACGCCCTTAGCAAAACAACTGCGAAGTGAGATGACAAAAGAGGAACGTCATCTGTGGTATGATTTTTTACGCACTTATCCAATACGGTTTTCCAGACAGAAGGTTTTGGGACGATACATTGTGGACTTTTACAGCGCAAAAGCAAAACTGGTCATTGAGCTGGATGGTTCACAACACTATGAAACAGATCGAGTGGAAAAAGATGCGGAGCGGACTGCCTTTTTAAATGGATATGGCTTACAGGTGATTCGGATTCCCAATCATGAGGTGAACGAAAATTTTGAAGGAGTTTGCGCGTACATCGACGCAGTGGTAAGACGACAATCCCTCAGTCAGCTGCGCTGACAGCTCCCTTTGCACAAGAGAGCCATGGGGCGTGTCCTCCAAAGGAATGATTTCACAAAACCTGGAATCGTCTCTTATGTAGGTGGAGGTGACACGGAGCAAAATCTCCCAGCCTCCCCTGTGTAAGGGGAGGTGGCACGGAGCAAAATCTCCCAGCCTCCCCTGTGTAAGGGGAGGTGACACGGAGCAAAATCTCCCAGCCTCCCCTGTGTAAGGGGAGGTGGCACGGAGCAAAATCTCCCAGCCTCCCCTGTGTAAGGGGAGGTGGCACGGAGTGCCGGAGGGGTTGTGCGTTGAGCGCAGCTTGTGCGAAAAATGAAAAAAACGACCTATGAGCCCTCTCATAGGTCGTTTTTGAGGTTTCGATGCTCAGCCCTCGTTCATGGCCGATTCAAACACCGGACACATCCGGTTGCAGTAGTCCACCAGCAGACCGACGGCTTTGACGGCGGTATCCACGGCAGTTTCTTCCTCGATAAAGGTGTTGATCATCGCCCACAGGGAGCGGTTCTTCTTGTCCACCCAGAACTTGACCAGGTGGGAGGAACGGTGCAGCTCATTGGCCACTTTCAGGGCAGTGGAAGCCTTGCCTTTGGGGATCTCCAGAAGGTCAGGCAGAAACACGGCCATATAATCCCCTTCGTGGGGAAAACGAACCACCATCAGACGGGGGCCGAAGGTGTCACCGGTGATGGGGATGCGAACCTGATCTTCCTTTTCCGTCTCGACCAGCTCGCACTCAAAGCCGCTGCTCTCGAACACCTTGATCAATGCACTTGTGACAGACGTCATAATGAAAAAACCTCCATAGTTTCGTTTTTTTCTTTCCCATTCATCATATCATTTCCAAGGAACTGTTGCAAGGGGCTGAGAGGAATGCGTCCAGTTTCCCAGGAACGGAAGCCCTTTCGATTGACACTGTCGGGAATCCTCCCTATACTAAAAGGGATAGAAAAACACTTGTTCAGGAGGAACGGATATGAACAAAGAACTGCTGACCGGCAGAAATGGCCTTCCAGTTCCCGGCTGGAATGGGATAGACGGGGAAAAGACCGTCGTTATCATGGCGCATGGCTTTGGCAGCGCCAAGGAAGGGTTCACGCCCAAGTTTATGAACCTGGGCTTGAAGAAGGCGGGCATGGGCTTCTACGGCTTCGATTTCCCTGCCCACGGGGACAGCCCTCTTGATGGGGACGGCCTCACCGTCCAACGCTGCATCGACAGCTATCAGGCGGCGGAACAGCGGGTCATCGAACTGGCGCCGGACGCCGAGATCTGCTACTTTGGTTCCAGCTTTGGCGCATACATGACCGTGCTTTACTTGGCAGCGGAGACTCACAAGGGCAGCAAGGCGTTTCTGCGCTCGGCGGCCATTGATATGCCCCAGCTGACCTGGAAGATCGGGGCGCAGCGTGGGATGACCTTCAACCAGGAAGGGTACTGTATGCTCACCGACTACAACCGCCCCTTGAAGCTCACCAAAGCCTTTTGTGAGGATTTGGCACAGCACGACCCCTTTGCCTGCTACCAGAAGGGCACTGCCCAGCTGCGGATGATCCACGGGGAGTTGGACAGCACGGCGTCTCCGGTCATCGCCCGGCAGTTCGCCGAGGAAAAGGGGGCGGAGTTCCTCCTGTTCCCCGGTGCGGAGCATCGTCTCATGGAGTCGGGCAATCCGGAGCGGGCGCTGCAATTAGCCATTGAATTTTTCAAACAGTAAAGGAAAACCGTCAGGAAACAACTCCTGACGGTTTTTGTCATGTGTTTTGATCCTGTTGGATCATCAGCTTGATGGCCTCAATGCCCACCTGGATGGCGGATTCTGTGTCGTGGCTCTCGGTCTGATCCAGTCCGGCGCGCTGGCGTTCCTGATTCCAGACCACATGGAAGCAACTGCCGCAGCGGACGCCCAGGGCGTTGGCCGCCACAAAGAGGGCAGCGGATTCCATCTCACTGGCCAGCACCCCCAGCCGCTTCCACGCCTCCCACTTGGCCAGCAGCTCATAGGAGACGGGCATCCGCTTCGGGTTGTGCTGGCCGTAGAAGGAGTCCTTGCACTGGACAACGCCGGTGTGGAAGGGCTTGCCCAGCTTCTGGGCGGCCTGCACCAGGGCGGTGGTCACCTGGAAGTCGGACACGGCGGGGTACTCAATAGGGGCATACTCTCGGCTGGTGCCCTCCATGCGGATGGCGCCGGTGGCGATGACCACATCACCAGACTGGACATCGGTGCGGATGCCGCCGCAGGTGCCCACCCGCAGGAAGGTGGTCACGCCCAGCTGGGTCAGCTCCTCCAGGGCGATGACAGCGGAAGGGCCGCCGATGCCGGTGGAGCAGACGCTGACTGGCTGTCCCAGCAGCGTGCCCGTCCAGGTGCAGTATTCTCGGTTGGTCGTCTGATGCACGGGATCATCAAAGTGAGCGGCGATGGCAGCGCACCGTCCCGGGTCGCCGGGGAGCAGGCAGTACTTGCCGAGAGGGACGTCGTGGCCTATTCGGATGTGATATTGCAAAACCTGTTCAGCGGGATTCATAAGATCATGCCTCCTGATGATGTTGTTGTCTTGGTTCATTATACAGGCCTTGGGGCAAAAGCGCAACCGGAAACGCTTTCACAAAAATGCAAGCAGTTTTGCAGAGCTTGCGGCCTGGTGGATGCATCCCCTTCATTGGGAAGGGCTTCACCTGTAAAAAAGGGGGATGCCGAGTCAGACCTTGCATGGGGAAGGTTTTTTATACAGTCTGCGCCTTGTTTGACACAGTAAAGCGTGCTATAATAAAGTACCATTTCATTTTGTTTGGAGGAACCTCCTATGTTACAGATTCTGCACCATCCTGCATACTATAAAGACGGCGCCTTCCTGCCCGCACCGGCAGAGGGGATGCCCACTCCGGCGGAGGCCAAGAAGGGCACCATGGCCTATGGCATCCTGGAAAGCCACAACACCAGCGGCGACATGACCAACCTGAAGATCAAGTTCGACGCCATGGCCTCCCACGACATCACCTATGTGGGCATCATCCAGACCGCCCGCGCCAGCGGCCTCCGGCAATTCCCTCTGCCCTACGTCCTCACCAACTGCCACAACAGCCTCTGCGCCGTAGGCGGTACCATCAATGAGGACGACCATGTGTTTGGCCTGTCCGCCGCCAAGAAGTACGGCGGCGAGTTCGTCCCCGCTCATCAGGCGGTCATCCACTCCTACATGAGAGAACGCTACGCCGGCGGCGGTAAGATGCTCCTGGGTTCGGACAGTCACACCCGATATGGCGCCTTTGGCACCATCGCCATGGGCGAGGGCGGGCCGGAGCTGGTCAAGCAGCTGCTGAACAAGACCTATGACATCGCCTATCCCAAGGTCATCGCCATCTATCTCACCGGCGTGCCCCGTCCCGGCGTAGGCCCCCAGGATGTGGCGCTGGCGCTCATCGGTGCTACCTTCCCCAAGGGCATCGTGAAAAATTCCATCATGGAATTTTTCGGCCCCGGCGTGGCCGCCCTGTCCATGGACTACCGCTGCGGCATCGACGTGATGACCACTGAGACTGCCTGCCTGTCCTCGGTCTGGTGTACCGACGAGATCACCAAGGCGTACATGACCACCCTGGGACGTGGAGAGGAGTATAAAGCCCTGAATCCGGCGGAGGGCGCGTATTATGACGATGTGATTCTGGTAGACCTGTCCAAGGTGGAGCCTATGATCGCCCTGCCCTTCCACCCCTCCAACGCCTTCACCATTGCGGACTTCAAGGCCAATATGATGGACATTCTCCACCAGGTGGACAAGGCCACCATCGAACAGTTCAAATTGAAGGAAGCACCGGAGTCTCTGACCAAGAAGGTGCGGGACGGCAAGTTCTATGTGGATCAAGCGGTCATCGCCGGCTGTTCCGGCGGTACTTATCAGAACTTGATGCGGGTCTCTGAGATTTTGTCCGGTCAGCGGCTGGGAGACGGCGCTCTGTGGCTGAGTTGCTACCCCGGTTCCATGCCTGCCTTCCTGGCACTGTCTCGGAACGGGGCGTTGACCACCTTGGCTGCCGCCGGTGCCTCCGTCCGCAGCTGCTTCTGCGGCCCCTGCTTTGGCGCTGGGGATGTGCCCGCCAACGGCGCCTTCTCCATCCGCCACTCCACTCGGAACTTCCCCAACCGAGAAGGCAGCAAGCCGTCAGACGGCCAGCTGAGCTATGTGGCGCTGATGGACGCTCGTTCCATCGCCGCCACTGTCCTCAACGGCGGTGCGCTGACCGCTGCCACGGAGCTGCCCAACGTACCCTCTGATCCGGCCAACGAGCCTTACGAATACGATGACACCTCCTATCGCAGCCGCGTCTACTACGGTGTGGGCAAGCCTGACCCAGATGCAGAGCTGGTCTTTGGCCCCAATATTGCTGACTGGCCGGAACAGATCGCCATGCCGCAGGATCTGCTGCTGACTGCCGCCAGCGCCATCTATGATCCGGTGACCACCACGGATGAGTTGATCCCCTCCGGCGAGACCTCCAGCTATCGTTCCAATCCCTTGAAGCTGGCGGAGTTCACCTTGAGCCGAAAGGATCCGGCCTATGTGGGTCGTGCCAAGGCCATCCAGGCGGTGGAGCAGAAGCGCCGTCAGGGCAACGTGGACGAGGAAGTTCTCGCTGCGCTGTCCGGTCACGCACCGGAGACCACCGGTCTCGGTTCCTTCGTCATGGCGCTGAAGCCCGGCGACGGCTCTGCCAGAGAGCAGGCCGCCAGCTGCCAGCGGGTGCTGGGGGGCTGCGCCAACCTGGCGGCGGAATACGCCACCAAGCGCTATCGCTCCAATGTGGTCAACTGGGGGATGCTGCCCTTTATCGTAGAGGGCTTGGCGGATTATAACATCCAGCCCGGTGATCAGCTGTGGATCCCCGGTGTCCGCACCCTGTTGAAAGGGGACGGGGAGATGCTTTCGGCTACCCTCATCCAGAAGGGCAAGGAAACTGCTGTGACCCTTCAGCTTCCCAGCATGACCCGAGAAGAACGGGATATTGTATTGGCAGGCTGCCTGATCAACTACTACAATATGGAAAACTAAACCAATTGAAAACGTCCATCCTGCGGGATGGACGTTTTTGGCACAATATGGTGCAGAAACGGATGCAGCGGGAAGGGGATGAGCGCAAAAGGAACTGAAAAAGGAAAATAATGGGGAAATTGACAGGGCGGAACGGAGAAAAATGAAGGGGGTTGTGCAAAAGAGAGAAAAAGAAGGGTAGGCAGGCAAAAAATAAATCACGAAATTTGTGGTTCAGCATATGGAAATTTCTCGGCCAAATGATATAATAAATAGAGTTTTTGCCGGAAAAGAACGAAAAGCAAGAATCGTGAGAATAGGAGCATACTATGTCTATATTGGATGTGTTCGCGCTGCTAGGCGGTGTGGGCCTGTTTTTGTATGGCATGATGCAGATGTCCAGCGGCTTGAAAAACGCCGCTGGCGATAATTTGCGCATCATCTTGGAAAAGGCGACCCGAAACCGTGTCGTGTCCGTGTTGGTTGGCATTTTGGTGACCATGATGATTCAAAGTTCGTCGGCAACCGACGTAATGGTGATCGGGTTCGTCAACTCAGGACTGATGAATTTGTCTCAAGCACTAGGGGTCATCATGGGAGCCAATATCGGCACCACCGTCACCGCTCAGCTGACAGCCTTTGATTTAGGCTCATACGCACCGATGATCTTATTCGTTGGCACGGTGATGTATCTGTTCATGAAAAAGGCGACCATCCAGTATATTGGGCAAGTTATCATGGGCTTTGGTATGCTGTTCGAGGGCATCACCCTGATGAAACAGGCCATCATCCCCATGTCCCAAACCGAACAGTTTATTGCTCTGTTGGAGGGGCTGTCCAACCCAGCGGCAGCATTGATCTTCGGCATCCTGTTTACCGCCCTGGTGCAAAGCTCCTCCTCCTCTATCGCCATCTTCCAGGCGTTTGCCATCCAAGGGATCTTGGACTACTACACAGTGGTCTACCTGGCCATCGGCGCTGCCATCGGCTCGGTCACCCCCAACCTGCTGGCCTCCCTGACCACCAACCGAGAGGGCAAGCGCAGCGCTGTGCTGAACCTGGTATTCAACATCATTCGTGCGGTCATCCTGACCGTCCTTATCACGGTGTTCCCTCAGATTTTGGAGTTCATCCGGAACCTGGCGCCCAATGACGTGGGTCGGCAGATCGCCCACACCCATACGATTTTTGCCATCCTGGCCGTGCTCATCGAGCTGCCTATGTCCAATATGATCGTCAATATCTCCCGCAAGATCGTCCCTGTCCTGCCAGAGGAGCATGAGAAGGATGAGCGCTATCGCTTGGTCTACTTGTCCGGCCTGGAGAATATCCCCGCTGCCGTGGCGCTGAAGCAGGCACAGATGGAGATTGCGCGCATGGGCAAATTCGCCGAGGAAAATTTGCAAACGAGCATCGACTGTGTTTTGGAGCGGGATGAAAGCAAGGTGAAGCAGGTCTGTGAACTGGAGGCTGTGGTGGACTACCTAGACAGCCAGATCACCCAAGCGCTCATCAATATGCGCTATCATCACATGACGGAAAAAGAACTCAACCGCCTGTCTCATATGATCCTGGCTGTCTCTGATATTGAGCGGATCAGTGACCATGCGGAGAACTTGACCCAGTATATGATGCGCCTGAAAGAGCAGAAGGTGGAACTGTCTCCGGAGGCGGAAAAGGACTTGATCGAGATGTGTCAGGCGGTTATGGCCGCCACCCATATCTCTATGGAAGTGTTTGCCAGCGATGATTTCGACCGTCTGCAAGAGGCGGAGTGGCTGGAAAATGTGGTGGACGATCTGGAGGAACGGTGTGTGGACAAGCATATGGAGCGCTTGCTCAATAACACCTGTAATCCGGTTTGCGGCGTGGTGTTCTCAGACATGATCACCGACCTGGAACGGTGTGCCGACCACGCAGTAAACATTGCCTTTGCCTTGAGCGGAAGATCGGAAAAACAACACATCGTAAAGGATTGAATCGTTCAAGAGAGCCTGAAAAAAGGCTCTCTTTTTTGTCGAACCAGACGTTGTGGGAAACAGAAAATCGCCGGAAGTTCGGCGTTTCGAGCATTTTGCGGAGCAAAATCTCGCCGCAGGGTCAATTCACTTGACCCGAGGAAGTGAAAGGAGGAGGGTTCCCACAAAATCGAAGATTTTGCATCGCCGGAAGTCCGGCGTTTCGAGGATTTTGCGGAGCAAAATCTCGCCGCAGGGTCAATTCACTTGACCCGAGGAAGTGGAATAAGAAGGGTTCCAGCAAAATCGAAGATTTTGCATCGCCGGAAGTCCGGCGTTTCGAGCATTTTGCGGAGCAAAATCTCGCCGCAGGGTCAATTCACTTGA
>URAM01000007.1 GCA_900545815.1 uncultured Eubacteriales bacterium | reverse complement strand
GGGCGGGCCGGTTTTCGGAAGTGTGGCTACACTTCCTATGCTTGCTACGTTTCTTCTTCTCCGCAAATAAGACGCTCCTAACACGTCCAACTACCCGCAAAACAAGGCTTTTCCGTAAAAAAACGCAAAAAATAAGAGGGCCTTGCGGCCCTCTGGCAAAACGGAAAACGGAGGATGTTTTCACACATCCCCCGTTTCCTTTTTCTTCTTTGGTTTTTCGATTTGAATAGCCCCGTCAATCGCTCCCTCGATGATCGGTAAATACTGCTCTGGACAAAGTTTCAGCTTGTGGCTGACCCTCTGCCTCTGCGCACTTTCATCCCGCATGACTTCTGGATTGAAGTAGTGCTCCACGGGCAGGCCGCAAATCTTGATAAGCTGTATCACGACGGGCAGGCTGGGGATCGTTCCCTCATTCTCGATATTGGCAAGATACCGGGATTCGATGTTTACCTTTTCCGCCAAGTCTTTTCGTGTGAGATGCTTTGCTTTCCGCGCTTCCTTTACGTCTGCGCCGAAAGTTTCAAAACCGGGGCAATCTTCGATTTTCGCCATATTGCATCACCCACTTACATTCTATATTTCATAGTCTGCACATGGAATGTTGCTATATGCGGATAGCTTAAACTTTATAATTCATATATCCAGTGATAATTTGTAACCCAATTTCGTATCAAGTCTCTTTTTTTCAAATAAGAAGATAGGTGAGTTGACAGGTGTCACTTACCGTGATATACTGTACTTGTTGTAGCAATACAGTATGATACAGATGGGTGGTGATGATGTGGAAATAGTCGTTAGCAACAAAGCAAGCAGTCCTCTATATGAACAGATTGCAACACAAATAAAAGCTGCGATTATGAGTGGAGAGTTGAAAGCGGGTGAAGCAATACCCTCGGTTCGTGCGCTTGCAAAATCATTGCATATTAGCATTTTGACTGTTCAAAAAGCATATGCGACTTTGCAAGAGGATGGTTTCATTGAAACGACTGCTGGAAAAGGTTGTTATGTTTCAGCTCAAAATCAAGATTTCTATTTGGAGGAACAGCAGAAAAAGATAGAAGAAAAATTTTCAGAAGCAGTCGGAATTGCCCGCACAAGTGGTATCAATCTTGATAAACTAATAAGTTTACTTACACTTTTATATCAGGAGGATGATTAAATGACAAATAGTGCTTTGGAGGTCAAAAACCTCACAAAAGACTACGGAGATTTTGTACTTGACAAATTGAACTTTACACTTCCCCGTGGTGTAATTATGGGGCTGATTGGTGAAAATGGTGCCGGAAAGTCTACAACAATTAATTGTATTTTAAATGAAATACAGAAGGACGATGGAGAAATCTTGATTTTTGGGAAAGACCATATCTCTAATGAAATAGAGATCAAGAGCAAGCTGGGCGTTGTGTTCGATGAAAACCATTTCCCCGACATTTTTACTCCCATGGAAATTGGGAAATATATGGCCGGGATTTACTCCGGTTGGGAATGGGCTACTTACCGCCAGTTCCTTGAGAAGTTCGAGTTGCCAAAAGACAAGAAAATCAAAGATTTTTCAAAAGGAATGAAAGTCAAACTTGCTTTTGCTGTCGCCCTCTCTCACAAGGCCGAGTTATTGATTTTGGACGAAGCAACGAGTGGACTTGACCCAATTATACGAGACGATGTTCTGGATATGCTGATTGATTTTGTGCAGGACGAAAATCATTCCGTACTGGTATCTTCTCATATCACAAGCGATTTGGAAAAAGTTGCCGACTACATTACCTTTATCCATAAAGGTAAATTAGTTTTTAGCCATGATAAAGATGATCTGGTTGATAATTACGGCATTGTAAGTTGTGGTTCGGTTATATTTGACACACTTGACAAAACAGATACCATAGCTTATCGCAAAGAAGATTATCAATACAAAGTGTTAGTACGAAATCGCAATAAGGCTGCAAAAAATTATCCCAAAGCGATTGTCAGTCCAGCAACGATAGAAGAAATTATGTTGTTCTATGTAAAGGGGGAATTGCAATGAAAGGTTTATTGATAAAGGACTTTCTTACCATTAAGAAGAAGTATGGTGTCCCTCGGCTCATTATGGATGTAGCCATCATTATCGCACTGATGATTATTTTGGGAGGGACTGGGGCAATATATATTAGTTTTCTGCTCATTCCTATGGAAGTCGCCTCTATGGTTATGTCATTGACAACTTGCGACGAACAATGGAAATGGGGTAAATATGCTATTTCTTTACCTGTTTCCAAAACGCAGATTGTGAAAAGCCGTTATGCGTTTGCTCTTATTTTGTCGCTGGTTGGATTTGCTGTTGCATTGGGTGTAAACACTATTTCATTTATTTGCTTCCCAGCATACCGATTTGGATTTTATGTATTTCTTTCCATTGCTTCCCTCGGCGTTACATTGCTGTTTCTTTCCTTTATTCTTCCTTCAAATTATTCACTGGGAGTAAACGCTGGATTTGCGGCAATGATTATTATGGTAATACTATTGATTATCCTTGGTATTTGGTCAAAACTGACTAACAATGCAATCATGTGGTTTGTTGTGGAGCATTTTGAACTTAGCATGGTTATTACATTTGTGGGCGTTGCTATACTTTTTGTGCTATCCTACGCTTTATCTGTTTCTTTCTTTAAGCGTAAACATACTTAAAGCGCAAAGAAACTGGTGATGCTATGGAAAGCGTAAAATGGATATTATGTCCTATATGCAAAAATAAAACTCGGATCAAAGTTCGTAGAGACACAATACTTCATAATTTCCCACTTTTTTGCCCCAAATGTAAGCAAGAAACTCTAATCAATGTGAAACAACTGAATATGTCAGTTATCAAAGAGCCAGACGCAAAGACGCAGAGCCGATAACCCGTAGCCAGCAGGCGCACGGATTATCGGCTCTTTTTTTGATAGCTTTTGCGCTGATGTTCTTTGACACCACACAACAAGACCGTTGTTATCGGCCAGAGTGTTGCGGCGCAGAACGGCGGTTTTGAAATGAAAAATTTCAAGCCGCCGTTTTCTTTTTTCAAAAATGAGAATACGGAGGGTGTATTAAAGTCGCCCTTTTTTAAGGACACGGCGGTGCCTTGGAGGTATTGCCGTGTTCATTTTGCTTTTTCCCAGTCCTCGTAACCTTTATCAGCTAAAAAAAGCATTACCCCTCCGCAGGATAAATACGGCGGTAGGTATGAACTATACTGTGTAAATAACTATCTGAATACATCATTTCTTCGCCCGGTAGGTTTGCGACCTGCCGGGCGTTTTTTGTCGCTTTTTGCGGCCCGGCCATACCCGAAAAAATATTTTCAAGAATTATCAAAAAGGAGACGTTTAGCGGGTAGCAAAGGGCCTGTCTGGTGTCATGTTGGCGGAAAGGGACAGAACCACCACATCCCCCACAGAAAGGGGGTGAGAAGATGGAAACTATCCCCCGTGATTATGGCAGACAGCACCGCTTTGACGCCTATTGCAAAGTGGTACTGCGGAATGAGGCCAAGAACTATCTGCGGGAACAGGCGCGGCAGCGGAACCGTGAAAAGTCGCTGGACGCTCTGACGCAGGCAGAATTGGACAAGCTCGCCACGGTAGATCATTACCCCAGCGACAGCTACGTTTTTTCGTCGCATGGCTATGACCTGCTGATCGACAATGAGCTTGTGGCTGACGCCTTTGCCAGCCTGCCGGAACAGGAGCAAAGCATTTTGATCCTGCACTGTGTTTTGGAAATGGCAGACGGCGAGATCGGCAACCTCATTGGGATGTCCCGTAGCGCCGTCCAGCGCCACAGGACAAGCACTCTGAAAGAGCTGCGTATCAAGTTAATGGCGCTTATGCCGGGAGGGAGGTAACGCGGATGAAGCAACCCACATTCAACGGCAGGGAGCTTCTGCCCCTTTCGGTAATCGACGCCGCCCGCAGCGGGGACGCCGAGGCTATGGAGCAAGTGTTGAGGTATTACGAGGGCTACATATTCAAGCTCTGCACCCGGACGCTCTATGACGAGGACGGTTATCCCCATGTGTGCGTGGACGAGTATATGAAGCGCCGACTGGAAATTAAGCTCATTCAGTCCATCGTCAGTCAGACGATTTGACGACAGGCCCCCGGCAGCACGGAACGGCTTACCCTTTCCACGATCCGTCATTTCCCCGGAGGCCCCTAACAGCACCTTGACAAATATGCCCGCAAGATAACGGCGGCGCATCATAGGGCAGCGGACACATTCTGCAACTTCCGCATCGGCGTGGTGCGCCATGACCTCATATCCTATGAGAGAGCGAGAACCACCGGGCCGAGGGCAAGGCAGCTCTTAAACAGCGGAGGTAGCGACAATGATACTCCCTTATAGCTAAACGAGGCCCCATGTTTGGGTGCTTCCAAGTCCGAGCGTTAAAAGCGTCGCAGGCAATAGGTAGGGCCGCGTGAGAACCACGCGGGAGTGAGATTCCCGTGGAGCTGCGCCAACAGCCGTCCGTACTGCCCATTTCGTTTTACATCAATGTAAGCGAAAGGGGGATTACTGTATGAGTACAGTAACAAGTCAGAACAAGACCGCCCCCATAGTACGTCAGTACGAGATCGGAGGCGTTCGCTATATTGTCAAAGCGACCGTCAAGGACGGCGCGAAAGAAACCGCAGTCAAGAAAATCCGTCGGCTGCTCCAAAATGATTTGAGCAAGGCAGCCACTTAAAATTAAAGATTTTTTCATTTCCTACAAGCAGACGGATGGGGCATGATATGGTATAATATGCTTGTATCATGCCCCGTTTTCCGGCTGCGGAATAGGAGGAACTTATGAGCAAACAGCCGGAAATGGTGATTGCACGGAACCACCGTGCGACACGGAATAACGATACTACTTTGAACCTTGACAATCAAATGTACCAACAGCCAGTCACTTCCTTTCAGCGCGTGTCCAACGACGCACCGTTGAGCGAGGAAACCAAGACGGCCATCCAAAACACGGTGCTGCAATTCTATGTTCACAGCCAGACGCAGGAGGACGCCGAGGGCATCACCGCCTGCTATGAAAGACTTTCCCGCGACGATGAACGTGCAGGAGAAAGCCTGTCGATAGAGAACCAGAAGCGGATTTTGGAAAAGTATTGCCGAGATCATGGCTATACTGCCATCCGCCACTACGACGAGGACGACGGATTTTCGGGAACCAACTTCAACCGGCCCGGATTCCAGCGGATGCTTGCCGACATCAAGGCGGGCAAGGTCAAGCGCGTTATCGTTAAGGATATGAGCCGGTTCGGGCGTAACTATCTGCAAGTCGGGATGTATACGGAAATGCTGTTTCCAGAGTACGGCGTCCACTTTATTGCCGTCAATGACGGTGTGGACAGTGTGCGCGGGGACAACGAATTTGCCGCCATCCGCAACGTGTTTAATGAAATGTATGCCAAGGACACGAGCAAGAAAATCCGGGCTACATGGCAATCCAAAGGACGCTCCGGCGAACATCTCACCACCGTCCCGCCCTATGGGTACATCAAAGACCCGGAGGACACAAAGCGGTGGATCGTGGATGAAGAAGCTGCCGCCGTTGTCCAGAAGATTTTTGCACTGTGCATGGACGGTTTTGGGCCGACACAGATTGCAAAATGGCTGAAAGAAAACAAGGTGCTGAACCCTACTGCCTACGCTTATGAAAAAGGGCTACCAGCTCCGAATAAACCGCCAGTCGATCCCTACAAATGGACGAATGAAACGGTATCACGGATTTTGGAGCGTCTTGACTATTTGGGCCATACGGTGAATTTCAAAACCACCAAGCAATCGTTCAAGAGCAAGAAAAAGCTGTGGAACGACCCATCGGAATGGGTGATCTTCGAGAACACACAGGAACCTATCATTGAGGAAAGCGTGTTTCTGATCGTCCAGAAAATCCGGCAGGGCCGCCGCCGCCCGACCAAGATGGGCGACATGGGAATGTTCTCCGGCCTGCTGTACTGTGCGGATTGCGGCGGAAAGATGTACCTGTGCCGGACGAACTACTTCAAGCCAGAGCAGGAATACTACATCTGTTCTACCTACCGCAAAGATCGCACCTTATGTACGACCCATTCAATCCGGCGCGTTGTCCTTGAAGAAATCGTGCTGCGGAACCTGCGGGAAGCCATTCAGTATGTGACGCAGTATGAGGACGACTTTGTGCAGCGGGCAGCGGATCAAAGCCTGCGGGAACGGGACAAGGAGCTGGCGCAAAAGAAAGATACCCTGACGCAATCGCAAAAGCGAATTGCCGAGCTGGATGTTATTATCAAGCGACTGTATGAGGATAACATTTCCGGCAAGCTCTCCGACGAGCGTTTCATCAAACTGTCCCGTGACTATGAACTGGAACAGACCAACCTTACAAATCTTGTCGAACATCTGCGGCAGGAAGTTAAGGAACAGGAAAAGCAGAAAGTCAATGTCAGACAGTTTATTGCAGCAGTCAGGAAGTACACCGATATGCAGCAGCTTGACGCCTCTGTTCTCCGGGAGTTTGTGGATAGAATTTATATCTCCGAGGTTTACACGCCGGACGAGAACGAGCCGCGCATTAAGGTCAGAGAAATTGAGATCGTCTACAACTTCATTGGTGCATTTGATTTTGAGGAAGCAAGGGAGCAATCCCAAGCAGCCCAAAAAGAAAAGAAAACCGGCGTAGCCTAAACTACGCCGATTCTCTCACATAAATGTTTTCTTACGTCACCGCCCCTCATAGAGTGTCGCTTTTTCTCGTCCAACAGCATGACCCCCTCCGGCGGGTTTCGAGCGATGGCACCTACCACTCGGTGGAACAGGCGGGGCGGTGGGCGCAAGATGGGTGCAAAGTCAGGGACGGAAACGATTGCAAGTTCTTTTAAAATCCAGTATACTGGAAGCAATAATATGTCATTTAAGGGAAGGTGCGCAATATGGCGTTGAATTTATCGAAAGCTGAACGTGAGTGGTTGGAAGCTGGCTTGAAAGAGGCAGAACCGTATGCCCCAGATGACCCGATTTTCAACACGCTTGATGCCGATATCGATATCGACCGTTATCGTGCTACGGTAGCTAGACGTTTGTTGGCGCGAGACGACGAAGAAAAAGCCAAGCTTGCCCAAAGCAAGCAAGAAAAATAAACTGACAGAAGCACAGTGCAAACGCACTGTGCTTCTGTGTTTCAATTCACACCTCAATGATAACAGCAACTCTTTTATCATCTGGTTTGGGCGGAAAGAGGATTCTTTTTATCTGCCGCTTTTCTCCATTGATTATGATGCTTTGTCCCACTTTCAGTTCGTTACTACCGTCCACAATACAAGCGGTTCCCTATGAGGTATGAAAAAGTTCTGTTGATTCCAACTTAGTCCCCTATTTCAGCTTTGTTTTTGAGGATGATTCCGCTGACTCACTCCCACTCAATCGTCCCCGTAGGCTTGGGCGTCAGGTCGTACAGCACTCGGTTCACGCCGTCCACTTCGTGGGTGATGCGGTCGGTAATCTTCTGGAGGAGGGCGAAGGGCACATCCTCCACGGTGGCGGTCATAGCATCCACCGTGTTGACCGCACGGAGGATGACCGGCCAGGCGTCGGTACGCTTGCCGTCCCGGACGCCGACGGATTTCAGGTCGGGGATGATGGTGAAATATTGCCAGACCTTACCGGCCAGCCCCGCCTTCTGGAACTCCTCCCGCAGGATAGCATCGGATTCCCGAACGGCTTCCAGCCGATCTCGGGTGATAGCGCCCAGGCAACGGACGCCCAAGCCAGGGCCGGGGAAGGGCTGGCGGTAGACCATGCCATCCGGCAGACCCAGAGCCTTGCCGCAGGCGCGGACTTCGTCTTTAAAGAGCATCTTGAGGGGTTCCACCAGCTCAAAGCCCAGGTCTTTCGGCAGGCCGCCCACGTTGTGGTGGGCTTTGACAGGCTTGACGGTCTTGGTGCCGCTCTCAATGATGTCGGGATAGATGGTGCCCTGCCCCAGGAAGGAGATGCCGTCCAGCTTGCGGGCTTCTTCTTCAAAGACATGGATGAATTCAGCGCCGATGATCTTGCGCTTCCGTTCCGGATCGGACACGCCAGCCAGCTTATCCAGGAAGCGGTCTGCTGCATCTACATAGATGAGGTTGGCATCCATCTGGTTGCGGAACACCTGGATGACCTGTTCCGGCTCGCCCTTGCGGAGCAGGCCGTGGTTGACATGGACGCAGGTGAGCTGCTTGCCAACGGCCTTGATGAGCAGGGCGGCCACCACGGAGGAATCCACGCCGCCAGACAGGGCCAGCAGCACCTTCTTGTCCCCCACCTGGCTGCGGATCAGCTCCACCTGGTCGGCGATGAAGTTGTCCATATTCCAGTTGGCTTCTGCGCCGCACAGACCGAAAACGAAATTGGACAGGGCTTCCTTCCGCTCCGCCTCGTTCAGAGGCCAGGGGGCGTCATCCTGGTGGTCTACCATGAGGACAGGTACGGGGGCGTTGTAGATCTCCTTGGCCACGTCGATCACTTCCCCGTCCACGATGCGGTTGGGGCCGCCGTTGAGGATGATGCCCTTCACATTGGGCAGGGCGTCCAGCTGGGCGCGGGTGATGTCATGGGGGTGAATTTCGCTATATACGCCCAGAGCACGGATCTCTCTGGCCAGGCGGGGGTTTTCTTCGCTGCCCAGATCCAGGATCACGATCATATCTTGTTTCATAACCAGTTGTCCTCCCGTAGTCAGTTAGTGAAGTTGTCAAAGTAGCCCTGCACCAAAATGACAGGGGTGCCCTTATCGCCGGAGCCGCTGGTCAGGTCGCACAGGGAGCCGATCAGGTCGGTCAGGCGGCGAGGGGTGGTGCCCTGAGCGGCCATGTCCCCCACCAGGTTGCTGGCCTTGCTCTTGATGCGGTCCGAGATGGCTTCCTTCAGAGCCTCGCCGGACAGGTCTTTGAAGTCGTTGTCCGCCAGGTACTTGAGCTTCAGCTCGTTGGGAGTACCTTCCAGGCCGGCGGTATAAGCCACGCCTACGCAGGGGTCAGCCAGCTCCCAGATCTTCCCCACAGGGTCTTTGAAGGCGCCATCGCCATAGACCATCACTTCCACATGGGCGCCAGTCTTGGCCAGCACCTGTGCCTGGATGTCCTCCACCAGACCCTGGCAGGCACGGGGGAACAGCTTGACGGTATCTTCATTGGACTTGTTGGAACCCAGCAGGCCGTACTGCTCATTGCAGCCGCTGCCGTTGACGGGCTGGGTCATCAGATCGTCCAAACCGTAGACGATCTCCGCACCGGCAGCCTTCAGCAGGCGCTTGGTACGGGCGCGGGTGTGGATGTCACAGGCCAGCACCTTTTTGGTGTAGGGCAGAACGGCACGGGGGTCGTTGGCCAGGATGACTTCCACCTCTGCGCCGCAGTCCCGAATGAGGTCGCTGTAATACTGGATGTAGTCCACACCAGTGAAGGGGTGCTTGTTCTCGCCAAACAGTTCCCGATACCGCTCCAAGGTCAGCACATCGCTGTAGGGGTTGACACCTGCTTCATCCAGCTGATCCAGGGTCACCAGGCCGTTGCCCACCTCATCGCTGGGATAGCTGAGCATGAGCACGATCTTGTCTGCGCCCTTGGCGATGCCCCGCAGACAGATGGCAAAACGGTTGCGGGAAAGGATGGGCAGGATGACGCCGATGGCGCCGGTGCCGAACTTGGCACGCACGTCGGCGGCGATGTCGTCTACCGAGACATAGTTGCCCTGAGCGCGAGCCACTATCGACTCGGTGACAGCGATGACATCTTGATCCCGCAGTTGGAAGCCCTCCTGTTCGGCCGCTTCCAACACACTGGTGACTACGATATTGGCCAGGTCGTCCCCCTGGCGGATGATCGGGCAGCGAATGCCCCGAGATACAGTACCAACTTTCCGTTCCATAAATAACGCTCCATTATCATCTGTTTTTTCGCCTTCTCAAAAAGCGCGATAGGGGTATTATATCATAAAAAATACTTATCTTTCAACATTTCAACCTGGTTTGCTGTAAATTTTACCCTGTCTATCCCAAAAGAAAGCGATCCTCTGCCCAAACCCAGGGCAAAGGGTCGCTTTTTTCTTTGTATCGCCGCGGCAAGAGGTCACCCCTCCTGGATGCGACGCTCGATGATGTCATAGTGCCGGTCGATGGCCGCCTCGCACCGCTGGCGGTCGTGGGTCAGGATGGCCTCGAACATCTCCTGATGTGCCTTTTTCAGCGCCCCCTTTACCTCCGGCGAAGCGTAGCGGATGACAAAATCGATCCATTCTCGGTACACGTCCGTGATAGCGTTCATCAGCTCGAAGAACAGGTTGTTGTGGGACGCTTCCACCAGCAGGTAGTGGAACTTCCGGTCGTTCTCGATCTCCTCCTCGATGTCCGCCCCTTCTTGGTTCAACAGCCGTTCCGCTTCCAGCTGCCACGCTGGGGACACGATCTGATCGGCGGCGAACTGACAGATACACTTCTCTAGGGATCGGCGGACGGCGCAAATCTCCCGCTGGCTGGTCTTGTTCAGCAGCAGCATCATCTGGATCATGCCGGACAGGCTGTTGGAGATGCTTCCAGTCAGGTAGTGCCCCGACCCCTGCTTGCTCTCGATCATCCCCATGTTCTCCATGGTGCGCAGAGCCTCTCGCGTAGAGTTGCGGCTGATGCCCAAATCCTCCGCAATGGCACGCTCGGTAGGCAGGCGGGAGCCCACCGTCAGCATCCCCGCCCGAATCTGGTCGGACAGGTAGTCGATGGCCTTTTGGTATTCTCGGCGGTTTTCACTCATGATGACGCTCCTTCTGTGCCTGCGGCGGGAATCTCTTTCCTTATTATACTAGAGGTTTTGATTCTGTCAATCTGCTGCCGCTACGCACAGGGGCGCATCATTGAGACAACACTTCCACGATATATTCCACCGGCACCGACTCAGTACACCAGACATCGTTCTCGGCCTTTCCGAACACAAATCCAGCGTCACCCATCTTTTGGGCGTCGATCTTCAGCACCACTGGCGTCAGATGCCAGCGGACAGCCGACTGCCACGCCTTCTCCGGGTCGGCTTGCAGATGAACTGCGTGTCGGCTCATCTTGCTGATGGCGCCGCTTTTTCTGATCTTTTCAACAGCGGCCGTGGTCGTGCCATGATACAAAAAGTCAGGCGGGATCAGATACTCCAACTCTGGCTCCACCCACGGGATGGAATGCCCCTGACACGCTTTGATCTTGGAATGGTCTGCATTGAACCGGTAGCGTCCCTTGCTGTCCTGGGCTACGATGGCTTCCAGCTTTCCCAAATCCAGTTGATACCTTCCCCCTTTGTTGACACCCTCAATCAAGTCCTCCACCAAGACCCAGCCGTGCTTGTCCATCGCCAGATGGATGGTCTCCGGTCTATGGCGGAGCAGAAAACTCAGGTACACCGAGATATTTTTCTTCGCCATGAAAATCACCGCCCTTTTTCCTTGATTATAACCGATAAAAAAGGCGGGGGCAATCCCCCGCCTTTCCCTTATGACACCGCATCCAGCATATTTTCCACGAAGATGCCGTACCCCCGTGTGGGGTCGTTGAGGAGCACATGGGTCACCGCACCCACCAGCTTGCCATCCTGGAGGATGGGGGAGCCGCTCATGCCCTGGACGATGCCGCCGGTCTGTTCCAGCAGGCGTTTGTCGTTGACCTGAAGGAGCAGGTTCCGAGTGTGGTCGCCCAGCTCCGGATAAATCCGCAAAATTTCCACAGAATACGATTCCACCTGTTCCCCGTCCACGTTGCAGCGGATGACTGCCGCACCCGTCCGGACGGCGCTCCGCTTGGCCACAGGCACCGGCTGGCCTGGAAAAATCTCTGGCTGGGCACGACCCAGCACGCCGCAGTCGCTGTTGGCATATAGGGTGCCAATGTCGTGGGTCAGGTCGAAGGTGCCGTGGAGCTGTCCGGGCTGGGATTTTTGTCCTTTGATGACCGCAGACACCGACGAGGACAAGATGCCGCCGGAGCGGATGGGCACCAGCAGTCCGGTGTCAATGTCGTTGATGCCATGTCCCAGGGCGGCAAATACCTGGTTGTCCGGATCATAGTAAGTCACCGTGCCGATGCCTGCCATAGAGTCTCGGAGCCACGCCCCCAGTTTATAGGTGCCGTCCGCCATACAGGGCGCCGCCTCCGCCCTCACCGCCATCTGACGCCCGTCCCGCAGCGCTTGGATAGACATGGCGCGGCCGCCGTTCTTGCGCACCGCTTTGGCCACCTCGTCAATGGAGTTCACCGGCTGGTTTTCAATTTCGGTGATGATGTCCCCCTCTTGCAGACCGCACTGCTTGGCCGGCCACACGCCGCCTTCCTTCGTTTTGATCTCAGACAGCGCCACCACCATAACGCCCTTGGAAAAGAGCTTGATGCCCACCGTCCGTCCCACTGGGATCAGTGTTTTCTCCGTCTCTGCCTCACCGGCGCAGGACACCGCCGGTGGGGCAAAAACGCTCCGGGCGCAGGCCGCTTGGGCAGTCAGCCCTACCGTCAACACCACTGCGCATACAAAAAATAACAGCCAATTCCATACTCGCTTTCCCTCTTTCATCGCAAATTCCCCCGCTTCACATCTCCTGGCGCATTGTGCGCAAGGTTAATATGGCCGGTGAGGACGAAAAAAAGCGTCCGGCTCATTGCCAATGTTCGGCGGCTTTGGCTGTCCAATCTCGCCCAGCACTGTGGGACAGGCGATTGGATTTTATGCCTGTAAAATGATCGATTTTTTTGCAATTTTTTCAGCGCAGCCTACGGCGAACGCTCGCTCCTTCTATCATGCCCCTATTCTCTCCTTTGTGCAGCCGGTTTCCCATTGGCTTTTTCCCTGCGATGTGCTATAAATAGAGTATTCATGATTCTTTCACGAAATTTTTAAATTCTCTTATGACTCTTTTTACTGGCATAGGTTATACTGGTATCATCCTCAATCGTTAAGGAGATTTCTCTCATGTCTCAAAAAGACAGAAAAAAATGGCTGGCCGCTTTGGCCATCGTCCTCTTGCTGGCCGCCTTCTGTGTGGTTCTCTGGCACACGGGTCTGCTGGAAAAGCTGAAAAATGTGGAACAGCTGCAAGTTTACTTAGCCTCCCACACACCCTGGTCCCAACTGATTTTTCTGGGACTCCAACTGTGCAGTGTCATCATCGCCCCCATCCCCAGCAATATCATTGCTGCCGCCGGCGGCGCCGCCTTTGGGGTTTGGCCTGGGTTCCTCATCACCTTGGTGGCTGTGCTCGTTGGCTCCTGCACCACCTTCACTTTGGCTCGAACCTTGTGCAAAGACTTTGCCGACCGGGTTATTCGTCCCAAGCTCTCCCCCAAATATTTGGAGTTGCTGGATCGAAAGCGGGACACCTTTTTGGCCTTGACCTTCTTTTTCCCCCTCTTTCCGGATGATCTGCTGTGCATCATGGCCGGTCTGACCGAGATCTCCTTCCGCCGCTTCTTCATCATCGTCCTGCTGACCCGACCATGGGGACTGCTGGCGGCCAACATCTTCGGCAGCTCTCTCTTTTCCTTCTCCCCCAAGGCCATTCCCCTGCTGGTCATCGCTGTGGCGCTGTTCATCGTAGGGATGATCTATGGAGATCGGCTGGAACAGCTGATTTTAAATTACATTGCGAAACGGAAAAATTCTTAAATTCTCTTTTTTTCACATTGACAGCCGCCTGTGCATATGATAAAGTAACTTAAACTTTATCCAATCAAGTTCTTCGGAACCGGGCCGCAAGGCAGCAGATTCAAATCTGTGGGACACTCTTTGTCCCACAGATTTTTTTATTCTCATGGAAATCAAAGGAGGTCTTCTCTATGACTACCCCCCATGTACAAACCAACCACTCCAAACTGGCTATGCAAGTCTCCCGCAACACCATCATTGGTAACTTTGTCCTGACCGCTTTCAAGCTGGCCGCCGGTATTCTGGGACACTCCAGCGCTATGCTCTCCGACGCCATTCACTCCGCCTCGGATGTGTTCTCCACCCTCATCGTTATGGTGGGTATCCGCATCTCCGGCAAAAAAGCGGACGGCAATCACAACTACGGCCACGAACGGTTGGAGGCGGTGGCCGCCATCCTGTTGGCGGTGGTGCTGGCCGCCACTGGCGTCTTTATTGGCTACTCCGGCGTCCGCAGCATCCTGGCCGCCAACTATGGCGGCCTACAGGTACCCGGCACGCTGGCACTCATCGCCGCCATTGTGTCCATTGTGGTCAAGGAGGGGATGTTCTGGTACACCCGCCAGGCTGCCGATAAAATCCACTCCGCCGCCCTCATGGCGGACGCCTGGCATCACCGCTCCGATGCTCTGTCCTCCGTTGGCTCCCTGGTGGGTATCGCTGGGGCACAGCTGGGACTGCCCATTTTGGATCCCATCGCCAGCTTGGTCATCTGCCTGTTCATCCTGAAGGCTTCCTATGACATCTTCATGAGCGCCGTCCGGCAGCTGGTGGATCAATCCGCCGACCCGGAGGTAGAATCCGCCATGGCAAAAACCATCCGGTCACAGGAGGGCGTGTTGCGGCTGGATCTGCTGCGCACCCGCCAGTTTGGCAGTCGGCTGTATGTAGACGTAGAGATCGCCGCCGATGGCAATCAGACCTTATTCGCCGCCCACGCCATCGCCGAACAGGTTCACAACCAGATCGAGGCGCAATTCCCCACAGTCAAACATTGCATGGTACACGTCAATCCCATCGCCAAGGCTTGAACCAAGTCGAAGCGGTCAGGTTCCAATGGAACCTGACCGCTTCTTCTATATCGTCCGATTTTTGGGAGCGCTATTTGCTTGTTTATCAGATGCCGCTGGCACCGTAGTTGGACAGGACACGGGCGGAAGGATCGTCCACGTCGCAGCCTTCCCACTCCTTGTTGGGCATCCAGAAGCCGGCGATCATATGAGCCTGGCCGGGGTAATACTTCTCAAAGAGTTCCCGATAGAGCAGGGATTCCTTGGTGAAGGGGGTGGCGTAGTCGTACTGCTTGCACTTGGACTGGAACTCCTCATCGGTGTAATAGCCCTCGGCGTACTCCTTCAGGTCGTCCACCAGGGAGTGACCCACGGCGTCAGAGAAGGCGGCCTTTTCCCGATAAAGAATGTCATGGGGCAGGTAATCGCCTTCGAACGCATGGCGGAGCAGGTATTTGCCCTTGCCGTAGACGTTCATCTTCTTGGCCGGGTCGATGGACATGACGTATTTCACGAAGTCCAGGTCACCGAAGGGCACGCGAGCTTCCAGGGAGTTGACGGAGATGCAGCGGTCGGCACGGAGGACATCGTACATATGCAGCTCCCGAATACGCTTCTGGGCTTCCGCCTGGAAGGCTTCCGGGGAGGGGGCAAAGTCGGTGTACTTGTATCCGAACAGCTCATCGGAGATCTCACCGGTGAGCAGAACCCGAATGTCGGTGGTCTCGTGAATGGCCTTGCAGATCAGGTACATCCCCATACTGGCACGGATGGTAGTGATGTCATAGGTGCCCAGCAGCTGCACCACGTCCTCCAGAGCGGCCAGGACGTCCTCCTTGGTGATGATGACCTCGGTGTGGTCGCTGCCGATGTAGTCGGCCACCTGCTTGGCGTATTTCAGGTCGATGGCGTCCTCGCTCATGCCGATGGCGAAGGTGCGGATGGGTTCCTTGCTCTTACGGGCTGCGATGGCGCAGACCAGAGAGGAATCCAGGCCGCCGGAGAGCAGGAAGCCCACCTTGGCATCGGCGATCAGGCGCTTTTCAATGCCTTTGACCAGCTTTTCATGGATTTTGGAGCAGATGGTCTCCACATCGTCCATGCACACCTCGTCTACTGCGGCGATGTCGTTGTAGCAGACAAATTCCCCGTCCTTATAGTAGTGTCCGGGAGGGAAGGGCATGATCTCGCCCACCAGCCCCACCAGGTTCTTGGGTTCGCTGGCAAAGACGATGACGCCATGGGGGTCGTAGCCATAGTACAGGGGACGAATGCCGATGGGGTCACGGGCGGCGATGTAGCTCTGGGTGTCTCCATCGTAGAGGATCAGGGCAAACTCCGCATCCAGACGGCGAAACATATCTGTGCCGTACTCCTTATACATGGGCAGCAAGATCTCACAGTCGGACTCGCTGACGAAGGTGTATTTGCCCGTCTCCATCAGCTTCTTTTTCAGGCGGGGGAAGCAATAAATTTCGCCGTTGCAGACCACATAGCTGCCGTCCAGCTCGAAGGGCTGCATCCCTTCCGGATGCAGACCCATGATGGCCAAACGGTGGAAACCCAACAGCCCCTTGCCGGTGTCAATGATCCGGCTGTCATCGGGACCGCGGGAGATGGTGCGGTCAAAAAATCGCTTAAATTCAGATACAGTGACACCGCGGTCACAGAACCCCATAATCGAACACATAGAAAAATCCTCCTACATAAGATTTTCAGCATCGGATAGGGCGAGTGCTGTAACTCGCGGTGCCACCTATCTTTGTTCTCTTGTGCGCTTCTGACAAAGCGCTGCTCCCTGACGCGGAGCGGTCGGCGCACCTACTGGGGGCTGAAAAGCCCGGTTCAGATTGCAGCTCATCCGGTGTTCTTCCCCCAGGTTCCTCTATGCGGCTCTCACCTGTTCCGCACTCTCTGTGAGGGGATATCCTGGGCTACTTTTCCGAATTCAAATGCTTTTCCATATGATATTCAGTCAAGTATTGCGAAATGAAATTGGTTGCGGTCAGCTCTCGTCCTGGAGGGCATCATAGCCTTCCTCGCCGGTACGAACCTTGACCACGTTCTCAACGTCATAGACGAAGATCTTGCCGTCGCCGATATGGCCGGTGTACAGGGCACGCTTTGCGGTGTCAATGACACTCTGGACGGGAACCTTGCTGACCACGATGTCCACCTGTACCTTAGGCAGCAGGTTGGTCTCCACCTGGACACCACGGTAGTATTCCGGCTTGCCGCCCTGGACGCCACAGCCCAAGACGTGGGAAACGGTCATGCCCGTGATGCCAATGCCCATCATGGCGTTCTTCAGTGCATCGAAGCGGGATTCCTTGCAGATAATCTCCACCTTGGTCATCTTAGGCATACCTTCGGTGAAGGTGGGAACCTTCTTGACGGGGATGGCTTCTGCTTCGGGCGTGTCGCCAGTGACAGCAACAACGGGTTCGGAAACGGAGAAGGAAGTGTACTTATCCACAGCGGGAACAAAGTCGGGATAGGCGCTGGGCAGGCCATGCTCGGTGCTGTCCAGACCGGCCAATTCTTCTTCTTCGGTGACACGGAGGCCGTGGCACTTCTTGATGACGGCGAAGGTAATGATCATCATGATGGCAGCGTAAGCAGCAACGGTGACAAAGCCCAGCAGCTGCAGACCGGTCTGATGGAAATCGCCCGTGTAGAACAGGCCGCGCAGACCAGCGGGAGCATCGGGGTTGGCCAGCAGACCCACTGCGATGGTGCCCCAGATGCCGTTTGCCATGTGAACGCCCACAGCACCTACAGGGTCATCAATGTGCAGCTTCAGATCCAGCAGCTCGACCACGACCACAACCAGGATGCCGGAGACAATGCCGACGATGCCGGAACCCAGAGCGTCATAGGCGTCACAGCCAGCGGTCACGCCTACCAGGCCAGCCAGAGAAGCGTTCAGGCACATAGATACATCGGGCTTGCCGTTGCGGATCCAGGTGTAGAGCATGGTGGTAACAGTAGCCACAGAGGGAGCCACGGTGGTGGTCAGGAAGATGGAAGCCAGCTCAGACGGAGTGGTTGCTGCCGCGCCGTTGAAGCCGTACCAGCCCAGCCACAGGATGAACACGCCCAGGGCGCCCAGGGTGATGGAATGACCGGGGATGGCGTTGACCTTGACCACCTTGCCGGAGGCGTCCTTGACGTACTTGCCAATACGGGGGCCAAGGAAGATGGCGCCTACCAGAGCGGCGATGCCGCCCACCATGTGGATGGCGCAGGAACCAGCGTAATCGTGGAAGCCCAGCTGGCTCAGCCAGCCGCCGCCCCAGATCCAATGGGCTTCGATGGGATAGATGAACAGGGAAATGACTGCGGAATAAATGCAGTAGGCGGAGAACTTGGTGCGCTCTGCCATAGCGCCGGAGACGATGGTGGCGGTGGTGGCACAGAAGACCAAGTTGAACACGAAGGTGGAAGCGGCGGTGAAGCCCTCAGCAGGGCTTGCGATGAAGGCCTTGAAGTTGCTCCACAGCTCCATGTTGGGCAGACCGATCAGACCGAACAGGGTATCTTCCCCCATCATCAGGGTGTAACCCAAGAGGGAAAAGACGATGGTGCCAATGCAGAAGTCCATCAGGTTCTTCATGATGATGTTGCCTGCGTTCTTCGCTCTGGTAAAGCCTGTCTCTACCATGGCGAAGCCGGCCTGCATCCAGAAGACCAAAGCGGCGCCGATCAGATACCAAAATTCTATTGTCATACTCTCTACAACTCCTAACTCTCAACTGTCAATGTTGTGGTTGCTATTTTTGCAAGTGAGTTCTCTTTCCTGCAAAACAGTTCTCTTTCAAACGGCGCTCCTGCCCCGCTCTCCACGGAGGTCAGCCGTCTTTGCACTCACTTTTACCGCATTTCTTTTTGGCACTTTTATTGCCGGTTCATGCGGTTATAGCTCGACATTGCTGCCATATGAGTCACCTTCTTCATAGAAAATAAAAAAAGAGGCACTGATAGCGGGAGCGCTTACTCCGTGGCATCAGTGCCTTTCATGGTGCTAATGATACGCCGAATGCTGCAATCTGTCAATGGTGAAATTGCATAATTCCGAACCTTTCCGACTCCCTGCAATTTCACTGACGGTACATTGACAAAGAGAACCTGGTACGTTATGATAGTCTAACACGAACAAAGACGTTTGTCCACAGGAGAGGTATGCCCTGCCGATGGACAACGTTCTTTTTTTCACTATTTTATATAAGGTATCAAACCGAAAGGGGCTGCAACACATGAAGTATTTAGAAGGACAAGTGCGCATCCCATCCGGCTGCGCGATTTCGGCGGTCATCTCCAAGGATGGGAACAAAATGACCGGCGCCGCCATTATGGAGAGCATGAAACCCATGCACGAGCGCTCCAACGGCCTAGGCGGCGGCTTTGCCGCTTATGGCATCTACCCCGACTACAAAGACTGCTTTGCGCTGCACCTCTTTTTCCACGACAACGACTGCCGTGCCCAATGTGAGCGCTATTTAAAGGAGCGTCTGGAGGTGGTCTGGGCGGAGGAGATCCCCACCCGCAAGATTCCGGAAATCACCGATGAGCCGCTCATCTGGCGCTATTTTGCCACTCCTCTCCGCTCCGTCCTCCGCTCCATGCAGCTGGACGAACAGGAGTACATCGCCCGCATTGTTATGTATATTAACCGTGCCATCGACGGCGCTTACGTCTTCTCCAGCGGCAAGGACATGGGCTGCTTCAAGGCGGTGGGCTATCCGGAGGACGTGGGTCGGTTCTACAAGCTGGACGAATATGAGGGCTATTCCTGGACTGCTCACGGCCGTTATCCCACCAATACCCCCGGTTGGTGGGGCGGCGCCCACCCCTTTGGGCTGCTGAACTGGTCGGTGGTACACAACGGCGAAATCTCCTCTTATGACGCCAACCGGCGCTTCATTGAAATGTATGGCTACCACTGTGCACTGCAAACAGACACCGAGGCGATCACCTACATCGTCGATTACCTCCTCCGCCGGCAAGGTCTGACCCTGGAAGAAACCGCCTCCGTCATTGCCGCCCCCTTCTGGAGCACCATCGCCCGAAAGAGCGATCCGGAACGACAACAGCTGACCTACCTGCGCAAGCTCTTCCCCAGCCTGCTGGTCACCGGCCCCTTCTCCATCGTGCTGGGCTTTGAGGGCGGTTTGATGGCGCTGAACGACCGCTTAAAGCTCCGCTCTATGGTGGTGGGCGAGAAGGATGACAAGGTGTATATCGCCAGCGAGGAATCGGCTATCCGCACCATGGAACCTGACGTGGAACATCTGTACGCCCCAGCTGGGGGTGAGCCTGTGATCGTCCGAGTAAAGGAGGGCGCTGTGTAATGAAGATCAACTATTTCTACCCAGAATATGAAGTGGTGCGCCAAGACAGCCGCTGCACCCGCTGCCGTATCTGCGAAAAGCAGTGTGCAAATGGCGTACATTTCTATGATGAAACGCACCAAGTCATGCTCAGCGAGGATGCCCGCTGTGTGAACTGCCACCGCTGCGTGGCCACCTGTCCCACCCGTGCCATCAAGATCGTCAAGAGCGACTGCGACTTGAAGGAGAATGCCAACTGGAGCAGCAGCG
Source organism: uncultured Eubacteriales bacterium (assembly GCA_900545815.1). GTDB lineage: Bacteria > Bacillota > Clostridia > Oscillospirales > Oscillospiraceae > Onthomonas. The sequence continues at coordinate 46,737 of URAM01000007.1, read as the reverse complement.
TGATGAAGGAGATCTATAAGCAGGCCGAAAGCGGCGGTGTGCTGCTGTCCTCTATGGGCACCCCCAACACCCTTCCGGTGTACTGGGACAAGATCCTCATCAACGCCTCCCAGGTCACCAACCCCTCCATTGACCCCCTCCGAGAGCCGATGGAGACTAAGGTCTTTTTGGGCAAGCAGCCCGCCCGCATCCGCCGGAAGGCGGACGGCACTTTGGACTGCACCTTGCCGCCCCAGTTGGAGCTTTCCATGCCGGTGATGTTCTCCGCCATGAGCTACGGCTCCATCAGCTACAACGCCCACCAGAGCTTGGCCAGAGCCGCCAGCACCCTGGGCATCTATTACAACACCGGCGAAGGCGGCCTTCACGAGGATTTCTACTGCTACGGTGAGAACACCATCGTCCAGGTGGCCTCCGGCCGGTTCGGCGTCCACGAGGATTATCTGAACGCCGGCGCCGCCATTGAGATCAAAATGGGACAGGGCGCCAAGCCCGGCATCGGCGGCCATCTGCCTGGGGCCAAGATCGTAGGGGATGTATCCCGCACCCGTATGGTGCCGGAAGGCTCGGACGCCATCTCCCCTGCCCCCCATCATGACATCTACTCCATCGAGGATCTGCGCCAGCTGGTCTACTCCCTGAAGGAAGCCACTCACTACCAAAAGCCCATCATCGTCAAAGTGGCCGCCGTCCACAACATCGCTGCCATCGCCAGCGGCATCGCTCGAAGCGGTGCGGACATCATCGCCATTGACGGGTTCCGAGGCGGCACCGGCGCAGCTCCTACCCGCATCCGAGACAACGTAGGCATCCCCATTGAGCTGGCGCTGGCTGCCGTTGACCAGCGGCTGCGGGATGAGGGCATCCGGAATGAGGTATCCATCGTGGTAGGCGGCAGCATCCGCAGCGCCACTGATGTAGTCAAGGCCATCGCCCTGGGCGCAGACGCCTGCTACATCGCCACCGCCGCCCTGCTGGCCATGGGCTGCCACCTGTGCCGCACCTGCCAAGCAGGCAAGTGCAACTGGGGCATTGCCACCCAGGTGCCGGAGTTGGTGGCACGGCTGAATCCGGACGAGGCCAGCCAGCGGCTCATCCATCTGCTCACCGCCTGGAACCATGAGATCAAGGAGCTGATGGGCGGCATGGGCATCAACTCCATCGAAGCCCTCCGGGGCAACCGGCTCATGCTCCGCGGCGTGGGACTGAATGAGAAGGAACTGGAGATCCTGGGCATCGCCCACGCAGGAGAATAAGGAGGGTGCGAGTATGACGATTGACGCAAGAAGCGTGGCTTTTGACCAACTGAACCAACATGTACAGGCGCTGGACTGCGACTGCACCATCACCCACTGCCTGGGACAGCGCTTTATCGGAACCGGTATGTGCCGTCACCAAGTGTCCATCCACGGCACGCCGGGGAATGCCCTGGGCGCATATCTCAACGGCGGCATTCTGGAGGTGTTCGGCAACGCCCAGGATGCAGTGGGCGACACCATGAACGCCGGCTCCATCATCGTCCACGGCAGCGTGGGCGACACCGCAGGCTACGCCATGCGGGGCGGCGCCATCTACGTCCAAGGCAACGCTGGCTATCGGGCAGGCGTCCACATGAAGGCTTATCAGGACACCCTGCCAGTGATGGTCATCGGCGGGCGCACGGGCAGCTTTTTGGGTGAGTATCAGGCCGGTGGGCTGATCCTTGTCCTGGGGCTGCACCAGGACGGCAAGCCCATCGCCAGCAATTTCCCCTGCACGGGAATGCACGGCGGCAAGCTCATCCTCCGTTCCGATTGCAGCCATCTGCTTTTCCCGCCTCAGGTGACCACCCATCTGGCGGACGAGGACGAGCTGCAAGAGATTCGCCATTATGTAGCAGAGTACTGCCGTCTTTTTGACCAGGACGCAGACGCCATCATGGACAGCCCCTTCACCGTGGTCACGCCGGACAGCAGCAACCCCTATAAGCAGATGTATGTGGCCAACTGAACCACAGACAAAAACCCCCTGTGCAGTCGCACAGGGGGTTTTCTGATATAAATGTTAGATTAGAACAGGCCGGTGATGACGCCATCTGCATCAATGTCGATGCGTTCTGCCGCAGGTACCTTGGGCAGACCGGGCATGGTCATGATGTCGCCAGTCTGTACCACAATGAAGCCTGCACCAGCAGAAACCTTCACCTTGCTGACGGAAACGGTAAAGCCCTCCGGACGCCCCAGCTTTTCGGGGTCATCGGACAGAGAATACTGGGTCTTTGCCATACAGATGGGCAGATCGCCGCAGCCCAGTTCTTCCAGCTTGGCGATGGCCTTGTTGGCATCATTGGAGTAGGTGACTGCTTCGCCGCCGTAGATTTTTTTCACAATGGCTTCGATCTTGGCCTTGATGGGCTGGTTCAGCTCATAGCTGAACTGGAAGTCATGGGGCTGCTCACACAGACGCAGCACTTCCTCTGCCAGCTCCAGGCCGCCTTCGCCGCCCTTGCCCCACACTTCGCTCATGGCCACGTTCACGCCCAGCTCCTGGCACTTGGCACGGATGAGATCCAGCTCGGCATCGGTGTCCTGGACGAACCGGTTGATGGCCACAACGGCAGGCAGACCAAAGACCTTGGTGATGTTCTCCACGTGCTTGAGCAGGTTGGGCAGACCCTTCTCCAGGGCTTCCAAGTTTTCGGTGCCCAGCTCACTCTTGGGCACGCCGCCATTGTATTTCAGCGCCTTGACAGTGGCCACGATGACCACAGCGCTGGGGTCAAAGCCGGCAACACGGCACTTGATGTCCAAAAACTTCTCCGCACCCAGATCTGCGCCGAAGCCAGCCTCGGTGACCACATAATCGGCCAGCTTCATGCCGGCGTCGGTGGCGGAGACGGAGTTGCAGCCGTGGGCGATGTTGGCGAAGGGGCCGCCGTGGACGATGGCGGGGTTGTGCTCCAGGGTCTGCACCAGGTTGGGCTTGATGGCGTCCTTGAGCAGGACGGTCATAGCGCCTTCCGCCTTCAGGTCATGGGCGGTGACCGGCTGACCGGCACGGTTGTAGCCCACGATGATGCGCGCCAGGCGCTGCTTCAGATCCATCAGGTCGGAAGCCAGGCAGAGGACTGCCATGATTTCAGAGGCAACGGTGATATCAAAGCCGTCTTCCCGGGGCACGCCCTGCATCCGACCGCCAATGCCGTCGATGACGTTGCGGAGCTGCCGGTCGTTCATATCCACACAGCGGCGCCAGGTGATGTTCTTCACATCGATGTCCAGGGCGTTCCCCTGCTGAATGTGGTTGTCCAGCATAGCGGCCAGCAGGTTGTTGGCTGCGCCGATGGCGTGGAAATCGCCGGTGAAGTGGAGGTTGATGTCCTCCATGGGAATGACCTGGGCGTAGCCGCCGCCGGCTGCGCCGCCCTTGACGCCAAAGACCGGCCCCAAAGAAGGTTCCCGCAGGCAGAGCATGGTGTTCTTGCCCAGTTTGGCCATGGCATCCGCCAGACCCACGCTGGTGGTGGTCTTGCCCTCTCCGGCGGGGGTGGGGTTGATGGCGGTGACTAGGATCAGCTTGGCCTTGCGGGGGGCGTCCCGTAGGGGCCGGATGTCGATCTTAGCCTTGACCTTGCCGTAGTATTCCAGCAGATTTTCATCAATCCCCGCTTTTTCAGCTACCTGGCTGATGGGAAGCATAGGCGTGCTCTGTGCGATTTCAATATCCGACTTGATGCGGTTTTCTTCTTTCATCTTCTGATTCATGGGCAAATCATCCTTTCTGTCCGTCAAACGTACTCGTATCTGAATCTTTCGGGCGCAAAAAAACGCCGAACATCCAGACCCATTCTTCCTTGGCCCAGACGGTCGGCACATTGACTGTCAAACAGTCAATCCAGACAGGCCCGATGGTCTGCCAGATCATACTCCCTGTGGTTCCTTCCACTTCCGTCAGTCATATGATCCGTTTATAGGATACCATGTCCCCCCTGCCCTTGTCAACGGCAAAGCGCACAAAAGGCGTTGGGTCTGTCGGAGCTGGAATGACCGGTTTTACAGGGATTTAACCCACCCTTTACCAGAACAGGATGGAAGGCACCGTGCCCCGGGACTACAATAAAGGCGATGAAACGGGAGGCGATTCCAATGACAAACGATAGGCAAAAGCGAACCAGCATCATCCTCGCCATGATGGCGCTGGCCATTGCAGCAATCACCATCTGTGCTGTGATGTTCTCCATGAGCAGCGGACAGACCAAAGACCCGTCCAGCGGCGTGGTACTGGACAAGAACGCCGCAGCATTTGACACCGGCGACACCCTGTCGGCAGATCCCCTGCATATCCGCTTCCCTGGCTACAACGACATCACCCTGAGCCGGTCGGACAGGGATATTCCCATTGTCCTCACCAACCCCACCGGCAACCCCTGCTTGTTCCAGTTTAACGTGACGCTGGATAACAGCACAAATTCCCTGCTGACCAGCGGCTGGGTGGAACCGGGGAAGGCGCTGGAAGGCATCTCCTTGCCCAGCACCTTATCTCAGGGCGACCACGCCCTCCATGTGGCCATCAGTACCCGCTCCCTGGACGGCGCCGAGTCCATGAACGGCGGCAGCGTAACAGTGGGACTGCATGTGGCCTGAATGCCCCATCTCCCTGCTCTCTGAGTGGGTTTATGGATCCTATATAGACAGAATCAACCCATGCAAATACATAAAGGAGGTACAACCCATGAAACGGAACAAATTCAAAACCCTGGCCGTCTCCGGTTTGGTGGTGGCTGCCACTGCCTTGACTTCCATCTCTGCGATGGCTGTGGATGTGAACGTCAACTCCCCCTCCGCCAAGGTGCAGCAGAAGGTCGTGCTGGAAAAGACTGAAGCAGTCGTCCCCTCCTTCACCGTGGAGATCCCCGCAACGGTGAAGCTAGCTTCCAAGGCACAGGATTTGACGTACACCCTGAACCTGGAGAGTGACACTGATTTCGTCCCCAAAGGCAAGAAGGTCTCCGTGACCATCGACAGCGCCGGCTATTACGGCACTCTGGACAAGTTCGCCGTATGGGACAAAAAGAACCTGAACGAGGCATCCTATGAGATCTACTTCTCCGATGCGATGAAGGGCGGCCGCTACAAGATCGGTGATGAGATCGTCTCCTGGGACGGCAGCAACCACGGCACCCAGACCCGCCGCATCGCTGTCCTGGACTACAACCATGTAGAACCGGGCACCTACAACGGCGTCATCAACTACGGCATCGCCCTGAAGGATAAGGCTTGATGCCATACACCACTCCCCTATTTCTCCCCTAATTTTACTTTCTTGCTTTTTCTTTTCTCTACTCCAATTTCTTCTTTTTCCCTACCTAGGATACACGCAACACAACAAGAAGCCCAGTGCAGAACTGCACTGGGCTTCGCCCTAATATCATGGAAATGCAAGCATTTCCATGATGTATGCAGCCGGGTGCATGCACTCACTTCGTCGGTAGGTTCCCCACCTGTAGAACAGGCGGGGCCTACGCTAAAAACTTGCCACTGGCAAGTTTTCTGAACGCTGCGGCAACTTACCCGTCTGAGAAGAGAAAAAACTGACGTACACGCCGCCAGTTTTTTCAGATTGCATTTTATTCCGGCATCCTGCCGGAACTCTGCGAGGCAAAAGCCCGGCTCCATTGGAACCGGGCTTAAAGTTGTTCGAGATGTATTTGGACGATTGGCTATCAGTCTGCCAGCGCCATCTTATCCACTTCGTTGTCGTTCTCGTTGGCGTCTGCCGGCTTCTCCAGCACCTTGCCGTCGATCTTCACATCACGGGACTTGTCGATCATGCACTCGAAGGTCTTGCCCACGCTCAGCTTCAGCTCGTTGCCGTCCTGGTCATAGAACCGCTGGGGCGCAGTGACGCTGTCCTTCTTCCAGGTGATGGGGATGTACTTGCCGCCGCTGATGTAATAGCCGGTGCCGGTGCCAGTGGTGGATACGGACAGGTGTCCCTTGGTGGATTCCTTGACCACGGAGATGTCCGTGAGGATAACCAGCACGTTGGTCACTTCCACCTGCTTGTTGCCGTTGGCTTCGTCAATATAGCCGGTGCCAAACTGACCGACCGCATAGGTCTTTTTGTCGGCGTTGTACTGGAAGGTGGTGTTCTTATACTGGGACATCTCCACATCCACGTCCGTGGCGGAAGCACCATCGGGGGTGCCGTCCTCAGCGAAGCGGAGACCGGCGTCAAAGTTCTTCTTATGCTTGGTGCGCACATCGTCCTTGCCGTTTTTCAGGTAGTCCTGGATCTTGTCAGAATCGGTATACATGGTATGCTCGGTGGCATAACCTGCGTTCAGGCGAGCCTGACTGCGGTAGAAGTAGCTGTAGGCGCAGTTGGTACCCTTGTTCAGGCAGTCCATGTCGTTGAAGTCGGCGTTGCGCATATACTTCTTAATGATGTAGTAGGCCGTGTTGCTGCCGCCGCAATGGGTCAGGATGGCGTCGTGGCCAACGGCCAGACGGACATAGTAGGGGCGGGTGCTGCGGACGGTGCCGATGGTGCCCACATCGCTGATGTCCTGATAGAGCGCCATGATACGGGTGATGCCCCCTTCCTCAGGGATCTCAAAGAAGAAATCCGCCTTGGAGTTGCCGGACTGGGGCAGCGCCTGCTTGATATTGTTGAGCATAACCGCCACCGGACAATTTTGAGAAATATCTGTGTCCGTCTCCTCGCCGGTCAAGGGGTTGCGGTTGCCAGGCAGACCGGTGCCGCCAGTGGGTTCTTCCGTGGAATCCTGGCCGGCAGGTTCGGTGACACCGGCGCTGGCGTCACCACTGCCGGTCGGAGCAGTCGTACAGCCAGCCAGCCCTAAGAGCATCGCCAAGGTGAGCAAGGTACAAATTAGTTTTTTCATTTGAAACGTCTCCATTTTAAGGGGCAGCGCAGAAAACAATGCCCGTTCTCCTAACTATTGCTTATGGTGCTTGTTTATCATAGCTAATTCTGAACAGCCTGTCAAGGCGTTCGACCACCTCTTGTCAATTTCGGCAATTTCGTTTATACTGATTTTAAGTGATTTTATAAAACCTTAAATTTTCACTAGGAGGTACGGGATATGGCTCGTGGTTTTATTCGCAATCCATTGGATGTGCGCCTGCTCATCCTCTACATCTTAGACCACCTGATTTTACCGGTGACCATGGCGGAGCTGACAGATCTGGCACTCTGTGATGACGGGGTGGACTACTTCCAATTTGCCACCGCTCTGGGGGCGCTGACCGAGAACGGCCATGTGGCAGAGTCGGAGGAAGGACTGCTGTCCATCACAGAGAAGGGACACGATAACTGTGCCATCTGTGCCAACGAACTGCCCCTCTCCGTGCGCACCAAGTGCGACCGCAGCACCCAACTGCTGAACAAAGAGCTGAAACAGCGCGATCAGATCCGCGCCGTCATCACGCCGGTACCCAATCAGGAGCGGTACACGGTAGAGCTGATCATTGACGATGACGCCGGCAACCTGCTCACCCTGCAAATGGCAGTGCCTGACCGACAGCAGGCGACCGAGTTCGCCCAGCGGTTCCAAAAGCATCCGGAAGCGCTGTACCACGCAGTGCTTTCCGTACTGCTGGATGAATCTGAGAGGTGACCTATGACAGCCATCCAAACGATCTACAACATGACCTGCGCCGGTATCCCCCTGCCCCTGCTGGTGCTCTACTTTCTGTGGTACTCCCTCCTGGGCTGGTGCATGGAGACTACTTTCTGCTCCATCTCGGAACGGCGCTTTGTCTTTCGCGGCTTCCTGAAAGGCCCCATCTGCCCCATCTACGGCTTCGGCGTCATGGTCATGGTGCTGTGGCTTCAGCAGTTCACCCAGAACTTCTTCCTGTTCTACCTGATCGCCACGGTGACCATGTCTGTCTGGGAATATTTCGTGGGCTGGCTGCTGGAAGTGACCACCCACATGAAATATTGGGACTACTCCCACCGGCGGTTCAACCTGAAAGGCCGCATCTGCCTGGGCAACAGCCTGTACTGGGGCATCGCCGCCTACGCCGCTATCTTTTGGATCCACCCAGCCACGGAGCGGCTCTTTGCCCACTTGTCTGCCCTGGCTCAGACCCTTCTGGCCGGCGGTTTGCTGGCTCTGACCCTGGCGGATACCGTTGTCACCATCCGGCACCTGGCGCTCACCTCCGGCTTCCTGGCCAAGGCGGAACGGGCACGGGAGGAGCTGGAGCGGCAGAAGGTTCAGCTACGGGAGGCCGGTCTGCAAAAGCTCCAGGCCGCTCGTATGCAAGTGGCGCTGGCCAAGAAGGAGCTGGAGGAAACCCGCCTGCTCCAGGAAGCCGCCCACCACTCCGCCCGCTTCCGCAACCGCTACCACCTGATGTCCTCACGGAGCTTCAAAGGCTCCCTCCAATTTGTGAAGGAACACGCCGCCGGCCTGCTCCAGGAGCGAAAGGATCGCTTCGCCCAGCTGAAGGCGGAACGGAAAAACAAAAAAGCCTGACCTACCAAAAACGCACCGTTCTAACTAGAACGGTGCTTGAGGGTGTCGCCGTTGTCGACACCCTCTCTCAAAAATGCAAGCATTTTTTCGAAGATAGCAGACTGGTGCATGCACTCACTACGTTCGCACACTTACCAGTCTGAGAAGAGAAAAAACTGACGTACACGCCGCCAGTTTTTTCCGATTTGATTTTTTCCGTCCGCAAGCGGACGGAACTCTGCGAGGCTCCTGCATCATGTAACTGAACAAACAACTTTTCACCAGACAAACGCACCGTTCTAACGAACGGTGCGTTTTTTGATTCTCTCGCAAAAAACCTTTCTTAATTGCGTCACAGCAGCGGCGCAAACACACGCAGCAGGCTCCGGTAGAACCGTTTCCCCCAGCTCTGCCCCTGAACCTCCTCCAAAGTCACTTGGTCACATTGCGCCTGGGTGTCCAAAAAATCCCGTTTGATGTCCGCCACCGAATGGGTGCCGCAGAGCCAGACGCCACACTCGAAGTGAAGGTACAGGCTGCGGTAATCCAGGTTGATGGTACCCACCATACCCAACTTGTCGTCACAGACCAGGGTCTTGCTGTGGATAAACCCAGGCAAATATTCGTACACCTTCACCCCCGCTTTCACCAGCGGCTCGTAGTGGGCGCGAGTCAGCTCGAACACCCGTCGCTTGTCCGGAATATGCGGGGTGATGATGCGCACATCCACCCCCGCCTTGGCGGCGGAACAGAGCGCCTCGTTCATGGCGTGGTCGATGATAAGGTAAGGAGTGGTCAGGTAGAGATAGCGGTTGGCTCGGCTGATGAGGTTGATAAACACAGTGGCGCTCACTTCCTCGTCATCCAGGGGGCTGTCCATGAAGGGCTGCACCAGGCCATCCGTTGGCACTGGGGCGGGCAGGTAGACGTTGGGGCGGTACTGCTCGAAGTCCTCCACCTCCAGCTCGTCCACGTTCCAAGTGGACAGGAACATGACGCTCAGATTCCACACCGCCGCCCCACGCAGGCAGATGCCCCCGTCCTTCCAGTGACCGAAGCGCTCGATCTCGTTGATATACTCATCCGCCAGGTTCACTCCGCCGGTGAAGGCGGTGTGTCCATCAATGACGCAGATCTTTCGGTGATCTCGGTTATTCAGCCGCAGAGAAATAACTGGCCGGAAGGGGTTGAACACCTTGCAGGCAATGCCCTTCTCCTGCAAGGTCTTGGCATAATGCTTGGGCAGGGTGAACAGGCAGCCGATGTCATCATAGAGCACCCGCACATCCACCCCTTGGGCGGCCTTCCGCTCTAAGATCTCCAAAATGCCGTCCCACATCACGCCCGGGTGGATGATGAAATACTCCAAAAAGATGGAATGCTCCGCCTGTTCCAGCTCCGTGAGCATCCGAGCGTACAGCGCCTCGCCGGTGGGATAATACCAGGTTTGGGTGTTCTGATGGGGCGGGAAAAGACTGGCACGGGTGATGTACCGAGACTGCACCTTGATGCTGTCCTCTCCCTCCGGCAGCGCATTCAGCACCGCCTGACCGTCCCCCATGGTCTCCTGCTGGAGTTCCGTCAGCCGCTCCATCCGTTTCCGTGTCCGCTTGTTCAAACGGATGCCGCCGAAAAGCAGGTAGAGCAGGCCACCGAAAATGGGCAGCGCCAAAATGGGCACGATCCAGGCGATCTTGTAATCTGGATGGCTGGGTTTGGCGATGATGGCAATGACCGCTAGGACGGTGAGGAGGATGCAGATGCCGTAAAAGTAGGTAAAATACTGGGAAAAGGCCAGGATCATGACCGCCAGGACGGCGATCTGTACCAGCATAAAGAGCACGTCAAAGAACAGCCGGTGGGTCAGGATACGGGCGATGCGTTGGAACAGGGAGCGTTTTGTGCTCTGAATACGGGCGCTGGTACGGGCTTTCAGTTCTTCGTTCATTTCACCACCACGTTATCCTCTCCCAGCAAGTCCCGAAACTCCTGCACCATAGAGGTGTGGATCATACAGGGCAAGCCGAATCGCTTTTGGGTGTCTTCACAGTAGAGGATGAGCTGCTGCTGTCCGGGAAAGAGCAGCAAAATATTCTCGATCCGCCGCGCTATGGTCTTCTCAAAGGTGGGCAGACGCAGGTAGAGCTTCCGCGCTTCCTTGATGGCATGGGGCCGCACGGGCGGAGGGCTCAGCTCCTCCACAAACTCCATCTGCTGGATCTGGTCACAGAGGAGCTGGGGGGCTTTCTCATCCCGAACGGAGATGCTGCCCTCTACCAGCACCACCTGACCATCCACCAAAAACCCTTCGCACTGGCTGAGGGTACGGGAGAACACCAGCAATTCCATGGAGCCAGTGTCATCCTCCAGATTCACATAGGCCATCATGGTTTGGTTTCGGGTGGCTTTCAGGCGCACGCTGCTGATGACGCCAGCCAGGCGCACCTTCTGCCGATCCTGGAACCGCTCGGAGCCGGTCTCCTGGGCGAAGTCCGCCACAATGGCGCCCATCTTCACCACCCCCAGCCGTCTGGTCTGCTCCCGATAGGCGTCCATGGGGTGGCCGGACAGGTACAGGCCGGTGCTTTCCCGCTCCATATTCAGCAGTTCCTGTCGGGTGAACTCGGGCAGGTCGGGCAGGGGCACCTCCTCCGCCTGCTGGCTCTCGCCCAGGCCGCCGAACAGATCCAGCTGCCCTTCCAAATTCCGCTTCCGGCTGTCCGCCACGCTGTCCATGACCCGATTCATCACTTGGAGCAGCTGGCTGCGCCGAGCGCCCAGGTTGTCAAAGGCGCCGCAGCGGATGAGGTTTTCCAAGGCGCGGCGGTTCAAATCCTTGTCGAACATCCGCTGGCAGAAGGACTGGAAGGTAGAAAATGCGCCTCCCTCCTGTCGTTCCGCCACCATCTTGTCAATAAACCCTCGGCCGATGCCCTTCACCGCCGCCAGGCCGAATCGGATGCCCTCCTCTACCACGGTGAAGTCGGGGCCCGACTCATTGATGTCCGGCGGCAGCAGGCGAAGCCCCATCTCCTTACACTCGGCGATGTACTCCGCCACCTTGCCGCTGGAATCCAAAATACTGGTCAGCAGGGCGGCCATGTACTCCTTGGGATAGTGGCATTTGAAATAGGCGGTCTGATAGGCCACGATGGCGTAGCAGACCGCGTGGGCTTTGTTGAAGGCGTAGTTGGCGAAGTCGTAGATGTCATCATAAATCTGCTGGGCGGTATTCTCTGGGATGCCATTGGCCACGCACCCCTTGATGTTCCGCTCCGGATCGCCGTAGATGAACGCCTCCCGCTCCTGCTCGATCTGCTTGGCCTTTTTTTTAGAGATGGCACGGCGCACCATGTCTGCGCCGCCCAGAGAGTACCCGGCCAGCTGCTGGAAGATCATCATGACCTGTTCCTGGTAGACGATGCAGCCGTAGGTGACGGACAAAATCGGTTCCAGGCTGGGATGCAGGTAGCGGATCTGGCTGGGATCCAATTTGCAGGCGATGAACCGTGGGATGGAGTCCATGGGGCCAGGGCGATAGAGGGCGATGATAGCGGTCAAGTCCTCGATGGACTCCGCCTTCATCTGAACACAGACGCCGGTCATGCCGGCGGATTCCATCTGGAAGACGCCGGAGGTGCGGCCGCTATTGAGCATTTTAAAGGTCTCCGGGTCGTTGTCCGGCAGCTTGGACAGCTCGAAGTCCGGCTCCCGCCGCTGGATGAGCTTTTGGGCGTCGTCCAGCACAGTCAGGTTGCGCAGGCTCAAAAAGTCCATCTTCAGCAGCCCCAGCTCCTCCAAGGTGGTCATCACATACTGGGTCACCATGCTCTCATCATTCCGAGCCAGAGGTACATAGTCGTACACCGGCAGTCGGGTGATGACCACACCGGCGGCGTGCTTGGAGGCGTGGCGGGGCATCCCCTCGATAGAACGGGCGGTGTCGATCAGGTTATGGATGCGGGGGTCGTTCTCGTACTGCTCCCGAAGGGGTTTCGATAAGCGCAAGGCGTTGTCCAGGGTCATGTGCAGGCTGGACGGCACCTGCTTGGCCAGCTGATCCATCTCCGCATAGGGAAAATCCAGCGTCCGTCCCACGTCCCGCAGGACGCCACGGGCGGCCATGGTGCCGAAGGTGACGATCTGGGCTACATGATCGCTTCCGTACTTCCGGTTGACGTAGTCGATGATCTCGTTCCGGCGGCGATAGCAGAAGTCCATATCGATATCCGGCATGGTGACACGTTCTGGATTCAAAAAGCGTTCAAAGTACAGGTCGTACTGCATGGGATCTACGTTGGTGATCTCCAAACAATAGGACACCATGGAACCGGCGGCGGAGCCACGTCCTGGCCCCACCGGAATGTCCTGGCTCCGAGCGTAGGCCACAAAGTCCGCCACGATGAGGAAGTAGTCCACAAAACCCATCCGGCGGATCATCTCCATCTCGTATCGGAGCCGTTCCCGATACTCCTCCGAGGCGTCCGGATAGCGCTTCTCAAATCCCTTCTGGCACAGCTCCGCAAACAGGGAGTCCCCATCGTACCCCTCCGGATACTGGAACTCAGGCAGGTGATGCTGGCCGAACTGGAAGGCCATGTGACAGCGGTCGGCGATGCGCTGGGTGTTCTCGATGGCCTCCGGCCACTGGGGGAACAGGGTGCGCATCTCCTCCTCGGATTTCACATAAAATTCTTCCGTCTCAAAGCGCATCCGGTTGGGTTCGTCCACCAGCTTCCCCATCTGGATGCACATGAGCACGTCCTGGGTGCGGGCGTCCTCTTTGCGCAGGTAGTGGGCATCGTTGGTGGCCACCAAGGGGATACCGGTCTCCTTGTGGATGCGCAGGATGCCCTCCAGCACCACCTTTTGCTCCTCAATGCCGTGGTCTTGGATCTCCAGATAATAGTTGTCCTCCCCCATCAGCTCCGCCATCTTCAGGGCGTGTTCCTTTGCCCCCTCGTAGTTGCCCGCCAGCAGCCGTTTGGGTATCTCCCCAGCCAAGCAGGCGGACAGAGCGATGAGCCCCTCATGGTGCTCCCGCAGCAGGCTCAGGTCGATACGGGGCTTGCCGTAGAACCCGTCCAAGTTGGCCTGGGAAACCATGTAGGACAGGTTCCGGTAGCCAGTTTCGTCCTTGCACAGCAGCACCAGGTGTCGATTTTCGCTGTCCAGCTCCCGCACCTTGTCCGTCCGGTTCCGAGGGGCAACATAGACCTCACAGCCAATGATAGGGTGGATGTCCTCGGCCACACAGGCTTTATAGAAATCCACACAGCCGTACATAACCCCATGATCGGTGATGGCCACCGCCGTCTGTCCCAGTTCCTTGACCCGCTTCACCAAGTCCTGGATGCGGCAGGCGCCATCCAGCAGGGAATACTCCGTATGCAGATGCAGATGTACAAAAGCCATTGCGCCCCACTTCCTCTCACATTCTTTGGTAAGAAACCAGTATACCACAGTTCCGCTCGCCAAAAAAGTTAAACATCGGCATTTTTTCTTTCTCCCCCTTGTGTTCCTGCTATTGACATGGTAAAATACCAAATAATGTTCCTCTTGAACCTCTTTTTCCGCCATTCTTGTAAAATGCTAGGGAGGGAACCAAAACGATCATGAAGCAACGCAACGCGACCATTGAGCTGATGCGCTTTCTCTTTGCATCTTCTATCATCTTCTTTCACATCGCCGGCACCCTCTGGGACCGCAAGCTCATCCTGTTCTCCGGCGAGGAGTTCAAGCTCACCCTTTTCCGGAACGGGTACATCGGCGTAGAATTTTTCTTCCTGGTCTCCGGCTTCCTTATGGCCAAGTCCATCTACCGCCGACAGTCCCAAGCGTGCATCGGAAAACTCCAACCGGAGCCGGTGGGGGTGGAGACCATCCGTTTCCTGTGGGGGAAGGTCAAGGCTCTGTGGCCTTACTACCTTCCCGCCTGCGCCATCGGTTGTCTGCTCTTTCTGCTGACCAAAGAGAACCTGCACCCAGGCTGGTTCGTCCCCTATCTCCCCAGCCTGTTCTTCTTGCAGGAAACCGGCCTCTCCGATGCTAGCTTCACTGGGCTGCCCAGCTGGTACATCAGCTCCATGCTCATCGCAATGGCTGTATTATACCCAATTTGCCGGAAATTCTACTTCTCCTTTACCTCCTTGTTCGGCCTCCTGCTGGGCATCCTGATGACCGGCGCCCTCATCCAACTCAATGGCAACCTGGCCGGCACGGGACAGGACTGGTGGGCGATCACCTTTGCCTGTAATTTCCGTGCGCTGGGGGAGATCGCCCTGGGCACAGTCTGCTACGAAGCCAGCCGACGGCTCTCCCAGATCTCCTTTTCCACCGGCAAGCGCATCCTATTCTCCCTGCTGCAAGTTGCCGGATATGGGCTGGCCTTCTTCTACGCCTGCTGCTATACCGACCGCCGGTTCAGCGGACAGGTTCTGCTGGTGCTGGCTGTGGCCATCACCCTGAGCTTCAGCGAGGTGGGTTATTTCGCCCAGCGGAAAAAGCATGCCGCACTCAACCGATTCTTCCTCTACCTAGGTGCCCTGAGCTTGCCCATCTACCTGTTGCAGATCTTTCTCATCCGCTTGGTGTCCACCTATGGTTCTGCCCTGCGCCCTCGGGAACAGTGCCTCCTGATGTATGTGGGCATCCTGGCAGCGGGCGTTGTCCTGCACGCCATCGTCTCTCGACTCCAACGCCTGACCAGAGCCAAACACTTGCCGCCTTCGCACAATGCGGCCTGATATACCGATCAAAAAAGCAGATTCCGAACCATTCTCGTTCGGAATCTGCTTTTTGTCATCCTTCTTTTCCCAGCTCCACCAGCTTCCGCAGCCGGTGGTTGAGACAGGATTTGGTCACTGGCGGCATCGCCGCCTCCGCCAGCTGGGCCAGGGACAGCTCCGGATAGTCCAGCCGCAGCCGAGCGGTTTCCTGGAGCTTTTCCGGCAGCTTTGCCAACTCCCCACGGCTTTCCAGCCGGTGGATGGCCTGGATCTGTCCCTGTGCCGCCTGAACGGCCTTGTCCACGTTGGCCACGTCACAGTTCAAGCGCCGGTTGACCCCGTTCATCAAGTTCTTCTCCACCTTGGCATTCATCACCTCCATGGCCGCCAGGGGCGCGCCGATGGTGGTGAGCACGTCAGCAATGGCCTCGCTCTGTTTGAAGTAGGTCACATAATTGGATTTTCGGGTCGTCTCCTTGGGGTGGAAGTCCAGCTCAGGCAACAGGGCTTGCAGCTCTCGGTGAACATAGTAGTGGGAGGTGGTCAGCTCCAAGTGATAGCGCTTCTGCGGGTCAGTCACTGAGCCGCCGGTCAGAAAGGCGCCCCGCAAAAAGGCCGCCTTCGTGCCCCGCTCCTCCAGGACGCCATAATTGATATGGTGAAAGAGCAGACTCTCGGCGTTGGCGCCGAAGGCGTCCATCATCCGGGCGATCTGCTCCCGATCTGTACACACAAACGCTCCGCCCCCCTGCTCCTCCGGCATCTGATCAAAGGTGACCTCAAAGGCCCGATGGAACAGCTTGGGCAGCCGCTGGGCGAAGTCCAGGGAACGGGTGGTGATGCGCACCTCGCTGGGCGTGTAGACATTACAGAAAAGCAGCACGCCGTAGGCTTCCGCCTGGACGCACTCCAAGTGGCTGAGCTTCTCCCGACACAGCTCCGCTTTGGTTTCCGAGGAAAAGGACATGGTGTTCGACTCCTTCGCCTGCCGGTTGGGATGGCAGGGGTTCTCTTTAGGTTTCCCGGATATAGCGGATACCGCTGTCCGTCCAGGTGCGGACACAATAGTGCTCGATGAGATCCATCACCGCTCGTGCCAGCTTCACCGGATCGTGGCGGGCACGCTCCTGGTGAGCGCCCTCGTTGGCCAGGGGACAGCAGGTCAGCTCCACCCCCAGCGCCTCCACCGCCGCCCGATCAATGAGAATGGGGGCAGCGTTCTCCACCCGATAACGGTTTTGCAGATCCTGGGAGATGGGGGTGGAATTAGCCAAGCACAGGTCTACTAAACCAGGTTTGGAATGGGCAAAGAGGGCTTTCAGATGGTCGGACAGGGTATAGCCCTCCGTCTCCCCCTCTTGGGTCATGATGTTGGCAATGTAAATGCGCAGGGCGTTGGACTGGGCTACCGCCTCCGCCACGCCATCCACCAACAGGTTGGGGATGACGCTGGTGTACAGACTCCCCGGCCCCAGGAGGATGATGTCCGCCTTGCGGATGGCGTCCAGCGCAGCAGGCAGCGCCGCCGGATGCTCCGGCTCCATGCGCACCTGGGCGATGCGGCAGTTCTGGGCACGCTTGAAGGCGGAGATCTTGGACTCCCCTTTCACCGAAGTGCCGTTTTCAAACTGTGCCACCACGTTCACGTTCTCATTGGTCACCGGCAGCACCTGTCCCGTGATGGCCAGAACCTCGCTCATCCGAGCTACCGCCTGGTCAAAGGAGGGAGAGATGCCATTCAGCGCTGCCAGGAACAGATTTCCAAAGCTCTGCCCTGCCAGGCTGCCCTCTTGGAACCGGTAGTCCAGCAGGTCTTCCATAATGGGTTCTGCATTGGCCATGGCCTGCAAGCAGCTGCGGATGTCGCCAGGAGGGGGCATCCCCAGATCCTGCCGCAGCATTCCGGAGCCGCCGCCGTCATCGGCCACAGTGACAATGGCGGTCAGGTTGTTGGTATAGTATTTCAGACCCCGCAGCATGGTGGACAGTCCGGTGCCGCCACCTAGGGCGGTGACGCGAGGGCCTCCGCCTACGGGAATTTTGGAATCGCTCATGTCGGCTCCTCCTATTTCCGCTCCCGGGTCATATCCCGATGGCTTTCCGCCACCTGGTAGCCCAGCTCCCGGATGATCTCAGACAGGGAGTGAGCCATGGCCACCGAGCGATGCTGTCCGCCAGTACAGCCCACCGCCAGCACCAAGGTGCTTTTCCCCTCCGCCTCGTACAGAGGGAGCAGGAAGGCCAGCATATCCTGGCACTTGGCCAAAAAGGTCTTGGTCTCGTCATACCGGAACAAAAATTCCCGCACCGGCTCGTCCAGACCAGTCTGGCTGCGCAGGTTCTTCTCATAGAAGGGGTTGGGCAAAAAGCGCACATCCCACACCAAGTCCGCCTCTAAGGGCAGGCCGTACTTGTAGCCAAAGGACTGGACGTTCACCCGCAGGTGCATCCGCTCGCTGCTGGTGCCGAACATCTGCCGCAGGACGCTGCGCAGCTGGCCGTTGTTGGCAAAGTTGGTGCTGTCGATGATATAATCCGCCCGCTCCCGCACGGGAGCCAGCAATAATTTCTCCCCTTCCACCGCCTGAGACAGGGACACCGTGCCTCCCTCCAACGGATGGCTGCGGCGGGTCTCCTTAAAACGCTTGATGATGGCGGGGACGGACGCCTCCAGAAAGAGGAGCTTACAGTCGATGCCCATCTCCCGCATGGTATCCAGGGCGCAGAACAGCTCATCGAAATTTTTCCCGCCTCGGATGTCGCTGACCATGGCCACCTTGTCATAGCCGCCGCTGCCGCTCAGGCACAGCTCCGCGAAGCGGGGCATGAGCAGTGCGGGCATATTGTCAATGGTGTAAAACCCTTCGTCCTCCAAAAACTCTCCTGCCGTGCTCTTGCCAGCACCGGAGAGTCCGGAGATGATGATCATTTGCATAGATTTTTCCACTCCTTTCGGATGTTCTCTCTCTTTCCAAAGTGGAATCAGGGCATTCGTTTGATCTCCAGCTCCAAGGTGATCCCCTTCTTCTCTCGGACGATCTCTCGGATCTGATCGGTCAGCGCCAGCACGTCAGCACAGGTGGCGCCGCCTCGGTTGATGACGAATCCGGCGTGTTTCTCGCTGACCTGGGCGCCGCCTACGGTCAGCCCCTTTAGCCCGCACTGGTCGATAAGGGCGGCGGCGAAGCCGTCAGCCGGACGCTTGAACGTGCTGCCGGCGCTGGGATATTCCAGGGGCTGCTTGCTCCTGCGCTTTTCAGCCAGCTCCTCCATCCGCGCCTGGATGGCGGCTGGGTCGCTGGACTGCAGTTTTAGGACGCCGCCGATGATGATCTCATGCCCACAGGAGAAGGCGCTGGTGCGGTAGCCCAGGTGCTGTTCCTCCCCTCGGCGGATGCCCTTTTGTCCCGCCTGAGTCAGGTAGTAGGTCTCCACCAGCACATCTTTCAGCTCACCGCCGTAGGCGCCGGCGTTCATGACGATGCCGCCGCCCAGGGAGCCGGGGATGCCAGCAGCAAACTCCAGGCCGGTCAATCCATGCTGCTGGGCAAAACCCGCCAGACGCGCCAGACTGATGCCTGCGCCGCAGGCAATGGTGGTTTCGTCCAGCAGCTCCAAGCGGGTCAAGCCATGGGTGGTCTTGAGGACGAAGCAATCCATGGGTTCATCCTGACAGAGCAGGTTGGTACCGTTGCCCAACAAGTAGGGGGTGATGCCCACCTTCCGCGCTGCGCGCAGTGCTTCCGCCAGCGTTTCTTCTGAGTCTGGGAGAGCCATGAGACGAACGGGGCCGCCAATTTGAAAGGAGGTATGCCGACTCATCGGTTCCTCCTGCAATAAGGTCAAATTGGGGCAGCTGTTTCGCAGCTGGGTTTCTAATTGCGTGTAACGGTCCATGTCGTGGCTCCTCCATCCATAGTGATACAAGTTTAGTATAGCAGATAATCACGGAAAATAGAATGATAAAAAAGAGAATGGCACAACTTTTGCTGTGCCATTCTGACGTCTGTGGCGGAGGAACGCCTTACTTGTCCTTCTCCGCCTGATACTTCTCATAGATGCTCACCAAGCCGTCCAGGATCAAGCCGCCATCTACCACGTCGATGGTATCCGTATTTTCCGAAATCAAGCGCGCCAAGCCGCCGGTGGCCACCACCTTGGCGTTGTCTCCGCCCTTCAATTCCTTCTTCGTGTTGCGGATCAGGTATTCTACCGAGCCGATGTAGCCCAACACGCCGCCGATCTGGATCTGGCTGACGGTGTCCATGCCCAGGAAGGTGTCCGGCACAGCCAACTCGATCTGGGGCAGCTGAGCCGTGCGCTGGAACAGGGCGTTGATGGAGATCTGGACGCCGGCCAGGATGCAGCCGCCGCGATAGCAGCCATCGGGGTCGATGGCGTCCAAGGTGGTGGCGGTGCCGAAGTCCAAAACAAGGAGGGGCGCACCGTACTTTTCTACGGCTGCCATGCAGGCCACCGAGCGGTCTGCGCCCAGGGCGTAGGGATCGACCCCTTCCGGATACTTCAAGGTGGGGAAAACGTGTTCATTGACCACCAGGGGCACTCGGCCGAAGTACTTGATGATGGCATTGGTCAATGCGTGCATGATGCCAGGCACCACGGAGCAGATGATGACATCCTGTACCTGGCAGGGATTCAATCCAAAACGCTGGAAGTAAGCACAGGCGTTGAGACCCAGCTCATCCGATGTTCTGGTCACGTTGCTGGTCAGACGAAAGCTGCCCACCTGTTTGTTGTCTTTGTACACCCCGAATACGATGTTGGTATTCCCAACGTCAATCAGCAAAAGCATAGTATTCCTCCTCAGAAAAAACTCCTTTGATCACACCCCGACACTGCCCTTCCTCCAGGTACAGCACGCCATAGCTGACCGAACCCATGCCCACACTGCCTGGGTTCATCAGGTAAAAGCGTCCGCACTTCTCACAGTGCCGCTGGTGCGTATGTCCATACAGGACAAGATCTGCCCCGGTCTCCTCTCCCAGGCAGATGATTCCTCGTTGATCTCGCTTCACACCACGACTATGCCCATGGCAGAAGGCGAGACGGTATCCGGCCACCTGGATGACACGCTCCAACTCCTCCAACGGAACGTCATCACAGTTTCCGGGCACCTGTTCGATGGCCAGCTCTGGATAGATCCAGCGCAGCTCCTGGACGTCCTCCCAACAATCGCCCAGGTGGAGCACCATATCTGGCGTCTCCTGCTCAATGGCCGTGATCATATTCGTTTCATTTCCGTGGGAGTCGGAAAAGACAAGCACTTTCATTTTTTGGTCACTTCCTATTTCGCCGTGCATAGACTGGAAAAGCACGAACATCAAAAGGGGGTCCTGTTATGAACCGATCTTCCACACCCAATCCCCTCCAGTCTCCAGAGGCGGCGGCGCTGCTGAAAAATCCCAGCGCTCTGAAAACCCTCTTAGGCTCTCCGGAGGCCAAACAGCTGCT
Organism: uncultured Eubacteriales bacterium; assembly: GCA_900545815.1. Classification (GTDB taxonomy): domain Bacteria; phylum Bacillota; class Clostridia; order Oscillospirales; family Oscillospiraceae; genus Onthomonas. The sequence goes on along the minus strand of URAM01000007.1, from coordinate 26,070 downwards.
GACCCTGCTCAATGCCCAGCACAACACCGGACTGAAGGCTGCCGCTCAGCAGGCCAAGGCCGGTGACACGGCGGCACTGATGACCATGGTCAACGATGTGATGAACCGCCCAGAGGGAGCGCAGCTGATGGCGCAGCTCCAAGCCAAGTTGCCAGACCAGGACAAGAAACGCTGAATCCACCCTGCACACAACAGGTTTGAAAGGGAGGTCAGACTGCTGTGGATGATTTTGAAGAAAAACTCAACTCCATCCTCTCCTCACCGGAAGCGATGGGGCAGATCATGGCGCTGGCCGACTCGCTGACCGGTCAGACCGACCCGAAGCCAACAGACGCCGCTCCGCCCAGTGTCCAGCCGCCGGTTCCCTCCGGCGGCGGTGGGTCGGGGCTGCCCGACCTGTCCGGTCTGGCCTCCGCCTTTTCGGGCGGGAGCAATCCCCTGGCCATGCTCCAGAACCTGGATCCGTCCATGCTCCAGACCATCGGCGCCCTCTTTCAAGAGTACAACCGGTCGGACGATGAGAAAGCCGCACTACTCCATGCCCTTCAGCCCTTTCTGCGGCCGGAGCGATGGGCGAAAGTGGAAAAGGCCATACAGATCACCCGCTTGTCTCGGGTGATCCGAGCTGCCATGCAACTGTTTCGGGAGAAAGGCTATGTATAATCAATTCATTCCCCCTGACGGGTTCCGCCCCGTCTCTCCTCCGTCAGGCACGCCGCCCAGGGAAGATCATCCGCCCAAAGGGCGCTCTCCCCTATCCGCTCTGCTTTCTTCCCTTCTGGGCAAGGGCGGGAGCGGCGGCGGGAACGCCACGGGAAAGACCGGTCTGGCCGGTCTGTTGGACAAATTCGGCCTGAGCCAGCTGGATCACGGGGATTTTCTGCTGCTCTTTATTTTGATCTATCTGTTCCGAGAATCGGAGGATGACGAATGGCTCATCATTCTCGCCCTGGTTCTTCTGATGGGTCTTTAGCGTACCCATCGGAAGCGCCGTCCTCCTCCGGTTCTTCCGATTCTTCTTCCTCTACATCCTCGTCCACCGGTTCGGACAAGGGTGTCTCCTCCAGCTGCTCTGTAGCAGACGCACGGTGACGCCCCACGCCCTTCCAGGTGGCGATGCCTGCCAGGCTCAGCACCACCAGCAGGATCAGCCCGCGGCTCAAGCCGCTGGCTGCGCTGACCACAGCGGTCAGACCCAATAGGCCGGAAACGCCGTAGAGGACAGCCACGGTCTGTTTCTTGGAAAAGCCCATGTCCATCAGCCGGTAGTGGACGTGCTCCCGATCCGCCTTGAAGGGACTTTCCCCGTGATACAGGCGGAGGATGACAGCAAAGCAGGTGTCAAAGATGGGCACCCCCAGCATGAGGAAGGGGATGACGAAGGAGATAATGGCGTAAAATTTGAACAAGCCCTGGATACTGGCCACGGCCATCACATACCCCAACAGGGTGGAACCGGTGTCCCCCATAAAAATCTTGGCGGGCGGCCGGTTATAGGGCAGGAAGCCGATGCAGCCCCCGGCCAAGGCGCTGGTGATGATGGCCACACCTGGATTGGAATAGACCAGGGCGATGATGACCAAGCTCACGCAGGAGATGGTAGACACGCCAGCCGCCAGGCCGTCCAAGCCGTCAATCAGATTGACGGCATTGGTGATGAGGACAATCCAGAACAGGGTGACGGGGACGGACAGGATGCCCAAATCCCAGTGCCCGCCCAGGGACATCAAGCGGCTGAAAAAGTAGATCTTGTTGCCGCCCAGCACCGCCACAGCGGCAGCCGCCAGCTGCACCACCAGCTTTTTCATAGCCGGCAGGTCGTAGATGTCATCAAAGACCCCTAGGAGCACGATCATGGTCGCTCCGGCCAGCATACTGATGTTCTTAGGCCCCAAGGGCGCAAAGAGCAGGGCACTGCACACGAAGCCCACGAAGATGGCCAAGCCACCCATACGGGGGGTGGGTTTTTTATGCAGATGTCGGGCGCTGTCGGTACCGGCCTTGCCGGGCATATCAATGGCTCCCGCCCGGAGCGCCGCCTTCATGGCGAAGGGCGTGGCGAAATACGCGATGAGAAAGGCAGTCAGCAGAGCTGCTGCCGCCGCAACGGGAGCAGAATGAATGGATAGGATAGAGGATCACTCCTTCACCAATTATCGGGCAACAAAACCCACTTTCTTATAGACCTTGCGCAGGGTCTTGTTGGCGATGTAGCCGGCCTTTTCGGCGCCGGCACGGTAGACAGACTCCAGGTACGCCTTGTCCTGGAGCAGACGGTTGGCTTCCTCCCGGATGGGACGGCACAGCTCCACCACAGACTCGCCCACGGCGGTCTTGAAGTCGCCGTAGCCGCGGCCTTCAAATTCCCGTTCGATGGCGGCAAAGTCCGCGCCGGTGGCGGCGGAATAGATCTGCATGAGATTGGCAATGCCGGGCTTGTTGGCCGGATCATAGCGGACGCAGGTCTCGCTGTCAGTGACGGCACGCTTGAACTTCTTTAAGATGACCTCCGGCTTGTCCATCAGGTAGACGCAGCCATGGGGGTCCTTGTCCGACTTGGACATCTTGTTCTCCGGACTGGTCAGGCTCATGACCCGGGCGCCGATCTTGCCGATGTAGGGTTCGGGCATCTTGAACACATCGCCGTAGAGGGTGTTGAACCGGTGGGCGATGTCACGAGTCAGCTCCACATGCTGCTTCTGATCCTCACCCACGGGCACATAGTCCGGCTGGTAGAGCAGGATGTCAGCGGCCATCAGGCAGGGGTAGGTGAACAGACCTGCGTTGATGTTGTCGGCGTTCTTGGCGCTCTTGTCCTTGAACTGGGTCATCCGGGACAGCTCCCCGAACATGGTGTAGCAGCTGAGCACCCAGCTCAGCTGGGTGTGCTGGGGGACATGGCTCTGGATGAACAGGGTGTTCTGTTCCGGATCCAGGCCGCAGGCAATGTACTGCGCCAGCTGCTCCACGGTGCGCCGGCGCAGGTCAGCGGGAGTCTGACGCACGGTGATGGTGTGCAGATCCGCCATAAAATAGTAACAGTCAAAGGCTTCCGCCCGTTCCGCCCAATTCTTGATGGCACCCAAGTAAGAGCCGAGGGTCAGATCACCGCTGGGCTGGATACCGGAAAGCATGACTTTTTTTTCATCCATGTAAACACGACCTTCTTCCCTTTCCCCAGGGCAAAAGCCCATAGGCAGGGTATTTTATTACGCTAGGTCAGTTTATCATGTTTATACAAAGATTGCAATAAAGTTGTGAAAAAAATGTCAAAGTTTTATAGGGAAAATTACGGAGTGGAAGGGTTCTTTTCGCCTCCCACCCAACGGCTCTCTTGTGCAAAGGGAGCTGTCAGCGCAGCTGACTGAGGGATTGCCGACCACGCAGTACAAAAAGGAAAACACACTTTCCCACGCCCTACGCTCAACGGGCAACCCCTCCGGCACTGCATGCCGCCTCCCCTGTGTAAGGGGAGGCGGCAAAACGCACTTCACTGCACCAACGTCCCGCTCTCATCCTCGATCAACAGCAAAATCTTCTCCTCCGTCCCCGTCTGTCCGTTCACATACACCATACACCGCCGTCCCTCGTTGGTCTGGCAGGTGTATTCCCAGCACAGCACTTCCTCCTCTCCCGGTGTGGGGATGAGAGCCAGGCGGGCGCTCTGGATGGTCAGGGCGGGCGAGACGATCTTTCGGGCTTGTTCCTCCGTGATGGTGGCTTTCAAGGCGGCGCTGTCCCGTTTTACATGGTGGGTCAGGTAGTTTTCCCCCTCGAAGCCCACCACGTCCCCGATGTCCATGGCTACTTCCACTTTGATGAGGTCTGGGTAGAGGAGGACGCCATCCTGCATGGCGGCGAAATTGACGGTCAGGGTGCCGTCCGCTTCACTATAATAATGTTCGGTCAGGTCGGTAAAGCCGTGCTGTTCCAAAAATGTTTTGGCGCGCTGGACGGCTTCTTTCTGGGAGATGGCTGCTTCCGCAACAGGGCGGGAAGCCAGCATGGCGATGACCTTGCCGCCTGCTTTGGTCACCCGAATGGTACAGCTCCCCTTCTCCCCCTGCAAGCGGAACACCCAAGCGGGCAGGTCGCCGGCGATGGGCTCCATGGGCTCCAGCGCCTGGGCGCTGACGCCTACGAACTGGGCTGCGTTCTCCCTTGCGCTGGCACGGGTGACCTCCTGCAAGCCTTCCAGGCCGGGTTTGGCTTTGGACTGGAGGCTGTCGGAGAAGGGGCCATCGTAAATCAAGGTGGGCAGTTCCGGAAAATCCGTTTCCACGGTCTGGAAACGGCTCTCGCCGGTCTGGGCGCCCAAGCTCCGTGCGCTCTGGGTGCCGTTGAGACGCTGTTCCACGGCGGTCAAGTCCTCCAGGGCGGTCTCGCCGTTATAGACCTGCTGTTCCAGCTTGTCCAGCGTCTGGGACAGCTGGCGGGAGGCTTTGGAGAGGGCTTTCACCGTCTCCAACTGGTCGCCGGTATAGCCCCCCTGGGTGGCGGCAGAGCGTGCCAGCGCCTGGGCGTAGTCCCCCACTTTGGAGACAAAGGACGCCGTCTGGGTCAGCTCCACATAGGCGTAGGGCAGCTCGCCAATGGCCTGCTGAGCGGCCTGGGCTTGGCCATAAATTTCCGCCCCCAAGGCGGCAATCTGGGTGGGAGAGGTGGTGCAGGTCTGCTTTTCCAGGCTGGTGCTCATGCGCTGGACGCTGGCGGTCAACTCGGAAAAGGCATGGGTGTAGCTGTTGGCGGTGAGCCGTTGGTACTGGATGAGCTGGGCATTTTGCTGCATGATGGTGCCCGCCAGCAGGACGAAGGCGGCGGTGAGATAGGTTGCCGCTCGAATGCGGGTGCGACGGGTCAGGGATTGGAGCATCGTCATCCCTTCCTTTCCTCAAAACTAAAAAAACGACATGGTTTTCCTGCCGTTAGCCTGCATCAAACCATGCCGTTTTATGTTGGGAAAAGTTTCGTTTTTTCCACATTATGCTGTTAATCGGAACTCTTTTGCTCCACCACATACTGGTTCACCAGCCCCAGCACCTTAGGCGTGCAGGTGGTCTGCACCAGGATAGTCTCCCCGTACTCCACGCTGTCCACCTTGGCCTCTCGGTAGAGCATATCCAGAACGCCTCCCTTGTCATAGGGCAGGGAGAGCAGCACCTGCTTGGAGCCCTCGTCCAGCTCCTTGCCGATGGCCTCCATGAGCTTGTCCAGTCCCTCGCCGGTCTTGGCGGAAATGGACACGATGCGGTCGCCGTGGGGCAGGATGTCCGCCTGGAGGCAGTCGCACTTGTTGAACACGTCGATACGGGGCGTCTGCTCCGCCCCCAGCTCTCGGATGAGCTTTTCCACCACGTCCGCCTGGGTGCGCCACTCCTCGTTGCTGGCGTCAATGACGTGGAGCAGCAGGTCAGCGTACTTCAATTCTTCCAGGGTGGCCTTGAACGCCTCCACCAGCTGGTGGGGCAGCTTGCGGATGAAGCCAACGGTGTCGGACAGAAGGACGGTACAGGTATCGGAGATCTCCAACGTCCGAGTGGTGGTGTCCAGGGTGTCAAAGAGCCGGTTGTTGGCGGGGATGTCACTGCCGGTCAGGTGGTTCAGGAGGGTGGACTTGCCTGCGTTGGTGTAACCCACGATGGCCACCACCGGCACCTCGTTCTTGATGCGCCGATCCCGCTGGACAGCGCGGACACGACGGACATCCTTCAAATCCTCCTCCAGCTTTTGAATCTTCCGGCGGATGTGCCGGCGGTCGGTCTCCAACTGGGTCTCGCCGGGGCCACGGGTGCCGATGGGAGATTTGCCGCCGGAGGCGGTCTGGCGCACCAGGTGTCCCCACATACCAGTCAGTCGGGGGAGCAGGTATTTATACTGCGCCAGCGCCACCTGCAAGCGGCCTTCTTTCGTCCGTGCCCGCTGGGCGAAGATGTCCAAAATCAGGCCAGCCCGATCCATGACCTGGATGCCGATGTCCTCGGTCAGAACCCGCACCTGAGCGGGAGAGATCTCGTTGTCGAACACCACCAGGTCAGCCTCCACCGCCTGTGCCAGCTCCCGCACCTCGTCCACCTTGCCTTCGCCGATAAAGGTACGGGCGTCCGGCTTGTCCTTGTTCTGGAGTACCACCCCCACGCACTCCCCCCCTGCCGTTTCCAGCAGGGCGGCCAGTTCTTCCAGGGTGGTTTCCGTGGCGTTATCTTCCGCGGACAGGCTGTAGGCGTTCAAGCCCACCAGCACCGCCCGATTGCGTTTTTCTTCCTTCCAAGTACACTCGGTCATAGATTATCCTTTCTGATATGCCTCTACAATCTGGCCGATATACATCACATGATAGTCCTTCTGGGGATAAAACTTCCCGTCAATGGTCTTGTCGGTGAAGCACTCCGGCTGCATGAGCTGGGCGTACCGCTTTTTGCACACCAGCACCAGCTCTGCCTCGGCGAAATAGGGGGCGTTGCCTGCCCCAGCCTGGACGGTGAAGCCACACTCCTTGATCTTATCCACATCCCGTCCAGAGGTGCTGCCGCACAGGTTCAGCGCCTTGCGATAGGACTCATCGAAGAAGCAGAGGGTGAAATAGTCGCTGTTGTCCACGAACTCCTTGGTATAGCGCTGGGGACGGATATAGCAGGTGGCGGAAGGCTCCGCCCATAGGACGCCTACGCCGCCCCAGCTGGCGGTCATAGTATTGCAGTGCTCCGGCGTACCGGCGGTGATAAGCATCCACTGGTCGCCAATGAGGGTGAAGGGGTTCACGGTGAGGGTCTTGGGGTCGATTTTCTGTAACATCAGAATCAGGCTCCTTTCAAATCAATCCATTTACACATTCATTATAATATACCAACTGGGAAAAAGATACCCGACAGGCAACGAAAAAAGCGCCTGCGTAATGATGAAACGCAGACGCTTTTATTGCTCGTCTTACTTGTCCAGACCGTACTTCTTGTTGAAGCGGCTGACACGACCGCCGGTATCGACGACCTTCTGCTTGCCGGTGAAGAAAGGATGGCACTTGGCACAAACTTCAACACGGATGTCCTTCTTGGTGGAACCGGTGGGATAGACCGCACCACAAGCACAACGGATGGTGGTCTGCTGGTAATCGGGATGAATACCTGCCTTCATAATTGTTCACCTCTTTCGAACAACTCAGATTGAACACGCCCGATGCCCACTCCTTGTTGGACACCACGTGAACGGTTGATATTTTACCACAAATCTGCCGTCATTGCAACCACTTTTTCCGTTTTTTCCAGCTGTCACACCTCAAATCCTCGTCCCAGGGCGAAAAACCACAGCACCTTATGCACCACTGGCGTTCCAGTCAGTGCCGTCAGCGCCTGGCTGTATAGTTCCACCTGCCCCTGATAGAACTGGGCACGCTCCTCCGCCGTCTCCAGCGTCACTCGGTCGGTCTTGAAGTCGATGACCGTCAGGCCGTCCCCGCCGGTGAAGCAGCAGTCCACCACGCCTTGCAGCAGCATCGTCTCCCCTTCCGGTGCGTCCGGATGGTAGCGGCTGGCGGGCATGAGGGTGGAGAACTTGAACTCTCGACGCAGATCAGACGCCATCCGCGCCTGCCAGCCCCAATCGGACGCCCAAAAGGCGGCGATCTGGGCGGCGTTCACTGATTTTCCCTGCGCCGGCGTCAGCCAGCCGCCGTCCACCAGCCGTTGGACTTCCTGCTTGACCGTCCTTTCCTCTACCGCCTCATCCAGGTCGATCTGCTCCATCACGCAGTGCATAGCGCTGCCCCGCTGGGCGGGGGTCACGCCCCGCTGCGCCTGTTCGAACCGAGGACGGGCGAATTCCCCTTGCCAGGGGGCGCTGGTGCCCGTCTCCTCCGCCGCTTCGGCGTCCAGCAGGCGGCCTTTCATCTGGGTGGCCGTGACCTTGGAGGGCAGCTGGGACAGGATGGGGTCGGGGTAGTGCCAGGTCAGCCAGGACAGGTCGGGTTCCGGCGTTTCCTCTGTGGGTTCTGCGTCATGCTCCCCTCCCAAGCCTTCCGGTTGGCTGGGGCGATGACAGAAAATGTCCCAGTGGTCGGCAGGTTGGAGGATGTGCTCCGGTGTCTGGATGCCCCACAGCTCCTCCGCATCCGCCCGTGCCAGGATGGGCAGCAGCATCCATTCGCCCACCGAGTCCCGCTGGAACAGGGTGCGTGGGTCGGGATGAGCACCAGCGTTGGGCAGGAGGCTTGCGATGGTCTTGGCGGCGTTGGGCAGGGTCATGACCAAAATCAGCTTGTCCTTTGCCCGGGTCATGGCCACATAGAGCAGGCGCAATTCCTCCGCCTTCATCTCCTTGTCCAGCTGTAACTGCACCGCCTGCCGCGCCAGGGTGGGGAACTCCACCCGCAGTTCCGGATCCAGCCCCTTGGGGCCAACGCCCAACTTGGGATGAAAGAGCATGGGCGCCATCTCATCCGCCTTGTTACACTTTCGGGACAGCCCCGCCAGCACCACCACGGGGAACTCCAATCCCTTGGATTTGTGGATGGACATGATCTGCACTCCCCGTCCCTGCCGTCCCGGCACGCCGGGGAGCTTGCTGCCCTGCTCCAGGACACGGCGCAAATCTCGCACAAAGTCGAACAGCCCTGCGTGTCCTCTGCTCTGGCAGCTGCGGGTGTACTGGTAGAAGGCCAGCAGGTTTTCCTGCCGCCGCTGTCCACCAGCCATAGACCCAAAGATGCCCAACAGGCCGGTGCGATCGTACAGCTCCCACAGTAGCTGAGCGGCAGACAAGTCCGGCGCCAGCAGGCGCAGGCGGTTCAGCTCATCCAAAAAGTCCACACAGGCCGAATCGCCGGACTCCGCCCCGTGCTGGACGCATTGATAAAAGTCTCCCTCCGGACAGTGGGCACGGAGCAGTGCCAGCTGGTCGCCGGTGAAGCCGTAGACCGGAGAGCGGAGGACGGCGATGAGGGGCACGTCCTCCCGTGGGTTGTCGATGACCTGCAAAAAGGCCAGCGCCACCCGCACCTCGGTGGAGTGGAAAAAGTCCTCCTCTCCCGCCAGCTGCCAGGGCACCTGTGCCTCATCCAGCGCCTTGGTCAGGTGGAGCAGCACCTTGTTGGGGGAGCGATACAAAATGGCGATGTCCTCCGGCCGGACGCAGCGCAAGTCCACCCCGTGGGTGACCATAAACGGCTCGTCCAGGAGCTGTCTCACCCGTCCCGCCACAAAATAGGCTTCCGCCTGGTCTTTGGACAGGGACACCGCGTCCTCCTCCTGCTCCACCTGCCCCAAGTCCACCACGTTCAGCTCCGTCCGGTCGTTGAGGTGTTCTGGGAACTCCATGCCGGGGTACAATCTTTGTTCCTCGGTGTAGGCGATCTCGCCGAAGGAGGGGGTCATGATGTGCTCGAAGATGAAATTCACCGCCTCCAACACGCTGGGACGGGAGCGGAAGTTTTTGGACAGCACCAGCACCTGTGGGTCGCCGGGCTGGGCGCTGTCAGGACGGGCAAAAGTGTCAAATTTGTGCAGGAAGATGCTCGGGTCGGCCAGCCGGAACCGATAGATGGACTGCTTCACGTCCCCCACTTGGAACAAGTGCTTGCCCCCGTCAGTGAGGGCGTCAAAAATGACGTTCTGGACGGCATTGGTGTCCTGGTACTCGTCCACCATCACTTCTACAAAGGCGTCCCGCCACTGCTTGGCCAGGGGGGTTGGCTGCCCCTGGTCATCCACCAGGGCGTGGGCGGTGAAGTGCTCCAAATCGTTGAAATCCAAGGCTTTTCGCCGCCGTTTGGCCTGCTGATACGCCTCCTCGAAGGTCTGCACCATCCGGAACAGCTCCCGCACCGGCACGCTCACCGTCCGCAAGTCGCCCAGCAGAGCGGCGCTGTCTCCGGCGAACCGGTCGGTCAGGGACGCCAGCTTCTTTTTGCACTGCTCCCGCAGGGTTTTCACCCGCTCTTGCAGCCCCTTGTCCTGTATCTTCCGAGAGGCTTTCAGCTTGGGGAAGGGCACAGCGGCACAGGCGGCGGCAGCGTCCCACCCCTGATCGGTAGCGGCGATGAGCTCGTCCAGCCCCACCACAGTGCCCCGAAAGCTGTCCCCGTAGGCGCTCTCCAACTCTGGGTCTGCGGCCATGGCTTCCACCGCCCCCATCATCTGTCCTCGCCAGAAGGTGGCCAACTCTCGGGTGTCCTCCAACAGCAGCTTGCCCCAGGCGGTCTGAGCCACATCGGCGACGCCTGCGAACTGGAACACTGCATCCTGTTCCCGCAGCCAGCGTGCCGGATCTGGGTGGCTCTGGATGCGGCCATGGATGTCCAAGATCATCTCCCGCAGCCGCCTGTCATCCCGTCCGGCGGACATGGAGTCCACCAGGACGGAGAAGTTCCCCTCATCCAAGTGCTGGTAGGCATCCTCCAACACCCGCTCCAAGGTCAGCTGCCGCAGCAGCCCCGCTTCCCCATCGTCCATGAGCCGGAAGTCCGGATCCAGGTTCAGCTGGGCGCTGCTCTCCCGCAGGAGGCGGGAGCAGAAGGCGTGGATGGTGGAGATCTGGGTGCGGTAGATGAGAGTGGCCTGCCGTCTCAGGTGGGCGTTGTCCGGCTGCTCTCGCAGCGCCTTCTGGATGGCGGACAAGATTTTGCCCCGCAGCTCGGCCGCTGCCGCCTTGGTGAAGGTGATCATCAAGAACTGGTCTACGTTCAGCCCTTCCCGCAGCACTCGGTCTAACAGCCGCTGCACCAGCACGAAGGTCTTGCCGGACCCCGCTGCGGCGGACACCAATAATTGTCCCCCTCGTGTGGACACCACCGCCTGTTGTTCTCTGGTCAGCTCAACCGCCATGCTGCTGCCCCCTTTCCTCATTTTCATCCGCGCCCGCCGACTCCCAGAACCGCTGTCCCTTCACCGGATACAGGTAGCGGTGGCAATCCCGGCCGCTGCCCTCCTCAAAAAAGCAGGCGTCGGCGTAGTCGCAGAAATCGCAATAGCTTCGGTTGCCGGAGCGGAGATAGGGATCGGCGTCGATGTTGCCGGTGCCGATCTCCCCGGCGATGTCTCGTAAAATTTTCCCCACATGGCGGCGCAGCTTGCCCCACTGCTCCGCTGTGGCCAGGCTGTCGCCGGTGATCTCGCCGGTCTTTTTGCTCACTTTCAGGGGCAAAAACCGGTGTTTTCCCGTGGCGTCCAAAGTCTCCATGGCCGCCAGCACTTCTGGGTCGTCCAGGAGCATCCCGCTGCGGCGGAGCTTTTTGTCCACCTCCGCCTGCCGCTGGGCGGGCGTCATGTCCCGACTGCCGCTGAGGATCAGATCCCGTGCAGGCAGGTAGAGGACGCCGGCGGCGGTGGGGTCTTGGTCGTAGAGTTCCCGACCGGACTGCTCCAAAGTGAACAGATACAACAGCATTTGCATTTCCAACCCGTGCCACACATCGGTGAGACTGAAAGACTTCTTGCCCGTCTTGTAGTCCACCACTCGGAGATAGAGCCGTCCGTTCTCCGCCCAGCCGTCCACCCGATCTACGATGCCGGAAATGGACAGAGTGACGCCGTCCACCGTTAGCTCCACCGGCGGCAGCGCTTTGCCATCGCCGAAGCCCAACTCAAAGGAAATGGGCTGGAAGTGGGAGTGTTCCAGCTCCTCCACCACGTTCTGCACCACCAGTTCCACCGACTGACACAGCCGCCGGAACAGGTAGCGGAAACGGGGGCTTTGGCCTTCCAGGTCGCCCAATTCCTCTCGTATGTATTGCTCCACCACTTCTTTCACCTTGGCTTTGCGCTGGTCGTGAGACATGGTCTGTACGCCGCCCTGCTCCTTGGCGTCCCGCAGGAAATGTTCCAGCACATAGTGGACAAAGGTGCCCGCTTCAGGAGCGTCAAAGCCTGCTCGCTTTCGTGCTTTGGCTTTCAGGCCGTACTGCATGAAGTAGGAGAAGTGACAGCTCTTGATGGTGTCCATCTTGGACGCAGACAGGCGCACCTTGTGTCCGTACAGGGCGTTCACGGCGCTGCGGCTCAAGCCGCCACGGGTGTACTGCCGTGCCAGCCGCACCCGTCGGGTGCGGAGGTTCCACTCCGGTTCCTGTTCCAGGGCGTCCAGGAGGGCATCATTCCGGTGCCGTCCCGCCCACTCCAAGGCAGGCAGGGGCGCCATGGGACAGGTGTCGCTGTCCGAATGAGTGACGGTCAGTTTTGGCAATAACCCTTGGATTCGTTCCACAAAGCGAGCTGGATTGGTGGCAGCGCCGCCCTTGGTGCGGGGCCAGCTGATAAATAGCTGTTCATGGGGCAGCGCCAGCCCTTCGTAAAGGAGCATCTGTTCTCGATCCAGCCGCTGGTCTGCCGATGGAGCCACCTCCAATCCGATGGCCTGGAGCCAGCTCCGGTCGCTGTCCGTGAGCAGCCCCGGCGCTTGGGTGACCAAGGGGAAATGATCCTCATCCGCCCCCAGCAGCAGGAGCACCTTGGCCTCCTTGTGGGACAGGTGCTGTATCTCTCCGGCGGACACTCGGTCTAGGGAGACCGGGATGGCGCTGACATCGTACTGGGACAGGAGCAGCCCGAACAGGTCTGCAAACTCCCGCAGCTCCATGCCCCCTTCGGTAAGCAGGTCGGCGCATTGCTCCATAGCGCCGCACAGGATGCCCCACAGCTGGCGGTATTCCTCCGCCTGCCGCAGCTCCCCCCGTTCTCGGAGCTGTTCCGACCGCTCTTGCAGCCGCTGGGGCAACTGAATGTCCTCCAAAAAGCCGTACAGCACCCGCACCAGGTCAGCCCCCGGTGCGGCCTGGGTCTTGCGCAAAGTCTCCAAGGGGGCGATGACCCGTCGGCGCAGGGCATCCAATTCCGCCACAGCGGCCTCGTCCGCCGCCGTCCATTTGCGGCTGTACCCCTCCGGATGCCAGTTCCACGCCGCCTCGCGGCTCCACTGGCTGCCCCGCAGCTCCCAGCGGAGGACGTAGTTTTCCAGCAAGTCCACTTCCTCTAGGGAGATGCCGGTCAGCCCGGTTTTCAGGTAGCGGAACAGGCTGTCGTACTCGTACCCGTCCCCCACCGTCTCCAACGCCGCCGTCAGCAGGGTCAGGATGGGCTTTTCCAGGATGCTCTCCCGATGGCTGTAGAACAGCGGGATGCCGTAGCGGCCAAAAACCGGCTCCAACAGTCCGGCGTAGTCCTCCATGGTGCGGCCGGCTACCACCATGTCCCGATAGCGCAGCCCGTCCTCCCGCACCAGCTTGCAGATGGTCTGGGCGGCCTGCTCCACCTCTAAATAGGGGGTCTCCGCCTGGATCAGGTGGACGCCGGTGGGTGGGGTTTCTTGCAACGGTTCATAGGTCTGGAACAGCTGTTCCATCGCCGCCAAGGCTGGGGGAGCGTCATCCTTCCGGCCGGTCAAAATTTCAAATGTCATAAGGGTGTGGCACGCCTTGGCGTCCGCTTGAAGGGTCAGCGCCGTCCGGCGGGCAGGGGCAAAGACTTCTAAGCTGTGGTTGTCCAGGGTGTCGCAGGTGAGCGCCACGGTGACCGAGTGGGCTTTGGACATGAGCTGGGTGAGCACCTGCCGCTGCTGGGGGGTAAAGTCCACAAAGCTGTCCAGGTAAAAGTCCGCGCCGCGGCCATATGCGCAGGTTTTGAGCTGCTCTGCCAATCGGGTCAGCCGATCCCGTGGGTCGGAGGCCAGGCGCCGGGTCAGGGTGTCATAGCACTCCAGCATCAGTCCCAGCTCCCGCAGCCGCTGCCCCTCCCCTTCTGGAGCGTTGTCGCCAGCTTCTATGAGCTGTTGGGGCTGGATGCAGTAGCTTTTCAGCTCGCCGCGGGTGGCCAGCAAATGCTCCAAAAAGGCGGCCTTTTTGGACGGTTTGGCGTAGAGGGTCAGCTGGGAGGAGACGGCGTGAACCGCCTGGTGCATGAGCAGCAGCTGTCCGCCGCCGTCCAGCATGGGCTGAGCCAGGCCGCCAGTTTCGGTGAGCACCCGATGGTAGAGTCGGGTGAAGGAGAGCACCTCCGCCCAGGCAGACGCACCGCCCCCCAGCTCCTGACAGAGGCGGCGCTCCGCCTCGTGGGAGTACTGTTCGGGGACGATGAGCACCTGAGGGCGGTGCTTGCCGTTTTCCCGCATGGCCTGGTAGAGGCGGGTGGTTTTGCCGGTCTTGGCACGGCCGAGTAACAGGTGCAGCATGGGAGTGCTCCTTTCTTGGTTGGTTATGGGTAGTTTAGCAGGTTGGGGGTACGATATGTGGGACAGGGTGGGGCGGGTTTGCGCTCGTCGTTTAGGGAACCCAGCGTACCATGCCTGTAAAACAGGCATGGCCTACGCTAAAAACTTGCCACTGGCAAGTTTTCTTAACGCTGCGGCGCTGACTGCGGTCAGCGACCAGGGGCCTTGCCCCTGAACCCTAGTCGCTTTTGTCACTCTGTGTAAGTTCGATTGAGCCAAATCTTAGATTTGGAGTCTCACTTAAAAAGCCCCGCAAAACTTCATGCGGCCTGCGGCGCTTGACCTCCGCAACGTTTCACTCCACCACGACATTCTCTCGTCTCACTTTCCCCCAAGCGAACTCCGCCACCAGCTCCCGTGCCTGCACCGGCTCCGGCTGGTCGATGAGTCCTGCCCAGCAGGCCAGCTGTCCCACGATGTCCTCCGGACGCTTCCCCATCTGGCGCAGTGCGCCCAAGTCCACGTCCTTCTGTCGTTTGGACAGCCGGTGTCCGTCTGCGCCGTACAGCAGGGGCACATGGCCGTATTCCGGCTGGGGAAAGCCCAACTGCTGTTGCAGCCAGATCTGTCTCGGTGTAGAGGACAGCAAGTCCACTCCACGCACCACCTGATTGACGCCCATAAGGGCATCGTCCACCACCACGGCCAGCTGGTAGGCAAACACGCCGTCACTGCGGCGCAGAATGAAGTCGCCGCACGCCTGGGCGAGGTTTTGATGATAGGCTCCCATGATGTGGTCGGTGAAGGAAACCGTCTCGTCCGGTACCTTCACCCGCATGGCAGGTTTCCGAGTTTTCGCCCGCTCCGTCTGCTCCGCTGGGGTTAGGTTCCGGCAGGTACCAGGGTACAGGGTCGTGCCGTCAGTGGCGTGAGGGGCGGAGGCGGCATGGAGTTGGTTTCGGGTGCAGAAGCAGGGGTAGATGAGGTGATTTTGGCGCAATGTTTCCAGGGCTTCGGCGTAGATGTCGTCCCGATTGCTCTGGTAATAGGCATCGCCGCCCGTACTGCCGCCTCTGTCCCAATCCAGCCCCAACCAGCGGTAATCCTCCTCGATCTGGTCGGCGTACTCTCGTTTGCACCGCTGGGGATCCAAGTCCTCCTGCCGCAGCACCATCTCGCCGCCAGCCGACCGGACAGCCAGCCAGGCGATGAGGGCGGAGAAGGCGTTGCCCAAGTGCATCCGGCCGCTGGGACTGGGAGCGAACCGTCCCACCACGGGTCTTTCCTGTGTCATACGCTGCTCCTTTCCAGAGAGAAAACGGGCGGACGCTGCCACGCCCACCCGCCGGGTTATCCTTTCTCAGTGTCTCAGTTCCATGAGCTTCTGCCGCAGATCCCCTTCGATCTTGGTCAGCTCCACTTCCGCCTCTCTCCGCTTCTGGCGGCCTTCGGTCTGGATCTTCATCACTTCGTCCAGGGTGGAGATCAAGTCCTCGTTGGTCTTGCGCAGAGTCTCGATGTCCACCACACCCCGTTCCGCTTCCTTGGCGGTGGCGATGGTGCCCATCTTGAGCATTTCCGCATTCTTGCGCAGCAGCTCATTGGTCATGTTGGTGACGGCGCTCTGGGCGGCAGTGGCCTGGCGAGAGCGTTCCAGACCCAGCGCCAGCACCATCTGACTCTTCCACAGAGGGATGGTGTTGACCAGAGAGGTCTGGATCTTTTCGATCATCAGGGTGTCGTTGTTCTGGAGCAGACGGGTCTGGGGGCCCATCTGGATGGAGATCATACGGGTCAGCTCCAGGTCGTTGATCTTCTTGTCAAAGCGCTCCATCAGGTTGGCGTAGTCGTTGTACGCCTGAGCGTCCTCCTGGGCGCCGGTCTGTTCCGCCTTGGCACGGAGCTGCGCCATCTCGCCGGTACGGCAGGCTTCCAGCTTCTTCTTGCCGGCGATGATATACATGGTCAGTTCCTTATAATACTGCTGGTTCAGCTCGAACATCTGGTCGAACATGGCCACGTCCTTCATCAGCGCCACCTGGTGCTGTTCCAGGATGCGGCAGATGTTGTCCACGTTGCCCTCGGCCTTCTGGTACTGGGCACGCATCTCGTCCATCTTGATCTTGCTGCGCTGGAAGAAGCCACGCTTCTTCTCGGTGCCAGGGGCGTTGTTCTTCAGCTCCACCACCAGGCTGGACAGCACGTCCCCCACTTCGCCCAAATCCTTGGTGCGCACCTTGTTCAAGGCGTTCTCCGAGAAGGAGGCGATGTTCTTCTGGGCGGCGGTGCCGTACTGCAAGATCTGGGTGGAATCGGTGATGTCGATCTTCTGGGCGAACTCGTCCACAATCTTCCGCTCCGCCTCGGACAGCATGGACTCGTCAATGGCAGGGGGTGCGGAGTCCTCCACCGCCTGCGCCACGGGTGCTTCCGGGGTGAGGGTCAGGGTCGGAGCCGCCGTCTCCGGTGCGGCAGGTGCAGCCTGGGCGGCAGCAGCAGCTTCGTCTCCGGCAGGATCCAGGGTCAGGGTGGGGATGTTCCTCTCTTCGCTCATGTGTCATTTCCTCCATAACGTGTTCCGTCCCGCTGGGGGACGTTCTATTTTTCGTCACAGCCTGCCGCACTGGGGGCTCCTGTGAAAAGTCATGTTTTTCGGCCCATGGGCCTTTGAAAATATTTTACACGTTTCCGCTTTTCCTGTCAATCTGACGTTCCCTTTTCCCCTCGCTTCACAAACCGGAGTTTCTCTGACAGGCTTCCGTGGAAAAAAATCAAAATAGCCCCTTGCGAAACGGTGGAAGATATAGTACAATACCACTAGCTCCGGCGGTGACGTTTGAGGTTACGGTCCCGCGCAACGGCAGCCCGTGAACCATGTCAGGCGGGGAACCGAGCAGCATTAAGCGGTCACTCCATGTGCCGCGGGTGAGTCGTATCCGAGTGATCGCCGGAGTGTTTTTATTATGATTGTATCGTGGCATTTACCCAAAATGCCCGTCAGCGCGGTGTGGCCGGACTGTTCCGGACTGACCGCGTTTTTTATTCCGGCAGAAAGGAAGTGCAGCCCCTTGTATCAGGCACTGTACCGGAAATGGCGGCCTCAGATCTTTGACGATGTGGTAGGCCAGTCCCATATTACCCAGACGCTGAAGAAACAGGTGCAGACCAACCGGCTCTCCCACGCCTACCTGTTCACCGGCACCCGCGGCACCGGCAAGACCACCTGCGCCAAGATTTTGGCCAAGGCAGTCAACTGCGAATCACCCATCCAGGGCAACCCCTGCGGGAAGTGTCCCGCCTGTGTGGGCATCGACAGCGGCGCTATTTTAGATGTGGTGGAGCTGGACGCCGCCTCCAACAACGGCGTGGACCAGATCCGTGCCCTGCGGGACGAGGCGGTGTACGCCCCCGCCGCCGTGCGCAAGCGGGTTTACATCGTGGACGAAGTGCATATGCTCTCCACCGCCGCCTTCAATGCCCTGCTGAAGATTTTGGAGGAGCCGCCGGAACACCTCATGTTCATCCTGGCCACCACCGAACTGCACAAGGTGCCGGCCACCATTTTGTCCCGCTGCCAGCGGTTCTCCTTCAAGCGCATCCTGCCGGCGGACATCCAGAACCGGCTGCAATACATCGCCCAGCAAGAGGCCATCGACCTGACGCCGGAGGGGGCTTCCCTGCTGGCACGGCTGGCGGACGGGGCGCTGCGGGATGCTCTGTCTCTGTTGGATCAGTGCGCTGTCTCTGGCCGCCAGGTAAATCGGGAGACGGTGCTGGACACGCTGGGGCTGGCAGGCAACCTGAAGACCGCCCATATCATGAACGCCATCGCCAGCGGCGATACCTCCGCCGCCCTGACCCAGCTGGCACAGCTATACGATGATGGCAAGGACGTGGGGGCGGTGCTGTCCGAGCTGTCCTCCCTGACTCGTGATCTGCTCATCCGCAAGACCGCTTCCCAAGGCGGCGAAGCCCTGATGACCGGCGGGTACGACCAGGAGACCATGGGCTTGCTGGCACGGAAGTTCCCCAGTCAGCGGCTGCTGCAAATGCTGGAACTCTTGCAGAGCACCCAAGCCGGTCTGCGCACCAGCGCCAACCGGCGGACAGATGCGGAGCTGTGTCTCATCCAGCTGTGCGAGGTGGAGTTAGACCAGTCTCTCACCGGCCTGTCCGCCCGCATCGCCCAGCTGGAGGCCAAATTGGCCGGCGCTATCCCCGTCCAGCCCGTGGCTATCCCTGCGCCTGTCCCACAGGCACAGCCCAAACCGAACCCAGTGTCCAAACCAACACCGGAACCCACCCCCGCTCCCGCGAAGGATGACCTGCCCCCCTGGGACACCGAGGAACCCACGCTCCCACCGGTCAGCGACCCCGTCCCCTGGGACGAGCCGCCCCTTCCTTCGGAGGAACCGCCGCTGATGGAGGAGGAGCTCCCCCTGCCGCCGGAGCCGGACTTTTTGTCCCAGACGCAGCCGGCGGCTCAGCCGGAGCCGGTGCCTGCACCGGAGGAGCCGCAGGTGGTTCCCGTCCAGGAGGCACCTGTTGCAGCGCCCCCCGCTGGCAGAGATCGCAATTTCTGGTCTGAACTGGTTCCCAGCTTACGCGCCATCGTAGGGCCGGGTGCTTATCCCATCCTGAACAACCCGTCCATGTGTGAAGGTATTTTAGAAGGTACCGTGCTGACGCTGTACTTGGTCAACTCCTTCGCCCGTCCTGTGGTCAGTCGGGAGAACGTGCGCAACGCCATCCTCCAGGCGGTCAGCGCTCGTCTGGGCACGGCAGTACAGCTGAAGCTGGTGGACGGTGCCCCCCCTGCCGCTCCGGCAGAGCCGGCGGGCGACCCCTTTGCGCAGCTGCTGGATTTCGGCAGAAAGAATCATTTTCAAATTGATTGAAACGAAACCACTTAGATTTTAGTATAAAGGAGCAACGAATTATGGCAAAAGGTTTTAACGCCCGCGGCATGAAGGGCATGGGCGGCGGCATGAACATGAATATGATCCGCCAGGCACAGAAGATGCAGGCTGATATGCAGAAGATGCAGAGCCAGCTGGAAGATAAGATCTACACCGCCCAGGCTGGCGGCGGCGCAGTCAAGGTGACCGCCAACGGCAAGCATCAGCTCACCAGCCTCACCATCCTTCCCGACGCAGTGGATCCCCAGGATGTGGAGATGCTCCAGGACATGGTCATACTGGCCGTCAACGATGTCCTCCGTCAGGTGGACGAGGACGCCAACCAGACCGTCAGCAAGCTCACCGGCGGGCTGAATCTGGGGGCGTTCGGCCTGTAAGCCCCGCTCTCTCTAGATGCGCAAACGACACACCCCAGGGTGTGTCGTTTTTTGTTCGCCGGAAAGGGACATTGACAAGACATCTATCTTCCCGTACAATGACAGGAGAGAGAACAAAAGTGCCAACGGAGAAAGGATGGGAACGGATGAAATATCAGAGTACGTTATTGGCCGTCACCAATATGGAACGCTCCAAAGCCTTTTACTGCGGCCTGCTGGGACGAGAGATCGTGGCAGATTTCGGCGCCAATGTGACCCTCAGCGGGGGCATCACCTTGCAGACCCTGGACACCTGGAAGGGATTTCTCAACACCCAAAAGGTCACGCTCCCCAACAACGGCGGGGAGCTGTACTTCGAGACGGAGGACATGGACGCCTTCCTGCCCCAGCTGGATCGCTGGCAGGTGCAGTTCGTCCACCGGCTGAAGGAGCACCGCTGGGGACAGCGAGTGGTGCGCTTTTACGATCCGGACGGACATATCATCGAGGTGGCCGAA
Organism: uncultured Eubacteriales bacterium; assembly: GCA_900545815.1. Classification (GTDB taxonomy): domain Bacteria; phylum Bacillota; class Clostridia; order Oscillospirales; family Oscillospiraceae; genus Onthomonas. The sequence continues at coordinate 6,150 of URAM01000007.1, read as the reverse complement.
GGACTGGAACAGGTAGCCAAGCGGTTCCTGGCACAGGGGATGACCCCGGAACAGGTGGCACAGCGGATGGATGTGCCCATACAGACCTTAGATTTGAATTGATCAGAAAACGGAGAGAGCAAAGGCTCTCTCCGTTGTTTGTTTTCTGAGGCCGCTCACATCTCCCGCCGCCCTTCCAGGGCGCGCATGAGGGTGGCGTCATCGGCGTATTCCAGGTGACTGCCCACTGGGATGCCGTAGGCCAGGCGGGTGATCTTTACGCCGAAATCCCGCAGCAGGCGGGACAGGTACATGGCGGTGGTCTCCCCTTCCGTGTCCGGGTTGGTGGCCATGATGACCTCCTCTACTCCGCCGGCGGCCACACGAGCCACCAGCTCTTTGATGCGCAGGTCGTCGGGGCCTACATGGTTCATGGGGGAGATGACCCCGTGGAGCACATGGTACAACCCCTGGTACTCTCCCGCTCGCTCCATGGCGATGACGTCCTTGGGGTCGGCCACCACGCAGATGGTGGACTTATCCCGCCGAGGGCTGGCGCACAGGGCGCAGAGCCCCTCCCCTTGGGTCAGGTTCTGACAGACAGGACAGCGGGTGATGGTGCCTTTGGCGTTGCGGATGGCATTGGCGAAGGCTTCCGCCTCCCCGTCCGGCAGGTTCAGGATATAAAACGCCAGGCGCTGGGCGGTTTTGGTGCCGATGCCGGGGAGCTTGGCGAACTGCTCCGTCAGCGCTTCCAAGGCCGGAGGCAGATATTGCATCCTTACGCCTCCCGCAGAGCCTGGATGGCCGCCGCCCGATCCTCCTGGCCGTAGATACCGCTGCCAGCCACCAGCACGTTGGCGCCAGCCGCCTTCACCAGGGGAGCGGTCTTGAAGTTGATGCCGCCATCTACCTCCAGCAGACAGCTGGGATTGTACCAGTCGATGATCTCCCGGCACTGGCGGATGACGTCCAGCTGATCCATCATAAAGGACTGGCCGCCGAAGCCCGGCTCCACCGTCATGACCAGCACCATATCCAGCCGTTCGATATAGGGCAGGATGGCCTTAGGACTGGTGATGGGACGCAGGGCGACCGCTTTCTTCACGCCGCAGCGCTCCATCTCATTCAGGGCGTCCTCGATGCCACGGGGGCCATCGGCTTCCAGGTGGACGCTGATCAGGTCGGCGCCAGCCTTGGCGAAGTCCTCGATGTAGCGGGCAGGCTTTTCGATCATCAGGTGGGTGTCCAGGAACATATCGGTGTACTGGTTCACCGCCTTGCAAATAGGCATCCCGTAGGAGATGTTGGGCACGAAGGCACCGTCCATCACATCGAAATGCACCATGTCAGCGGTGGCGATGGCATCCAAGTCCGCACCCAGTTTGGTAAAGTCGGCGGACAGGATGGAGGGGGCAATTTGAATCATAAGAATCGGCTTCCTTTCCGAAAAATCAACATTCTCTTCATTATACCTTACAGAAGCCCTTCTTACAAGACGGTTGCCACTTCCTTCACCTGATAGCCCGCCTCTGCCATTGCGGTCAGGATGGCGTTCTTATGGTCGTGGCCGAAGGCTTCCAGGGTCACCCGCAGCTCGACGCCGTGCTGGCGGTTGATATTGACAAACTGGTTGTGCTCCAATTTGATGATGTTCCCCCGCTCCTTGGCCACGATGCTGGCCACCTGGAGCAGCTCGCCAGGTCGGTCGGGGAGCTGGACGGAGAAGGTAAAGACACGGCCGCGGTTGATGAGGCCGTTCTGGATGAGGGAGGACATGGTGATGATGTCCATGTTGCCGCCGGTGAGGATGGGCACCACGTTCTGGTTCTTGCAGTCCAGGTGATATAGGGCGGCCACGGTGAGGAGACCTGCGTTCTCCACGATCATCTTGTGGGTCTCGGTCATGTCCAGGAAGGCGGATACCAGCTCGTTATCCTCGATGGTGATGATGTCATCCAGGTTCTCCTGAATATAGGGAAACACCTGGTCGCCGGGGGTTTTCACCGCTACGCCGTCAGCGATGGTGTCCACGGTGGGCAGGGTGACGATGTGGCCTGCCTCCAGGCTGGCCTTCATGCTGGCTGCGCCGGTGGGTTCCACGCCGATGACCTTCACGTTGGGGTTGAGGAGCTTTGCCAGGGTGGACACGCCGCTGGCCAGGCCGCCGCCGCCGATGGGCACCAGGATGATGTCCACATCAGGGAGGTTGCTGAAGATCTCATAGGAGATGGTGCCCTGACCGGTGGCCACCCGCAGGTCGTTGAAGGGGTGGATGTAGGTCAGGCCGTCCTCTTTGCTCCGCCGTGCCGCTTCCTCTGCCGCGTCGTCAAAGGTCGCCCCGTGCAGAACTACGTTGGCGCCGTAATTTTTTGTGTTGTTCACCTTGATAAGGGGGGTGGTGGTGGGCATGACGATGGTGGCGGGGACATTGGCGTGCTTGGCGGCATAGGCCACGCCCTGGGCATGGTTGCCGGCGGAGGCGGTAATGAGACCGGCGGCTTTCTCCTGGTCGGACAGGGTGCTGATGGTGTAGTATGCGCCGCGAATCTTATAGGCGCCCGTGACCTGCATATTCTCCGGCTTCAGGTAGACGTAATTGCCAGTGGCCTTGGAGAAAAATTGGGAGTAAATCAGACCCGTGTCGTTCAAAATGCCTTTGAGGACGTTGCGTGCCGCTTTGAAATCATCCAGTCTCATCATTGGGGTTCATCTTCTTCCATAATATAGTGATTTTCCGTTGGTTTCTCTCGATACGGATTGTTTTATTCTATCCCCTTCCCCATGAATTGTCAAGGAACGGAAAGTCTCCTTTCTCCCGAATAACGCCACATTTTGTCCTCATTTTATCACCATTTCGTCCAATCGTGCGCCACCAGCGCACACGCCCAGTATACAAAACCCCCTGCGCCCTTCCCAGCGCAGAGGGTTCTCGCCGGCCTCCGGTCAAGACTCGAAGGCGCATAGAATATCGTGGTTGATCTCCCGATAGAAATGCCGCCGGATGGCGTCATAGTCCCCCTCGAACCGTTTCATCAGGTACATTAGCTTGGTCAGGGTGGCTTCCAGGGTCATGTCATAGGATTCCAGCAGCTGGAATTCCTTCTTCACCCGCTGTCCCACCTGGTAGATCTCCATGTTGGAGCCCTCGTTGACCACCTGGGTGGTCATGACGATGAACTTCCCCTTGGACGCCCACTTCTCCATCTCCGCATAAAACTGTTCCAGCATCTTGGCTGGGATGCCGCCTACGCCGAAGCTCTCGATGACGATGCAGTCATAGTGCTCGAACAGATAGGCCAGCAGCTCCGGACGGGAGCCGGGGATGAGCTTCATGACACAGATACTGTCGCTGACCTGACGCTGGAACCGAAGGGGTTCCCGAATCGGGTCGTAGGGCAGGTAGCGGATGATGTGCTCGTCCTGGATGCGGGCCAGCACGGGGAAGTTGACGCTGTAGAAGGCGTTGAAGGAGCGGGCCATCATCTTCTTGGCACGGGTGCCAGCGATGACGCTGCCGTCAAAGACCAGGGAGACGTTTTCCGAATAGTCGTCACAGGCGTAGTAGATGCTGTCCCGCAGGTTCACCTTGGCATCGGTGCTGTCGGTGTTGATGGGCATCTGGGAGCCGGTGATGACGATGGGCTTTCTGGAATTTTGGATCATGTAACTCAGGGCGGCAGAGGTGTAGGCCATGGTATCGGTGCCGTGGGTGATGACGAAGCCGTTGTAGTGGTCGTAGTTGGCCTCAATGGCACGGACGATCTGAGACCAGATCTCCGGAGACATATTGGTGGAGTCGATGTTGCACACCTGCTTCACGTCAATGTCGCAGTAGCGCTCCACTCCGGGCACATACTCCAAAATCTCCGGCGCCGTCAGTGCCGGCTGCAAGCCGTCCTCAGTCTGCTTGGAGGCGATGGTGCCTCCCGTGCCCAGCAGCAGTATCTTTTTCATTGCTTTGCTCCCTTCCCCTCCTGCGGCATCGCCGCAAAAGAAAAGCCCCGTAGGTGGGGCGTCTGTTTTTCTGGGGTTAGCATAGCATAGCGGGGGCGAAATTGCAACTATTCTGTCATGGGCGGGCACGCCACACAAGTCAAATCACCAAAGCCCAAAAAAGCCGCCTTCTGGCGGCCGTGGCAAGTGGCACGTCAATTCGGAGCGCAGCGCAGAATTGTCATAGGCGGAATTTAGTTCCGCCGTGAAATGATAAAATCGGAACAGAGGTGTGCACATAGAAACCCGCCGGAAGTCCGGCGTCCCAAGCGTTTTGCGCAACAAAACCTTGGCGCAGGCGGAATTTAGTTCCGCCGAGCAAGTCAAATCACCGAAGGGTGAGCGCCCAAAGGGCGCGAACCCACAAAAAAGCCACGACCTCAGTCGTGGCTTTTTTGTGGTGGACCAGATCGGATTCGAACCGACGACCCCCACAATGCGAATGTGATGCGCTCCCAGCTGCGCTACTGGCCCATAGCTCCGCCTATTGGCGGAACAGGTTTATTATAGCACAGCTTCCGCCGCTCTGCAACGCAAAAAACTGCACAAATCTGGCGGTTCTTTGTCCGAATCGGATTGCTCGCACAGCGCCCAGGGCTTTCGGTGAGCGATCGTTCCTGGCGCTGCTGGCTTATTTCTCAAAGAGGTTCAGGAGATACCCATACCCTTCGGCTTTCATCTTTGCGTAAGGCACAAAGCGGAGAGACGCACTGTTGATGCAGTAGCGCACGCCGTTGGGGGATTCCGGATCGCCGGTAAACACATGACCGAGGTGAGAATTTCCTGCACGGCTGCGCACCTCCGTGCGGCGCATTCCGTGGCTCAAGTCCTCTCTCTCCACCACGGCAGGCTCCTCAATAGGCTTTGTAAAGGAAGGCCAGCCGCAGCCGCTTTCAAACTGATCTGTGGAGGAAAAGAGCGGCTCGCCGGTGACCACGTCCACATAGATGCCCTTCTCGAACTGGTTCCAGAACGCACCAGTAAAGGCACGCTCGGTGCCATCCTCCTGGGTGACACGGTACTGTTCCTCTGTCAGCTTATCTCGGATGGACTCCGCAGCAGGCTTTTTATAATCGCCTGGGTCAATGCGCAATCTGGAAAATAGTTCTATCTTCTTCTTTGGGATGTGGCAGTAGCCGCCCGGATTCTTTTCCAGATAGTTCTGATGGTACTCCTCAGCGGGATAGTAGTTTTTCAGAGGGCCGATCTCCACAAAGAACTTCTCACTGCGGCTCCGCTCGATCTCAGCAATGCGCTCCACCGTCTCCTTCGCCTTGTCGTTGGTGTAGTAAACGCCGGTCTGGTATTGGCTTCCGATGTCATTGCCCTGCCGGTTCTCTACTGTAGGGTCGATGACATAGAAGTAAGCCAGCAGCAGGGCATCCAGGCTCACCTGCTCCGGGTCGTACTCCACCCGCACAGTCTCTCGGAAGCCGGTGTCCCCTTTACAGACCGTCCGGTAGTCGGCATCTGCCTGGCAGGTGCCATTGGCGTAGCCGCTCTGGGCATCCAGGACGCCTGGAATGGACTGCATCAGCTGTTCTATGCCCCAAAAGCAGCCGCCTGCCAGATAGATGACGTTTTCCGTGTGATCCATATGCACACTTTCCTCACCGGACAGATCGGAGGACTGTCCAGCCAGTTCCGTTCCCTCGGTTTTCCTTTTTGGGGGCATCTTTTTCTGCTGGGCGGTGCAGCCGCTCAGCAGCAGCGCCGCAGCAAGCAGAAACGACAATACGCTCCGACACACGGTGTTGTTCTCCTTTCGGAGGAGGCAGATCTGTTTGTCAGCCCCGATCGGCGGCAAGAACCTGGTCGATGCGCTTTTGCAGCGTTTCCGCCTGCTTCTTTTCCGTGATGGCGCCCACGATGGGTTCTCCCACGATATTGCCCTTGCGATCCACTACATAGGTGGTAGGATAGGCCAAGAGGTTGGTGGCGAACTTGCCTGCCTCACTGTTGGAGTCAAAATACACATTCTGATACGTTGCGCCCTTCTTCATCAGCACATCCTTTGCATCCGAGATTTCCGCTTTGTCGCCATCCAAGGTAGAGGTGTTGACGCCAATGAGCGTGCCGCCCTTCTTCGCAAGCTCCTTGTTCAGCGCATCCAGCTCGGCAAGCTCGCCCACGCAGGGATTGCAGGTGGTGAACCAGAAATTCACCACGGTGACG
>URAM01000006.1 GCA_900545815.1 uncultured Eubacteriales bacterium | reverse complement strand
AGCGCTTGGAAGGCATCAATTTCCAGAGTAACGAAGAAATACGCCAGCGTCTGAAACCGGACACGGAAATCGGAACCGGCGAATGGGTGGATATGTCCGGACTGATCGCTCCTAAGAGTGAAATAGACCGTCTGCTCGATGGCATCGAAAATGGTTCTGTCAACCGGTTAAAGTCCATCAACGCCAGCTTTGCGGACAATATGCTGACCCGTCATAAGCATGTGAACATGGGGCTGGCAGTGGCCAAAGGCGATGGTCTGATCGTACCCAACGTGAAGTGTGCCGAGCGCAAGTCCTTGGCAGAAATCGCAAAGGAGATGGAGGCGCTGATCGAGCGCACCCGCTCCGGCAAGATCACCATGGAGGATATGACTGGCGGCACCTTCACCATCTCCAATCTGGGCTCCTATGGTGTGCGGAATTTCTCCCCCATCATCAACCAGCCCGAATTGGCGATCCTGGGTGTATGTGATATTGTGGACACGCCCGTTGTGCGCAACGGCGAGATCGTGATTCGCCCCATGATGAATCTCTGCCTGACGGCAGATCATCGGGTGGTAGATGGCGTGATGGCCTGCGCATTTATGAAACGGATCGTGGAACTGCTGGAGAATCTGTATCTCTTGCTGATTTAAGGGAGAACGGACGGCGGCACTGCCGCCGTCTGTTTTTACTTTCATGGAGGAAGCGCAACGGCTCGAATCTCTTTGGAAAAGGGGCGTATTCTGCGGATGACATTCTGTAACTATCAGATCGAGCTGCAGTACGGAGATGCTCCCTTGCAAAGAACATCGTACAGAAAGGAGCGTGTGCAATGGCAACTGAAGTGTTGATGCCCAAGTTAGGTTTGACCATGACAGAGGGGACGATTGAAGAATGGAAGATCAAAGAAGGCCAACCTGTGCAAAAGGGGGATGTGCTTTTCTCCGTTGCTACAGACAAGTTGACAAACGATGTTGAAGCGGACGCAGAGGGCATCCTGCTCAAGATCCTGCTGCCGGAAGGCGAATCAGCTCCGTGTAAAAGCGTTGTTGCATGGATCGGACAGCCTGGCGAGATGATTCTTGGGACGGATTCCACTGCCGCTCCCGCTGCTGCGGCGAAGTCAGATCTGTCCCCGCAGGCTTCTCAGGCAAGGGCAAAGACTGTGTTGGTAGTGGGCGGCGGCCCCGGCGGCTATGTGGCGGCCATCCGTGCCGCACAGCTGGGCGCCAAGGTCACGCTCGTTGAAAAGGAGCATCTGGGCGGCACCTGCCTGAACATTGGCTGTATTCCCACCAAATGCCTGCTCCACAGTGCTGAGCTGGTGGAGAACATCAAAAATCAGGCCAAGAACATCGGCGTAAAGGTCACTGGCGTAGAAGTGGACTTCCCCCAGGTCATCGCTCATAAAAACGATATTTCTAAAACGCTCACGATGGGAGTCAAGGGACTGCTGAAAAGGAGTAAGGTCACTATTATAGACGGCGAAGCCGCCTTTACTGCGCCCCAAAAGCTGACCGTAAAGAAAGCAGATGGTTCCCAGGAGGACATGACAGCGGACGCCATCATCCTCTCCACTGGTTCCATCAACTCCACACCTCCCATCCCTGGCCTGAAGGAAAATCCCAACTGCATCGACTCCACCGGTGCGCTGAGCCTTGAAAAGCTGCCAGAGAGCATGGTGGTCATTGGCGGCGGTGTCATCGGTCTGGAACTGGCCTGTGCCTATGAGGGCTTTGGCACAAAGATCACCGTTGTAGAAGCCTTGGATCATATGCTGCCCATGTTGGACAGCGATCTCACGGGGATCGGCGTGGCGCACATGAAGAAACGGGGCATCGAGTTCCACTTGGCGTGTCCGGTTCAGGCCGTTGAAGCCGCTCCTGTGGGCGCAAGGGTCATCTGCAAAACCAAAGCGGGCGAGACAGTCAGCTTTGAGGCGGAAAAAGTGTTGGTAGCCATAGGGCGAAAGGCCAACACCGCCAGCCTGAATCTGGACGCTGCCGGACTGAAGCACGAGAACGGGCACATCCTTGTCAACGACAAGATGGAAACCAATATTCCCGGCGTGTACGCCATCGGTGACTGCGTGTTCGGATACGCTCAGCTGGCGCATACTGCCAGCGCCATGGGGGAGGTGGCGGCGGAAAATATCTGCGGCCACGAGGCTCATTATGACCAGTCCACCAATCCCACCTGTGTCTACATGGAACCGGAAGCTGCTTCCGTGGGACTGACAGAGGAACAGTGCAAGGCGCAGAGTCTTGCGTACAAGGTGGGGAAGTTCCCCATGAGCGCCAATGGCAAGGCGTTGATCCTCAACGGCGGCGAAGGTCTGGTAAAGATTATCGCCGGAGCAACGCACGGAGAGATCCTGGGGGTGCATATCATCGGCCCCAGAGCTACAGACCTAATCTCCGAGGGAGCCTTGGCTATCCGTCTGGAAGCCACGGTGGATGAACTGATCTCTACCATCCACAGCCACCCCACTGTCACCGAAGCGCTGCGAGAAGCAGCACTCAACGTGGAGAAAAGAGCGATCCACATACCAAATCGGTAAAAACATTTCTATGTGGATACCGCTCTCAAGCCATGGCTCCACGCAGGCTAACAGAAAAAGCATCGTAATGATTTTTTTCATTACGATGCTTTTTCTTTCACTTCTGTTGTTTTCCGCTTAGTTCTCTGGAATCTTACAGACATCTACCCAGCCCTGGAAGTGGTCGCAATTTGCTTCCAGCTCCGGAATGGTCAGCTCAATGGCACTGTTGGAGCTGCCGCAGGCGGGGAATACCGTCTCAAACCGTTTCAGGCTTTCGTCCAAGTACACGTCCACACCCTCGTTGACTGCAAAGGGGCAGACGCCGCCCACCGCATGACCGATGAGGGTTTCCGCCTCCTCGTGGGAGAGCATCTTGGCCTTGGTGTGGAACTGAGCTTTGTACTTGGGGTTGGCGATCTTGGCATCACCTGCTGCAACAATGAGTACCACATGGTCATCTACATAGAAGGAGAGGGTCTTTGCGATGCGCTGCCCTTCCACGTGCAGTGCTTGGGCAGCCAGCTCTACCGTTGCGCTGGACACGTCAAACTCCTGCACCCGATCCTCCATGTTTCGTTCCCGAAAATAAGCTCGTACTCGTTCGATAGACATTTACATCACATTCTTTCTCTGGGTTTTTCCTTTATTTTTCCGCTTTGGGCGCACCGTTCTGACCGCTGCCTTGTCCCTTGGGACGATGGTGACGGCGGCGATGGGAACGGGATTTGTTCCCACTCTGTCCGGTGCTGCTGCCGGTGGGATTCTGCTTCTGACCCTCTGTCTTGGCCTGCTGACCGGCGCTGCCTGTGTTGCTGCTGTGCCGGCGGCGGGAGTGGCTGTTTGGCTTTTTCTCGCCGGACTTTGCTTCTCCTGCGGCACCCTGCTCCGGATGCGCTGCCGCCGGACGCTCCTTGTTCCTATTAGCACTGCTGCGGCTTCTGCGGCTGCGGTGGGAGGTGGAATTAGCGCCCTCCGGCTTTTTCTCTTTGGGGCGTTCCTCCACTTCCGGTTTTGCCATGGGCGCCGCCTGCTCCTGTGTTCGGAGCAGACCCAGGGATGGCTCCTTCTTCTCTGGCGCAGGAACTGGGAACTCATATCCCGGCGGGCGCTTGCCCTTGCCATTGCGGATGATCTCGATGTCCTCTTTCCGGTACACTTTGGGAGTATCCGGGTCGCTGTCCAACACCACCTTCACCTGCTCCCGCAGCAGCTGGATCTGATTGACCACGCCCACGCCATCCGGAGTGTTGACCAGGGATTCCAGCTTGGGCGTGTCCTTGAGCAAGTCCTCATAGGCGTCCTGCTCGTATTTCAGGCAGCACATAAGGCGGCCGCAGACGCCGGAGATCTTGGTGGGGTTGAGGGAGATGTTCTGGGTCTTGGCCATTTTAATGGACACCGGCTGGAAGTCGCTCAAAAACTGAGAACAGCAGAAGGGACGTCCGCAGATGCCCAGGCCGCCCATGATCTTGGCCTCATCTCGGACGCCGATCTGCCGCAGTTCGATGCGGGTGCAGAAGATAGACGCCAGATCCTTGACCAGGTGGCGGAAATCCACCCGTCCATCGGCGGTGAAGAAGAACAAAATCTTGCTGCCGTCGAAGCTGTACTTCACTTCCACCAGTTTCATCTCCAGCTTGTGCTCGGCGATCTTGTCCTGGCAGATCTGGAAGGCTTTTTTCTCCTTCTCCTGGTTGGACTTTACCTGGGCATAGTCCGCCTCCGTAGCCACACGGAGCATGGGACGCAGGGCGGCAATGAGTTCCATCTCGTCGATCATGGTGTTGGCCAGGGCGCACTCACCGAATTCGATGCCCTTGGATGTCTCTATGATCACATGCTGTCCAGCCTGCACCTGGACGCCGTTGGGGTTAAAGTAATATAATTTGCCTCCGTCTTTGAAACGGACGCCGATAATTTCGGTCATCACATACCTCCTGATTATAGGTGATAGTTCTGCGCTCCGCTGCCCATCAAAACCTGCCAGCTTCGGGCGGCGAACCAGCCGGCGCTGTGGCCAACGGACGGGTTAAAGGCGCACTGATTCCGTGCCTCCTCTGCCAGCTTGGTCAGCGCCACCAGCTTGGCTCTGGGGATCGCCGCCAGCTTGGAATCGGGGCAGGTCAGTCCCTCTACCAGTTTCTGCGCCAGCACCTGATAGCTCTCCGCTAACTGGTCACGAGTCACTTTCTCCGCCACAAATTTCGCTACGCACTCCACCAGCGCCAATTCACGGTTGGCGCAAAGAGCGTCTGTCCAGGCTTCCCCCCATCGGGTGTCTGTCTGAACCTCCTCCTTTGGCGGCGTCAGACGGAAGTGGACACAGCGGGAACGAACCGTTTCCAGCAGGGACGCCGGTTGATCGGTCAGGATCAGAAAGGCGGTATAGGCCGGCCCATCCTCCAGCAATTTCAGCAGGGCGTTCTGAGCGTTGCTGTTCATGGGCAAATCCAGGATGTATACCTTGCACCGGCCTTCGTTGGGGCGTATATAGGCGTCCTGCCGGAGCTGACGGGCGGCGTCCACCTTGATCTCCTTGCTCTCCGGCGACAAAAAACGCTGGATGGGGACGACGTCCGGATGAATGCCCTGGGCAACCTTTTGGCAGCTGGAACACAGACCGCAGGGACGGTGCACCGCCTGCGGCTCTTGACAGACCAGCGCTTGGGCTAAGATCTGCGCCAAGGCGTGCCGTCCAGAGCCTTCGGGGCCAGAGAGGATACACTCATGAGGGGGTTCCGCCATGGTGGAAAGCTGCTGTTTTAGAGGTTCATTGCCCTGCAATTCTCTCACATTCATGCCGTTTCCCTCCTCATGGCTGGCGGCAGGGATATTCCTACCAGAGCACAGTTGTTTTCATTTTATTATAGCCCAACTGTTCCAAATAAGCTAGTATTTTTTCGTCTATCCGTTCCCCAGGCGCTGCGATGGGCACGCCGGGAGGATAGGGGGCGATCTGTTCCGCTGCGATGCGGCCTGCCGCCTGAGCCAAGTCCACGGTTTCTTTTGGAGCGAAAAGTGCCTCTCTGGGTGTGCAGACAGACTGGGGCAGGGGTGGGGCGGAGACGGTGGAATGAGGGCGTATTTTTCCGTGAAGCCCGAAGGCATCTAAGGCTTGTTCCAGCCGTTCCACTTCTTCTACGCCATCGGCGCAAGTCAAGATGAACACTATATGTTCGCTGTCCGCCATCTCCGGCCAGATATGGTGTGCTTGCAGGAACTTTTCCACCTGATCTCCGTTTTCTGTGCAAAGAGTAAAGCGAGTGGGGTCTAATTGCGTGTCTGTCTCCGTCAAAGCAGGGTACTTTTTCCGCAGCTGTGCAACCATCTGTGCGGTTTCCTGATAACGCTGCTTACCCTCTGCCAACAGCCAGGGACGAAGGGCGTCCAGGGCGGCCATCATGGGGTAGGAGGGAGAAGATGTAGCGAAAATGAGACTGGCTTGGCGGAGCTGGTCTAGGGTGATGCCGTTTCCAAAGAGCAGGGCGGACTGCCCTGGCGCCGGAAGGGTCTTATGGGCGCTGACGGTGACCAGATCGGCTCCCCGATAGGGGTTTTCCCCCAACAAAAACAGGTGGGCGCCATGGGCGCCGTCCACCAGCAATTTTGCCCCGTGCCGGTGGCAGACTTCCGCCAAGGCGGGAATGTCAGAGAGAACGCCGTAGTAGGTGGGGGAGGTGACGCAGACTGCTCTGCACTCCGGATGGGCATTTAGTTCCGCTTCCACAGCTTCCGGCTCCACAGGGCCAGCAGTTCCCACATGAGACAGCCAGGGGCGGGTGAGCCAGATTGGTTTTTTGTCCAGCAGTGCCAGGCCAGTATGGATGCTGCGATGACTGACCCGATCGGTCAAGATGGTGTCGCTGCCGCTGAGCATGAGCATGGTGTGAACACCCTGAGTAGAACCGCCAGTGAGGAACAGGCAGCTATCAGCCCCCCACGCCTCTGCCCATGCCTGTTCTGCTTGGGCGATGCAGTCCATGTCCTCTCCGTACAGGTTGCCGGTGGGGGGCAGCTCGGTGAAGTCCAGACGGGCGTATTCTGCTGGCAGGCCGGGGATGGGTTTGCCTTTGTGGCCTGGCATGGCCATACGGAGAGGATTTTGGGCGGCAAATTGGGTCAGAGCGTCATAGAGGGGGGTAGACATAGGGGATTCCTCCTAATGGGGTTGTAGATTGGAAAAAAGACCCGCACGGCCGGAGCCGCTGGCGGGTCTTTTGGGGATTCCATTACACGTTTTTGTCAAATACCACCACGATCCGGCGGTTGGGTTCCGTACCGGTGGAGTAGGTGGAGATGGCAGGGTTGTAGCTCTGAAGCGCTGCATGGATCACATGACGTTCATAGGCGTTCATGGGTTCCAGCATCATGTTCCGACGGTACTTGAGGGCTTTGCCAGCGGTCTTTCGCGCCAGACGCTGGAGGGATTCCTCCCGTTTGGCGCGATAGTTCTCCGCATCAATGTGAATGCGAATACGCTTGGACTGTCCCCGATTCACCGCATAATTGGTCAGCTGTTGGATGGCATCCAGAGTCTCCCCGCGGCGGCCGATGAGGGCGCCCAGGTTCTTGCCCACCAGTTCTACCTGGTAGATGCCAGCTTCGTTGACCTGCAGCTTGATCTCTGCCGGAACCTCCAGCCGTTCCAACAGGCCGGTCAGGAAGGTTTCGATTTTTTCCTTCCGCTCCGGATCTGCCTCCATGACTGGGGCTTCCACAGGTGCTTCCACCGGTTCCGCCGTTGGGGCGGGAGCCGATTCTGCCGCAGGCATCGGCTCTGCCGGAGCTTCCGGTTCCACTGTGGGAGCCGGTTCCTCTGCCACGGGAGCCGGTTCGTCAGGTACTTCATAGGTCACGCGGATCTTGGCCGGACAACTGCCGATGCCAAGAAAACCGGTCTTTGCGCGGGTGATCACTTCGATGGAAATATCGTCCTCTTCCAGCCCCAGCTCTTTCAGGGCTTTATTCAGGGCGTCCCGTTCGGTTTTCCCCGTTGTTTCGATCCACTTCAACATAAGAAAGTTGTCATTCCTTTCTATCCATCCGCAGGGAGGCAGGTTCCGCTCATTGGGATTGACTCCCCGCTATGAACGGTTATTCCTTGTCCTCGCCCTTGGCATCCTGTTGGATCGCTTCAAAGAGCTGGTCTGCATTGGGGGCTTTCTCAACCTCGGGCTCAGCAGCCGGTTCTGCCGGAGCTTCCACTGTTTCCGGAGACGTCTCCTCAGCGGGATCAGGTTCTGCCATGGGGACTTCCGTCGTCTCCACTGCCGTGGTCACGTCCTGTTCCGGAGCCACAGGTTCCGCCAAGGTCTCCGGACGTTCTTCCGGCGCAGGCTCTGCCAAAGGCTCCTCAGCCACCTTCCCACTGGGATCGTGATAAGGGGTCACAGTGTAGCGGTTGGGGTCATAAGCACGGCCGCGGGCATAGGTACGCATCCCCACCCGGCTCTCTTTGGGAGCGGGGGCTTTTTTGGGCTTGTCTGCTTTTTTCTTCCCACGGTTCTTTTTCCGTTCTTCTTCCTCCGCCGCACGACGAGCGGCGATCTCCGCCTTGCGCTGACGTTCCTTTTCCTTTTCTTCCTCTAACCGTTTCTGACGAGCCGCTTCCATCTCCGCATATTTGCCACGGAGCATACGGGCACAGATGAGTTCCTGGACAGCCATGAAAATAGCATTGAATGCCATGTAGACGCACATACCGGCGGGCATGATATAGCCGAACCACAGATACATGAGCGGCATGATGAACAGCATCATCTTGTTGGTGCGATCCATGGACGCATTGCCGGAACCCTTCTGGTTCTTGTTGAAGTTATTGGTTTTCTGGGACAGTCTGGAGTAGCCCACGTTCAGGACGGTGACAATGATGGGGATGAGGAACAAGCCGATGCTTGCCCAGGACACGCCATTTTCCCAGAACTTGAGCTTGGGGATCTGAGACAGATCCAGCCCCAGGAAATTGAAGTTGATGATCTCCAGCTTGGATGCGCCGTCCCCCACTGCGGTCTGGACAGCAGAGAACACGTCCTGGTGACCGTACATAAGACCGGCGACCTGCATTTCCTGATAGATCTCAGAGCCGCTGAGGGTATAGGTGCCCAGCTTCTCTACTGCCTTGATGGCGGCGGTGATCTGGTCGGTCGTCAAATGCATCATGTAGAGCATGGGACGACGGATGACATAGTACAGTGCCATCAGGATGGGCAGGGGGAGGAAGGACCACAGGCAGCCGCTCATGGGGTTGACCCCTTCCCGTTCGTACAGCTTCTGCACTTCCTCATTGTACTTTACTCTGTTGTTGCCATATTGCTTTTGCAGCCGCGCCATCTCTGCCTGCATGGTGTTCATCTGCATCATGCCCTTTTTGCCTTTGTAAGACAGGGGAAAGAGAATGATTTTCGTCAGCAGGGTAAACACGATCAGAGCCAGGGCATAGCTGCCGCCGCAGATCTTATACAGCCACAATAGGAAGGTACCGAATACTTGTAAAATAGCAGTCATAGTTTTTCTCGCTCTCCTTGGGCGTAGGTCGTGAATGCGTTCATTCCACCGCACCCTCCGGAAGAGGGGGATGGAACCCTTCCGCTTCAGGGAACAGGATCATATTCTATGCACTTCTGCCGATGAAAGGGCTGACACTTGGCCAGGCGCTTCGCCGCCAGCAGGGATCCACGGGCAGGGCCGTATTTTTCCACCGCCTCTCGGGCATATTCCGAGCAGGTGGGGAGGAAACGGCAGCGGGCGGGAAACCAGGGGGAGATGGCCTTCTGATAGAACCAGATCAAGCCTAGCAGCAGTCTTTTCATTCGAAATTTACCTCCTTCCAAATGGGGAGGGTTTCGGTCAGGGTTGTTTTTTGGGGCGGAGCAAGCCCAGCTTGCCGGCCAGCTTGAGGAAGTCCCGTTCCAAAGTCTGATAGCTGACAAAGGCACTGCGCACCCGCGCCACTACCACCAGGTCGCGGCCAAGCAGGAACTCCTCCTCGTGGAGACGATAGATTTCCCGCAGGCGCCGCCGGATCCGGTTTCGGGTGACGGCGTTGCCCAGCTTTTTCCCAGTGGTAATGCCCAGCCGATTTTCCTTCAGCCGGTTCTTTCGGGTGTAGAGCACCATCGTCGGCGCTACGGCCTGTTTCCCCCGACTGTAGAGCCGGCGGAAATCCCGATTTGATTTGAGGGAGACGGAGTACTTCACAAAACAAACTCCTTTACTGAATGTTATCCTTCCTTTTTGGAACACGGCAAAGGGCGCATGGCTCACTTTGCCGGCAAATGCTTATCAGGGGTGGAAGATTGTTCATCATCCACCCCTCAGATGCAATATTTACGATCTGTTCCCATTTGTCAATCAGTAAGACAGTCTAGCGCGGCCCTTGGCGCGGCGGCGGGCAAGGACTTTCCGACCATTCTTGGTGGACATTCTCTTGCGGAAGCCGTGTACTTTCTGACCATGAAGCTTTTTGGGCTGGTAGGTACGTTTGGTTGCCATGAATTACACCTCCGATAGTTATCTTGCTCAACAAGCCGGGAACAGATACCCGACCGTAGCCAACACAATTTAGGCGCAAGGCTCCCAAAAGAGAGCTGATAACGCATTTGTCATTATAAACGATACTTTTTGTCTCTGTCAACAGAAAATTCACAATATTTTTCTTTCTCAGGGCTGTTTTGGGATAGGATACCATATATTGCGGTTGGAGCGATAAGGGAACACAACTGTCATAGAAACAATATCCTCCGGAAAAGGATCAAAACACGCCATGAAGCATCCATGCGCCGCCCCTTCTCCGTCCATTTCCCACCTGTTGATGCGCAAAGTCTGGAGTAAAACCCTGCCTGCGGCAGATTTTCTTTCCGCTATGACTTTCTATTTTTTAGATGTATACCTTGTAAGAGAGGGTATTTTATGTTATACTTTAAGCTGTGTTTTTATTCTTTTTTTCTGCCGGATCTTTGTACAAAGATCCGGCCTTGAAACGGAGTTTTGTATTTATGAATTCTGCCAACGAAATTTGGATGAGTATCACGCCGGTTCTCCAAGAGAAATTCACAGAGATCGCCTTCAAGACCTGGTTCGGTCAGGTAGAAGCTCTTGATTTTAAGATGGATCAGCTGACCTTATCCTGCCCCTCGGATTTCAAAGCGAAGATGATCCGAGATCGCTTTCTATCCGATATTGAGCAAATCCTGCACGACCTATTCGCCGCAGACATCAAAGCGGTGATCTTAGGACCGGAGGAGACGGCTGCCTACCGCTCGGAGTCGCTGGAACAGCCAGCATCCAACCAGAACATCCTGATGGGCAGTGAGGAGTACACCTTTGACCGTTTTATCGTCGGTTCCTCCAACCGATTCGCCTACAATGCCGCTCAGGCAGTGGCCAAGGATCCGGGCAAGGGCTATAACCCACTGTTTCTATATGGTGAGTCCGGTCTGGGCAAGACCCATCTGCTCTATTCCATCTACCACACCATTCGTCAGAACCATCCGGATTATCAGATCATCTACATCAAGGGTGACGAGTTCACCAACGAGCTGTTTGAAGCCATCCGGCTGCGCAGCACAGACACCTTTCGCCAGAAGTACCGAGACAAGGATCTGCTGCTGGTGGATGACATTCAATTTATCGCCGGCAAGGAACAGACCCAAGAGGAGTTTTTTAACACCTTCAACAACCTGTATGAGGCCAAAAAGCAGATTGTTCTCACCTCCGACCGTCCCCCATCTGATATGCTCCGGCTGGAAGACCGCCTGCGCACCCGATTTGAGTGGGGTTTGATGGCAGATATTCAGCCGCCGGACTATGAGACCCGCTGTGCCATCATCAAAAACAAGTCCATTCTGTTGGGTCTGAATCTGCCTTCGGACATCATCGAGTACATCGCCCAGAATATCACCGCTAACGTGCGGCAGCTGGAAGGAACCATCAAGCGGCTTATGGCCTATCGAGATCTGATGGGCAGTGAGATCAACGATGAAAACGCCTCCCGTGCCATTCGGGAGCTGATCCGAAAGAAAGATGAATTTGTGCCCTCCCCAGAAGTGATCGTGGAGGAGACCGCTAAATTCTATGACCTGGATCCCAAAACCATCATGGGAGAGAGCCGAAAGGCCAATATTGTCCTGGCTCGGCAGGTCTCCATGTACATCATCCGCTCCATCACCAATCAATCCCTGCCGGAAGTGGGCAAATTCTTCGGTCAACACCACACCACGGTCATGCATTCCGTGGAGAAGATCGAAAAAATGCTCTCCAATGACCGAGAGCTGAAAGAAGTCATCCGAGACATCAAAGCCAATGTAAACGACCGCTTTTGACGGGCGCTTTTTTTCCACAGATTCCACTGGATTTATCCACCTGTGGAAAAGTGTTGTGTGCATAAAAAACCCTTTGCAAACCCTTCTTGTGGATTCTGATTTTTTTCTCCACACCCCCTGTGGAAGCGGAACCCATTGGCGCCCAAGGGAAAATCATGGTTTTCCACTTTTCCGAGCCCCCTACTAATACTACTATTTTTTAGATCTCTTTCTTTATCACACAAAGCAAGTCTACCAACCGTTCCAGCATCTTCCCTCGGCGCAGAGGAATTTCCCTCCCGCCTCGGAGAAAGGAGCTTCTCTTTCTATGAAATTTTCCTGTGAAAAAGCCCTGCTGCAATCCATGATCACCATTGCCTCCCGTGCTGTGGCGCCCAAAAGCACCATCCCAGCTTTGGAAGGGGTGTTGTTGGAGGCAGAGCAGGAGCTAAACCTGACCGGTTATAACTTGAAAACCGGAATCCGCGGCACCATCTCTGCCGATATTGCAGAACCAGGCAGCATTGTCCTCTCCGCTCGCCTCTTTGGCGACATCATCCGCCGCCTGCCTGACGATATGGTGACCTTGTCCTCCGATGATCTGATGGTGAACATCACCTGCGGCATGAGTGAGTTCAATATTTTGGGCATGGATCCCAGTCAGTTTCCGGAGCTGCCTGCGGTGGAATATCAGAACAGCATGATCCTGCCCCAGCGCATCCTCCATTCCATGATCACCGAGACCATCTTTGCCGTCTCCACCAATGACAGCCGTCCCATCCACACTGGCGAACTGTTCGAACGAAATGGGGAAGGACTGCTCACTGTCGTAGCGGTGGACGGGTATCGTTTGGCGCTTCGTCGGGAGACCACCCAGCTGAACGTGTCAGAAACTGCCTGCCAGTTTGTCATACCCGCACCAGCGCTTAACGAAGTGAGCAAGATCTGCGGCGATACGGACGAGACGGTGGAGATCGTCCAGGGCAGCCGGCACATCATGTTCCGTCTGGAGTCGGAAAAGATCACCCTCATCACCCGTCGTTTGGAAGGAGAGTTTCTGAACTATAACCAAGCCATCCCTAGCAACAACCCCATTGCTGTCTCCGTGGATCGAAAAAAATTGATCTCCTGTATCGAACGCTGTTCCCTCATTATCACCGAACAGCAAAAGAGCCCCCTCCGCTGCACCTTCGGAGACGGCGTGCTGGACATCCGCACCGCCACCGCCATTGGTACCGCACAGGATCAGTGCCCTATGGTGGGAAATGGAAACGGTCTGGAGATCGGCTTCAACAACAAGTATATTTTGGACGCCCTGAAAGCAGCCAACGCAGAGACCCTGCGCATCAGTCTCAACACCCCCATCAGCCCCTGCATCATTCAGCCGGAGGAGGGAGACGATCAGGATCAATTTTTGTATATGGTTCTCCCAGTGCGGCTGAAGGCAGGACAGTAAATCGAGGTGTTACTCATGAAAAAAGAAACTGTTGCGATCTCTACGGAATTTATCAAGCTGGACGCCTTGCTGAAATACGCTGGGCTGGTCAACAGCGGCGGCGAAGCAAAGACCCTCATTCAGGAGGGAGATGTGTTGGTCAATGGGGAAGTGTGTACCATGCGGGGCAAGAAGCTGCGCCCTGGTGACACTGTGACTTTGGGAGAAGCGACGGTCAGGATCCAATGATCGTCCATCACCTGACCCTGCACCACTTCCGGAACTATTCCACACTGGATGTGGATTTCTCTCCCGCCATCAATGTGATCTACGGGGACAATGCCCAGGGCAAGACTAATCTCATCGAGGCCATCGCCTACCTGTCCGCCTGCCGGAGCCACCGAGCCAGGTGGGACAGGGAGTTGATCGCCTTTGATCAGCCGGAGGCGGAGATCTTGTGCCAGCTCACCAGCCGGAAACGAGAGTTTTTCCTGGAAGCGCGGCTCCGGCGGGGGCAGCGGCGGAGCTTGAAAAAGAACGGTGTGCGCCTGAAAAGCGCCGGTGAACTGGCCGGTATCTTGAATACCGTTCTGTTCTGTCCGGAGGATCTGTATCTCATCCGTTCCGGCGCCTCAGCCCGACGGAATTTTCTGGACAGCGTCATCTGTCAGCTCCGTCCCCGCTATGCGGAAGCCTTGGCAGAGTACAAGCGTCTGTACGAGCAAAAAAACAGAATTTTGAAAGATTGGCCGGAACAGCCTAAACTGCTGGATTTACTGGAAGACTATAACGTGAGGATGTGCCAGACCGGTGCCCTGCTCATCCACTATCGTGCTCACTTTATCAAAAAGCTCAGCCAGTATGCCCCTGCCATCCATAGGGATTGTTCCAATGGACGGGAGGTCTTGACCCTGGGCTATCAGACGGTGAAAACAGTGGCAGATCCCAAGGCCAAGCCGGAGGTTCTTTTTCCACAGCTTTGGACACATATGAGGAACCATTGGCAGGCGGAGCTGGACAGCCGCAGCTGTCTCTCCGGCCCCCACAAGGATGACCTGCTGGTAGACATCAATGGGATGCCCGCCAAGCAGTATGCCAGCCAAGGGCAGACCCGCACCGCTTCTCTGGCCTTAAAATTGGCTCAGCGGGAGATTTTGTATGAGACCTATGAGGAATACCCAGTGCTGCTGTTGGACGATGTTTTGAGCGAATTAGACCTGATCAGACAGGAATTCGTCCTCAACCGCATCAACGGCGGCCAGGTTTTCATCACCTGCTGTGAAGAACAGCGCCTGCACCAGCTGGAAGCGGGGAAGGTGCTGCATATTCAAAACGGCGCACTAGCGCTTTAGGGAGGGATTTTTTATGTACCTGCATTTGGGTCAGAACACCATCGTGCATGAATCGGAGATCTTGGGCATCTTTGACCTGGACATCACCTCCCAATCCTACCGCACCCGCCAGTACCTCAATCGGGCGGAGCGGAATGGGGAAGTGGTCAGCATCAGCGAGGAGCTGCCCAAGAGCTTCGTGGTCTGCGCCCAACCCAAAACCAAGAGAAACCAGACGGTCTATATCGCCCAGCTCTCCAGCCAGACGCTGCTGCGCCGGTGGGAGGCGGGAATCCAGACCGATTGAATTTGTAAGCAATCACCCATGCCTTGAACCGGCTAGGAAGTTCCGCCGGTTCTGGAAAGAGGAGAACTTCAACTATGGCAGAAGATTTATTGGAAAATGGCACCGCGGTCAGCGGTGAGTACAACGCCGCGGAAATTCAGGTGTTGGAAGGCCTGGAGGCCGTGCGTAAACGACCAGGTATGTACATCGGCTCCACCTCCACCAGCGGCCTGCATCACCTGGTCTATGAGATCGTGGACAACGCCATTGATGAGGCATTGGCCGGTTATTGTACCGAGATCCATGTGACCATCCACAACGGCAACTCTATCACCGTCACCGACAATGGCCGCGGCATTCCGGTGGATATCCAGGCACAGACGGGCAAGCCCGCCTTGGAAGTGGTCTATACCATGCTCCACGCCGGCGGCAAGTTCGGCGGCGGCGGCTATAAAGTTTCCGGCGGCCTCCACGGCGTAGGCGCCTCCGTAGTCAACGCCCTGTCCGAATGGATGCGGGTTCAGGTTCATAAGAACGGCAACATCTACGAGATGAAATTCAGTCGGGGCAAAGTCACACAGCCCATGACCATCATTGGCTCCACTGACCACACCGGCACCATCGTTACCTTCCAGCCCGATCCGGAGATGTTCGATGACCTGATCTACAACTACGAAACACTCCACACCCGAATGCGGGAGCAGGCATTCCTGAACGGCGGCATCCGCATCATCATGAAGGATGAACGGGAGGGGCAGGAACAGCAGGATGAGATGTACTACGAGGGCGGTATTTGCTCCTTTGTGGAGTTCATCAACCAGCACAAGTCTCCCATTCACAATGACGTCATCTATATGGCTGGGGAGCAGGAGAATTCCATGGCAGAGATCGCCATGCAGTACACCGACAGCTATAATGAGGTCATCCTCTCCTTCGCCAACAACATCCACACGCCGGACGGCGGTATGCACGAGGAAGGGTTCAAGCGTGCCCTGACCAACGCCCTGAACACCTATGGCCGGAAGGCGAAGATTTTGAAGGACGATGAAAAAGTCTCTGGTGACGACTGCCGAGAGGGTCTGACCTGCGTCATCTCCGTCAAGCTGGTGGAAGCCCAGTTCGAGGGGCAGACCAAGGCCAAGCTGGGCAACAGTGAAATTCGCACTCTGGTCAATAGCGTAGTGTCTGAAAAACTGGAGATTTTCTTAGAGGAAAATCCCACCGTCGGCCGTGCCATCTTGGAAAAGGCCATGACCGCCGCCCGTGCCAGAGAGGCAGCCCGGCGGGCAAGAGAAAATATCCGTCGCAAGAACGCCTTGGACGGCGCCACCCTCCCTGGCAAGCTCCGAGACTGTAATGAGCGGGACGCTGCTTTGACTGAAATCTATATCGTGGAGGGCGACTCCGCAGGCGGCTCCGCCACCCAGGGGAGAGATTCCCGATTCCAGGCCATCCTGCCTCTGTGGGGAAAAATGCTGAACGTGGAAAAATCCCGTGCCGATAAGGTCTACGGCAATGATAAACTTATGCCGGTCATCACTGCTCTGGGCGCTGGCCTGGGGGAGGACTTCAACGTGGAGAAGCTCCGTTATCATAAGGTCATCATCATGGCCGATGCCGACGTGGACGGCAGCCATATCCGGACGCTGTTGTTGACCTTCTTCTTCCGGTTCATGCGGCCGCTGATTGAGGAAGGCTATGTTTACGCCGCCGTGCCCCCTTTGTATAAGCTAGTCAAGGGCAAGACCACTCGTGTGGCCTTCTCTGACGAGGAACGGGATGCCATTTCGGCGGAGCTGCGTGGGGATAACCCCAATGCTAAGATCAACATCTCCCGGTTTAAGGGTCTGGGCGAGATGGATCCCCACGAGTTGTGGGAGACCACGATGAATCCCACCACCCGTACCTTGAAGCGGATCACCCTCAGTGACGCTGTGGCAGCAGACCAGACCTTTACCCTGCTCATGGGGGAAAAGGTGGAACCCCGCCGCCAGTACATTGAGGCAAACGCCAAGAAGGTCATCAACTTGGACTATTGATGTCGTTGTGAGGTAAATCGTTTTGAGTAAGAAAAAAGATTATGAACCACAGGATATTGCCTATCCGGAACAGAAGATCGTAGAGATCGACTTAGAGCATGAGATGCAGACGGCGTACATGGACTACGCCATGTCCGTCATCGTTGGCCGTGCCCTGCCCGATGTGCGGGACGGTCTGAAACCGGTGCATCGCCGTATCCTGTATGCTATGTATGAGGACAATCTGACCTCTGACCGCCCCTTCAAGAAGTCCGCCACCTGCGTGGGCGACGTGTTGGGTCGGTATCATCCCCATGGCGACGGCTCTGTTTACGATGCCTTGGTGCGTCTGGCGCAGACCTTCTCCATGCGGTACCCCCTGGTGGACGGCCACGGCAACTTCGGTAGCGTGGACGGCGACCCTCCTGCCGCTTACCGTTACACCGAGGCTCGCCTGTCCAAGATCTCCAGCGAAATGCTGCGGGACATCGAAAAGGACACGGTAGATTGGGATCCCAACTTCGACGAGAGCCGCCAGGAACCCCGTGTCCTGCCCTCCCGTTTTCCTAACCTGCTGGTCAACGGCTCCGCCGGTATCGCTGTCGGCATGACCACCAACATCCCGCCCCACAACCTGCGGGAGGTCATTGACGGCACCATCTGCGTGATGGAAAATCCGGAAGCGGGCTTGGACGATCTGATGGAGCACATCCAGGGACCCGATTTCCCCACCGGCGGCATCATCATGGGACGCAGCGGCATCCGTGCCGCCTATGGCACCGGCCGAGGGAAGATCACCGTCCGAGCAAAGACGGAGATGGAGGAGTTCGGCGCTGGCCGCACCCGCATCATCGTTACGGAGCTGCCCTATCAGGTCAATAAGGCTCGCTTGATTGAAAATATCGCCGAGCAAGTCCACGCCAAGCGGCTGGAAGGCATTTCCGGCCTGCGGGACGAGTCTGACCGAGAGGGTATGCGCATCGTCATCGAGCTGAAAAAGGACGCCAACCCTCAGGTGGTCTTGAACCGCCTGTTCATCCAGACCCAGCTCCAGACCACCTTCGCCGTAGTCATGCTGGCGCTGGTACACAACCAGAAGCAGCCTCGCATCCTGACTCTCCGTCAGATTTTGGATGAGTACATCGACTTCCAAATGCAGGTACTGACCCGCCGCACCATCTATGACAAAAAGAAGGCAGAGGCTCGTGCCCATCTGCTGGAAGGTCTGCTCATTGCTCAGGACAACATCGACGAGGTCATTCGCATCATCCGCAGCAGCTATGACAACGCCAAGGAGAATCTGATGAACCGGTTCGGTCTGGACGATATCCAGGCACAGGCCATTCTGGATATGCAGCTGAAACGGCTCCAGGGTCTGGAACGGGATAAGCTGCTGGCAGAGTACAAGGAGCTGGAGGAGAAGATTGCCTACTACGCCAGTCTCTTGGCTGATGAAGAAAAGATGAAAGGCGTGCTGAAAGACGAGCTGCTGGAGATCAAGGAAAAGTACGGAGATGACCGCAGAACCGCTATCGAACAGGTGGAGGATGAGATCGACATCGAGGACTTGATTGAGGAAGAAACTTGCGTGTTCACCATGAGCAATGCCGGTTACTTGAAGCGCACCCCTGCTTCTGCTTACCGCAGCCAGCGCCGTGGCGGTAAAGGCGTCAACGCCATGACCACTCGGGAAGAGGACTATGTGACCACCCTGTTCACCTCCTCTACCCATGACTATATCCTGTTCTTCACCAACACCGGCAAGGTGCACCGGAAGAAGGGCTACCAGATTCCCGAAGCGGGTCGTACTGCTAAGGGCACCAATCTAGTCAACGTCCTGCCGGTGGAGCAGGGGGAAAAGGTCACGGCCATGATTCCCATTCGGGAATTTACCGATGATGAGTTCCTGGTCTTTGCCACCCGATTTGGCACCGTCAAGCGCATCACCCTGTCCAGCTTGAACACTGCCCGAAAGGCCGGTATCCGTGCGCTGAACCTGGAAGAAGGGGACGAGCTGATCTCCGTCTGCCGCACCGATGGCGAACAGGACGTGTTCCTGGTTACCCACGAGGGCATGGCCATTCGGTTCCATGAAAGCGATGTGCGCTGTATGGGGCGTGACGCCGTGGGCGTCCGCGGCATCCGCCTGAAAGAAGGGGATTGGCTGGTAGCCGCTGGCGTGTCCAGTCAGGGCAGCAGCCTGCTGACCATCACCGAGCAGGGTTACGGTAAGCGCACCCTTTTGGAGGAGTACAGCCTGCAAACCCGCGGCGGCTTCGGCAGCAAAAACTACCGCATCACAGAAAAGACCGGCTCGGTGGCCTGTGCTGCTGTGGTGCAGGATAAAGACGATGCGCTGATGATCTCCGATGACGGCACCATCATTCGTACCGCAGTCAGCGGCATCAACCTGTATGGTCGTGTGACGCAAGGCGTGCATATCATGACCGTGGCCGAAGGCGGCAAGGTCATCTCTCTGGCTACCACCTGCGATGAGGATGAGGAAGGCGATTCCTCCGAGGAAGAAAACGCAGAGACGGTACCGGAGAAAGGCACAGAGGAATCCACAACTGTGTAAAAAAACGTGTATTTCAGAACAACGGGCGGAGGAAATCATTTCCGCCCGTTTTCTGTCTGACCGTGGAAGGAGGAGAGGATGAAGACCGTAACCTTGTACACCGATGGCGCTTGTTCCGGCAACCCTGGCCCTGGCGGCTGGGCGGCGATTTTACTGTATGGAAATCACAAAAAGGAGCTATCCGGCGGAGAAAAGAACACCACCAACAACCGAATGGAACTGACTGGTGTGATCGAAGGGCTGCGCGCCTTGAATCAACCCTGCATCGTGGAGCTGTACTCCGATTCCAAATATGTTATTGACGCTTTGGAAAAAGGCTGGGCTGTAGGCTGGCGAAAACGAGGGTGGAAGAAAGCGGATAAAAAACCCGCTTTAAATTCCGACCTGTGGGCGGTTTTGCTGGACTTGTGTGACCTGCACGAAGTGCATCTCCACTGGGTAAAAGGCCATGCGGAGAACCCCTACAACAACCGCTGCGATGAACTAGCCGTAGCGGAGTGGCAAAAGCTGAAATAACAAAAAGGAACCCCTCTGGACGAGTCAGAAGGGTTCCTTTTTGTTTGATAAAATCGTGTTTTTCGATTACGGGAGAAGCCCAAACTCCTTGGCCTGATCCCGCAGCTGTTCCCGAAAAGAGGGGTGTGCCAGACTGATGAGCGCCAGCACCCGTTCCCGCATGGTCAGCAGTTTCAAGTTCACGCAGCCGTACTCCGTGACCACATACTGGACGCAGGAGCGAGGAGTGGTGACGAAGGTGCCGGTCTGGAAACGAGGGACGATGTTGCTGTAAAGCTGGCCGTTTTTGGTGTGGGTGGAGGTGAGGGCAATAAAAGATTTGCCGCCTTTGGACAGCTGTGCGCCCTGGACAAAGTCCAACTGACCGCCAATGGAGCTGTACTGGGTGCCAACGATATTATCGGCCACCACTTGACCCACCAGGTCGATCTCCAACGCCGTATTCACTGACAGCACGTTGTCATTTTTGGCGATGTTCAGAGGGTTGTTGCAGATGGGCGAGGGGAGGAAATAGAGTTGATCGTTCCAATCCGCCCACTCGTACAGATCCTTGGTGCCCATCAAAAAGGCAGCGCTGGAGACGCCAGGCAGATAGGTTTTTCTGGTGTTGGTCACGTTGCCTCGCTTTACCAATTCCATCATAGAATCGCCCATCATCTCACTGTGAATCCCCAGGTCGTTCTTGTTCCGCAGGCCGAACCCCACCGCCGTGGACAGGTCGCCGATGCCCATTTGGATGCAGGCGCCGTCACAGGTCTGGTCGGCGATGAAGGTGGAGATGGCTTCTAGTGCTGGAGAAGGTTCTAGGTTGGGGATAGATACCAATGGTTCGTCCATCTCTACAATGCAGGTGGCATCAGAGATGTGCGCCATGTAATCGGAGCGCATATAGGGGATGTTTTTATTCACCACCAGAATGATGGTCTTGCAGCAATTCAGCAGGTAAGGGCCGCACACCAGACCGGCAGGCCCCATGGACATGGCTCCGTTTTCATCGGGAGCGGAGACAGGCAGGAAGGCTACGTTTGGTTTCAGGATGTTGTATACCCAGTTGTCCGTCTCGCTTAGGTGGGCGCTGGTGTGCTCCACATATTTGACCTTTTGGGCGGCACGTTCGGAGGTGCCGAAGAAAAACGTGTTGGGATGGAACGCCTTACGATTGGGATTCAGCAGATCATTGGGCAAAAAACAGCTGGCACCGCCCACGGTCACGTTCTCCAGCTCTGGCTCCCGCTTGGCCAACAGGTTGTCGATACCGTAGGGAATGGAAATGTTGACGCCGTAATAGATTCGATCGCCGCTCTGCACCAGCTGAACAGCTTCTTCCGGCGTGGTGAGCTTTTCCTGGTACTGTTGCAGGACATCCGGTTTCATGGTGGGAAGTCTCATGGTATGTATCGCTCCTTGCATTTTATTACAGCGACCCCTTCTCGCAGGTTGGAAGGGGTCGCTTTTCCACGTTAAAAAGCTTAGATTTCTTCCATCTTGATCAAATCAGTGTTGCCTGACGTACCGTTGGTGATCCCAGCTGTGATGATGATCCGATCTCCGATCTTCACCAAGCCGGATTTCTTTGCTACCTTTCGGGCATGATAAAGCAGAACATCCACTGTGGGGAACTGCTCACTCATGGCTGGACGGACGTTCCAGAACAGGGACAGTTGATTCCAAACCTTCCGTTTTGTGGTCATGCCGATAATGGGCTTAGGGCAGCGGAATCGAGACACTTGCCGTGCCATATCCCCGCTGAGGGTACACACCACTATGGCGCTGACCTTTGTATCAATGGCCAGGGCGCAGGCGCCGTGGCTCATGGCATCGTTGTAGTGATACAGGTGGAAATCCGTGTTCCGGAACCGTTTTTCGTAGTCAATATCCGCCTCCGTCCGGACGGCAATGCGGCTCATAGCCTGAACAGCTTCCACTGGATATTGCCCTGCGGCGGTCTCACCGGAGAGCATAATGGCGCTGGAGCCATCGTAGACGGCGTTGGCCACGTCGGAGATCTCCGCTCTGGTGGGACGGGGCTTGGAGGTCATGGACTCCAGCATTTCCGTAGCGGTGATGACGATCTTGCCCCGCTTCAGGCAGAGCTGGATGAGCTGTTTCTGGATGGGGGGCAGCTCCTCATAGGGGATCTCCACGCCCAAGTCTCCGCGAGCGACCATGATGCCATCACAGTAGTTCAAAATGGCATCGGCATTGTCCACGCCGGAACGGTTTTCAATTTTGGCGATGATGTCGATCTCCTGCCCGCCGTTCTGATCCAAAAATGTCCGTAAATCCTGCATATCCTGCGCAGTGGAGACAAAGGATGCTGCCACATAATCCACATTCATGTGGATACCGAACAGGAGATCCTCTTTGTCCTGCTGGCTGAGATATTCGGTGTGCAAGAGCTTGTTGGGAAAGCTCATGCTCTTGTTATTGCTGATGATCCCGCCGATGATCACCTTGCAGACCGCGCGTGTGTCATTCCGCTCTGTGACCTGGATGGTCACTAGGCCATCGTTGATCAGGATGGGATCTCCTGCCTTTAGCTGCTGGAAGATGGCAGGGCAGGAGACAGAGACTTGGTGGACATCCCCCACCACCGGTTCGGCGGTCAGGGTGAAGGTTTCACCGGCCACCAGTTCCACCTGTTTTTCCCCAAAGGTGCCGATGCGGAACTCCGGCCCCTTGGTGTCCAGCATGAGGGCGATGGGCTGATCCAATTCCTCTCGAATCTGTTTCACTAATTGGATATTTCGCTGATGCTCCTCGTGACTGCCGTGGGAGAAATTGAACCGCGCCACATTCATCCCCGCTTCCACCATTTTGGTCAGCGTGTCATGATCGGTGCAGGCGGGCCCCATTGTGCAGATGATCTTGGTCTTTTTCATGGCAAATTACCCCTTTCTCAACCCTCCCATACCGGCTGTTCGGTTACAGCTGAGCCAGATAAGCGATGGTGCGCACCATCTGGGAGGTGTAGCTGTTTTCGTTGTCATACCAGGAGACTACCTGAACATGAGCCATATGATGCTCCAGGTTCATCACCATGGTCTGGGTGGCGTCAAAGAGGGAACCGTACCGCATCCCTACAATGTCGGAGGATACGATCTCGTCGGTGTTATAGCCAAAGGATTCATTGGTCTGAGATTTGATAGCGGCGTTCAGCTCGTCTACGCTGGTCTGGCCTTCGATGACTGCATGGAGCAGGGTGGTGGAGCCAGTGGGGGTCGGTACCCGCTGGGCGGCGCCGATGAGCTTCCCCTTCAGTTCCGGAATGACCAGACCAATGGCCTTGGCGGCGCCGGTGGAGTTGGGGACGATATTCACAGCAGCGGCACGGGAGCGGCGCAGGTCGCCCTTGCGCTGGGGGCCGTCCAGAATCATCTGGTCGCCGGTGTAGCCGTGGATGGTACACATAAGGCCGGAGATGATGGGATGGCAGTCGTTGAGCGCCTTGGCCATGGGTGCCAGACAGTTGGTGGTGCAGGAAGCAGCGGAGACGATGCGGTCAGTGGGCTTTAGGATCTTGTGGTTGACATTGTAGACAATGGTGGGGATGTCATCTCCCGCCGGAGCGGAGATGACCACCTTTTTCGCCCCGGCCTTCAAGTGGGAGGAAGCCTTCTCCCGACTGGTGTAGAAGCCAGTACATTCCAGTACCACATCCACTCCCAGTTCTCTCCAGGGGAGCTTGCAGGCGTCAGACTCGGCGTAGATGGGGATGGTGTGTCCATCAATCAGGATGGCGCTGTCGTTGTGGGTCACCTTGTCTGCCAGGGAATAGGTGCCCTGGGTGGAGTCGTACTTGAGCAGGTGAGCCAGCATTCTGGGGGAAGTCAGGTCGTTGATGGCTACGATGTCGAACAGCTCGGTGCCAAACATCTGGCGGAAGGCCAGGCGGCCGATGCGGCCGAAGCCGTTGATTGCAATACGCACGGACATAGTTGTAAAACCTCCTGAATCGTTGAAAATCGGTCAAATATTCGTATCAGAGGTAGTATGTCCGGCTTTTGCCCCTTTCATTATACTGTTTTTCCAGATGATTTTCCACAGATGTGGGGAAAATGGTGTAAAAAAGCTACCCTAGTATGTGCGTACCAGGGTAGCGGAAAGGTAGGACGCTATATGAGTTTCGTCGGGGTAGAATACGCTACCATCGATGAAGCCATGGAAGCAGGAGCGGCCTAACGCTATAGCAGAGTATAACACAATTTAAAGAAGATGGAAATGGAATAGCTGTAGGCTAGAAAAGGCGCAGAGCATATACTCTGCGCCTTCCACATATTTTTTAAAAGCTGTGAATTATTCCGCCGTTTCTTCCTCGATTTCTTTCCGGGTGACGGCGATGGACAGCTCGTCCAGCTGTGCGTCATCCACAAAGTCAGGGCAGTTGGTCATCGGCTCGGAAGCGTTCTGCACCTTGGGGAAGGCCAGCACGTCACGAAGGCTCTCAGCGCCCAGCAGCTGCATGACCACACGATCCAGACCCAGAGCCATTCCGCCGTGAGGAGGTGCGCCGTACTGGAAGGCGTCGATCAGGTGGCCGAACTTCTGATGGGCTTCCTCGTCAGTGAGTCCCAGCAGTTCAAAGACTCGGTTCTGCAATTCAGGGTCGGTGATTCGGATGGAGCCGGAGGCCAGCTCGATGCCGTTGAGCACCATGTCGTAGCACTGAGCACGGACTTCGCCCTTGCGGCTTTCGTCCTCCAGGTAGGGCAGGCACTCGTCCACGATAGCGGTGAACGGATGGTGCATGGCCACCCAGGTCTGCGTCTCCTCGTCCCAGTCAAAGAAGGGGAATTCCACGATCCACAAGGGCTTGTAAACACCCTTGGGGATGAGATCCAGCTTCTTTGCCACGGTGATACGCAGCTGACCCAAGGTGGTCAGGCTGTTGTTGTACCGTTCATCGGAGATGATCATGATGACATCCCCTGGTTCCCCGCCTGCCTTGGCGATGATAGCGGCCATTTCTTCCTCGGTCATGAACTTCTTGAAGGAGGAAGCAATGGAGCCATCCTCGCCCATGCGGATCCAGGCGATGCCCTTGCCGCCGATGCCCTTGACGTGGTCAATGAGCTTGTCCAGCTCCTTCCGAGACAGCGCCTTGAAGGCACCCTTGGCACAGATGCCATGGACGCCGCCGCCTGCCTGGAGGGCGTTGGTAAAGACGGCAAAACCGCAGTTCTTCACTTCGTCAGCCAGGTTGAAGATCTCCATGCCATAGCGGGTGTCCGGCTTGTCGCTGCCGTACTTCTCCATGGCTTCCTGATAGGTCATCCGGGGCAGGGGACCGATGTCAATGCCCATGGCGTCCTGGAACACCCGACGGATGTAGCCTTCGCCGATGGACAGGACGTCTTCCACCGTGACGAAGGACATTTCCAGGTCGATCTGGGTAAATTCCGGCTGACGGTCAGCACGGAGATCCTCGTCACGATAGCAGCGGGCGATCTGCATATAGCGGTCAAAACCAGCCACCATACACAGCTGCTTATAAATCTGGGGGGACTGGGGCAGAGCGTAGAACTTGCCCGGATGGATGCGGCTGGGCACCAGGAAATCGCGGGCGCCTTCGGGGGTGGATTTGATGAGGGTGGGCGTCTCGATCTCCAGGAAGCCATTTTCATCGAAGTAGTCTCTGGTGATCTTGGCCACCTTGTGGCGGAACATCAGGTTTTTTTGCAGCTCCGGACGGCGCAGATCCAGGTAACGATATTTCAGGCGGAGCATTTCATTGGCTTTGGTGCCGTCCACGATCTCAAAGGGAGGCGTTTCGGCCTTGCTCAAAATACGCAGCTCGGTGACGAACACTTCGATGTCACCGGTGGGGATTTTTTTGCTCTTGCTCTCCCGTTCCCGAACGGTGCCCACAGCGGCGACCACATATTCACTGCGCAGGCTGGAAGCCTTCTCGAAAATTTCCTTATCGGTATCATCACCGAAAGCCAGCTGGAGCAGGCCGGTGCGATCCCGCAGATCTGCGAAGATCAGGCCGCCCAGGTCACGCTGCCGCTGGATCCAGCCGCAGACGGAGACGGTTTCCCCAATATTTTCCGCGCGCAGAGTGCCACAGTAGTGGGTGCGCTTAAAACCAGTCATGGTGTCCATAGTTGTTCTCTCCTATTATCCGTTGTAATCAGTTCTCTTTGATGACAGTGCCTTGGTTGGCCTGGGCGATACCATCCTGAATCAGCTTCACAGCTTCCTCGAAGGAAATGGTCACCTGCTCGCCCTTGTTCAGGTCTTTCAGCGCTACTACCTTGTCCTGCTCCTCAGTCTCGCCCAAGAACATGGCATAGGGGATGCCCATTTTGGCGGCGTAGGTGATCCTGGCCTTGAACTTCTTCTTCTCGGCGTACAGCTGGGTGCGGATGCCAGCCTCCCGCAGTGCAGTGGCGGTGGCAATGGCGTAGCCCTGCTGTTCCTCGCCCATGGGGATGACCAGCACATCAGCGGCAGCGGTGGGCAGGTCGGGATTCAGCATCCCCTGTTCGCCCAGCACATAGAACAGGCGGGTCAAGCCGATGGAGATACCCACGCCGGGGAGCTGCTTATCGGTGTAGTATTCCGCCAGGTTGTCATAGCGGCCACCGGAGCAGACGGAGCCAATCTCCGGATGATCCAGCATAGTAGTCTCATAGACAGTGCCGGTGTAGTAATCCAGACCGCGGGCAATGGTCAGATCCACGGCAAAGTTTTCTTCGGGGACGCCGAAGGCGGATAGGTAGCGCACTACAGTGGACAGTTCTTCCAGGCCGGTGTCAAACAGCTCGTCCTTGCCCTGGTAGCCTTCCAGGGCAGCCAACACTTCCTGGTTGCTGCCGCCGATGGCGATAAAGTCTAGCACCTGGTTGGCCACGTCCTCTGCCACGCCGATGTCCTCCATCAACAGGGTCTTGACCTTTTCCGCGCCAATCTTGTCCAGCTTATCCACCGTGCGCATGACGTCCTGGCTCTTGTCGGCCAACCCCACCATGGAGTAGAAGCCGTTGAGAATTTTGCGGTTGTTGACTCGAATCTGGAACCGCTTCAGACCTAGCTGAGAGAAGGTACGGTAGATGATGGAGGGGATTTCCGCTTCGTTGATGATGTCCAGCTTGCCATCACCGATGATGTCGATGTCTGCCTGATAGAACTCTCGGAACCGGCCTCGCTGTGCTCGTTCGCCTCGATAGACCTTGCCGATCTGATAGCGGCGGAATGGGAATTGCAATTCGCCGTAGTGGAGCGCCACATACTTGGCCAGGGGAACGGTCAGGTCAAAGCGGAGTGCCAAGTCGCTGTCACCCTTCTGGAAGCGGTAGATCTGTTTCTCTGTTTCCCCGCCGCCTTTGGCCAACAGGACTTCGGCAGATTCAATGATGGGCGTGTCCAGCGGAGTGAAGCCGTAGAGGGAATAGGTATTGCGCAGGATCTCCATGATGCGCTCCATCTGCTGCTGGGGCACCGGCAGTAATTCCATGAAGCCGGAGAGGGTGCGTGGTTTCTGTTTTGCCATCGGAATAACAATCCTTTCCTTTGAAGTTGGTTAAAATGCAAAGTTGTCTTGGGCACAGGGCAAAAAAACGCTCGTCCCAAAGCGGTCAGCGCTATGGGACGAGAGCGAAAATCATCACTTCGTGGTGCCACCCATATTCGGCGCCTGCCATATCGGCAGATGCCCTCTTGCTCCTTCTGTTGCGGGAAGGGAACCGCGTTCGTCTCCGAACCTGCTCCAGCGCTGTCTTCCCCTGCACCATCTTCGTCCCAGGCTCTCAGCCAATGACCCGGTTCTCTGTCCGACGGTATGCAGGGTACTTATGCGCCTTCTGCGCAGTGATGTTCCAACAGGAACGATTATATCCGGATTGACTGGTTCCGTCAAGCCTTTCCGGAAGGATTACAGCAAGAATTGTGAGTTTCTGGGATAGAGGATATTTCTCCAATCCAAGTCACCCCGTGCCAGACCCTGGATGAGCATTTCCGCCGTGCCCAGGTTGGTGGCGATGGGGACGTTGTTTTGGTCGCAGAGACGGCAGATGTAGTGGAGATCCTCCTCATAGGCCGGATTGCCCGGGTCGGTGAAGAAGAACACCATGTCGATCTCGTTGTAGGAGATGCGGGTGCCGATCTGCTGGCAGCCGCCGTGCTCATGGGACAGGAAAAGGGAGATATCCAGGCCAGTGGCCTCTTTGATGACATTCCCAGTGGTGTTGGTAGCGCAGAGGGTATGCTTTGCCAGAATACCGCAGTAAGCTATGCAGAACTGTGTCATCAGTTCCTGTTTTTTTTCGTCTGTCATCAATGCAATATTCAAGGTCAATCGCGCTCCTCTCTGTTTGTATCTCCTATAAAATTGCGTTGATTATTGAAATTGGTGGGGGAGGGGGGAGGTGTTTCCCTCTGGCTACTGTGGAAAACCACTCATTTCCACCCGATGGGGACTCGCTTGCCGCACAGACGCTGGGCAATGTTCTCATATCCACGAGCGGCGCCTCGGCTCTGATGCGTCACCAGCAGTTCACCTTTGGCATTGGCTACAGGCACCTTCCGATCCTCTGGGATCACGCCCAGCAGGGGCAGGCCAGCCATATCCATGGCATCGTCCACATTCATTTGGATCTTGCGCACCATCCATCGGGAAACTCGGTTGACCACCAGCTTGGCGGGAATCCCGTAGGGACGCAGCTGAAGTACCACCTGCTGCGCATCTCGGAGGGCGGCGCTGTCATTGGTGACGGTGAGGATCGCACGGTCAGCACAGCTGGCTGCCAGATGAAACCCCTGTCCGATGCCGGCAGGGCAGTCAATGAGACAGAAGTCGTATTGCGCCAAGATCTGTTTCATCAGTGCCTGCATGGCGCCAGTCGAGACAGCGCGTCGTCGGTCAAAGTGTACCGGTGCGGTAAGCAGGAATAAGCCGGGGAGCTTAGGGTGTTCTACTGCGGCACGAGCTAAAGTGCAGCGCCCAAAGAGGACATCGGTGAAATCCATCAAGGCACGATCGTTCATCCCCAGAGCCAGATCTAGGTTGCGCAGGCCCACGTCCATGTCCAGACAGAGCACGCGTTTGCCAGACTTTGCCAGAGCAGAACCGATGCCGCAGGTCGTAGCCGTTTTACCGGTGCCGCCCTTTCCTGATGTGATGACGATTGCAGAGCCCATTGCGATCTCCCCTAATAGCGATTTATTATACCATAAAAACTTGACAAAATGCAACCTTTAAATGATGTAATGTGTGGTCACTTTCCCTTTTTATACTCATAATGGAGCCTTTTTCATACGGGAAAAGCGACGAGGATACCCCTTCGGCGTGGGTCGGATCTTTTCCACAACCACCACGCGCCGTGTGATCTCCGTTCCTGGGATCTGATACTGTGCTATAGGCCGAAGCTGGCCGCCCAGCTTGGCGATGGCACGTCCGGCGCGCTCCACTTCTTCCTGGCAGTTGTCGCTTTTCATGGCCAAGAACCGTCCGCCCACCTTCACAAAGGGCAGGCAAAGCTCCGCTAGGATCCGCAGGTCTGCCACAGCACGGGATACCGCCAGGTCATAGCAGTCTCGATAGCCCTCCAGCAGCGCCTGTTCCTCTGCTCGGCCGTGGATACATTCCACAGGGGCAGTACCCAGCTGTGCGGAAAGTTCTGACAGCCACTTCACCCGTTTGCCCAGGCTGTCCAGCAGGGTCAGCTCTATGGTCGGCTCTAAAACCTTCAGCACCATGCCGGGAAATCCGGCGCCGGTGCCCACGTCGATGACCTTTTTCCCCGAAAAATCCTCCACCGTCAACAGAGCGGCAGAGTCCAGCATATGCAGATCTACCACCTGGTCTGGATCAGTGATGGCGGTCAGATTCATCATCTGATTCTGCTCCAACAGCAGGGAACAGTACCGTTCCAAAGTCCCCGATGGGGTAGGGGAGAGGTGCAGGGCGCTTAAGCCCTGTTCCAGTCGTGTTTTCATTTAGCTGCCTCCCAGGAAAGCCAGAACTTGCTGGATGCCGCTGGCCAGGAGAAAAAGAGCCAGGGCGCCAAAAAGGACGCCGCCGGCCATATATTTTTCCCAACCGGGCAGGGATTCTTCCGGTTCCACGAAATCCGGTTCCTCCTCATGTCCCGCCCGTCCGTGCTTGACGATCCAGCTTCGGTTGAAGAACTGAGCGGACAAGGCTGCTGCGGCGGGAAAGAGGACGATACCGGTGATGCCAGTGATGAGGGTGGTGGTGGCGATCCAGTAGGTGATCAGCAGAAAGCTGAGGAATACATAGACCGCCCCCATCATGGCCCAAATGCGTTTTGTTTTCATTTAATTGATGTCGTCTCCTGCGTCCTGCTGGGCTTTCAGCAGGTCTCGAATTTCGGTCAGCAAAACTTCTTCCTTGGTGGGTTCCGGATCTTCCTCCGGTTCCTCCTCCTTGTGGTGAACCTTGTTCATGGCGCCGTTGATGACCTTTACCATCCAGAACACCACCAGGGAGATGAGTAGGAAGTTGATGATGGCACTGATGAGGGTGCCGATGGGGAAAATACCCACGGTCACCTTGTCAAACTCAGTCTGCCCGCTGATGAGGGTGATGATGGGATTGATAATGGCGTCTACAATGCCGTTGACGATAGCGGTAAAGGCGCCGCCGATGACCACGCCTACGGCCAGGTCGATGACGTTGCCACGGGAGATGAAGTCCTTAAATTCGCTGATCCAAGAAGGTTTTTTCATATCAATTTTTCTCTTTCTCTCGTTTTAGTTAGGATTCTGCTTCTGATCGACCTGGCAGAGTCTTCAGAGCGTCCAACAAGTCGTTCAGATCTTCCACGCCGTAATACTCCAGCTCCAGGCGACCCTTCCGCTTGCCGGAAATGATTTTGACCTTTCGACCCAGATAATCGCCCAGGTCACGGGCGGCTAAGGCGGCGTAATCCACCTGATTGGGATCCTTTTGGGGTGTTTCCGGTGTTTTTGGGGTCTGATTGAGCCGTTTGGCGATGTCCTCTGCCTGCCGGACGGACAAAGCCTTGTCCATGATCTGCTGTGCCAGCGCCCACCGTGCTTCCTCATCGTTCAGGGAGAGGATGGCACGGGCGTGGCCGGCGGTGAGCTTGTTTTCCTCCACCAGCGCCTTCAAATCCTCCGGCAGGCTCAGCAGACGAAGGGCGTTGGCGATGGCTGGACGGGATTTGCCCACTTGACGTGCTACAGCCTCCTGGGTCATGCCGTATTCGGAGATCAAGGTCTGGTACCCCAGCGCCTCCTCCATAGGGTTCAGATCTTCTCGTTGCAGATTCTCAATCAACCCCAGTTCCATGGCCTTCTTGTCATCCGCCTCTACAATGAGCACCGGTACTTCGGAAACCCCTGCCTCACGGGCGGCTCGCCAACGGCGTTCCCCAGAGATGATCTGATAGTAACCAGAAGCCAGCAGGCGGACGGAGATGGGCTGTAAAATGCCGTGGATGCGGATGGAGTCCGCCAGGTCGGAGATGGACTCTGGGGCGAAGAACTTTCGGGGCTGAGCGGCGTTTGGTTGTACTTTTTCGATGGGGAGTTGGGTCACTCCCTGCTGTTCCGGTTCCAGTGCCGCCTCGCCCAACAGGGCGCTCAGCCCACGGCCCAGGCCGGAGTCACGGGTTCCTTTTGCCATGTGTACCTCGCTTTGTTGGTGTTTCACGTGAAACAATCAAGGGTTTTGTTCCAATATCTCTTCCGCCAGTTTTTGATAGGCTTCTGCTCCTCGGGAGAACTTGTCATAGGCCAGCGCCGGTTTCCCGTGGCTGGGGGCTTCACTGAGCCGGACGTTTCGGGGGATGACGGTGGCGTACACCTGACCGGGAAAATGATGCTTGACTTCTTCTGCCACCTGGATAGATAGGTTGGTGCGGCCATCGTACATGGTCAGCAGCACTCCTTCAATGGTAATGCTGGGGTTCAGCTTTTTCTTCACAATGCGGACGGTGGACAAGAGGTCACTCAATCCTTCCAAGGCGTAGTACTCACACTGCACTGGAATCAATACCGAGTCTGCCGCGCACAAGCCGTTCAAGGTCAGCAGTTCCAGGGAAGGGGGACAGTCGATGAGAATGTAGTCGTACCGGTCGGACAGCTTGTCCAGCGCCTCCCGTAACAGATACTCTCGTCGATCCATGCCGATCATCTCCACGCCAGCGCCAGCCAACTCCTTATTGGAGGGCAGAACATCCCCCCAAGGGGTTTGCACAACACCTCGTTCCACATCAGCGCCATCAATGAGGATGTCGTAGATGTTGGGGGAAACGGCATTTTTGTCCACGCCAAGGCCTGAAGTGGCGTTGGCCTGCGGGTCAAAATCGCAGAGTAGGACGGATTTCCCAGCGGCGTGCAGAGACGCAGTCAGGTTGACTGCTGTGGTGGTCTTGCCCACGCCGCCTTTTTGATTTGCAATTACAATGTGTTTTGCCATAAAATCAACCGCCTGAAAGAGAATATATCCTTATTATAATATAGTGCCAGACGCTTTTCAATGATTTTGCCTAGATTTTACCGCAGATATTGGGAAAAGTGTTTCACGTGAAACATGGAAAAAATCGCTGTCGCAGAGGAAATACGACAGCGAAAGGGGAGAAAAAGGGGATCATACATCGTTTTTGGGGATCGTAATGGTCAGCACGATTTCCTCATCCGTCTCCTCCTTGCCGCAAGACGCACCCACCCCAGCGCGGTTCATAATGCCCAGACTGCGGTTGATGGTGTTGAGAAAGAGTCGGATGTCCTTGATATGGATGAGGGGTTTCCGCTTGGGTTTGGCAGGCTTGGGATCTAACAGAGCGTCAATGTACGCTTCGGTCTTGGCCACCGTCAAGCCCTCCTCAATGATATGATGTAACGCATCCTCTCGCAGTTCCACCGGCAGACGGAGCAGGGCGCGGGCGTGCCGCTCGGACAGCTGATGTGCCAGCATCTCATCCAGCAGCGCCTTATCCAGCTTCAATAGACGCAGCTTGTTGGCCACAGCGCTTTGGCTCTTGCCCACCCGATGGGCGGCTTCTTCTTGTGAGAGGTGGTAAGTAAAGATGAGCTTTTGCAGGGCGGTGGCTTCCTCTACGAAATCCAGATCCCGCCGCTGAAGATTTTCCACCAGTGCCAGCAAGGAGGATTCCAGGTCGCCGGCCTTGACCAAAATACAGGGGACGTGACTCAAGCCGGCCATTTCTGCCGCTCGCAGCCGCCGCTCTCCAGAGATCAATTCGTATTGACTGGTGGAGAGACGGCGGACAGAAAGGGGCTGCAAAATACCATGAGTACGGATGGAATCGGCCAGTTCTTCTAAGCTCTCATGGGAGAATCGGGTGCGAGGCTGACCCGGATTGGGGGCAATGTCATGAATGGGGAGGAAGAGAACACGGGTGCTTTCAAAAAGACCACGGCTGCGGGTAAATGCCATAGGTAAGACCTCCTTTTGCACAAAGGATAGCACAGATGTGGAAAAAAACCTGTCGAATCCTGTTGGAAGGAAGAACTAAGGCGATTTCCCGTGGGAAATCGCCTTGTTAAGCTGTGAAATTTTTAGTAAAGCTGACTTTTCAACTGCCGAATATCCTGCCCCCAGAACTCCAACAGCCGATACTCCCCAGCGATGCGGCTGGCTACCTGGGCGGAATAGCGGAGAGCGATCTCTCGTTGGCTCAGGTTGGAGGAGATGACGGTGTGTTTGTTGGAGATGAGACGGGTGTTGACGATTTGGTACAGGGCGCTCTGCAAAAACGGTGTGGTCAGTTCACTGCCCAGGTCATCCAAGATGAGCAGATCGCAGGACAGATAGCGCTGAACGGAGCCTGCTTCCCTTCGTCCAAACTTTTCCTCCTCAAAGTGGCTGAAAATCTGGATGGCTGTGTCATAGACCACGGAAAAACCAGCCTCAGAAACCACCTGAGCAATACAGGCGGATAAGAAGGTTTTCCCCAGGCCAGGGCTGCCGGAGAGGAACAGGTTGCGGATGCCTGTGCGGCCAAAGCGGCTGGCGTAGTTGTAACAGATGTCCCGCACCATCTCCATGTGGGAACGGGGAGAGACACCGCTGGGGCCGGGGGTGGGGGAGTAGTAGTCCAGAGAAAAGGTGTCAAAGGACTGACCCTGAAAATCCAACAGGGAGGACAGCGCTTGAATCTGCTCCTCAGCACAGAGCTTTTTCAGGCAACCGCACATGGTCGCTCCACGCCAGCCAGTGTCGTTGCAGTAGGGGCAGTCCGGTCGGTTCACCAGGTCATCCTCCTGGTATCCTGCTTGCAGCAGCAGCGTTTTTCGCTCCTGCTGGAGGGACTTGCTCTCCGTCCGCAAAGCCTGAATGGCTGCGGTGGGATCTTCTCCATGGCGGAGAGCCGCAGTGGCAGCTTTGGTCACGCCTAGACGCAGCTGCTTGTCGATCTCCTTCACCCGAGGCAGTTGCTGATAGAGTTTTTCCCGCCGTGCTTCAAAGGTGGCCTGCCGCATCTGCTGCCGCTGCTTCAGCCGTTCGGTTGCCCGACGCAGGACTTCCGGTTCATAAGACAAGTGGATGCCCTCCTTTCTGTTAAGAGTTCTTTTCCTGATTGGTCAAAAACGCCTTCATCCAGCGTTCGTTTTCCAAAATTTGACGTTCTTTTTCCTCCTGGGTGGCTGCCGTCTGCACAGGCGCCGGCGCAGGTGCCTTAGAAACCTTTTGGGGGATATTCCGATGCGGATGCCGTTCTCCGGCGGTCACGTCCTCCGGCGTGTGTCGTCCTTCGCTGTGCCAGCGCTTCAAGATGGCGTTGCAGTAGGCCCACTTCATCGTGCCTGTGTTGGTCACTGTCCGGTCGTAAGCCATAGCCACCATCTCCGCCGGGAATCCCATCTCTGCCCAGGCGGTGAGGTATTTCCGCTCACCTGGTGCGGCCTTACGGCCGGTGATCCCCACGGCGGCCAGCAGAGCGCCTTCCTGAGAGCGATAGTATTCCAGTTTTTTCAGATATGCCTCTGCCGCTTCCAATGTGTCCACGCCGGATTCCTTCCAGCGATAAGCTGCGGTGCGGATGACGGACATCCGAGGCTTGCGCCCCTGGCCGTATTTGTCCTGGTGCTCTTGGATCTGCCAAATGACCAGCTGATAGATCACCTCTGGCGGCAGAGCCAGGTGATCGTACAGCTCCAGCAAGATCTTGGTGTCAGAGGGAGACAGCCGCTTGCCCATGGCTACCTCTACCTCGCTGA
The DNA here is from genome assembly GCA_900545815.1 of uncultured Eubacteriales bacterium. Classification (GTDB taxonomy): domain Bacteria; phylum Bacillota; class Clostridia; order Oscillospirales; family Oscillospiraceae; genus Onthomonas. The sequence goes on along the minus strand of URAM01000006.1, from coordinate 35,348 downwards.
GCAGGTCGGGGAAGGCGGAGGTCTGATCCTTCAGCTCTTGGTTTAGGTCATCGGCGGAGTAGGCGGGAGCCTGTTCTCGCTTGGGCACTGCTTCATTGAACTGTGGCTGGGGCACGCCACCGGCCAGACCCAACTCCCGCAGGTGGGTCAAAGCGCTGTCCAACTGGAGCCGAGACCAGCCCAGCTCCTTGGCAGATTGGTCGGGATCTAGGTAACCCTGATGGCGGAGTAAGTACAGGTAGAGCAGCGCCGGCTCTCCCTGACCACGGGAAATGAGACTGTCCGCAGCGGCGGCAGTCATAGAGATGGTATCGGTGTCTAATGTAATGCGATGGGAAGCCAAGCGTCTCGTTCCTCCTTCGGAAAGATCCTGTGATGTCTGAACTCTTATTTTACAATACTTTCGGCTAAACGTAAATAATCCGGCAGAAAAACCGGTAAAATTTCAAAAAAAATCTGAATCTTGTTGCATCACCTTGACTGGAAAGACGGATAAAGGTACAATAAATATGTATGAAATTTTGTGGCCCAGTCGAGTTCCTGCTTTGACCGGGCAGTTGTCTATTTAGAGAAATGAGGAGGACTTGCACTATGTCAGTCAAACACATCTTTGTCACCGGAGGCGTGGTTTCCGGCCTGGGCAAAGGCATCACCGCTGCATCCCTCGGCCGCTTGCTGAAACAGCGGGGGCTGCGGGTTGCCTTGCAGAAGCTGGATCCCTATCTGAATGTGGACCCGGGCACGATGAACCCCATCCAGCATGGCGAAGTATTCGTGACCGACGATGGTGCGGAAACCGATCTGGATCTGGGCCACTATGAGCGTTTCGTGGATGAAAACCTGACCGTCAACTCCTCCGTCACCTCCGGCAAAGTTTATACCGCTGTCCTGGATAAGGAGCGGGACGGGGAGTTCCTGGGGCGTACCGTCCAGGTCATCCCGCATATCACCGATGAGATCAAGTCCCGCATTTACCGTATGGAAAAAGGCGAGCCGAAAGACGTCATCATCACCGAGATCGGCGGCACCGTAGGCGACATCGAATCCCTGCCCTTCCTGGAGGCCATCCGTCAGGTAGGTCGGGAGCTGCCTCCTGAGGATGTCATGTATATCCACGTCTCCCTCATCGTCACCATCCCCGGCTCCGGCGAACAAAAGAGCAAACCCACCCAGCATTCCTGCAAGGAGCTGCTGACCATCGGCATCCAGCCTGATGTCATCATGTGTCGGGCAGACCAGCCGGTGACCGAGGATATTCTGAACAAGATCAGTATGTTCTGCAACATCCCTGTGGAGAACGCCATTCCCAACCTGACTGCGCCGATCCTCTATGAGGTGCCCTTGATGCTGGAAAAGGAAGGTCTGGGCAACGTAGTCTGCAAGCACCTGAAGCTGAATGTACCCGAACCTGACCTGACCGAGTGGACTCAGATGGTGGAACGCGCCAAGGCTACCGTAGATGGGGAAGTGGAGATCGCCCTGGTGGGCAAATATGTAGAACTGCATGATTCCTATCTCTCCGTGGTGGAAGCCCTGACCCATGGCGGCATTGAAAATGATGTAAAGGTGAAGATCCGTTGGGTGGACTCGGAAAATGTCACCGAAGGGAACGTGACAGAAGTGCTGGGCGGAGTCAACGGCGTTATCGTCCCCGGCGGCTTTGGCGCCCGCGGTATCGACGGCATGCTCTACTCCATCCGCTGGGCCAGAGAACAGCAGGTGCCCCTGTTCGGCATCTGCCTGGGGATGCAGATGTCCGTGGTGGAACACGCCCGACATCTGGCCGGCATGGTAGGCGCACATTCCAGCGAACTGGATCCTGATACGCCTTATCCGGTCATTGACCTGATGCCCGAACAGCGGGATGTGGATAAGATGGGTGCAACCATGCGTCTGGGCGCTTATCCCTGCAAAATTTTGAATAAGGCTTCCAGAACCTTTGAAGCCTACGGCGAAGAAGTCATCTATGAGCGCCATCGCCATCGCTATGAATTCAACAACGACTATCGGGAAGCCCTGACCAACAGCGGTCTGTCCCTGGTGGGCGTATCCCCCAACGATAAGCTGGTGGAAATCGTGGAAGATCTGAACCATCCCTGGTTCGTAGGCGTCCAGTTCCATCCGGAGCTGAAGTCCCGTCCCAACAAAGCACACCCCTTGTTCCGAGAGTTCATTCGGGCGGCAAAGGAAAACCGAGATCAGTAACAAAAAATGCGATGAGAGTCCTCATCGCATTTTTTTCAATCCTTATCCAACAGCATTTGATAAAAGGCAGAGTAGTTGGTGTCGTGTGCTTTGGTGGCCGCAATGGCGGTTCTGGGGTGTTGATCCAGCAGACCGGTGAGCAGGTAGGGGATGTCATAGCCCCAGACGCAGCCGGCCTCTTTCAGCGCCAGAATATCCTTCTGGATGAATCGGAGCAGGGGATCCAGCTGGTAGCGGGGATTTTTCAGGAAACCGATCAGCGCTTCTAAGGCACAGTTGCCTGCGCCCCGTCCCATGCCGCTGAGGGTGCCGTCCAGATAGCTGGCGCCCATGGACAGGGCTTCGATGGTGTTGGCGAAGGCGCACTGCTGATTGTTGTGGGCGTGGATGCCCAGACGTTTGCCTGCTGGTTCCAGCACTTCCAGATAGCGTTTTGCCATCCGGTTGATCTCTTCCGGATACATGGCGCCGTAGCTGTCCACCAGGTAGACCGCATTCACTGGAGAATCGGTCAGGGCGGCCAAGGCGAACTGGATGTCGCTCTCCCGGCAGTTGGAGACGGCCATGATATTGCAGGTGGTCTCATAACCTTTCTTGGCAGCGTCCTCAATCATGGCCAATGCTTCCGGAATGGTGTTGATATAGGTGGCCACCCGAACCATGTCGATGGGGCTTTCGTCTCGGGGGTGGATGTCGTTGGCGTAGTCACAGCGCCCCACGTCCGCCATGACGGCGACCTTCAGCTGAGTGTCGTTCTCGCCTACTACGGCACGAATGTCCTCATCGTCACAGAACTTCCACTTGCCAAAGGCGTCCGGATCGAACATGGACTTGTCCGCTTTATAGCCGAACTCCATATAATCTACACCGGCCTTGATGTTGGTTTGATAGAGATCCCGAATAAATTCATCCGGGAAAAAGAAGTCATTGACCAGACCGCCGTCTCGAATGGTGGCGTCCAGAACCCGGACGTCACTGCGGACAGAGAGCAGAGTACCTTTTCGTTCCATGTTCTTTCCTCCTTTAAAGCGACAACGCTTTTTATTGTGAAACCATTATACCACAAACTGTACCGTTGTACAGAGGCGAATTTCACAATTTGTCATCTTTTTTCTCTCCCTTCCATGCCAGATTCCGTCGTAACACCGCCGGACCACGCCAGGCGAAGGCACGGTTGCCGAAGGCGGCACGAAAGGTACGGTTGGTCAGCCCCTCCAAATCTTCGGATGACAGGGATGCCAGATAGGGCGCTTCCGGCGTTTGACCGGTCAGCTCAGGCAGAGAGGACGACTGAGCATCTCGGTTGTAGGGACAGGCCAGCTGACAGCAGTCGCAGCCCCAAATGAGCGGGTGCGCTTGCAGCTGTTCCTCTTGCTCTGCTGTCAGCATCCCTTTCTTTTGGGTCAGATCGGAGAGGCATCGGTCAATGTCGCATCCTGTTTCTGTCAGCGCACCAGATGGACAAGCACGGATGCAGGCGTTGCAACCAGGGCAGTCCGGCGCAGGTACAGCGGCAGAGGAAAGGGGGAGATCGGTCAGGATAGTACCCAAAAATACCCAGCTTCCATAGGGCGGGACAATGACCAGCCCATGCCGCCCCAAAATCCCCAACCCAGCCAGGCGGGCGCACTGCCGTTCGGGCAGGGGGGAGTTGTCCGCTCCGGGCACAAAGGTTTTCCCGGGAAATTCCGCCTGTAATCCGGCAACGATCTGCCCCAGCCGACGGGACAACGCCAGATGATAATCTTCTCCACGGGCGTAATAGGAGAGATTGCCCTGGGGCTGGTCGGCGCCAGCCCAGTAGGGGAAGGCGGCGATGAATACTCCGGCGGGAGCAGGACAGAGGACGTTCGCTTTTTCCAGCTGGTCTGTGGATAATGCCAGGTCGGCGAAGGCGCACATTCCCCATCCAGCGGCTCCGGCATGGGAAAAGAGGGGGGAGAGGGTGTGGAAATCCATAACAATGCGCCTCCTCGGAAAAAGTCAAAAAATTTCCCCAAAGGGATTGACCTGAAACATAAGGTTAATGTTACACTGTTAAGAGAAAAAATCAAGACCTGAAGGGGGAAAAGCGGCATGAATACCGTTCAAGCAAGCGTTGGCCTGAACGCTACTGCGCTGAAGCTCCTGGGTGTGGTGACTATGACGGTGGATCACATCGGATATATTCTCTGTCCCGACCTTGTTCTGCTGCGCATCCTAGGGAGATTGGCCTATCCCATCTTTGCCTACCTGATTGCAGAAGGCTGTACATATTCCAAGCATAAGGCGAAATACTTCCTCGCTGTTCTCGGTACTGGCCTGCTGTGCTCCATCGCCAGTTATGGGGTGGAACACACTTTGTATCAGTCCATTATGATCACCTTCGCCTGCTCCATCGGCTTGATTTTTCTCCTGGAGCGTGCCCTGGTTCAGCGCAACCGCATCCTCTGGGCTGGCGTGTTCACAGTGGCATTGACCGCCTGCTTTTTGCTTTTCCAGTTCCGCCTGATTCCACGATTGGAAACAGATTATGGCTTTTTGGGTACCATAACTCCCCTGTTGGTCTGGTTGGGTAAGGGAAACCGAGAGAAAATCTTGGGACTGACCGTGGGATTATGCCTGATCGCCTTAGAAATGGGCGGCATCCAAATGTTCTCCTTGGCAGCCGTCCCTGTGTTGGCGCTGTACAATGGAAAACGGGGAAAATATCAGTGGAAGCCCTTCTTTTACCTCTATTATCCCATCCACTTGGCTGTGCTATATGGGATTGCACAGTTGATGTGAAGAAAAACTGCTCGGAACGGATTCTGGCAGCTTTTTGGGAGAAAAAAATTCGCCGGTAGTCCGGCGTCTCAAGCGTTTTGCGGAGCAAAACCTTGGCGCAGGTGGAATTCAGTTCCACCGAGCAAGTGAAATAGAAAAGGGTTCCCAAAAAGGCAAAAGGCTTTTTGGGAGAAAAAAATTCGCCGGCAGTCCGGCGTCTCAAGCGTTTTGCGGAGCAAAACCTTGGCGCAGGCGGAATTCAGTTCTACCGAGCAAGTGCAGTAAAAAGGGTTCCCAAACAGGCAAAAGACTTTTTGGGAGAAAAAAATTCGCCGGTAGTCTGGCGTCTCAAGCGTTTTGCGGAGCAAAACCTTGGCGCAGGTGGAATTCAGTTCCACCGAGCAAGTGAAATAGAAAAGGGTTCCCAAAAAGCAAAGCTTTTTGGGAAAGGAAAGGCAGGTAACCCGTCGAGTTACCTGCCTTAAGAAGGAAAATGAAAAAACTACTAGCACTTAAAAACCTTTGTCTCTTGCTTTCGAGTGTATGATACCAAGAGACTATTACAAAAATTCGTAAAATTGTATTACAGAAGTATTAAATTAAATGTTTTCTTTTCCACAGCCGCGGAAAAAGTTGTGCAAAACTTTGGCGCACTCCGCGCCCAATACACCGCCGTAAACCACAGGACGGTGGTTGAACCCCTCCTGAAACAACGAGAGCACACTGCCGCAGCACCCCGCCTTGGGGTTTTTGGCGCCGTACCACACCTTGCCGATGCGGGCATTGATCATAGCACCGGCACACATAGGACAAGGCTCCAGCGTCACATATAGCTCGCACCCGTCCAGCCGCCAGGAACCCACCTGGGCGCAGGCGGCACGGATGGCCTCCAGCTCTGCATGAGCGGTGGCGTCCGCACCGGCCACTCGCCGGTTGTACCCTTGGCCGATCACTGCGCCATCCTTGACTACAACGCAGCCCACCGGAATGTCCTCTGCCGCTGCTGCGTGGCCTGCCAGCGCCAGCGCCTGTGTCATATAGCGTTCCTCTTTCGTCATGGGTCGCACCCTCCTTGTCCTGTTGGACAGTGTACAGGAGACGGTGGAAAAAAACAAGAGGGTTATTGCAGATAGACCTTCAGACGGGTGATGTTGTCCTCCTCTGCCTGAATGGTGGCACGAGCTAAGTCCAGCGCCTGCTGTTCCGGCTGCGTGGGAGGCGCAGCGTCCTGCTGGGTGTCTGCCTGGGTGGGTGGGGCGAAGGAATTCAACGCCTTGGTCAGGGAGACGATGCCCATGCTGCTGCCCTGGATCATCATCTCCGCCAGGTGACTAGTCTCTCGGTTGCACAAGGTGTTCCCCTGGAGAGACAGCCACAGCAGGGCATATTTCCCGTTGGTCACCTCTTTGGGGCAGCGCCCCATGGCCTTCATCTGGTTCTCCGCATTGGAAGCGGTGGCCTGATACTGCCGGAATTGGGTCTGTAGGTCGGAACGGAAGCGGGCGTTGTCCACCTTGGGCAGCAGGAGCCGAATGGAGATGTCCCCCATCTTGGCGCCGCGGTAAACCTCCTGCAACAGTTGGTATTGATTGTTGAAATCCATGCAAAGTGTCCTTTCCCTGTGGAGATTTCCACAGCTTTGTGAGAAAACAAGAGTAGCTTGCCCAGTGGATTGAAAAAAATGCAGAAATAGAGTAAAATGCTCTCAACTGGATTCAAGAGAGGATGAATATAACATGGATCAGTATTGGCTGGAAGTGGCCATTGACACTACGCCAGAGTGCTTGGATGATGTGGCGGCCTATTTGACCGGCTGCGGCATCGTGGGGCTGTCCCTGGAAAATGAAGCGGACTTGAACGAGTTCATGGCGGAGAACAAAGCTTATTGGGACGAGGTGGACGATGCCCTGAAAGCCGCCTGGAAGGGTGTCTCTCGGGTGAAATTTTATGTGACCGAGGACGAGGACGGCAAAGCCCGCCTGGCAGAGGTGGAAGCCGGATTGGAAGCCTTCCGTCAGCGGGTGGGCAAGGATGCTGGCACCTTGGCCATCTCCACCACATCCCTGCGGGAAGAAGATTGGTCGGAGAATTGGAAGCAGTACTATCAGCCCTTCCCGGTGGGCGAAAAGCTCTATGTGGTTCCTGAGTGGATGCGAGGGGAGCCTGTCCCCCAGGGACGCCAGCCGGTGTACCTGAACCCCGGCCTCATCTTCGGCACCGGCAGCCACGGCACCACCCGCCTTTGCCTGGAAGGGGTAGAGCGCTATGTGAAACCTGGGGATCGGGTGTTGGATCTGGGTACCGGCAGCGGTATCTTAGCCATCGCCGCCGTGCTCTTGGGCGCAAAGGAAGCCGTGGGCTGTGACATCGACCCCAAAGCCTCCCGTGTGGCGGCGGAGAACGCTTCCTATAACGGCATCGGCACGGATCGGTTCCGCTGCTATACCGGCGACATCAACCAGGATCCGGAGTTAAAGGCCAGCTTGGCGGGGAAATACGACCTGGTGGTGGCCAATATCATCGCTGACGTCATCATCCCCTTGACCGCCGTGGCTGGGGAGTACCTGAAACCGGACGGCCTGTTCCTCACCTCTGGCATCATCGAACATCGGGCGGAGGATGTGAAGAACGCCTTAGAAGCCCACGGGTTCGAAGTTTTGGAGACTCGGTACAGAGAGGGCTGGGTCAGCTACACCGCAAAACAGAAGGCATGAGAAAACGGAGAATCCGATTCGGATTCTCCGTTTCGATTATAGAAAAATACTAACGCCGCTGAACAGCAAGCCGCCCACCAGCAGAACCCACACCCAAGGGGAGGTGAAGCAGGCGTGTGCTTTCTCCGCTCGGGAGAAGGGCAGCGGCCCAGGTTCCAAGGTGTAATGCTTCCGGCGCACGAAGAAAAGCACCACCGAGAAGCAGATGGAGAACAGGATGACACAGGCCAGCAGGTAATCCAGCAGGTCGGACTCTACCAGGGTGGTCAGCACGCTGATGCCGTTGATGAGCATATGGATGCCGATGGTGTAGCGCAGACGGTTGGTCAGCAATACGATGGCGGAAAAGACTGCGCCCAGCACAAAGGCGTACAACGTCTGGTTCAGGTTCCCGTGGAACAACCCAAAAGCCGCCCCGCCGATGAGGATGGCGGCGCCGTCACCGAAGATACGCACCCGATCCAGCAGCAGTCGGCGGAAAATGAACTCCTCTGCTATGGGAGCCACCACCACAAAGGTCAAAATGGCGGTCACCGGCGGCAGGGCAGATTCCATGGCGGACACGGCATTGCCTGAGGACTGTCCCACGAACCCTTCCAGGACATGGATGAGCGCCAAGGTCACATAAGAGAATAGATAGCCGGAGCCGAGGGAAAAGACAACAGCCAGAAATTTCTCCTGCCCAGACAGGGGATTGACTGGAGCGGGCGGCTGCTGAGGGAGACTGCGCAGAAGCAGAGGGATGAGGAGGATACTGGGGACATAGACGCAGAAGTCGTTGAGGAACATCAGGATGGTGTAGTTGGTCCAGCCTACGAAGGTCATCCAGATCTGTACGGACAGATAGGACAGGGCTTGGGAGACCACGAAGGTGATCAGCAGGGTCAGCGCGACTCGGCCAAACCACCGGCGCAGCTGACGGGGGGAGATCGTTTGTTCCATGAAATCGCCTCCTTTTGAAAGTGAGAGAGCAGGAATGGCGTCATTTCGAAGGGGAAAAGATGCTTTTTTCTCTGCTGTCCGAGTAATGTTAGTATATCAGGGTTGTGCGAAATTGACAATCCGTGCTACAATAGAAAATTGGTGGAGAGTGTCTCTCTGCCAAGCACCTTTGATTTGGAAGGAGACCCTTCGTTATGAAGACCAAGGCAGATGTTGCCATCATTGGCTGCGGCGAGGCCGGGATCTTTGCCGGCTATGAATTGAAGAAGCTGCATCCGGAACTAGAGATTGTCGTTGTGGAACAGGGGAAAGATATCTATTCCAGAAAATGTCCCATTGTGGCGGGCAAGGTGAAAACCTGCGTCCACTGTAAAACCTGCGACACCATGTGCGGCTTCGGCGGTGCAGGCGCATTCTCTGACGGCAAGTTCAACTTCACCACACAGTTTGGCGGTTGGCTCACCGATTATATGGAACCGGCAGAGGTCATGGAGCTGATCGAGTATGTGGACAGCATCAACGTCGCGCACGGCGCCACCATCGAACGCTACTCCACCTCTACCCCTGAAGCACGGGCACTGGAAATCGAAGCGCTGAAATACGACCTGCACCTGCTCCAAGCCCAGTGTAAGCACTTGGGAACAGAGCGGAACCTACAGATCTTGACCAACATTTATGAGGATCAGAAGGACAAGATCGAGTACCGCTTCAACGTCTCTGTGGAAAAGATCGAGCAGTTGAACGACGGCTATCGGCTCGTCACCGACCAAGGGGATGTGGACTGCACCTACCTGGTGGCTGCCCCCGGCCGATCCGGCGCAGAGTGGTTCGCCACCCAGTGTAAGGATCTGGGGATCAAGCTCATCAACAATCAGGTGGATATTGGCGTCCGTGTGGAGCTGCCTGCCAAGGTGTTCGAGCATATCACCAACGTGGTCTATGAGTCCAAGCTCCTCTACCGCACCAAGCAGTACGGCGACCAGGTGCGTACCTTCTGCATGAACCCCTACGGTCATGTGGTGGCCGAGAGCGTGGAAGGCATCAACACCGTCAACGGTCACAGCTATTCCGATCCGTCTCTGCGCAGCGAGAACACCAACTTTGCCCTGCTGGTGTCCAACCGGTTCACCGAGCCGTTTAACGAGCCTTATCGCTACGGCAAGCACATTGCCTCCTTGAGCAATATGCTGGCTGGCGGCGTCCTGGTGCAGCGGTTTGGCGATCTGGTCAAAGGCGTCCGCTCCAACGAGCATCGCATGGCCAAATCCTTCACCCGCCCCACCCTGACCGCTGCCGTCCCCGGCGATTTGTCCCTGGCGCTGCCCAAACGGCAGCTGGATGACATCATCGAGATGATCTACGCCCTGGACAAGCTGGCGCCCGGCACAGCAAACTATGATACGTTGCTCTATGGCGCAGAGGTCAAGTTCTATTCCTCCCGTATCCAGCTCTCCAGTGAACTGGAGACACCCCTGCGCAACTTCTTTGCCATTGGCGATGGCGCAGGTACCACCCGTGGCCTGGCGCAGGCTGGCGCTTCCGGCATCAAGGTGGCTCGGGTCATTGCGGAACGTCTGGATCAGGCGTAACCTCATACAACCGCATGACAAGACCTGCATCAAATGCGGGTTTTGTTTCCCAATCGAAAGAAAAGAGAGAACCATTATGATTATGCTGGGAACCCTCATCAATACCGGCGCCATCATCGCCGGCGGTGTGGTCGGCGCCTTCTTTCAAAGAGGATTAAAGGAACGATTCCAAGAGACCCTCATGAGCGCCATGGGGCTGAGCGTCATCCTGCTGAGCCTGGGTGGCGTGTGCAGCGAGATGCTCACCCTCCAAAACGGTCAGCTGGAGACTCAGGGGGTCATGATGATGATTGTGTCCCTGGCCTTGGGTGCCCTGGTGGGGGAGGCCATCAACCTGGAGCACCACACCCAGACCTTTGGGGCGTTTTTGCGGGAGAAGAGCGGCAACAGCAGCGACAACAAATTTGTGGACGCCTTTGTTACCGCCTCCCTCACCGTCTGCATCGGCGCTATGGCCATCGTTGGCTCCATCCAGGATGGATTGACCGGAGACAGCTCCGTGCTGGTGACCAAAGCAATTTTGGACTGCATCATCATCTTCGTTATGACTGCTTCCATGGGTAAGGGGTGTATCTTCTCCGCCCTCCCAGTCTTTTTGCTCCAGGGCAGCGTGACCCTGCTGGCAGCCGCCATTGCACCCTTCATCACCCAGGCGGCGCTGGACAATATCTCTCTGGTGGGAGACGGACTGATTCTCTGCGTGGGCGTCAACACCATGTTCCACCAGAAGATCAAGGTGGCGAACCTTCTGCCCGCTCTGATCTTCGCCGCCGCTTGGGCATATTTGCCCTTCTGACCGCACAAAGACACCTCCTGATTTGCTTGGAAAACCAGGAGGTGTTTTTCTGCTGCAATGGAGAAAACGATGCAGTGTGACAGGGGATGCGCTTGCGAAAAGCCAGCTTGTAAACATAATGAGGATGGCGCAAGAGGGGAAATTTGGCGGGATAAAAGGGCAGAAAATGGAACAGAACACCCCTTTCTTCCACACTTATGCACAGTTTGCACAAGGTTATGCACAGCAATCCACAGGGATGTCCACAGGAGGACATGACATAATTCACAAAACCTGCCGTCAGAACGCACTGGAATCCGGCGGGGGAAGGATTGTCAAATGAGGGTGGGGACGGTATAATAATCTTTACTGCTTTAATAAGAGAAAACCATCCCATCGTAATAGAAAGAATTGAGGAAAAACAGATGAATTATGCAGAAGAATCCTTGAAATTACATAAAAAGTGGCACGGAAAGTTGGAAACCGTGCCAAAGATGGAGATCCATGACAAGGAGGCGCTCTCTCTGGCCTATACCCCAGGTGTGGCGCAGCCCTGCTTGGAGATCCAGGCAGATCCGGCAAAGAGCTATACCCTCACCGGCCGTGGCAATACGGTGGCTGTGGTCACCGATGGCACCGCTGTGCTGGGGCTGGGTGACATCGGCCCAGTGGCTGGGATGCCGGTGATGGAGGGCAAATGCGTCCTGTTCAAAGCCTTTGGCGGCGTGGACGCTGTGCCCTTGTGCATTGACAGCAAGGACGTGGATGAGATCGTCAACACCATCGCCCTGCTCCAGGGCAGCTTCGGCGGGATCAATCTGGAGGACATTGCCGCCCCACGGTGCTTTGAGATCGAGCGGAAGCTGAAGGAGCGCTGCTCCATCCCCATCTTCCACGATGACCAGCACGGCACCGCCGTGGTGGTCTTGGCTGCCCTGACCAACGCCCTGAAGGTGGTGGGCAAGGACATCCACGATGTGCGAGTGGTCACCTGCGGCGCCGGTGCGGCCGGTACTGCCATCATCCGCCTGCTCATCGCCCGTGGACTGACTGACGTCATCATGTGCGACCGAAAGGGCGCCATCTATGAGGGCCGTCCCGACCTGAATCCAGCCAAGCAGGAGATCGCCGCCATCACCAACCGAGAGAAGCGTTCCGGCACTCTGGCGGAAATGCTGGTGGGTGCTGATGTGTTCATCGGCGTTTCCGCTCCCGGTATGGTGACCTCAGAGATGGTTCAGACCATGGCCAAGGATGCCATCCTGTTCCCCATGGCCAATCCTACGCCGGAGATCATGCCCGACCTGGCCAAGAAAGCTGGCGCCGCTGTGGTGGGCACTGGCCGCAGTGACTTCCCCAATCAGATCAATAACGTCCTGGCCTTCCCCGGTATTTTCCGCGGCACCTTCGATGTGCGTGCGTCTGACATCAACGATGCCATGAAGATCGCCGCCGCTCAGGCTCTGGCCAACCTGGTGCCGGAGGACAAGCTCAGCGCAGATTACATCCTGCCCTACGCCTTTGACGATGTTGTGTGTCCCGCCGTGGCTCACGCCGTGGCAGAGGCCGCCAAGGCCAGCGGCGTGGCTCGCATCTGAGTTTTTAATCCCTCTTTAAGAAAAGGCCAAAGACCTGCAAAGGTTTCCGGTGTATACTAGGGGTAACTTGAACGGAAAGGGCGGTGACCCCTGTGAGCCAAATGGAACAACAGATTGAGCGTTTGTGCGCCCACACCGGCGTTTCTCCCGAACAGGCACGCGATGCATTGGAAGCCTGCGGCGGGGATTTGCTGGACGCCCTGGTGTGGCTGGAACAGCAGGGGATCATTGCCGATGCCGGTGTCTGCACCTATTCCACCAAGGATGGCGTGACCGCAGAGCCGCCAAACCAAACAGCACCGGAATCAGAGCCGGCTCAGGAAAAGCAAAACTGGCTGGTCACTGCGTGGAATTGGCTGGTGGACAATCGGCTGGAAGCCTATCGGAAGGATTCCGATGACCGGAGCATGGAGTGCCCCATGGCGGCTTTGCTGGCTCTGTTGGCGTTGGCCTGGTGGGTGGTGGCACTGCTGCTGGTGGTGGGCTTTTTCCTGGGCTGGCGTTATCGTCTGGTGGGACCCAATCTTGGACGCAGCCAGATGGTGCAGGATGTGATGGAAAAGCTGGATGATGGGGCAGAGACTGTGGTAGACCAGGTGCGGCGGAACATCCGCCCCAAAAATCCAAAGAACGGGGAGTGAAGCACAAATGGCAAACCGCATTTTGATCGTAGAGGACGAGGAAAAGCTGGCTCGTATGGTAGAGCTGGAGCTGACCTATGAAGGATACCAGGTGGAAAAGGCGCTGGATGGCCGCACTGGCCTGGAGCGTGCGCTCTCCGGTGAGCATGACCTGATTCTGCTGGATATTTTGCTCCCTGGCCTCAACGGTCTGGAAGTCCTGCGCCGCTACCGGAAGGATGGCGGGAGTGCTCCCGTCATCCTGCTCACGGCACGGGACACGGTAGTGGATAAGGTGGCTGGACTGGACTCCGGCGCAGACGACTATGTGACCAAGCCCTTTGCCATCGAGGAGCTGCTGGCCCGCATCCGAGCCGCTCTCCGCAGCGCCGGTGGCCGACAGGAGAGCCAATCCCACCAGTTCACCGCCGGCCCTGTGACTTTGGATCCGGACAGCCGGAAGGTCACCGTCAACGGCACCCCAGTGGAGCTGACCCGTCGGGAGTTTGATCTGCTGGCCTGTCTGCTGGAGCACAAAGGAAAGGTGCTCTCCCGCAGCGCTATTTTGAACACAGTCTGGGGCTATGACTATGTGGGGGAGACCAACACCGTGGACGTATATATCCGGTTCCTCCGCTCCAAGCTGGACGAGGTGTTCGGCATCCACCTGATCGAAACGGTGCGTGGGGTGGGCTATGTGATTCGGGGGGATTGAGATGGATCTGTACCAGAATCTTTTCCACACTCCGGAGCTGCCCTATGCGGCACGGAAGCTCATCAATCGGCTGTTTTTCCGCAGCTTGGCTGGATACCTAGTGCTGGATGCGGTGGTCTTTCTGTTTTTTTCCGGTGTGGGAAAGGCGTGGTGGCTGCTGTTGGCGGCGGAGGTGGTGGCGCTGCTGCTGGGGATGCAGAAGAATACCCAGATCGTCCAGCAGATGTTTGCCCCCATCCGAGCGCTGGAGGAGACGGCGGATGCCTTAAACGGCGAGCGGGTGGATACAGACACACTGCGTCGACTGGCAAAGCGGCTGGACGGCATCAACGTAGACAGCCTAAAGACCAGCCGCATCCCCATCCCCGGCGGACAGGAGGAGCTGCGCGCCCTGGCCAGCGCCATCAATGCCATGCTGGAGCGCATCGACCGAGAATACCAGGTGCAGGCAAGGTTTGTCTCCGATGCCTCCCATGAGCTGCGCACTCCCATCGCAGTCATCCAGGGCTACGCCAATATGCTGGATCGGTGGGGGAAAGATGACCCGGCGGTGCGGCAGGAGGCCATCAGCGCTATCCGGGCGGAGGCAGATTCTATGGCCACCCTGGTGGAGCAGTTGTTATTCCTAGCCCGTGGGGACAACAACACCCAGACGGTTCATTTCAAAGCCTTTGATCTGTCCGCTGTGGTGGATGAAGTGTACCGAGAGACCGAGCTGCTGGAGACTGGCCGTCAGGTGGGCAGTGCTATCCAGCCGGGGATCCGGTTTTACGGAGACACCGGCCTGCTGAAACAAGCCCTGCGCATCTTGGTAGACAACGCTGTGAAATACACCCCAGAGGGCGGCGCCCTGTTCGTCCGGCTCAAGGGGAAGGAGGGCATAGTCCAGTTGTCCGTCAGCGACACTGGTCAGGGCATCGCTCCAGCGGATTTGCCCAAGGTCTTTCAGCGGTTCTACCGCACCGATGAATCTCGCACCCGCCAGACCGGCGGCACCGGCTTGGGACTGTCCATCGCCCAGTGGATCGCCGTCCGCCACGGCGGCTGGATTCAGGTGTCCAGCAAACAGGGCTTGGGCTCCCGATTCACCCTCGTCCTGCCCTGGGTGGAACAGCCGGCGGAGGAGATCGAGGAGACTGCATAATTTGCTGAGAAGCCGAAAAAAGCGAGAAATCTCGCTTTTTTCGGCTTTTTTTGTCCCGTCCGTCTTGTCAGCGTTTTGCCCGTGCAGTAAAATAAAAAGGTTCCAATAAAAAACCGAAGTATTCGGAAGGAGATAGAGCACCATGAAATTGCTAGAAGAGCGCATTTTGAAAGATGGCCGCGCCTTAAATGAGGATGTCCTGAAGGTGGACGGCTTTTTGAACCACCAGATGGACATCGAACTGTTCAACGAGATGGGAAAGGAATGGTATCGTCTGTTTAAGGACGAACGGGTGAACAAGATCCTCACCATCGAAGCCTCCGGCATCGGCATGGCCTGCGTAGCCGCCCAGTATTTCCACTGTCCTGTGGTCTTTGCCAAAAAGAGCAAGACCCGAAACCTGAGCGGGGAGTTCTACACCACTCAGGTGGCCTCCTTTACCCACGGTATTGTCAACCATGTCATCGTGGCAAAGCCCTATCTGAATCCGGAGGATCGCGTGCTCATCATTGACGATTTTCTGGCCAACGGCGCCGCGCTGGAAGGGCTGATCGATCTGGTGCAGCAGGCAGGGGCCACGGTTGTTGGTGCCGGTATCGCTGTGGAGAAGGCGTTCCAGCCTGGCGGCGAACGGATTCGCGCCAAAGGGGTGCGAGTGGAATCTCTGGCACGGGTGAAAGAGATGCACGAGGGAGAGATCGTATTTTGCTGACCGTTTTTGTTGCGCAGGTTGAGCGATTTTGGTATAATATTATACTGGCCGAATGTTAGACTTCAAGAGGCAGGAATTATGAAGGAACAAAGTGTAAAACATTGGATGAGACGACTGGTCTGCTATGGGGTCGGGATGCTGGTGCTCACCTGCGGCATCACCCTGAACACCAAGACCTTGCTGGGTGTCTCACCGATCATCTCCGTGCCCAACAGCCTCTCCGTCCTCTTTGGATGGGATCTGGGCTGGGTGGTCACCCTCTTTTACCTGCTCTGCGTGGCAGCACAGCTGCCCATCAAGGGGCGGCGGTTTGGGATTTTGGACGTGTTACAGTTTCCGGTCAGTTTTCTTTCCGGCTGGCTGGTAGGATGGTATAGCAAAACCCTGTCCTTTCCCGATCCCTCCTGGCCCCTGCGCTTGACCTTGTTGGCACTGGCTATCCTGCTCACTGGCACCGGTGTGTGCATGATGGTCAACATGGAGCTGGCGCCCAATCCGGCAGATGGCTTAGTGGACAGCATCAGCCAGCGCAGCGGTAAGAGTATGGGGTTATGCAAAAACCTCTTTGACTTGGCCTGTGCGGCGGTGACTGTGACGCTGAGTCTCATCCTGGGCGGCACGGTCATTGGCATTGGCTTGGGAACCGTGGCCACAGTTCTGTTTACGGGACGGGTCATCGCCCTGGTCAATCACTTCCTGCGTGTCCCCATGCGCCGGATGGCGGGGTTATCAGAAGCCTAAAAACTGCATCGGCTCCGTTCGATGGGAACGGATGGGAGGAAGGAAACAGAGCAATTCCGGCTGCCTCCCTGCCGTCAGAATGACGGAACCAAATTTGAGAGTAGGCGGCGTCTTTTGGCCGCCTGAAGGAGCATTCAACCTTTGGATTTTGAACAGTTACAGTTAATCGAACCCATCCGAAGGGCACTGTCTGAGCAAGGATATACCCAGCCTACTGCCATCCAGGCTGGTGCCATCCCCCCGGCTTTGGAAGGTCGGGATGTGCTGGGCAGCGCCCGAACCGGAACGGGAAAAACCTGCGCCTTTGCGGTGCCTATCCTGCAACGGCTCACCCAGCACCCAGTGACCGGCAAACAGGGCAAGCCCCCGATCCGGGCACTGGTTCTGACGCCCACGCGGGAGCTGGCCATTCAGAACCAGGAGCAGGTGGAACACTATGGCAAGTACCTGCCCCTAAAGAGCGTGGTTATCTATGGCGGCGTGGGTCAAAAGCCCCAGGTGGACGCCATCCAGGCTGGGGCGGAGATCCTCATTGCCACCCCAGGCCGTTTGGCTGATTTGTACGGACAGGGGCTGCTGGACTTGTCCCAGCTGGAGATCTTCGTGCTGGACGAGGCAGACCGGATGCTGGACATGGGATTCATCCATGATGTGCGGAAGATTCTAAAGTGGCTGCCGGAAAAAAAGCAGACCCTGTTCTTCTCCGCCACCATGCCCGATGAGATCATGGACTTAGTCAACCGCCTTTTAGACCATCCGGCACGGGTGGCTGTGGATCCGGTGTCCTCCCCAGTGGAGGTCATCCAGCAGTCCGCTTGGCCGGTAGATCGGGAGAACAAGACCAAGCTGATGGTCTGGATCTTGGAGCAGAAACAGATCTCCTCCGCCCTGGTTTTTACCCGCACCAAACATGGGGCGGACAAGGTCAGCCGTGACCTGAACCGCGCAGGAGTCTCCGCCGCTGCCATCCACGGCAATAAATCGCAGACCGCCCGTCAGACCGCCCTGGCCAACTTCAAATCGGGAAAGATTCGGGTGCTGGTGGCCACTGACATCGCCGCCCGCGGCTTAGACATCCAGGATATGCCCTGCGTGTTCAACTACAACCTGCCTGAAGTGCCGGAGACCTATATCCACCGCATCGGCCGAACCGGCCGAGCAGGCCATGAGGGCGTGGCCTTCACTCTCTACGATTATGTGGAACAGCCCCTGCTGAAAGAGGTGGAGAAGCTCATGGGCAAGCAGGTGCCTAAGGCAGCAGATCACCCCTGGCCCATGCAGCGCTTTGAAGCGCCGGTACGGGACAAACGGGGGAAGATCATCAACCCAGAGGATCAGGAGTCCCGAAAGGCGGCGCAGGAGCGCCGCAACGCCCGGAAAGGGGAGACGGCCAAGGCCGATGCCCAGGTGACGCCGGTGCTGGATCCGTCTGGAAACGGAAAGAAAAAGGCGAAGAAAAAAGAGCAGGCCAAGTCTGCTCTGACGGCGACAAAAGCTGTGCCAGTCCTTCAACCGGAGGAACCGGCAGGACAGCAAGCCCAACCGGCTGCGCCGGTGTGGTCAGAGGAGGGGGAGATCCCCTACTACTCTCTGGATTTGCTGCCGCCTCGGACAGAGCAGATGCTGGACAACAATACGCCCTTTGACAGCAAGGACATTTTGACCCGCAAATATAAGCGGCCTGCCCGCCGGGTGGTGCCTTCCCTCAGCCGAGTGTCTCTGCTGCCGGGCGGGGAGCTGAAGGAAACCTTCTCCTCGCGCCTGCGGCCAGAGGACAGCGAACCGGAGATGACCCAAGGCAAGGATGCCACTGATCGGCTGCTGGCCAGAAAGAAGCCGGAGCGCCGGCGGAAAAAAAGCGGAACGCCTTCTGGAAAAGAGACGGATTCGACCAAGCGCAAGCAGACAGCGCAGCCCAGCAAGGCAACTGCGGTGACGGGGGAGCAGAAGCCGAAAAACAGCCGGAAACGGCGGAGCGGCAAGAAGCCCAATGGCGCCAAAGCTAAGCCTGCTGTGATAGCACCGACCCAGCAGGGCAAGGAGCCCAAGGCCAAGCAGGGCAGCGCTCAGAAGTCCGGCGGCAGGGGCGAACATTCCAAAGCCAACCCCCCGAAACGGGCAAAGCCGTCCAGACCGCCTCAGCCCATCAGCCATTCCCGTCAGAAGGATTCTACCGAGCAAAGCTCCCTGATGAAACCCTATTACCTCAGCGACCTGAAAAAGCGATAAACCTTTCAAAAACGGACCAGCAAATAGAAAAAGGAGCTGATAGTTTATGATTTTCTTTGTCATTGCAGCACTGCTTGTCATCCTGGATCAGGCCACGAAATTCTATATCCGTGCTACCATGGCGGTAG
The DNA here is from genome assembly GCA_900545815.1 of uncultured Eubacteriales bacterium. Lineage (GTDB taxonomy): Bacteria > Bacillota > Clostridia > Oscillospirales > Oscillospiraceae > Onthomonas. Next base: position 16,491 of record URAM01000006.1, on the reverse strand, counting down.
GGGCCACCAAAGTCCTGATTCCCAACTGGCTGGGGTTGAATTATGTGCAGAACACCGGCGCAGCCTTTTCCTCCTTTGACCAGTACACCACAATTTTGGCAGTGATCTCCCTGGTGGTTTCCCTCCTGCTCATCCTGGCCATCGCCTGCAAGTGGATGCGCCACCCCTTTGGCCGCTTCACCCTTATGCTTATCCTGGCCGGCGCAGTGGGCAACCTGATCGACCGGTTCTTTATGGGTTATGTGACCGATATGATCCAGGTGCTCTTTGTGAAATTTGCCGTCTTTAACGTGGCGGACATCTTTGTGGTAGTGGGCGCCATCCTCCTGGTCATCTATGTTCTTTTCTTCTGGGATCGCTGCGAGCGCGTCCATGGCAAGCGGGAGATCAGAGGCAAGCGAAAGAAATGAGCCAGCTCACCTTGACGGTGGAACAGGCTGGCCAGCGTGCAGATCAGTTCCTAGCCCAGACCGTGGATACCCTCACCCGCAGCGGTGCGCAAAAGCTGCTGGAACAGGGAAGGGTGACGGCGAACGGAAAAGCGGCGAAGAAAAATACCAAGTTTTCTGCGGGCGATACCGTGATCGTCCAGCTGCCGGAACCGGAGCCGGTGGAAGTCCTGTCCCAAAACATCCCCCTAGATGTGGTCTATGAGGATCAGGATGTCATTGTGGTCAACAAACCGGTGGGCATGGTGGTACACCCCGCCCCCGGCCACTCAGATGGCACCTTGGTCAACGCCCTGCTCTACGCCTGCGGCGATTCCCTCTCCGGCATCAACGGCCAGCTGCGGCCAGGTATCGTCCACCGTATCGACCGAGACACCAGCGGACTCATCATCGCGGCCAAAAACGATATGGCTCACCTGAGCTTGTCCGAGCAGCTCCAAGACCACTCCTTGGCGCGCACCTACGAGGCCATTGTGGTGGGCAGCTTCCGAGCGGAGACCGGCACCGTGGATGCCCCCATCGCCCGCCATCGCACCGACCGGAAGCGGATGGCTGTGGCAGCGGATGGCCGACGGGCGGTGACCCATTGGAAGGTGCTGGAGCGCTATTCGGGCTATACCCACATCCAGTGCAACCTGGAGACTGGCCGCACCCACCAAATCCGTGTCCACATGGCCTATATCGGGCACCCAGTGCTGGGCGATCCGGTGTACGGTGGGAAGCGGAAGGAGACCTTCGGTCTGACCGGACAGTGCCTCCACGCCAGAAAACTGGCTTTCCAGCACCCCAGAACAGGGGAGCGGATGGAGGTGGAGTGTCCGTTGCCGGACTACTTCCAGGAAGTGCTGCGAAAGCTGTCCATGCGGAAATAAGCAATCAAAAAGAGCGCCATGATTGGCGCTCTTTTTCTGTCTATTAAGCGTCCCGCTGATTCCGGAAGGGGATCTGGACACGCTCGATGTTGTCAAATGCCTGCTGGCACAGACCTTCAAAGTCGTACTTAGTTTCGATATCGTCAAAGTCGCTGACCTTGGGCTGGGTGCGGGGATGACGGGGGGTAAAGACGGTGCAGCAGTCCTCATAGGGCAGGATGGAGGTATCAAAGGTGCCGATGTGGCGGGAAATTTTCACAATTTCTTCTTTGTCCATGCCGATCAGGGGACGGAACACCGGTTTTTTCACCACATCCTCGGTGACTGCCATCGCCGCCATGGTCTGACTGGCCACCTGTCCCAAGCTCTCGCCGGTAACCAGAGCGCCAGCGCCCACTCGGTCTGCGATCATCTCGGAAATGCGCATCATGAACCGGCGCATAGCCAGAGTGAAGTAGGGTTCCGGACAGCTCCGGCGCAACTCCTCCTGGATGCCGGTGAAGGGGACGATGTTCACGGTCAGGCGGCCGCAGTAGCCGGTCAGAAGGCTGGCCAGCTCCAGCACCTTCTCCTTGGCCTCATTGGAGGTGTACGGGTAGCTGAAGAAGTGTACCATCTCCAGCGCCAAGCCGCGCTTGGCCATCATATAGCAGGCAACTGGGGAGTCAATGCCGCCGGAGAGCAGTGCCACAGCACGTCCGCCCACGCCCACCGGCAGGCCGCCAGCGCCCGGTTCCGGGTTGGCATGGACGTAACCGGCAAAGTCCCGAACTTCTAAGTGGACGATCAATTCCGGATTGTGAACGTCCACTTTCAAATGCGGATAGGCTTCCGAGAGCAGACCGCCTACATACTGACTCAACTCGATGGAAGTCATGGGGAAGGTCTTGTCGCTGCGCTTGGACTCTACTTTGAAGCTCTTGGCGTTTTTCAGATCCTCATCCAGATAGGCACAGGCGGCCTGAAAAAAGGCGTCCGGATTCTTCTCGCAGGATTTGGCACGGGATAGCCCCACAATGCCGAACAGCTGCTTCATGGACTCCCATGCGCCGTCCAGATCACAGGTCTCCTCCAGCGGTTCCACATAGACGATGGACTGGCGGGAGATGGCGCGGAAGCGGCCGTAGGGGTGGAGACGGCGCTGAAGGTTGCCCATCAGCCGCTCCTCAAACCGGCGGCGGTTCAGACCCTTCAGGACGATCTCGCCCATCTTCAGTAAAAACAGTTCTTGGTTCATGATGTTATGGTTTCCTCTCTCTTTTTCTATCCCAACAAAGCCTTATTCTGCTGGCGTTGTTGGGTCTGTCGTCGTAGTGCCGCCGCCTTCACCGGGCGTTGTGGGCTCCGTAGGGGTAGTCGGCTCTGTAGGGGTTGTGGGTTCCGTCGGCTCTGTAGGGGTGGTCGGCTCTGTAGGCGTTGTGGGTTCCGTCGGCTCCGTAGGGGTGGTCGGCTCCGTGGGGGTCGTGGGTTCCGTGGGCGTCTGGGTGTTGCCGCCTGTGTTGTTATCCGTAGTGGTATCATTCGGGTCGTCAGTTTTGTTATCCGTCTTGGTGTCCTTTTTTTCGTCCTTCTTGGTGTCCTCTTTCTTGTCCGGCTCTGCTTGACTGGATGTAGGAGCGGAAGTGTCCGCCGTGCTGCCGTCCAGCCCGCGCATAACGGCTGCGCCGCCAACCACGAGCAGGAACAGAATGACAATGCAGAGCAGAAGGGCGAGGATGGGGATCTCACGCCGCTGTCTCTTTTTGCTGCCCCTCCCAGCGGCAGGAGGGGGCGTAGGTGCCGCAGGCTCTGGCGCCGCCGGAGGGGTGTCCAGGATCAGTGGGTGATCTAAGATCATCGTAGCATCCGGATCCGTCTTTTTCGGCGGTGTGATGTGCCGTTTGGGCGTCTCTGGGGAGAGATGTTCTTTGGGCGGCTTGGGGGCAGGATGACTGCGCTTGCCCACCAGCGATATTTTTTTTCGTGCCTTGGCCTGATTTTGTTCCGCGGCTGCTTTTCGACTGCAAACCGGGCACTCCCCCAGGCTCACGTCATAGGGGCGATGACACTTGGGGCAAAAAGTAGTAATCATAAAGGGATCGTCCTCTTTTCACAGGGTTTGAATGGTATCGAATTATTATATACGCGCTGGGGGGATTTTCAAGACCAAAAGGGAAACAAAAGGATGAAAAAATTGGAACAGAACGGAGACAAAGTTACTTCCCCACACAGAAACGGGAGAAGATGCGGGCGGTCACATCTTCGGTGATCCGCCGCCCCGTGACCTCAGCCAGGGCGGTCATAGCGAACTCTACATCGGAGAGCACGGCATCGGGAGACATCCCAGACTTCAGCCCGTCTCGCACCGCTTCCAGTGCCTGTTCCGCCCGCTGGGCAGCTTCCGCCTGTCGGGCGTTGGTCAGCAGTTCTCCCTGCTGTTCCGTGCCAGACGGGAACCGTTGGGCAATCTCCGTCTCCAGTGCGTCCAGACCAGAGCCTTCCTTGGCGCTGATGACCAGGGGCGCTTGCGTCAGATTGGACAGATCGGCCTGCTGGGGCAGATCGGATTTGTTCACCAGAACGATGCACTCCTCCACCTGACCGGCGGCGTCCAGCACCATCCTGTCGTTGTCATCCAGCGGGGCGCTGCCGTCCAGCACCACCAGGGCCAGCTCTGCCCGCTCCAAAGCGTCCAGGCTCCGGCGCACGCCCATCTGTTCCACCACATCGCCAGTCTCTCTCAGACCGGCCGTGTCGATCAGCCGCAGCAGTACGCCGCCCAGCACGGCCTTTTCCTCCACCGTGTCCCGGGTGGTGCCGGGGATGTCGGTGACGATGGCGCGGTCATAGCCCAGAATGGCGTTGAGCAGGGAGCTTTTTCCCGCATTTGGACGGCCAACGATGGCACAGGGAACACCTTGGGTCAGCTGTTTCCCTCGATGATAGGTGGCACGGAGGGCAGCTAGGTCTTGGGCGGCCTTGCTCACGCTCTGAGCAATCTCCTCCGCTTCAAAGGGCTCAATGTCCTCATCGGGGTAGTCCAGCACCGCATGGAAATGCGCCAAGAGATCGACCAGTTGATTGTAGATCCCGTCAATCTTCTTCCCCATCGCACCGGAGAGCTGTCCCACAGCGTTCTTGGCAGCGGAGATCGTCTCAGCATCGATCAGATCGACCACCGCTTCCGCCTGGGTCAGATCCATCTTGCCGTTCAAAAAGGCGCGGCGGGTAAATTCCCCTGCCTTGGCTTGTCGGGCGCCAGCGGCGAACAAGGCTTCCAGGCCAGCGGCCAGCATGGTGGGGGAGCCGTGGCACTGCAATTCCGCCGTGTCCTCGCCGGTGTAGCTGGCGGGAGCCACAGAGAAGGTGGCCAAGCAGTGATCCAACACAGCGCCATGAGCGTCATGGAGCTGACCATAGATCAACGTCTGCGCTGGGCGCTCCAGCAAGGGGGTCTTTCCGGCGAAGGGGGTAAATACCCTGGCCAGCACTTGATGCGCCTCCGGTCCGGAGATGCGTAGGATGCCAATAGCCGTCCGGGCGCAGCCAGTGGCAATGGCAGCAATGGTGTCGGTCATACCGTATCCCTCCCTCGGATCATCTGCACCGCTTGGGGCAGGATCTCCACATAACTATCCTCATGATTTCCGCCATATTCTCCGTCCAGCGTCCATGCCACCGGCGTATTGCAGTGGAAGGAGATGCTGCTGGTCTGGAAGGAGCGAACCTTCTCATTGGGGGTTCGAGCCAGCAGGGCGGCGATGATGGTGTTCAGCTGTGCCAGGGAGGTGGGCGTCTCCACCAGCAGCACTTCAAACTTGCCGTCATCCAAAATCACATCGTGGTTCTTCATCCCTTGGAAACCACCCACAGAAACAGAGTTGGAAACCATGCCGTAGATGAAGTTCCCTTCCTCTACAATGCCGTCATGCTGGATGGTCATGGAGTAGCTGGTGATGTCGGTCAGACTCTGGATGCCTTTCAGCACATAAGCTGCGTGCCCTAAGATCTGCTTGATCTCCTGGGGCGTTTCATAGGCCACGTTGGTGAACAGGCCAAAGGCGGCCACATAGACAAAGATGTGGCTGTCGTTGAACTGTCCCATATCACAGGCAAAGGGTTCCCCTGCTGCCGCAATGGCCGCTGCCTTGCAGAGGTTGGCAGGGAGGCGGAGGGTCTTGGAGAAATCGTTGGTGCTGCCGGCGGGGAGATACCCCAAGGGCTGCTTGAGCCCACCGTGAATGAGACCGGTGACCACCTCACTGAGGGTGCCGTCACCGCCGGAACAGATGATGCGATCATAGGAGCTGCCCAGCTCCTGGGCGGCCTTTGTGGCGTCTCCGGCCGCTTTGGTGGCGTACAGAGTGACCAGCCAGTCCTCCTTTTGAAACAGGGCGGTCACTTCCCCTAGTGCGCTGGTGATCTTGGCCTTGCCGGCGGCGGGATTATAGATGAAGAGAAGTGTTTTCATATGCGTTCACTCCCGTTGGACAAAATATGACAGAAAGAATACTCCTATTATGGAAGAAGGGACGAAAAAAAACAACCTTATTTTGTGAACTTTCCCCTGAAAGAAGGGGAAGAACGGGAAAAAGGGACGAAATGTGGGAGAAAATGTATCATACGATACAGTCTGGCTATTTGGTTGGTTGTATGATACAATAACAGCGAAACAGAATCGCCCTTTTCTCAGGTTCCTCTGAAAAGGTGATGATTGATATTGTTAAGGGAGGCACCTTTTATGTTGGATATCCGTGTTGAATTGACTAAGACCCCGAAGGCAAAGCCTGCTGATGAGAGCAAACTGGGCTTCGGCAAGGAATTTTCCGACCATATGTTTGTCATGGACTATGATCCGGACAATGGCTGGCATGACGCCAGAATCATTCCCTATCAGCCCTTCCAGATGGATCCGGCTACGGTAGTGTTCCACTACGCCCAGGAGATCTTCGAAGGTCTGAAGGCATATCGTACCGCAGAAGGCAAGATTCAGCTCTTCCGCCCGGACTGCAACGCCCAGCGCAGCAATGACTCCGCTGACCGTATGTGTATGCCCAATATCCCCGTGGAGGACTTTGTGCAGGCTGTCAAGGCGCTGGTAAAGGTGGATCAGGACTGGGTGCCCCACACCGATGGCACTTCCCTGTATATCCGCCCCTTCATGATCGCTACCGATGTGGGTCTGGGTGTCCATGCGTCTAAGCACTATCGCTTCTGCATCATCACCTCTCCCTCCGGCGCTTACTATGCCGAGGGTTTGGCGCCTGTGCGCATCTACGTTGAAGATGAGTATATTCGTGCAGCACCCGGCCTGACTGGCTTCTGCAAGTGCGGCGGCAACTACGCAGCTTCCATCAAGGCCGGCGACCTGGCCGAACAGCAGGGCTATGCCCAGGTGCTGTGGCTGGACGGCGTAGAAAAGAAGTATGTGGAAGAAGTCGGCGCCATGAACATCATGTTCAAGATCGACGGCAAGATCTACACCGCCCCCTGCGTGGGCACCGTCCTGCCTGGCGTCACCCGCCGCAGCTGCATCGAGCTGTGCCGTGATTGGGGCTATGAAGTCATTGAAGGCAGATTGGCTATTGCTGACATCATGAAGGCTGCCGAAGACGGCAAGCTGGAGGAGGTCTTTGGCACCGGCACCGCAGCGGTGGTTTCTCCGGTCAAGGAACTGAAGTGGATGGACAAGATCGCCCACATTTCCGATGGTAAGATCGGCCCCTTGACCCAGAAGCTCTACGACACCCTCACCGGCATCCAGTGGGGCAAGATCGAGGACACCAAGGGCTGGACGGTTCCTGTGGAATAAGTTTGAAGCGGCTTTTTCGAAAACCCAACGAGGCCAGACACAACTTGTGTCTGGCCTCGTTTTCGATTGGCGCAGCAGGTGGCACTCATAGCAGGTGCCTAGGAAATCGGACAGGAGGCTCACTGCTGATCTGCCTATGACGGAAAATAGAAAAAATGGGTGCCTGATGTCGAACAGGGATACCAGTGAAATTCGGAAGAAGGCAGGAGGGAACGCCAAGCTGGAACGAAACAGCTCCACGGACAGTGCCTTTTTGCGATTTGCAAGCAATCCTGCTTTTTTCCCTCCTTGCTGGGAGGGTGGTAAAATCTGCCTTTTCGCTGGGTAAGTTCCCGATGGTTCAGTATAGGACTATTTTTGAGAAAAACAAAGATTTTTCATGGATATGGGCAAAAATACTGACATTCTTCCAGGAAAAAGCGTAAAATGGTGTTGATTTTCAAATGGAATTGGGCTAGAATAGACCGTACTAAAAATGATTTCTTGGCAGAGTGAGTGGAGAGCAAACAGACGCACTCAGCCAGAGAAGTTGAATGGGGAGGTGCATGGTTCGTGGTGCATATCGTGTTAGTAGAGCCGGAGATTCCGCAGAATACTGGAAATATCGCCCGTACCTGTGCCGTGACCAAAAGCAGTCTGCATTTGATTCGCCCTTTGGGCTTTGACGTCAGTGCGTCAGCAGTGCGGCGGGCAGGGCTGGACTATTGGAGCCAGGTGTCCGTCACTGTTTACGAGGATCTGGCGGATTTTTTTGTCCACCATCCAGATGCCAAAGATTGCCTGTGGCTGGCCAGTTCCAAAGCACCTCAGAGCTATACGCAGGTGCAGTATGAGCCGGACTGCTACCTCTTTTTCGGGAAAGAGACCGCCGGTCTGCCCGCGTGGTTCCGTACCGAATACTATCATCGTTGTGTCCGCATCCCGATGGTTTCGGGTGCGCGATGCCTGAACCTGTCCAATTCCGCCGCTGTCCTGGCCTATGAGGCTTTGCGGCAGCAAGGGTTTCCAGGTTTGACTGGAGAGGGGGAAATGGTGGAGATGGAACCGGTTTAGACGCTTTTTTATGGTAAGGGATTGGAAAGGAGTAGGAAAGATGAACTACAACAAGAAAACGGTTACTGACATTGATGTGGCAGGCAAGAAAGTTCTGCTGCGCTGCGACTTTAACGTACCCATGTCCAAGAGCAATGACGGCACCATCCTGGATGACAAGCGTATCCGAGAGGCGCTGCCCACCATCCGCTATCTGATGGAACAGAATGCGGCAGTCATTGCCTGCTCTCATATGGGCAAGCCCAAGGGCAAGTGGAAGGAAGAATTGACCCTGGCTCCCGTGGCAAAGCGCCTGAGCGAGCTGTTGGGGCAAGATGTGCCCCTGACCGCTGACGTCATCGGCCCCGATGCCACCGCCAAGGCCGCTGCACTCCAGCCTGGCCAGATCATGCTGCTGGAGAACCTGCGCTTTGAACCGGGGGAGGAGAAGAACGACCCTGCTTTCGCCAAGGCACTGGCTGATATGGCGGATATCTACGTTTCCGACGCTTTCGGCACCGTCCACCGTGCTCACGCCTCTACCGCCGGTGTGGCCAACTATCTGCCTGCCGTGTCCGGTTTCCTCATCCAGAAGGAACTGGAGATCATCGGCGGCGCCCTGGCCAACCCCAAGCGTCCCCTGGTGGCTGTCCTGGGCGGCAGCAAGGTCTCCTCAAAGATCGGCGTCATCAACAACCTGCTGGAGCTTGCCGACACCGTTATCATCGGCGGCGGCATGGCTTACACCTTTGCTAAGGCACAGGGCGGCCAGATCGGCACCTCTCTGCTGGAAGAAGACTGGGTGGATTATGCCAACGAGATGATCCAAAAGGCGGCTGATCAGGGCGTTAAGCTCCTGCTGCCAGTGGACAACGTGTGCGCCGCAGAGTACTCCGCAGACGCCAAGCCCGAAGTGTATCCCGCCGGGAAGATTCCTGCCGACAGAATGGGCATGGACATTGGGCCTGAGACGCGGAAGCTCTATGCACAGGCCATCCAGGGCGCAGGTACTGTCATTTGGAACGGCCCCATGGGCGTCTTTGAGTTCCCTGCCTTTGCCGAAGGCACCCGTGCTGTAGCACAGGCTTTGGCGGACAGCGATGCCATCACCATCATCGGCGGCGGCGACAGCGCCGCAGCAGTCCAGCAGATGGGCTTTGCCGACAAGATGACCCACATCTCCACCGGCGGCGGCGCTTCTCTGGAATTTATGGAGGGCAAGGAACTGCCTGGTGTAGCGGCGCTGATGGATAAAGAATAAGCATAAAGCGACAGCTCCTTTGGGTTCCTTGAAACGGCCAGGTTTTGAGGAGCCCGAGGAGATGACAGCAGGGAACTGGGGATTAGGCGCAGCTCTCCCCAAAGTGCGCCAACCGGCGCTTTTCTGCATCCCGGCATAGAATGGAGCGCGCAATAGACAAATCCCATGGCGACAGAACCGTATCTGCGCGCATGAAATGATAGAAAGAGGGAATTTTATCATGAATAGAAGATACCGTAAAACCATTATCGCCGGTAACTGGAAGATGAATAAGACCGCTTCTGAGACCAAGGCGTTTGCGGACGAATTAAAGACCATGCTGCCCAAGGCAAAATGGTGTGATATTCTCCTGTGTGTCCCCTTTGTAAATATTCCGGCCGCTCAGAAGGCATTTAAGGACACCCGCGTGATGATCGGTGCCCAGAACATCCATTTTGAAGAACATGGTGCTTTCACTGGCGAGGTCTCCGCCGCCATGCTCAAAGAACTGAACGTGAAGTACACGATCATCGGTCACTCCGAACGCCGTCAGTACTGGAATGACAATGACATCATCGTCAACCGCAAGGCACACGCCGCCATTGACGCAGGGCTGTACCCCATCATCTGTGTGGGCGAGTCCAAGGAACAGCGGGAGCTGGGCGTGACCAAAGAGGTCATCGACCTGCAAGTGAAAACCGCTTTGTCTGGCATCCCTGCCGAAAAGATCCGGCATGTGGTCATTGCATACGAACCCCTGTGGGCCATCGGCACCGGTGACACCGCAACGGCAGAGCAGGCCAATGAAGTCTGCGAGGAGATCCGCACGGTGATCCGCAAGCTGTACGGCGCACGGGTGGCGCGGAGCGTGACCATTCTGTACGGCGGCTCCATGAATGAGAACAACGCTCATGACCTGCTGGCACAGCCGGACGTGGACGGCGGTCTCATCGGCGGCGCCTCCCTGGTGCCCAAGAAGTTTACCGAGATCATCAACGCAGCCAACCAGGAATAACCCCCTGGCTGGCTGCCATCGCAGCATCGGGCAGGGTCTTTCCCCCGCCCGATCCGTATTTGTTCTGAATACACTTGAGTCAACCGGCATAAGCTGCGTTCAGCGGCTGCGCTGGCGTTGAGAGAGAGGTTCCACATGAAAACACCGACAACATTGATTATCATGGACGGCTTCGGACTGCGGGATGAAGAACTGGGCAATGCAATCAAGTCTGCCCCCACTCCCGTCCTGGATAAGCTCTTTGCCGAAAATCCCACCAGCAAGCTCTCTGCTTCCGGCATTGATGTAGGTCTGCCAGCAGGGCAAATGGGCAACAGCGAGGTGGGGCACACCAATATTGGCGCAGGCCGTGTGGTCTATCAGGATCTGCCCAAGATCTCCCGGGACATCGACCAGGGCACCTTCTTCCAGAATCCGGCCTACCAGAAGGCTATGCTGGCTGCCAAAGATCAGGGGACGGCTGTCCACATCATGGGCTTGCTGTCCGATGGCGGCGTACACTCCTACATCACCCACATCCAGGCGGCGGTGAAGATGGCAGCCCAGCTGGGCTGCCCGAAAATCTATGTCCACTGCTTCCTGGACGGCCGTGACGTGCCGCCTACTTCGGGGAAAGGCTTCGTGGCACAGATGCAGGCGTATTGCAAGCAATACGGTGCCCAGATCGTCACCGTTCAGGGCAGATACTATGCCATGGATCGGGACACCAACTGGGATCGGACGGAAAAAGCCTATGCGGCTATGGTCTACGGGGAAGCGACTTATATCCCCGACCCACTGGACGCTGTGCAAGGCTCTTATAACAAGGAAGTCACCGATGAGTTCATGACTCCTGTGGTCTGTGTAAAGGATGCGGAGATCCAGCCCAATGACACCGTGATTTTCATGAACTTTCGTCCTGATCGGGCACGGCAGATCACCCGCACCCTGGTGGATCCGGACTTTGCTGGATTTGAGCGGAAAAAGGGCTTTTTCCCCCTTCAGTTCGTCTGCACCACTTGTTACGATGCCAGTATGCCCAACGTGGAAGTGGCCTACCCCAGTGAAGCACTGAAAAATGTCTTTGGGGAGTACATCTCCAAGTTGGGGCTGACCCAGCTGCGCATTGCAGAGACGGAAAAGTATGCCCATGTGACCTTCTTCTTCAATGGCGGCGTGGAAACTGTGTTCCCCGGAGAGGATCGTGTGCTCATCCCATCTCCTAAGGTGGCTACCTATGACATGAAGCCGGATATGTCCGCCAACGAAGTAGCTGCTGCCTGCGTGGAACGGATTGAAAGCGGCAACTATGATGTCATCATCCTCAACTTCGCCAACTGCGATATGGTCGGGCATACCGGCGTCTACGAAGCTGCGCGCTTGGCGGTGGAGACGGTGGATCGCTGCGTGGGACAGGTGGTGGAAGCCACCAGCAAGATGGGGGGCATCACCCTCATCACTGCCGACCATGGCAATAGCGAACAGATGTTCCAGGACGACGGCGTGTCTCCCATGACTGCCCACACCACCAATCCGGTGCCCTTCTGCATCGTTGGCGCCAGCGTCCAGCTCCGAGATGGTATTTTGGCCGATATTGCCCCCACTATGCTGGATCTGATGGGTCTGGAAAAGCCGGCAGAGATGAACGGGAAAACCCTCATCGTCTGACACAATGCGAAAACAGAAAGCAGCCACTCCTCCTTGTTGAGGAGTGGCTGTTTTTTCTGCGCTCCATTCGGGCATACTGAAAGAAATCACACGGAAAAGGGGTAAAAAGATGAACAAACAGTGGCGCATTGCGCAGGTTGACGCACGGGAGATCTTGGATTCCCGAGGCAACCCCACCATTGAAACCACCGTGACCTTGGACAGCGGCGTCCAAGGCACAGCCTCCGTACCCTCCGGCGCATCCACCGGCGCCCATGAGGCGGTGGAGCTGCGGGACGGTGCCCCCAGCCGCTATGGCGGCAAAGGGGTGCGCAAGGCGGTGGAGCACGTCCGGACAGAGCTAAACCAGGCGCTGCAGGGCTGGGATGTGCGGGAGCAGACCCGCTTAGATCGAGCCATGATCGAACTAGACGGCACAGAAAACAAAGGGCGGTTCGGAGCCAATGCCATGTTGAGCGTCTCCCTAGCCGCCGCCCGCACGGCGGCGCTGGCGGCTGGTCTGCCCTTGTATCAGTACCTGGGGGGCGTGGGCAGGAGTCGGCTGCCGCTGCCGATGATGAATATTCTGAACGGCGGTGCGCACGCAGCCAATAACCTGGAAGTGCAGGAATTCATGGTGGTGCCGGTGGGGGCGGAAACCTTCGCCCAGGCGCTGCACCTGTGCAGCCGCATCTTCCACACCTTGAAAGCCACCTTGGCAGAGCTGGGCACCCCAGCTCAGGGCGTGGGAGACGAGGGGGGTTACGCGCCCAACTTGCCCTCTGACGAGGCGGCCATTGAAGCCCTCTTGAAGGCGGGGGAACAGGCCGGCTATCGGCCAGGGGAGGATTTTTGCATTGCGCTGGACTGTGCCGCTTCGGAGTGGGCATCTGAGGCAGGATATGTCCTGACCAAATCCGGACAGACCTTGTCCCGAGAGGCGCTGTTAGACCGCTGGCGAAGCTGGGTCAGCCGCTACCCCATCTGCTCCATGGAGGATGGGGCAGGGGAGGAGGACTGGACAGGCTGGCAGACGTTGACCCGGCAGCTGGGGGATAGAATCCAGCTGGTAGGAGATGATCTGTTTGTTACCAATCCCGCTCGGCTGGCTTACGGCATCCGGAGGAATGCTGCCAATGCCGTGCTCATCAAACCCAACCAGATCGGCACCTTGACCGAAACCATGGAAACCATCGCTTTGGCACAGGCTGCCGGATACGGGGTGGTGCTCTCCCACCGGAGCGGGGAGACTTGCGACTCGTTTCTGGCCGATTTGGCTGTGGCTGCTGGCTGCGGGCAGATCAAGGCCGGCGCACCCAGCCGAGGGGAACGGGTGGCGAAGTATAACCGGCTGCTGGCCATAGAAGGAATGAATCCCAAACGATCCTTTGGGGCAATTTCCTATCACTGGAAAAGAAACGGAAAACAGGACGAAAAAAATGCCCCGTGAAGGGGCATAGTCCGTTTTTCTGGACTGGGACTTTTGTATAATAGAATCAGAAGGACAAGCCATCATACAGAAGTACAGGAGGTAGGATTGATGAAGCAGAATGCAGCAGCAAGACAGAGCCGGAGCAGCGTGCCGCTGGGACAGATGCTCTACCTGAAAGATTATCTCCCTGCACAGCCGACGAAACCGCACACCCGATGGGAACATACGCCGGGTATCCCAGAGTGGCTGGAACAGGTGAGCATCTGGACGGAGCGCTTGTTCACGGGGGCGATGACGGTGTTGAGCGTGGGCTGGATGTGGTACTGTATGGTGTGTATATGAAGGGGAAAAATGAAAAGGACTTGAGCCCTGACTCAAATCCTTTTCTACAGACAGCCAACCCATGCTGTGATCCTCTTGGCCGCGCTATTGCACAGCCGCACAACAGGGGAAAACTTCGTCCTTATAATGTACCATGAAAGCACAAGCAATACAAGAGAAAATTCACAAAATAACGACAAAATTTTCACAAATTTTCAGCACCTCCCTTGTGCAGGTGGACAACATATTTAGATAGTGCGCGGGACAAGGACAAATGTGCTTCAATCGAAAGGATCTGTGGAAAACTTGCGCAAAAAGGCTAGAAATTTTTTGCTTTACAACCAGCGTCGGATGTGGTATCCTTTTTAATGGTGTGCCCACGTCATTGGGGTGGGCACAACAGACCCTGGGGCTTGGTTTGGGGATACAACGATACCATCGTGATTCACCTGCCCGGGACTCAGCCCTGCGGGCGTGAAATATAAGAAAGGTGGAATTTACCATGATCCGCAAAGAAGAAAAATCTGCCGTTATCGAGGCAAACAAGACCCACGAAAACGACACTGGCTCTCCTGAAGTCCAGGTCGCGATCCTGACCGCTCGCATCCAGCAGCTGACCGAGCACCTGAAGGTGCATAAGCACGACAACCACAGCCGCCGCGGCCTGCTGAAGATGGTCGGTAAGCGCCGTAAGCTGCTGGACTATCTGGCAAAGAAGGACATCGAACGCTATCGTGCTCTGATCGCTAAGCTGGGTATCCGTAAGTAAGTCTGACGTCTGGGCAGCTTCTGCCCTTGAGAGGCTGCCGAAATTCCCTTTCGGCAGCCTCTCCAAGTAAATACGCCCTCTCGCAAAAATGCAGGCATTTTTGCGAAGAATGCAGCCTGGTGTATGCACTCACTGCGTTTGCAGACTTACCAGTCTGAGCGGAAAAAAACTGACGTATATGCCGCTAGTTTTTTCCGGATTGCACTTTCTTCCGTCATCTAAGATGACGGAACTCTGTGAGACTTTGCATTGCGATACGATATAGCTGCTGTTTTCAACAGGCTGATACCTTTTCTTTGTAGAGGGTGTGCATAAACCGCGATTGGGGTCAGGGATCTTTCGCCTTTTAGCAGTTGAAGATGTGCCCGCGTGCAGCGGACCTGCCTTCAAGTGCTAAAGAGCGCCCCTGTCCCCTTCTATCTTTTTGAAAAGGAGGACAATCTATGTCTACTATCATCACCAAGCGACAGTTCCCCAATTACAAGGTATATGAGATGGAGCTGGCTGGCCGCCCCCTGAAGCTGGAGGTGGGCAAGGTCTGTGAGCTGGCCAACGCCGCTGTGGTCGTCCGCTACGGCGAGACTACCGTGCTCTGCACCGCTACCGCCGCCCCCCGTCCCAGAGACGGCATCGACTTCTTCCCTCTGTCCGTGGATTTTGAGGAAAAGCTGTACGCTGTGGGGCGCATCCCCGGCTCCTTCATGCGCAGGGAAGGCCGTCCCGGCCTGAATGCTATCCTGGCTTCCCGCTGCATCGACCGCCCCATCCGTCCTCTGTTCCCCAGCGACTTCCGCAATGACGTGGCCGTGGTCTGCACCGTCCTGAGCGTGGACTATGACTGCCAGCCTGAGATCGCTGCCACCATCGGCACCTCCGCCGCTCTGGCTATCTCCGACATCCCCTGGAACGGCCCCGTGGGCTGCGTCAACGTGGGTTATGTGGACGGCAAGATCATCATCAACCCCAACCAGGAACAGCGCAAGGTCAGCGAAATGCTGACCACCGTGGTGGCTACCGGCGAAAAAGTGGTCATGATCGAAGCTGGCGCCAACCAGGTCTCCAACGAGGTTATGCTGGACGGCATCGAAAAAGGCTTCGAGGAAGCCAAGAAGCAGGTCGCCCTCATCAACCAGATGGTGGCTGAGATCGGCAAGGAAAAGTTCGACTATCCCCATGCGGACTTTAACGAAGAGCTGTTCCAGAAGATCCTGGACTTCGGTATGGAAGAAGCCATGGCCGCTATGGATACCGATGACAAGAACGTGCGGGAAGCCCGCTGGAACGTCCTCATCGACCACCTCCATGAGCAGTTCCTGGAAGAATATCCGGATATGGATCAGTATATGGAGGAGATTACCTACAAATTCCAGAAGAAGATCGTCAAGAAGTGGCTCCTGGAAGGTCACCGTGTGGACGGTCGTGCTTCCAATGAAATTCGTCCTCTGGCTGCCGAAGTGGGTCTGCTGCCCAAGGTACATGGCTCCGGTATGTTCACTCGTGGTCAGACCCAGGTCCTGTCCATCTGCACTCTGAACACCTTGTCCATGAGCCAGAAGCTGGACAACATCTGGGAGGAAGAATCCAAGCGCTATATGCACCACTACAACTTCCCCGGCTACTCCGTCGGCGAGGCAAGAGGGGGCCGCTCCACCAACCGGAGAGAGTATGGCCACGGCGCTCTGGCTGAAAAGGCTCTGCTGCCCGTCCTGCCCTCCGAATCTGACTTCCCCTACGCCATCCGTGTGGTCTCCGAGGTCCTGTCCTCCAACGGCTCCACCTCTCAGGGTTCCGTCTGCGGTTCCACCCTGGCACTGATGGACGCCGGCGTGCCCATCACC
Organism: uncultured Eubacteriales bacterium; assembly: GCA_900545815.1. Classification (GTDB taxonomy): domain Bacteria; phylum Bacillota; class Clostridia; order Oscillospirales; family Oscillospiraceae; genus Onthomonas. The sequence continues at coordinate 106 of URAM01000006.1, read as the reverse complement.
GCTCCCGTCGCCGGCATCTCCTGCGGCCTGATCCAGGACGACAACGGCGCCTTCCAGACCTTCATCGACATCCAGGGCGTGGAGGATTTCCACGGCGAAATGGACT